>NZ_JAHCDD010000001.1 GCF_018413525.1 Acidovorax sp. CCYZU-2555
GGCCTTGGCGCAGCGGCTGATGCAGGCGGCGCAAGCGGCGCGGCAGCGGCCGCTTCAGCTATCGCTGGAGTTTTTTTTTCAGCCGGGGCCTTGAAGGCCAGCAGCCGCAGCAGCGCCATGGTCAGCGCCGCGTACTCGTCGGGAGCGAGGCCGAGTTCCGCGCGCCCATGCAGGCAGATGCTGTAAAGCAATTGGGTTTCGTCGGCCGGCATGGTGCCCGCCAGCCGTGCGATCTCGCTGGCTTCGGGGTCGCTGGCGTCATGCCCCATCTGCGGCACGGCCTGCACCACGGCCATGCGCTGCAGCACCGCGGCCATTTCTTCCAGCGTGGAAGCCGCCGACAGGCCGTTCAGGCGCAGTGCATCGGCGGTTTCCACCACGCTGCGGCCATCGCCTTCGGCCAAGGCGGCGATCAGGCGAAACACATAGGAGCGGTCGACGCTGCCCAGCATCTGGCGCACGCCGGCTTCGAGCAGCTGCCCGCTGCCGAACGCAATCGCCTGGTCGGTCAGCGACAGCGCATCGCGCATGGAGCCGCGCGCGGCGCGCGCCAGCAGGCGCAGCGCCTGCGGCTCGGCGGGAACGCTCTCGGCGGCCAGCACCTGGCCCAGATGGTCGAGCACGGTTTCGGGCGCCATGGGCCGCAGGTTGAACTGCAGGCAGCGCGACAGCACCGTCATCGGCACCTTTTGCGGATCGGTCGTGGCCAGCACGAACTTCAGATATTCGGGCGGCTCTTCGAGCGTCTTGAGCATGGCGTTGAACGCCGTGTTCGTGAGCATGTGCACTTCGTCGATCATGAAGACCTTGAAGCGCCCCTGCACCGGCTTGTAGACCGCCTGTTCCAGCAGCCCCTGGACTTCGTCCACGCCGCGGTTCGAGGCCGCGTCGAGCTCGGTGTAATCGGGGAAGCGGCCGCTGTCGATTTCAGTACAGGCCGCGCAGACGCCGCAAGGCGTGGCGGTGATGCCGCCCAGGCCGTCGACGCCCTGGCAGTTGAGCGACTTGGCCAGAATGCGCGACACCGTGGTCTTGCCGACGCCGCGCGTTCCCGTGAACAGGTAGGCGTGATGCAGGCGCTGCTGGGTCAAGGCATTCGACAACGCCTGCACGACGTGCTCTTGCCCCACCATTTCGGAGAAATTGCGGGGACGGTATTTGCGGGCAAGCACGAGGTAGGACATGGCTGCGATTCTACGGGGGCCAACCGGGACCGGCACCGATCCCGGTATTTTTACCTGCGCGATCAGGGCCAAGCCAGGCCCACGACGCGCCGGGTGACCGCCAGCGCACGGCGGTCATTGGGCGGGTGCAAGCACTGAAGTTGCTACAAGGTTTATCATCCGTAAGCGCTTTTTACATATTCCGTCTACTCATAATTACCCCCTACGAATTTCAGATATCGATGCGTTTCTCTTCCTTGAAAATCGGGCAACGTATTGCCCTGGGCTTCGCCGCCGTTCTGCTGCTGACCATCTTCGGTCTCGCCGCAAGCTTGATCCAGCTGTCCAGCGTCGCGCAGCAAACGCGCACCATGATGAACAACCCGCTTGCCAAGGAGCGCCTGATCGCCGACTGGTATGCACTGGTGCTCGCCGGCTCGCAGCGCACCACGGCCATCGTGCGCAGCCCCGACGCCGAACTCGGACGCTTCTTCGCGGAAACGGCAAGCAAGTCGTCGGCCGACGCCGGCCAGCTGCTCAAGCGCTTCGAGCCGCTGATCAGCTCGGACGCCGAACGCGCGCTGTTCGCGCATGCGAGCGAAACCCGCGAGAAATACAACGCGGCGCGCAACGAAGTCACCAAGGCCAAGGCCGAGGGACAGGAAACCGAGACCTTCTTCAACAATACCTATGCGCCGCGCACGCAGGCCTATGTGGACAGCATCAAGGCCTTGCTCGAGCTGCAGCGCAAGGAAATCGACACCACGGCTGCGGCCATTGAAAGCACTTACCAGACCAGCAGCAACCTGCTGCTGCTGCTGAGCGTGCTGATCGTGGCCATAGGCGCAATCATCGCCACCGTGCTGAGCCTGGGCATCGTGCGTCCGCTGCGCGCCGCAGTGAAGATCGCCGACGAAGTCGCGGGCGGCAATCTGCACCTGGAAATCGCCCAGGACAGCCTGCGCGGCCGCGACGAAACCGCACAGCTGATGCAATCGCTGTCGCAGATGGAAACCAATCTGCGCCGCCTGGTCTCCGAAGCGCGCAAGGGCAGCGACTCGGTCGCCAATGCCGCTGCGGAAATCAGCTCGGGCAACCTCGACCTGTCGGCGCGCACCGAAGAGCAGGCCAGCTCGCTCGAACAGGCCGCGGCATCGATGGAAGAACTGACCTCGACCGTGCGCAACAACACCGCCAGCGCCCAGCAGGCCGACCAGCTCGCCAAGGAAACCTCGGTGCTGGCAGTGCAAGGCGGCGAGTCCGTCAATCAGGTCGTTCGCACCATGGCCGACATCCTGCAAACGTCCAAGCGCATCGAAGACATCATCGGCGTGATCGACAAGATCGCGTTCCAGACCAACATCCTGGCGCTCAACGCCGCCGTCGAAGCCGCGCGCGCGGGCGAGCAGGGCCGCGGCTTTGCCGTGGTCGCCGGCGATGTGCGCAGCCTGGCGCAAAGCTGCGCCAACGCCGCCAAGGAAATCAAGGGCCTGATCGATGCCTCGGCCCAGCGCATCGCCACGGGCAGCCGCCTGGTCGAGCAGGCCGGCAGCACCATGGACAAGGTGGTCCAGGGCGTGCAGAAGGTCACCGACCTGGTCGGCGAGATAAGCCATGCGAGCAGCGAGCAGATGGCCGGCCTGGAGCAGGTCAACCAGGCTGTCGCCCAGATGGACCAGATGACGCAGCAGAACGCCGCGCTGGTCGAGGAATCGTCGGCCGCGACCCAGTCGCTCGAAATCCAGGCCGCGCAGCTGAACCGTTCGCTCAGCGCTTTCCGCCTGTGAAGACCGACCCCGGGCCTGCCTGGGGTCTCTTTCCAAACCGGTGCGCCAGTCTGCGCTACAATCGCTAGTGACGGGCCTCCCCGCATGGTGAAGCAGCCAACCGGGTCAGGTGGGGAACCAAGCAGCCCTAACTGCAGAGTCAGTGCCGGGGGTAAGGCTCGTCAACTATCATTGCCTTTGGCGTTGAGAATCAATAACTTAAGTGATTTCAACGACTTAGCGCGGCCAGTGTGTCATTTGGGTGTGTCACTTAGACTATCCAACATGAGCAACAGCACAATGCCTAAGCCGGCAACTGGCCTATACCTTCGCACAGGCTCCAACATCTTCCAGTAGCGCATTCGAGTCCCCAAGGACCTTGCCCACCTCTACCCTGGCAAGCAATGGGCGCACCGCGTCAGTCTGGGCACACCGCATCGAGCAGAGGCCAGCCTCCATGCAGCGACTCTGTACGCGCAGTGGCTCACGAAATTCGCCCAGCAGCGCCAGCGTAGTCCGCAGGGAGATACATCCTGGTCGATTACTCGCCAACAGCAATCTCTGCTGTCCGCTGGTCATATGCCGCTTGGAGGCTGAGCCAGAACTGAGCTTCGCCGCCGAGGTGGCGCTCCAGCCGTAGGGCCGTGTCGGCGGTAACGCCACGCTTGCCGTCTACCACGTCGCGTAGCTGCGAGTAGGGAACGTGCAGAGCCTCCGACAGTGCGTTGACGCTGAGGCCCAGGGGCTTGAGGAAGTCTTCCAGCAAGACCTCCCCAGGATGCACGGGGCGCATACCGTTTTTCATCATGATTTCTCCGTTTCAGCACAATGAGCAGTCAGACTCGGCCGCACAGACATGCTCCGAGAGGGTTGTAGGAATGCGACCAACGTTTACCGAAACACGGCGCAAGACTTGCCGCCCTAAGCATACCGTCCAGCAGACCGGGCAGAGGTCGTCAACAAGTGACAACTTTCCAACACAACAAATTCATGCGTTAGAAAGATAGCTATTGCAGGCACGCACTATCACAGAGACTGTCTCGGGTTCTGTCGCCGCAAACGAACGCGCAAGCTTTAGAAAGCTGCTGGACAAGCTGGAGTCCAGTGATGTCCTGGTCGTCACCAAGCTAGACCGCCTCGGCCGCAACGCAATGGATGTACGCGCCACGGTGGATGCACTGGCCAGCATGGGTGTGCGTGTGCACTGCCTGGCTCTTGGTGGCGTTGACCTGACCAGCGAGGCAGACCGCGAAGCCATCTTGTCAGCTCTGGCCCACGGTGCCACGGTCAGCAGCTTGCCGGCCAAGTACAAAATCAGCCGCGCCACCGTCATCAACATAAGGACTGCAGGCGCGGCCGTGGCTTCCATTTAAGCGGGGTAGGTGCGGGGTAAAGCCAGCGCCAGCAGGCGGCTCTGAGAGCCCTAGGCAGCGCCAGCCGCAGATATTTCACGAGCTTGGAGGCCTATTTCGGCCCAATGCCCCTTGCTTGGCAACGCAACCGACCCTGCAACGGAGCGCGGAAGCCCAAGAGCCTTCAAAGAGGCGTTCAAATCCGCATGCAAACTACTGGAAAATTTTAGGAGAGAGCATGGTTAAGTCTTTAAAAGACCTCCGAAATATCGACATAGAAAAGATTGCAAAGGCCATCGAGGTTGATGCAGGCATGCCTCTGCCAGAGCTTCGACAAGCTCTAGAAGAAGCCCGCCAGGTCGGATACGTCGAGCTGAATGAGGCTTGGCTGAATTTTCCGGATCCAGACCCTGATTGCTCCCGATAACCCCCAACCATTGGAAAGCTGGGAGTTGATATGCCTGACATGGACACCATCACCTGTGAATTGCTACCTGACCAGGCCGACGCCTTGGCCCAGTTCGTCAAGCGCGTGTGATGGGCAGAGATGCGTGCATGCGCTGCTGACGACAAAGAAGCCTACGAGATACGAGCTGCACTCTCTGCGCTTGCCAAGGGACTGACAGAGGCTGGGCACGCTCCACGTTGACTCGTCCGCAGCGAACTCGATCATTGATACCAGAAAGAAAAAATCCCGCCGAAGCGGGACTTTGAAGGACGCTGCTAGTTACCAGCGACTTTTGATGAAAGCAGTAATTCCAGCGATCGCGGCAAGAGGAACCACAATAGGAGCTGCAGCAGCTGCACTAACGAGACCAGCAGCACTACCTGCGACAACTAAGGCTCCAGAGGCTGCAGCCCCAAGCCCTGTTCCGATCACTGTTGAAGTAGCCGTTCGTGTAGCGCTAACTTCCTCACCAGCCACTTTTTTACCTAACTCATCACCAATGATTCCGAGTCCTATGCCTTGAGGTATTGACATACGTTTCCTATGTTCGTTGAGCAAAGAAACAATATGATACATCCGTTCGACTGAAAATTAACCAACGTCCCAGCACTAAAGTCTGTTGCTTTAAGGCATACATGCGCATCACGTAAAAGCCCGCCGAAGCGGGCCTTTTGCCTTGTCAGGACTTGATGATGGCGATCAGTATTGCTAGGACGAAAAGGCCCATGACAACAATCTGCATCGCCTCGGTGAGCTGGTTCATAGAACCTCACGGAGAGAACGTTACGACCTAGCCGCGAAGCTAGGCCCCTGCCGCCCCCCATCGAGGCTGACATGAAATCCCTTGAATCATGAGTGTGTTGCTTTGATATCAACAGTCCTCATACAATGCAACCACCACAACTGCAATGCAATGGACCTACTCTCTGACTACCAGGGCGCTAGGACATAGACAGCTGAATCAGGCCACTCCCTGCAAGGAGTGGCTTTTTTCATTAATCAAGTCCAATTCAAATGCACATGTTGTGTAGCTAAAGAAATTGAACATGGGACAAATTCTAGCGAGGTTTCCGGCATTTCAGGTTCCATACAAAAGGCCACGGTCCGTGTGCAATCTCAAAAAATGGACCCGCGTCATCACCCCTTTTCACGCGGATTCACGGAAATACACGGTAAATCATCATTTACCCCAAGGTTAACCCTCGAAAAAATAATTTGAATTCCCTGCAAGTGGCAAAACGGCAACAGTTTTTCGCCCTCTCGGTGCTCAACCACGTCGTCGATGATGCCCAACTACCTGCCCCCGGTCGTTCTGCATGTCGTCGAGATGAGAAATGGCGAACACCATGGCCGTAGACGCTTAAGCACTGAGTGTGTGAGGGCCCCAGGCAGCGCCAGCCGCAGATATTCCCCGGCGTGGAGGCTATTACGGCTCCAATCCCCCTTGCTTTGCAACGCAACCGACCCAGCCACGGCCTAACGTTGTTCGAACGGCACTTGCCCATGTGCTCGGATTAGATCCCACATGCGCTCGTTAAACTCAAAAAGCGTGTCACGTGCATCTCTTATAAAGTTAACATCTGCCTGTATTCGCCCCAAGTCATAACGCTTGTAGCGATGGCTGATGCCGTTGCGCTTGGATTGAGACTTGACACGTACATACCCACCTAGCTTCATCCCGATCCAGTCTGCATGTGCGTACTCGTTTCTACGAGCTGCGCACTCAGTGAGCATCACTTCGACCTTGCGTAGGTCTTCGGGGGCAATCGCAAAGCCGCCAGATAAGATCATCTGCCCGTAGAGGTCAAGGAGCGCTCGTGCCTTTCCGGAGAACATCATTCCAGCCAGGAAAACGTCCATTCTCTCGTCTTGGATCGCATCCCGAAGGATAGCTTCACGGATGAAGCAAGAGATGCCGTCTTCTAGAGAGTTGAAGTAGATGACGATCCAACCGATTTCGGGCGCGAGATCGGACAAATAGTCCGAGAGCTTGCTGTCATCCACTGCGTCTAGCTCACCGGCCTCGCGTAAGGTCAAATCAACAGGCGCTTCGGGATCATTGTGCTTTTGCATAGTCTTAGTCTAACGACAGCCATGCCGCAAGCTTCTGCTTCTGCTTCTGCTTCTGCTTCTGCCTTCGAGGCATTTGTGAAACGATTCAACCTTGAGCATGCTGGCTAGAGCCGCATTGTCAAACAAGAGGCAACCGGATGTTGCCGCACCAGCTGATCGGTACATCATCGGTACGGACAGGCATCTACACATCACGAGATTCTGCACCCCAAGCAAATGTTTAAAGTTTCTCAAGCTTTCCACCTCCGCCTAGCCAAGCGTAAAATGCATACAGGTGTGTCACTAACCTGATGCACACGAGGCCGCAGAGACTGAGAAACTTGTTTAAAAACAAGCACTTAGGCTTTGACTAGCCGGGGGTAAGGCTCGTCAACTTCTTTTCAGGATGTCTGCATTCGCAGAGGTCCTCATGGCAAGGCCGGCAACGCCGCCTTTGCCCTTGCGATCCGCAGAGATCGCCCCTCCCCTTGATACTTTTCTGGCCACGGCTTGCCCGGCATTGCGGCGGCCTTTTCGTTTGCGCGCCCATCTGTTCGCGCATCCAGGCATGACGCATGCAAATGCGCGAAGCCGCATGCAGAGCCGCCATCCGACCTGCTAACATTTCGCCGGTCTAAAGGCGAAGGAGCCAAAATGAAACAACAACTTGAGGAATTGCGCAGCCATCTGGAACAGTTCGGGCTGCTCGGCGGGCTTGAATTTCTCAACCACCGGGTCGGGCACCGGTTCACCTCGATCTACCGCTTTCACGACATGTCGATGAACGTCCAGGCCATGTACGACAAGCAGAACGAGCGCACCGCCAATCCTTTTGCTCGGGTGCCGATCGCCAACAGTTTCTGCGAAATGGCGATGCACGACGGGTTCTTCCTGACCAAGAACACCAAGAGCGATGCGCGCCTGGACAGCAACCCTTTCGTGGAGCATCTGGGCAGCTACGTCGGCCTTCCGCTGGAGGGACCGCAGGGCGGGCTGTATGGCACGATCTGCCACTACGACCTGATTTCCCAGCCCATATCGGATGAGGAGTTCAGCTTCCTGCAGAAGGCCTCGCTGCTGCTTCCGTCTTACCTCCCCAAGGCCACCGCGCCCGTGTAACAGACAGCCGCTGGCGCCCTGCGGCGCCAAGGCGGTCTCTTCACCTCGACGGATCAGGCACCCGCGCGGGTCTCAAGGTACTGCGTTACACCTTCAGCAACCTGCGCACCGCTGGCCAGGCTCGCGGTCAGCAGGTACCCCCCCGTGGGCGCTTCCCAGTCGAGCATTTCGCCCGCGCAGAACACGCCCGGAATCGCCTGCAGCATGCCCTTGGCGTCAAGCGCTTCGAAAGTCACGCCGCCCGCGGTGCTGATGGCTTCGGCCACGGGACGGGCCGCGATCAGCGTCAGCGGCAGCGCCTTGATCGCCGCGGCCAGCGCCTGCGCGTCGTTGACGCCGTCGCGCCCCAGCACTTCAAACAGCAAGCCCATCTTCACGCCGTCGATGCCCAGACGGCTCTTGAGATGGCTGCTGAGGCTGCGCGAACCGCGCGGGTGGCGCACTTCGGTGGCGACGCGCTCGGCGTCGTGCTCGGGCAGCAGATCGAGGTGCAGCGTGGCATGGCCCTGGGCCGTGATTTCGTCGCGCAGCCATTGCGAAGCCGCGTAGACCAGACTGCCTTCGATACCGGCCTCGGTGACGACGAATTCACCACGTCGGTTGAATTCATGGCCGTGGCTGTCGGCGAACGACAGGCCCACCGACTTGAGCGGCTGGCCCGCGAAACGCTCCTGGAAGTGCGGCGTCCAGCCGCGCGCGGGCGCGGTTTCCAGGCCCACCAGTTCGCGCAGGAAGTCACGCCGTGTTTCGGCCGTGCCCGCCGCCACGTTCAGCACATCGAAGCCGCAGTTCGCGGCCTGCAACGGCGCGACCGCAACGCCGCGCTCCTGCAGCCACGGCGCCCAGGCGCCGTCGGAGCCCAGTTGCGGCCAGCTCGCGCCGCCCAGCGCCAGCACCAGTGCGCGCGCGCGCACCAGTTGCTCGCCGGCCGGCGTGGAAAAGCGCAATGCGCCCTCTTCGTCCCAGCCCAGCCAGCGGTGGCGCGTATGAAACTGCACGCCCAGGCCGCGCAACTGCACCAGCCAGGCGCGCAGCAGCGGCGCGGCTTTCATTCCCACCGGGAATACACGGCCCGACGTGCCGACAAAAGTTTCCACACCCAGGGCCGCGGCCCAGGCCTTGACCTGGTCGGCGCCGAAACCCGCGAGCAGCGGCTCGATCTGCGCGCGGCGCGCGCCAAAGCGGCCGGCAAATGCATCGGCAGGCTCGGAATGGGTCAGGTTCAAGCCGCCCTTGCCGGCCAGCAGGAATTTGCGCCCCACCGAAGGCATGGCATCGAACAGATGCACGCTGACGCCGGCCTGGGCCAGGCGCTGCGCGGCCATCAGGCCGGCCGGTCCGCCACCGACGATGGCGACCTCGCAGTCCAGTGGCGCAAAGTGGGTGGGGGCTTCAGTCATTCAGGTTTCCTCGTTAAGACAAATCGGCGGCGCGCGCATCCGCAGCGCGCACTGCCACATCCGTATTCTCATCGTTTTACGCTATGACAGTCATAGCACCAAGTGTCGCCCACACGCACCGACTGGAGATGTGTTTCTGTCACAATCGAAACCAGTAGCGAACCTTCGCCCCATTCAGCCCACACACCAAGGAAACGTCCATGGCAAGCGCCCTCATCAAACATCTCTCCGACGCCTCGTTCGAAGCCGAAGTGCTGCAAGCCGGCACCACGGTGCTGGTGGACTACTGGGCAGAGTGGTGCGGTCCCTGCAAGATGATCGCCCCCATCCTCGACGAAGTCGCTGGCACGTACCAGGGCAAGGTCACCATCGCCAAGATGAACGTTGACGAAAACCGCGAAATTCCCGCGAAGTTCGGCATCCGTGGCATCCCCACGCTGATGCTGTTCAAGAACGGCGAACTCGCCGCGACAAAGGTTGGCGCTCTGAGCAAGGCCCAGCTCACGGCATTCCTCGACGAACAGATCGCCTGATCCACTGGCAGCCTGGCGCGCAGCTCCTGCGCACCGGCTTTGCCAGAAACCGGGGCAGCGCGACGCAGCCCCGGTTCTTTATTTCAGACCTGCAGATCTTTTCCTGTCATAATCTGTACAGATCACCGGCCCCTGCATTGACGGCCGTTTCGAGATCCCTAGGCAAGCTTGGCCCACGACCCCGTGTATCGCCCAGCCTTCCGCCTCATTCCTGATTCCACTAACTCCGCCAAGGAGTAACCCCATGCACCTTAATGAACTCAAGGCACAGCACGTGTCTGAAGTCTTGAAGCAGGCCGAAGAGCTCGAGATCGAAAACGTTGGCCGGATGCGCAAACAGGAAATCATGTTTGCCATCATCAAGAAGCGCGCAAAAGCCGGCGAGCAAGTGTTTGCCGACGGCGTGCTCGAAATCCTGCCCGACGGCTTCGGTTTCCTGCGCAGCCCCGACACCAGCTACACCGCGAGCACGGACGACATCTACATCTCGCCCAGCCAGGTGCGCCGCTTCAACCTGCACACCGGCGACATGATCGAAGGCGAAGTGCGCACGCCCAAGGATGGCGAACGCTATTTCGCGCTGACCAAGCTCGACAAGGTCAACGGCGGCCCGCCGGAGCAGAACAAGCACAAGGTGATGTTCGAGAACCTGACGCCCCTGTTCCCCAAGGAACAGCTGCGCCTGGAACGCGAAATCAAGTCGGAAGAGAACATCACCGGCCGCATCATCGACATCATCGCCCCCATCGGCCGCGGCCAGCGCGCGCTGATCGTCGCCCCGCCCAAGAGCGGCAAGACGATGATGATGCAGAACATCGCCCACGCGATCACCGCCAATCATCCCGACGTGCACATGATGGTGCTGCTGGTCGACGAGCGCCCTGAAGAAGTCACGGAAATGCAGCGCTCGGTCAAGGGCGAAATCATTGCCTCGACTTTCGACGAGCCCGCCACGCGCCACGTCCACGTGGCCGAAATGGTCATCGAGCGCGCCAAGCGCCTGGTCGAACTCAAGAAGGACGTGGTCATTCTGCTCGACTCGATCACGCGTCTGGCCCGCGCCTACAACAACGTCGTGCCCTCGTCGGGCAAGGTGCTGTCGGGCGGTGTCGACTCCAACGCCCTGCAACGCCCCAAGCGCTTCTTCGGCGCGGCGCGCAAGGTCGAGGAAGGCGGCTCGCTGACCATCATCGCCACGGCGCTGGTCGATACGGGCAGCCGCATGGACGAAGTGATCTTTGAAGAATTCAAGGGCACGGGCAACAGCGAACTGCACCTGAACCGCCGCCTCTACGAGAAGCGCGTGTTCCCGGCGATCGAGCTCAACAAGAGCGGCACGCGCCGCGAAGAGCTGCTGCTGTCGCCCGAGATCCTGAACAAGACGCGCATCCTGCGCCAGTTCCTCTACAACATGGACGACGTCGAAGCCACCGAGCTGATGATCAAGAACATGAAGGCCACGAAGACCAACAACGACTTCTTCGACATGATGCGTCGCGGCGGTTAATCCCCAGCATTGCACAGGGCCTGTGCAGACAGCGAAGCCCCCGAGGTATACTCGGGGGCTTTTCTATTGCGGAAAGTACGTTCAATTCGAACCAATGCAAAGGTTGCATTGGGTTGGGCACGGCTACCGCACTTGACCTAAGGAAGATCATGAAAGAAGGAATTCACCCCAACTACCGCGAAGTGCTGTTCGTTGACCTGTCCAACGGCTTCAAATTCGTGACCCGTTCCTGCGTGAACACCAAGGAAAAGGGCACGACCGACGACGGCCGCGAACTGCCTATGTTCAAGCTGGACACGTCGAGCGAATCGCACCCCTTCTACACTGGCACGCAAAAGTCGGTCGACAACATGGGCGGCCGCGTCGAGCGCTTCCGCAACCGTTTCGGCAAGACGACTGTCACCAAGTAAATCTGCGCATTCACGCCAAAAAGGCAGCCTGGGCAACCAGGCTGCCTTTTTTTATGCCTTATGCAGCCCGGGCGACCGCGCTGCATTTTTTATGCTTTAAGCAGTCCGGGTCCACCGGGCTGCTTTTTTTGCACCGCGTTTGCGCGCAGACCGCAGGGTTGACCTTGGAACTCTGCGCGCGCCGTGACCACTAAGTCAACGCCACATACAGAACCATGTGCTCCTGCCCCGACCGGATCGGCGCAATAGAGGCCTGCCGTCCTTCGTCAGCGGCTTTCAGTGAAAGTTGATCATAAAAATGCGCGCAGAACACAGCCACCATTTCAATCTCAATCCGGATTTCATGGCGCGCGCTGCGGGCAATGACGGCAATCGATCGCCAAAAGAAAAAACCGCCGACTCTCATTATGGAAAGTCAGAACAATAACTAATTCTTGGCTATAAAAACAATATAGCAATATTGCGAGAATTCACCGACAAGAAACCGGGAAGCACTCAAGGGAAAAATCTTGATAAATTCGCCGAATTAGTCGAATCAGGAATAACAAAAGACTTCACAAATGAAATTCTGGCGAGTTACAAAACTGTAGTTTTCGATGACTTGAGCATGGTCTGCAACCTTGCAATCGATGCAGATCTTCCCGAAGACATACGCAAGGAAACCATCGAGGAACTGACAACACATCTTGATGTCTGCGCACCGGGCATGGCCCAGCACATCGAAGAAGCAGCGCGAAAGCTGCAAGTCCTCAAGAATGGATTGCCACAGAATTTCATCCACCAACTGATAAGCGTCATCAACGCCGAAATAACTGATTATATTGACAAGAACAATATATGCGAATATATAGGCAACGAGATTCACTACATAGCGGCATTGTTCAATTACATCGCACCTAGCTTCGGCCTCCCGCCACGATCAGATCCATTCGCTCCCGATATTTCAGAGAGATATCTCAATGAATTCGCTCAACATCTTCATGACAAGACCATCATAGATCGTGCCATCGAAGTCATGGCAGAAGACTGCCGCAACCAGATCATCGAACTCTACGCAAAAGACCACCCCAACCTGCAGTCAGTTCCCATGGAGATCGAAGAATATGGTGAGGTCAACATAAAATTTCACAATGCCGTTCAACCTAAAATAGAGCTTGCTTTCGGCCCTATTCTTTCATCCGATATCTTCAGCGCATTTTACGAGAACAGCGAAGATGAGAACGAAAAATACCGACTGACCATTGACAATTCATTGCTGGCGCATTCCATCGCACGCAATCTGCGTGCAGTGGGCTCCATCACTTTTGATGCCGATTATCTGGCAGGAGAAAAAGGCCCTGGCGCCAAGCTCAAAATATCCGGCGAAAAAACGGTATACGTCAGCACCACCGACAATTCAAAGAACCATCACCACCAGATCCTGGAAGAATTCATTTGGCAAAATAATTTGCAGGCCAAGGCACTGCTGGATCAACTCAACACCAAGGCCACTGAAAAAACCGAGGTCAAGAATATTCAGGATGATATCCTGCAGAAAATCTCCCATACTGCCGCCAAAAGAATAAGCCAAGCCACAGATGTCAATGACGCCAAGAACATTCTTGACGAATCGGTGGCATTGCTGTGGTCGGACCCGGCGAAGGAAACCTTGCTGGCCATATCGCTGGCGCAGGCGCTGAGAGAAGGAAAACCCGAAATTTCACAGGTCATCCTGGCCATGATGGGCGCGCCGCATCTGGGCGACAAGGATGACAACGGCAACACCGCACTGCACATTGCCGCAATGAGAGGCTATCTCGAAGTCGCCAATACTCTCGTCGAAAAGATGAGCGCCGAACAACTGAGCAACAAAAACAACCGAGGCCAGGACTGTGCGACCATCGCCAGGGAAAGAGGCCTGGATGAACTGCACGGCGTCATCATCCAAAAAATAGCACAGCAGAAAACCATCGACAGCCAACAAGGCCAGCTGCTGGAGCAATTGGGACAATCCTTGAAATCAGAGGATCCGCAAGAAGCCGGCAAACACATCGAGCAGATGTTGCCAATGACATTTGGCAAGACTGACAAGAATGGCGATATTGCGCTGATGCTGGCAATGTACAGCGATCGTCGAGATATTGTGAAAACAGTGCTCCCCCACATGAGCTAGGCACATTTCGGCATCAAGAACAGCGAGGGTTTTACCGCATTGATGACCGCCATTCAGCAGCTCTACCCCGAGTTCACCCAAGGCATCAGCGAAAAAATGAGCCCGCAGCAGCTGGGTTTGCAGAACAACAATGGCGACACTGCCTTGATGCTCGCACTCAAAATGGAGGACGCCCGAAGCGTGGACATTCTGCTCGCCCAGACCAGCCAGGAGCAGCTCGGCATCAGCAACATCGATGGCGATACGCCGCTGATGCTCGCGCTCAAGCACAATAATCCTGAAATCGCCGAGCTGATCGCCGACAGGATGAGCCAACAACAACTTGATCTCAGAAACAACGCAGGCAATACAGCACTGAGCATAGCGCTCAACTTGAACCAATCCGCCATGGCCGAGGCCATAGGCAAGAAGATGGACGTAAATTCACTTACCAAGCGCCATCACATTCTTCTGCAAAATCTTCAGAAAAAATTTGACACTTTTAAGGGGGGATTAAGCGTCATCCAACGAATGCTCACCCCGCATCTTGGCATTAAAAACAGCCAGGGCGATACTGCTTTATTGATGGCACTGAGAAGAAATCAGGAAGATTCCAGCCTTGCACTCATCGCGAAAATGACGCCTGAGCAACTGGGAATTACAGACAGAAATGGCAACACGGCGCTGATGCTGGCACTGCAGTTTGGCGAGACAAAAACTGCCATGGCACTAATGGAGAAGATGCCCAAGGAGCAGCTTGAGATATGCAATCGTGATGGCACCTGCGCCCTGATGCTTGCCCTGCAGAACAGCCAGGACGATATATGTCAGCACATCATCGACAACGTCAGTCAGTCCCATTTTGGCCTGCAGGATAAACTTGGAAACACGGCGTTGATGATCGCACAGAGATTCCAGAAAAATGATATTCAGCTAGCCATCGTCGAGAAAATGACCAAGGAGCAGCTTGAAATCTCCAACGTATTCGGAACCACCGCCTTCATCACCGCGAAGCGCAACAAACAAACCGAAATGTGCCGCAGCATTGTCAAGAAGATCAATCCGCCGGTCCCTGGATTTTTCAACCGTATCCAGCTTTTCTTCATGAACATGATTTCCGAAGCCTACCAGCCCGCGTCAACGCGCGCCAAGCTGGCGAAGTTCTACTGGTATTGACGCCAATGCAGCCAGCGTTTGCCATGCGTGGTACACCCCAGCTGCACACATATCCCACGGCCTTGCACGCTCGCTGCGTAGATCACACCGACAAAAGTCGCCCAAACGCCCAGGTCCACCGCTGAACGCCCCGGGTTCGCGTATTCTTGCGGTCTTTCTTGTCGTTCCTACGCCGCGTGAATCAACCTACCCCCGCCATCGTTTCACAACAAGCCGTGCGCACCCTGCCGCGCTGGGCACTGGTCTTGCTGTGCCTGGCCTATGTAGTACCGGGCTTCGTCGGCCGCGCGCCCTGGAGGAACACCGACATCACGGCCTTCGGCTACATGCTGGCGCTGTTCGAGGGCCGGACCGAATGGATGACGCCCGTGCTCGCCGGCATGGCGCCGCAGCCCGACGGCCTGCTGCCCTACTGGCTGGGCGCCTGGGCGCTGCAGCTCGCACCGGCCGCGATGCCCGAGGAAATGGCCGTGCGCCTGCCCTTCATGCTGCTGCTGCTGGTGGCCATGGCCGCCACCTGGTGGGGCGTCTATTGCCTCGCGCGCAGCCCGGGCGCCCAGCCCGTGGCGTTTGCGTTTGGCGGCGAAGCCAACCCTATCGACTATGCGCGCGCCATGGCCGATGGCGGATTGCTGGCACTGATCGCCTGCCTGGGCCTGGCCCAGCTGTCGCATGAAACCACGAGCTATGTGACGCAGCTGGCCTGCACCACGCTGGTGTTCTTCGCCGCCGCCGCCATGCCTTACCGGCGCAACGGCCCCGCCGCGGCGATGCTGCTCGGCATGGCCGGCCTGGTGCTCAGCGGCGCGCCCGCAATGGCCGTGATGATGGGCCTGGGCTGTGCGGCCCTGGCCTGGTTCTCGCCTCCGGCCGAAGCCAACTGCGCCGCGCGCGGCTGGAGCCTGGCCTGGCTCGCGACCACGGTGCTCGCCGCCCTGCTTGCCACGGCACTCGACCTGTGGCAATGGCGCATCTCGCTGCCGCCGCTGGACAGCCCCGAATGGCCCAGCCTGCTGCGCCTGCTCGCGTGGTTCAGCTGGCCGGCCTGGCCGCTGGCCTTGTGGACGCTGTGGCGCTGGCGCAAACAGATTGCCCATCCCATGCGCCACCGCCATCTGGTGCTGCCGATCTGGTTTGCGGGACTGGCCTTCATCGCCGCGGTGTTCACCCAGCCCGCGGACCGCGCGCTGCTGCCCGGCCTGCCCGCGATCGCCACGCTGGCCGCATTCGCGCTGCCGACGCTGCGCCGCAGCATCGGCGCGCTGATCGACTGGTTCACGCTGATCTTCTTCAGCGTGTCGGCGATCGCCATCTGGGTCATCTGGATTTCCATGCAGACCGGCGTGCCCGCCAAACCGGCGGCCAACGTCGCCAAGCTCGCCCCGGGCTTCGTGCCCGAGTTCTCGCTGCTGGCCTTCATCGTCGCGCTCAGCGCCAGCGTCGCCTGGTGCGCCCTGGTGGTCTGGCGAACTTCGCGCAATCGCGCGGCCATCTGGAAAACACTGGTGCTGCCCGCGGGCGGCGCGACCCTGGGCTGGCTGCTGCTGATGACGCTGTGGCTGCCGCTGCTCGACTACGCGCGCAGCTATGCGCCCCAGGTCCAGCAAGTCATGGCCGCGATGGGGAGCCCAGCGCCGCGCTGCGTCGCCACTTATGGCCTGAGCCGCGCTCAGCTGACGGGCCTTGAATTCCACGGCCAGCTGACAACCATGCAAATCTCGACCACCAGCGAAAACCGCCACCCCTGCGACTGGCTGGTCGCCGATGCGCAGATGTGGGACGCGACGCAGGACCGCGTGCTGCAGCGCGGCTGGGAACCCGTGGCGCGCATCGCCCGGCCCACGGTCAAGAACGACCAGTTGCTGATACTGCGCAAGCGCCCCGGCCGATGAGGTCAGAGCTCTCGACGATTGCCCGCCACGCCCTCACGGTGCTCGCGGGCCAACTGGCCATCATGGCTTTCGGCGTGACCGACACCATCGTCGCCGGCCGCTACTCGCCCGCGGCGCTGGCCGCGCTGTCGGTGGGCTCGGCGGTGTTCGTCAGCGTCTATATTTCGCTGATGGGCATTCTGCAGGCGCTGCTGCCGCTGTGGTCCGAGCAGCGCGGCGCGGGCCAGCTGCCGGCCATGGGCCGCTCGCTGCGCCAGGCGCTGTATCTGTGGCTGGGCATCTGCGTGATCGGCATGGGCGTGCTGCTGTCGCCTGACGCCATATTGCGCTGGACCGACGTGCCCGAAGCGCTCAAGGACGATGCACGCCACTACCTGGCCATCCTGGCCTGGGGCCTGCCGCCGGCCATGCTGTTTCGCATCTACAGCACGCTCAACCAGTCGCTGGGCCGGCCCCAGCTCGTCACCTGGCTGCAGGTGGGTGCGCTGGCGCTCAAGCTGCCGCTGTCGATCTGGCTCACCTTTGGCGGCGCCGGCCTGCCTGCGCTGGGCGTGGCCGGTTGCGCCTGGGCGACGCTGATCGTCAACTACACGCTGCTGGGCGTGGGCCTGTGGCTGATGCGCACCCAGTCGCTGTATGTGCCGCTGCAACTGTGGCAGCGCATGGAGCGCCCGGACTGGGCCCAGATCGGCCAGTTCCTGCGTCTGGGCGTGCCCGCGGGCCTGGCAATCCTGGTGGAAATCACTTCGTTCACGCTGGTCGCGCTGTTTGTCGCGCGCCAGGGCAATCTCGCCGCAGCCAGCCACCAGATCGCTGCCAACCTGGCCGCGGTCTGCTACATGGTGCCGCTGTCGCTGGCCATTGCCTGCAGCGCGCGCGTGAGCTGGTGGCGCGGCGCGGGCAATGAGGACAACGCGCGCCGGCTGGCGCTGCTGGGCTGGCGCCTCGCGGCGCTGCTGGGCCTGCTGCTCGGCGGCGTGCTGCTGCTGGGCCGGCATTGGCTGGCTTCGGTCTATACCAACGACCCCGCGGTCGCCGCGCTGGCCGCTGCGCTGCTGCTGTGGGTTGCGCTCTATCAGGCCGCCGATGCCGTGCAGTGCTTTTGCATCTTCGTGCTGCGCTGCTACCGCATCACGGTGCTGCCGTTGCTGACCTATTGCGTGCTGCTTTGGGGCGTAGGCCTGACCGGCGGCTACGGGCTGGCCTACGGCGGCATCGGCCCCTGGGCCGACCAGCCCACGCCGGCGGCGTTCTGGGCCGCGAGCGCGCTGGCCCTGGGGGTCACCGCCCTCGCCTTCAGCGGCCTGCTGTGGCACGCACTGCGCAAGTACAGCGCGCAGCCTGCGTCATGAACTCAATCAGGTCGCGTCCGGCACCGCTGGCGGGCGCAGGCGCTGCGCGGGAAACGTGACGGAGAACACCGAGCCGCTGCCCACGGTGCTGCGCACGGCCAGCGTCGCGCCATGGCGCTGCAGCACATGCTTGACGATGGCCAGCCCCAGGCCCGTGCCGCCGGTATCGCGCGAACGGCTGCGGTCCACGCGATAGAAGCGCTCGGTCAGCCGGCTCAGATGCGAGGGGTCGATGCCCGGGCCCGCATCCTGCACCGAAAAAGTCGCGCTGCCTTCGGCGTTCCTTTCCCAGCGCACCACCACGCGGCCGCCGGCCGGGGTGTAGCGCAGCGCATTCGCCAGCAGGTTGGAAAACGCGCTTTGCAGCTCGGTCGCCGCGCCCGCGATCTCGCCCAGCGCCGCGCCTGGCGGCGAGTCGGGGAATTCGATCAGATGGGGTCGGTTCTGCGCACGCGTCAGTGCCACCGACAGCCCGCGCGCCTCGTCTTCGCACTGGCGCAGCAGCAAGCCCACTGGCGTCCATTGCGTCAGACTCGGCAAGGGGCTGCCTTCGAGCCGCGACAGCGCCAGCAGATCTTCGACCAGGTGCTGCATGCGCGCCGACTGCTGGGCCATCAGCGTCAGATAGCGCGAACGCTCCTCGTCGGGCAGCTGCAGCGTCTGCAGCGTTTCGACGAATCCGACCAGCACCGTGAGCGGCGTGCGGATTTCGTGCGAGACGTTGGCGACGAAATCGCGGCGCATGGCTTCGGCCTGCTCCTGCGCCGTGACGTCGCGCGCCAGCAGCAGGCGCCGGCCGTCGCCGTACGGATAGATCTGCACCGACAGGCGCACCGGCCTGCCGGGCGTGCTGTCACGGCCTTGCAGAATCAGATCATGGGAAAAGTCCTGGGCGCTCAGATAGTGGCTGAAGGACGGATCACGCACCAGATTGCCGATGTTCTGCATCCGGTCGCGTGCCGCGTCGAAGCCGAACTGTGCGTAGGAAATCTGGTTGCACCATTCGATGCGACCTTCGTCATCGAGCAGCACCACGCCGTTCGGGCTGGCCTGCAGCGCCGACAGCATGTCATTGAGGCGTTCGTCGCTGGCCAGGGTCTGCTGGCTTTGCAGGCGCAGCCAGCGGCGCGCGCGTTCGCCGACTTCACCCCACAGGCCGCGCTGTGCGGGCGCATTCGCGAGCTCCGAGCTGCGCAGCCATGCCAGCAGCCGGGATGCACTCCAACTGTCCTGGGCGAGCCAGAGCCAGCTGCCCAGCAGCAGACCGAACAGCGCGCCGACCAGATTGCCCAGCCACCACCCCACCGCGGCGCCAGTCAATTGCATTGCCAGGAACCAGAAACTACGCCAAACCATATTTTTCGCCTTTTGCTGCGCGGCCCCTGATCTCCGGAAGCGCGCCCACGGCGCATACCATGCGCCCCATGCCGATTCTCAGTGTGCCAGGGTGCCCACCAAGACCGACCTGCCCCAGATCAGGAGGCGCTTGAGTTCATTGCCGGCACGCTCAGCCGGTAGCCCGCACCGCGCACCGTCTCGACGAGACCGCTGGCTTCGCCCAGCGCTTCGCGCAGGCGCTTGACATGTACGTCTACCGTGCGTTCCTCGATGAACACATGGTCGCCCCAGACCTTGTCGAGCAGCTGCGACCGGCTGTGCACGCGCTCCGGGTGCTTCATGAAATAGTGCAGCAGCTTGAACTCGGTCGGTCCGAGCTTGAGCGGCTCGCCGCTGTAGCTCACGCGGTGGGCCGCGGCGTCGAGCACCAGCGCGCCCGCACTGACCTGGTCCTGCAACTGCTCGGGCGCGCGTCGGCGCAGCACCGCGCGGATGCGCGCCAGCAGTTCCTGGGTCGAAAACGGCTTGGTGATGTAATCGTCGGCGCCCGCGTCCAGGCCCGCGACCTTGTCGGGCTCGTCGCCCCGGGCCGTGAGCATCAGAATCGGCACGGGCTTGGTGCGCGCGTCGGCGCGCCACTTGCGCGCCAGCGCGATACCGCTCGTGCCGGGCAGCATCCAGTCCAGCAAGATCACATCAGGCAGCACGGCGTCCAGCTCGCGCTGCGCCGATATGCCGTCTTCGGCCCAGATGGGCTGGAAACCGTTGTGCCGCAGATTCACTGCAATCAATTCGGCAATCGCGGGTTCGTCCTCGACGATGAGGACCAAGGGCAGTTTTTTCATCCCTGTCGTCTTTCTGGCTTAGAGCACGGCCGATTCGATGGCGGCCATGGTCTGGTGGCGCACGTCCTTGCCTTCCACCAGATAAATAATCAATTCCGCCAGGTTCTTCGAGTGGTCGCCGATGCGCTCGATGGCCTTGGCCAGGAACAGCAGGTCCAGGCTGGCCGAAATGGTGCGCGGGTCTTCCATCATGTACGTGATGAGCTTGCGCACGAAGCCGTCGAACTCCTGGTCGATCTGGTCGTCTTCCTTGAGGATGGCGACCGCGGCCTTGGTGTCGAGACGCGCGAGCGCGTCCAGCGTCTTGCGCAGCAGGCCCGAAGCCAGGTCGGCGGCAACGCGCAGCTCGTTCGAGGGCAAAACCCGCGCCGAGCCGCTGCTGACGATGGAGCGCACCATGCGCGACATCTTGTGCGCCTCGTCGCCCATGCGCTCGAGGTTGGCCGTGGCCTTGGAGAACGCGATCAGCAGGCGCAGGTCGCGCGCCGTGGGCTGGCGCCGCGCGATGATCGACGACAGTTCGTGGTCGATCTCGACTTCCATCGCATTGATCTGCTGCTCGGCGGCATCCACTTGCTCAGCGGCGTCGACGCTGAACTCAGCAAGCGAATAGATGGCCAGGCGGATCTGCGACTCGACCATGCCGCCGAGCTCCATCACGCGCGAGGAGATGCGGTTAAGTTCGGAGTCGAACTGCGACGAGAGGTGTTTTTCGGTCATGTTGCCTGTCTCCTCAGCCGAAACGGCCAGTGATGTAATCCTCGGTTTCCTTGCGCTGGGGCTTGAAGAACATCTGTTCGGTTTCACCGAACTCCATCAAGTCGCCCAGGTACATGTAGGCGGTGAAATCGCTGCAGCGCGCTGCCTGCTGCATGTTGTGCGTGACGATCACCACCGTGTAGTCGTTCTTCAGTTCGGCGATCAGTTCTTCGATCTTGGCCGTCGAAATCGGGTCCAGCGCCGAGCAGGGTTCGTCGAGCAGCAGCACTTCGGGCTTGATCGCGATACCGCGCGCAATGCACAGACGCTGTTGCTGACCGCCCGACAGGCCCGAGCCGCTTTGCTGCAGCTTGTCCTTGACTTCATTCCACAGCGCGGCCTTGCGCAGCGCCCATTCGACACGGTCGTCCATGTCGGTGGCGCTCAGGCGCTCGAACAGCTTGACGCCAAAGGCGATGTTGTCGTAGATCGACATGGGGAACGGCGTGGGCTTCTGGAAGACCATGCCGATCTTGGCGCGGATCAGCGCCACGTCCTGCTTGCTGGTCAGCAGGTTCTCGCCATCGAGCAGGATCTCGCCCTGGGCACGCTGGTCGGCATACAGCTCATACATGCGATTGAACGTGCGCAGCAGCGTCGATTTGCCGCAGCCCGAGGGGCCGATGAACGCCGTGACCTTCTTTTCGGGGATGTCCAGGTTGATGCCCTTGAGGGCGTGGAACTTGCCGTAGTAGAAGTTGAGGTTGCGCACCGTCAGTTTGGAAGACAGGGCGGGAGCGGGAGAAAGAGTGGTCGACATGGGAAGTTACCTTGCCTTATTTTTGACGCGTGAGCACACGCGCCAGGATATTGAGACCCAGCACGGCCACGGTGATCAGGAACACGCCGGCCCAGGCCAGCTGCTGCCAGTTCTCGTACGGGCTCATTGCAAACTTGAAGATGGTCACCGGCAGGCTCGCCATGGGCTTGCTCAGGTCGGCATTCCAGAACTGGTTGTTCAAGGCGGTGAACAGCAGCGGCGCGGTTTCACCCGCGATCCGTGCCACGGCCAGCAACACACCGGTGATCACGCCGGCGCGCGCTGCACGCAGCGTGACCATCATGATGACTTTCCACTTGGGCGTACCCAGCGCATAGGCTGCTTCACGCAGGCTCGAAGGCACCAGCATCAGCATGTTCTCGGTGGTGCGAATGACCACCGGAATCACGATCAGCGCCAGCGCCACCACACCTGCGAAGCCCGAGAAGCTCTTGAGCTGGGCCACGACCACGGCGTAGACGAACAGGCCGATCACGATACTTGGCGCCGACAGCAGGATGTCGTTGACGAAGCGCGTGGTGCGCGCCAGCCAGCCGCGCTGCTCGTACTCGGCAAGATACACACCGGCCAGAATGCCGATGGGCGTGCCGATCAGCGTCGCCATGGTCACCATCACCAGCGAGCCGAAGATCGCATTGGCCAGGCCGCCGGCTTCGTTGGGCGGTGGCGTCATGTCGGAGAAGAGCATCAGGCTCAGGCCACCGATGCCCAGGCGAATGGTTTCCCACAGGATCCACACCAGCCAGAACAGGCCGAAGGCCATCGCGGCCAGCGCCAGCGTCAGCGCGATCTGGTTGACACGCTTGCGGCCGGCGTAGCGTGCCTGGCGCTGGGCGGCCAGCTCGGCCGCCTGCAGGACCCGCTGGGCCGTGCCGTTTACAGGGATCTGGCTCATGACCGGGTTCCTTCACTCTTCTGCAGGCGGGACAGCAGCACCTTGGACATCGACAGCACCACGAAGGTGATGAAGAACAGGATCAGGCCCAGATAGATCAGCGAGGCCTGGTGCAGGCCTTCGCCGGCTTCGGCGAATTCGTTGGCCAGCGCCGAGGTGATGCTGTTGGCGGCTTCGAAAACCGACAGCGAATTGAGCTGGTTCATGTTGCCGATCACGAAGGTGACGGCCATGGTTTCACCCAGCGCACGTCCCAGGCCCAGCATCACGCCGCCCAGCACGCCGGTCTTGGTGTACGGCAGCACGACTTTCCAGACCACTTCCCAGGTGGTTGCACCCAGGCCGTAGGCCGATTCCTTGAGCAGGGCCGGCGTGACTTCGAACACGTCGCGCATCACCGAAGCGATGAACGGAATGACCATGATCGCCAAAATGATGCCGGCAGACAGAATGCCGATGCCCACGGGCGGGCCGGACACAAAAGCTTCGAGATAGGGCACGCCCGCGAACAGCGACTGCAGCGGAATCTGCACATAGGTGGCGAGCACGGGGCCGAAAACCATCAGGCCCCACATGCCGTAGACGATGGACGGCACGGCGGCGAGCAGTTCGATGGCCGTTCCCAGCGGGCGCTTGAGCCAGGCCGGGGAGAGTTCGGTCAGGAACAGGGCGATGCCGAAGCTCACGGGCACGGCGATCACCAGAGCGATGATCGAGGTGGCCAGCGTGCCGTAGATCATCACCAGTCCGCCGTACTGGTTTTGCACGGGATCCCAGACACTGCTGGTGAAGAATCCCAAGCCGTATTCATGGATTGCGGGCCAGGCGCCGACCAGCAGCGAGCCCAGGATGGCAGCGAGCAGACCGAGGGTCAATATGGCCGCGGCGCGCGCGAGCCAGGCAAAGCCACGGTCGGCCCAGACGCCGGACAGGGCGTTCAGGCGGCGGGGTGTTGGGCCGCGTGGTGTGGCTGCAGTCTTTACAGACGCAGGCATCGGACGGGCAGTCGATGGAGTGGACACGCTGAGCGCCTCTTCAAAATAGGTTCATCACACAAGCACCGAAAAGGCGGTGCACCGAGGGTGCACCGCCATCGGTACGCTTACTTTACAGCGATGGTGTTACCGGAAGAGTCCTTGATCTCGCCCCAGGCTTTGTAGATCACCTTCTTCACTTGGTCAGGCATGGGCACATAGTCCAGGCCGCTGGCAGTGGCATCACCCGACTTGTAGGCCCAGTCGAAGAACTTCAGCGAAGCAGCGGCTTGTGCTGGCTTGTCCTGCACCTTGTGCATCACGATGAACGTGGCCGAAGTGATGGGCCATGCATCCTTGCCAGGCTGGTTGCCCAGGATCTGGTAGAAGCTCTTGGTCCAGTCGGCGCCGGCAGCGGCGGCCTTGAACGAAGTGTCATCAGGCGAGACGAAGTTGCCGTCGCGGTTCTGCAGCAGCGCGTAGGTCATCTTGTTCTGCTTCACATAGGCGTACTCGACGTAGCCGATGGAGTTGGGCAGGCGGCCGACGAAAGCGGCGACGCCTTCATTGCCCTTGCCACCCGCGCCCGTGGGCCAGTTCACAGCCTTGCCTTCACCGACTTTTTCCTTCCACTCGGCGTTCACGGCGCTCAGGTAGTTGGTGAAGCCGAACGTCGTGCCCGAACCGTCAGCGCGGCGCACGGGAGCGATGGTCGCGTCGGGCAGCTTCACGCCGGGGTTCAGCGCGACGATGGCGGCATCGTTCCACTTGGTGATCTTGCCCAGGTAGATGTCGCCCAGCACCTTGCCGGTGAGCTTGAGTTCGCCGGGCTTGATGCCGACGATGTTGACCACGGGGATGATGCCGCCGATCACGGTGGGGAATTGAACCAGGCCCTTCTTGGCCAGTTCGTCGTCTTTCAGCGGCTCGTCCGAAGCGCCGAAGTCAACGGTCTTGGCTTCGATCTGCTTGAGACCGGCGCTCGAACCTACCGATTGGTAGTTGATCTTGACGCCCGTGGCCTTGTTGTAATCAGCCGCCCACTTGGAATACAGCGGTGCGGGGAAGCTGGCGCCGGCGCCGGTGGCTTCTTGCTGAGCGAAGGCAGTGCCCACGCCGGAGCCAGCTACAACACCAGCCACCAGAATTTGAATCACGGACCACTTCATGAACGCACCTCTCAGGTTGGAAAAAACTGTGATGTGCGTGACTTTAGAAACCTTTTATGACGGCCTCGTGACAAGTTGATGTGCGGGTTGTGACATGGGCTGGCAGCCGGCGAATCCTGTCACCAGCGCAGCGTCCAGTCGGTGGGAGTCTTGTGCTGCACCGTCGCCTGGCTCAAGGCCGTGTCATCCAGACTGATCTGGCGGTACACCAGTTGGGCCTGGGGTTCGATCTGCCAGCGGCTGTCGATGCCGAAGGGCTGGCCTATTTCCAGCGACGCGAGCCGGACAGCCCCCTGACACCCGTATCGCCCTTGAGCTGGCCCAGATAGAAACCGGCATGAACGTTCTTGCCGGCATACAGATCAGCCCGGCCTGGAAGCCCGTCAGATGACCGCTGCTTTGCGGGTTCACGCTGCCCTGCTCGCGGATGCCGGGGTCGGTGCGCAGCACGCGCCCCCAGGCCCGGCGCTCGTTGCCGGCGCCGCCGGGCGCATCAGTCAGGCGCTGGTGCATGTCGCCCCGCATGCCCACATGCGCATCGTGGTGTTTGCGCTGGCCACGGCCGCCGCGCCGCTGAGCCGCAGGCGGTCGCCGGCATGGTCGTTGGTCGCCATCGCCAATTCACCGCCCTGACCCAGGCCGGTGACGGTGAGCACGCTGGCGGGAGTTGCCGACGGCGCGCTCAATTGCACCGCACCGGCATTGTTCGACCCGGCGATGGTTTGATCAAGGCCCGCGAGGTTCAAGGCGGCGTCCGCTGCAACGCTGTGGCCCGAGGCCGCGCTGAAAGTGGGGGTCGCGCCGGCCTGCCGCGTACCCTGTCCCGACACAATTTCGGCGCCCGCCCTATTTCTGTTGCATCCCTTTCATGTATTTGCCACATTCCGGGTGTACGCTCCTGCTCCACGAGGTGGTGCGTGCTGCATCAGCTCTTTTTGTCTTCCACGTCCTGCGTTTCGTGACCGGTCCTGCCCATGCCCCACGCCCAATTGTTTGCCGCCATTGATCTCGGATCCAACAGCTTCCGGCTCGAGATCGGTCACTTTTCCCACCACCACTTCCAGCGCGTGGAGTACCTCAAGGAAACCGTGCGCCAGGGCGGCGGCCTCGATGCCGACCGCTATCTGTCGGAAGAAGCCATGCAACGCGGCTGGGACTGCCTTGCGCGTTTCGGCGAACGCCTGGCCGGGTTTCCCGCAGGCCATGTGCGCGCGGTCGCGACGCAGACGCTGCGTGAAGCGCGCAACCGCGAGGCCTTTGTGCAGCGCGGCTCCGAATTGCTGGGCTACCCGATTGAAATCATTGCGGGCGAAGAGGAAGCCCGGTTGATCTACCGCGGCGTGAGCAGCCTGCTGCCGGCGTCCGACGAGCGCCGTCTGGTCATCGACATCGGCGGTCGCTCGACCGAGCTGGTGCTGGGCCGGCACCAGGAAGCGCAGCAGGCGCTGTCGCTGCGCCTGGGCAGCGTGGCCTGGTCGCAGCGCTACTTCCCCGACGGCGAACTCAGCCGTGCGGCGTTCTCGCTCGCGGCCGTCGCCGCGCGCGCGGTGCTCGACGAAGCGCTCGACATCATCCATGGCGGCGACTGGGACGTCGTCTACGCGTCTTCTGGCACGGCCGCGGCCATTGGCGACATCCTGGCCGCGAACGGCCGCACGCCGGGCATCATCGACGCCGAAGGGCTTGAATGGCTGCACGACAGCCTGGTGCGCGCCCAGACCACCGACCAGATACGGCTTGCAGGCCTCAAGGAAGAGCGGCGCGCGGTGATTGCCGGCGGCGTGAGCATCATGCAGGCGCTGTTCGACCTGCTGCAGCTGCGCTCGCTGCGCGTGGCCGAAGGCGCGCTGCGCCAGGGCGTGCTGCATACCCTGGTCGAGCAGGACCCGCTGTGCACCGACCTGCGCACGGCCGCCGTGCAGGGCCTGATGCAGAAGTATTCCGTTGATGCCGATCAGGCCCAGCGCGTGGCCAGCGTCGCGCGCAACCTGCTCGAGCAACTGGCGCCCGAAACCCCGGCGGAGCACCACGAGCCGCTGCGCCATGCGGCCCTGCTGCACGAGATCGGCAGCCATATCGCGCACAGCAACTACCACCGCCACGGCGCCTATGTGCTGCAGAACACAACGGCTGCGGGCTTCACCCAGGCCGAGCGCGACCTGCTGGCCCAACTGGTCTGCGGCCAGCGCGGCAAGCTGCGCAAGCTCGAGCCCGAAATGCTCACCGAGCCGCAGCATGTCTATCCACTGCTGGCCTTGCGCCTGGCCGTGCTGCTGTGCCATGCGCGCCGCCCGCCCGAACTCGCGAGCCTGCAGATCGAAGCCGTGGGTCCGCGCTTCAAGCTCAGCGCCAGCAGCGACTGGTCGCAGACCTATCCGCAATCGGCATTTCTGCTGGAAGAAGAGCAGCAGGCCTGGCTCAAGACCCACTGGCAGCTGGATTTGAATCTGGGCTGAGGCATAGCGGCGCGCGCATCGCTCGATGCCGCGCCGGCCCAAGAAAAAACCCCCTGAGTGGCTTTGCCGCTCAGGGGGTTTTCACATTCATCAAATCAATCCGGCTGCACCAGCATCGGCGGTCCGTAGCGCAGCATCAGCGCGTTCTGCGCGCCGTTGCCGTCGAAAGGCCGCGGCGAGCGCGTGTAGGTGCCGTCGGGGTTGAGCGTCCAGGCATCGCGGTCGTCGTGCAGATAGGCCACAAGGCACTCGTCGACGATCTGCTGGCGCAGCACCGGATCGCGCACCGGCCAGGCCAGCTCGATGCGCCGCATCATGTTGCGGTTCATCCAGTCGGCGCTCGACAGGAACAGGTCTTCCTTGTCGCCCTGGCGGAAATAGAACACCCGGGTGTGCTCGAGGAAGCGGCCTATCACCGAGCGCACGCGGATGTTGTCCGTGAGCCCCGGGCGCTGCGGCGCGAGCATGCAGGCGCCGCGCACGATCAGATCGATCTTCACGCCCTTCTTCCCCGCCGCGATCAATGCGTGGATCAGCGCTTCGTCGGTCAGCGCATTCATCTTCGCGACGATGCGTGCGGGCTGGCCCTTGGCCGCGGCCTCGCCCGTCTGGGTGATGAACGCAATCATGCTGTCGTGCAGATGGAAAGGCGCCATGATCAGGCGCTGCAGCTGCGGCAGGCGGTTGTGGCTGGCGAGGTGGTTGAACACTTCGTCCATGTCGGCCGTGACGGTCGGGTCCGACGTCATGTAGCCCATGTCGGTGTAGAGCCGGGCGCTGCGCATGTTGTAGTTGCCGGTCGAGAGATGGCCGTAGCGGCGCAGTCCCCGGCCTTCGCGCCGCGTGATCAGCATCATCTTGGCATGGGTCTTGAGACCGACCACGCCATAGACCACCTGGGCGCCGACGCGCTCCAGCGCTTCGGCCCAGTTGATGTTGGCTTCCTCGTCGAAACGCGCCTTGAGCTCGACCACGGCCATGACTTCCTTGCCGCGGCGCACGGCCTCGGCCAGCAAATCCATCAGTTCCGAGTCGGAGCCGGTGCGATAAATGGTCTGCTTGATCACCAGCACGTTGGGATCGTTCACGGCCTCGCGCAGCAGCGCGAGCACGCCTTCGAAGCTTTCGAACGGCTGGTGGATGAGCACATCGCGCTGGCGCAGCTGGGCCATCACCGACACATTGCGCTGCAGCTGGCGCGGCCACACGGGCTGCCATGGCGGGAACAGCAGCGAGGCATCGTTGACCAGGTCGACCAGCTGCCCCAGGCGCACCAGATTGACCGGGCCGGGAACGCGAAACAGCGCCTGCGGCGGCAGATGGAACTGCGCGAGCAGCAGATCGGCCAGAAACGGCGAGCAGCCCGACGAGACTTCCAGGCGCACGGCCTGGCCGTAATGGCGGTGGTGCAGACCCTGGCGCAAGGCCATGCGCAGGTTGCCGACATCTTCCTCGTCCACGGCCAGCTCGGAATGGCGGGTCGCACGAAACTGCGAGAACTCGACGACTTCACGCCCCGGGAACAGCTCCTTGAGGTGGGCGCGCACGACGCTCGACAAGCTCACGAACAGGCGCTGCTTGCCCGCGACCTTGGCCGGCATGCGGATCAGCCGCGGCAAAGCCCGAGGCACCTTCACGATCGCGACTTCATTGGTGCGACCGAAGGCATCCGGCCCCTTGAGCCGGACGATGAAATTCAGCGCCTTGTTCGCCACCTGGGGAAACGGATGGGCGGGATCGAGGCCCAGCGGAATCAGCAGTGGGCGCACATCGGACAGGAAATATTCGCGCACCCAGCGACGCTGGTTGTTCGAGCGCTCGCCATGCGAGACGATGCGAATGCCATGGCGTTCGAACGCCGGCACCAGGGCCTTGTTGTAGAGCTCGTACTGGCGCGCCACGAGGTCGTGGGCCTGCTCCATCAGCGCCTTGAAGGAGGCGGTGGTGTAGGTGCCCTGGCCATCGCCGCTGAGCTCGGCCGTGATGTGCGGCGCGGCCCGGACCTCGAAGAATTCATCGAGGTTGGACGACACGATGCACAGGTAGCGCAAACGCTCGAGCAGCGGGACGTCGGAGCGCACTGCCCAGTCGAGCACACGGTCGTTGAACGCCAGAATGCAATGGTCGCGATCGAGCAGCACACTCGCGGGCGTGGCGTCCACGGCGGGTACCGGCTCCGGCGCGGCGACGGCTACTGGGTCGACAACGGGATCGGCAACGGCCGGCACAGCTTCCTCGGTGCCTGAAGTCGGCGCGATGCCCGCATTGTCACCATCTGCAGGTGACGTCAGGTCGGGCATGTCGGCGTCCAAAGGGGCTGCGCGCTCCGAATGGGTAGAGGTCAGAGTGGTCACAAACAATCCTACAACGTGCGAAAGACGCGGCGCCGCTGAGTATTGACCGCATTTGTGTCAGCACGATGACAGTGACATTCTCCCATCGCGCAACGTATCTTGCGCCTGCGGCTGGCATGGGTGGCGGACGCCGCGCGGCGAAGGTGCTAAGCTGCGCGCTTTTTCGACCTCGCCACGCCTTCCATGCAAAACGCCAGCCTGCTTGCCGCCATCGACATCGGCTCCAACAGCTGCCTGCTGGAACTAGGACATTTCACCGGCGATCGCCTCGTGTCACAAACCTGTCGCAAGGAAACCATTCGCCTGGGCGGGTCGTTGGATGCCCAGGGCCAGCTCAGCGCCGAAGCCATGGAGCGTGGCTGGGCCTGCCTGCAGCGTTTCGCGCCGCTGATCGCCGATCTGCCGCCCGAACGCGTGCGCGCCGTGGCGACGCAGACCCTGCGCGAAGCGACCAACCGGGCGCAGTTTCTCGCCCGCGGCAGCGCCATTCTGGGCGTGCCGATCGAAGTCATAGGCGGCGAAGAGGAAGCCCGACTGATCTACCAGGGGGTGGCGCGGCTGCTGCCGCCCTCGTCCCGCAAACGCCTGGTGATCGACATCGGCGGGCGCTCGACCGAGCTGTGCCTGGGCCAGGGATTCGAGGCGCGGATCACGCGCTCGGTGGAGATCGGCAGCGTGGCCTGGTCGCTGCGACATTTCGCCGACGGCGGCCTGCGGCCCGAACAATTCGCCGCCGCCAAGGCCAGCGCGCAGGCCATGCTGCAGCCGCAGGCCGATGCCTTTGCCGCACCTCACTGGGAGCAGGCCTATGGCGCCTCAGGCACGGCCGGCGCGATCAGCCGGGTGCTGGCGGCCCAGGCCGGCACTCCGGGCCTCATCACCCGCCAGGGGCTCGATTGGCTGCAGGCCCGGTTGCAGCAGGATGGCCACAGCAGCGCCGTGCATCTGGCGGGTCTGCGTGAAGAATTGCGCCCGGTGATCGGCGGCGGCGTGAGCGTGATGCAGGCCGTGTTCCAGCTTTTCGGTATCGATGAGATGCGCGTCACCCAGGGTTCGCTGCGCCACGGACTGCTGTACAGCCTGCGGCCGGCGGCGCCGGATGTGCGGTGATCGATGGGCCGCGATGGCGATGTATGCACGAAGAGCATCAGCCCCACAAGCCGGGTGATCCCGCAGAGAAGGTAAAGAAGTATCAAATGCTACACTTCATTAACATCCATTGCCCAGTGGAGCGCCAGCATTTGCCGCACCGGGCCCACCCCATTCGCTAGAGCGCTCCAAGTGCCGTCCTCCAATACCGTCTCTCTCGACGCAATTGAGCGCATCATGCGCGAGCAGCACACCCTTCTGGCCAGCGCCGGCGTGGGCATTGCCTTCATGCACAGGCAGGAAATCGTGCGCTGCAACGAACGTTGCGCCGAAATTTTCGGCCACTCCGGCGCCGACGACATGCTGGGACGCCACGGAGCGTCGTTTCATCCCGACACCCGAACGTTTTATCGCCTGGGCAAGCTCGCCCGGGTGCGCATGTCCAAGGGGCTGACTTTCCGCACCGAATGCCAGCTGCGCCGCCACAACGGCGCGCTTTTCTGGGGCGGCGTCACCGGCCGGCTGATCAATCCCACGCGGCCCGAAGAAGGCTCTATCTGGACGCTCAACGACATCGACGAGCAGCGCCAGGCCCAGACCATGCTCAATACCGCGCTGCGCGAAAAGCAGCTGCTGTTCGACCATGCGAGCGTGGGCATCATCTTCATGCGCCGCGGCCACCTGACGCGCTGCAACGGCCATTTCGAGACCATGCTGGGCTATGGACCGGGCGAACTGATAGGCACCAGTGCGCACAACTGGTTTGCCAGCACCGCCGAATGGGAGCGCCTGGAGGAAAGTTTCACGCGCCAGCTGACCGTGGGCCTGAGCTTCGAAGGCGAGATGATGCTGTGCAAGAAGGATGGCGGCACGGTCATCTGCGAAGTGCGCTGCAAGCTCATCGATGCCAACGACCCCAGCCAGGGCACGATCTGGATCACGGTCGACATCACCGAACGCACCCAGGCCCAGGCGGCGCTCGCCAAGGTGCACGAACAGCTCGAGCAGCAGGTGCGCGACCGCACGCGCGAACTCAGCGCCACGGTCGAAGACCTGCACCGCGAAATGGCCGACCGCAAGCGCGACCAGGACCGCATCTATTGGCTCGCGCACTACGATCCACTGACCGGCCTGCCCAACCGCACGCTGCTGGCCGACCGCAGCACGCAGGCCATTCAACTGGCGCGCGACAACGACACGCCGCTGGCCGCGATCTTTCTCGACCTGGACCACTTCAAGCATGTGAACGACTCGCTGGGCCATCGCGTGGGCGATACCTTGCTGGTGCAGATCGCCAAGCGCCTGCGCTCGGTGGTGCGCGAAAAGGACACGGTCTCGCGCATAGGCGGTGACGAATTCGTGCTGCTGCTGCCGGGCGCCAACGCGCATGGCGCGGCGCGCGTCGCCGACAAGCTGCTCGAAGCCTCGCGCCAGCCCTACCAGATCGACCACCATGAACTGACCATGGCGCCGTCCATGGGCATCGCGCTGTACCCGCAGGACGGCATGGATTTCGACACGCTCACGCAGTCGGCCGATGTCGCGATGTACCACGCCAAGCTCGACGGTCGCAATACATTCCGCTTCTTCACGCCCGAAATGCGCGCCCAGTCGCTGCGCGCGCTGCAACTGGAGAACGCACTGCGCCGCGCGCTGGAGCGCGAAGAGCTGCAGCTGCACTACCAACCCCAGGTGCGCATACGCACGGGCCGCGTGCACAGCGTGGAAGCCCTGCTGCGCTGGAACCACCCCAAGCTCGGCCCGATCTCGCCGTCGGAGTTCATTCCCGTGGCCGAGGACACGGGCCAGATCCTGCAGATCGGCGAATGGGTGCTGCGCAATGCGGTCAAACAGCTCAAAGCCTGGCGCGAAGCCGGGCTGACGGATCTCAAGGTCGCGGTCAACCTGTCGGCCATCCAGTTCCACCAGCCGCAACTGCCCGATCTGGTCAGCCAGATCCTGCACGCGGCTGCCGTTCCGCCGGATGCGCTGGAGCTCGAATTGACTGAAGGCGTGGCCGTCGACGACCCGCGCGCCGCGACCGCGACCATGGACCAGCTGCGCTCGCGCGGCGTGCGCCTGTCGATAGACGATTTCGGCACCGGCTACTCGTCACTGAGCCAGCTCAAGCGCTTCCAGATCTACAAGCTCAAGATCGACCAGTCGTTCGTGCAGGATCTGGACCATGACGGCAACGATCGCGCCATCGTCAGCGCCATCATCCGCATGGCCCAGGCACTGGGCATGCAGACCACGGCCGAAGGCGTGGAGACCGAGGCCCAGCTGCAGTTCCTGCGCGACATGGGCTGCGACGAAGCCCAGGGCTACTATTTCAGCCGGCCTCTGCCGCCGGGCGAAGACCTGCTGCAATTCTTGCGCAGCCGCCAGGCACCGGTGTTCGCCAAACCCCAGGTCCTGCCGCTCTGAGCGGCTGGCGCGCGCGCCGGCCGACACCCGTTCGGCAACGGGCGCAGTTTATCCAGCGCGGGCCGCGTCGGCCAGCTGTTGGGCGCAGCGGCTGGCCTGCTGCTGATCACGCGCTTCGACCATGACCCGCAGCAGCGGCTCGGTGCCGCTGGGGCGTATCAGCACGCGGCCGGTATCGCCCAGCTCGGCCTGCACGGCGAGCAGCGTCTGGTCGAGCAGCTGGTTGTTCTTCCAGTCCTGGCTCGGAGCCAGGCGCACGTTGATCAGCACCTGGGGATACAGAGGAACGGCTTGCAGCCATTGCGCCAGCGTCCTGCCGCTGCGCACGCAGGCCTGCAGCACCTGCAAGGCGCTGATGAGACCGTCGCCCGTGGAATGGCAATCAAGCGCCAGCAGGTGGCCCGAGCCTTCGCCGCCCAGCAGCCAGCCATTGCGCGCGAGCTCTTCCAACACATAGCGGTCACCGACCTTGGCGCGCACGAAACCCACGCCCTGGGCCTTGAGCGCCGACTCCACCGCAAGGTTGGTCATCAGCGTGCCGACCACGCCAGGCACGGTCTCGCCGCGCGCGAGGCGATCGGCGGCCAGCAGATACAGCAGCTCATCGCCGTTGAACAGCCGGCCCTTGGCGTCCACGACCAGCAGGCGGTCGGCGTCGCCGTCGAGCGCAATGCCGTAATTGGCGCCATTGGCACGCACGGCGCGCACCATCGCTTCGGGATGGGTTGCACCCACGCCGTCGTTGATGTTCAGGCCGTCGGGCGCGCAGCCCATGGCGATCACTTCGGCGCCGAGTTCATGGAACACCTTGGGCGCGATCTGGTAGGCCGCGCCGTGGGCCGCATCGACCACGATCTTCAAGCCCTTGAGCGTGAGGTCGGAAGCGAACGTGCTCTTGCAGAACTCGATGTAGCGGCCTGCCGCATCTTCCAGGCGCCGGGTCTTGCCCAGCGCTGCGGAGTCGGCCCACACGGGCTCTTCCTTCAATGCGCGCTCGACGTCCTCTTCCCAGCTGTCGGGCAGCTTGCTGCCCTGGGCGCTGAAGAACTTGATGCCGTTATCGGCGAAAGGATTGTGGCTGGCGCTGATCACCACGCCCAGGCTCGCGCGCTGGGTGCGCGTGAGATAGGCCACGCCCGGCGTGGGCAAGGGTCCGAGCAGCACCACATCGACGCCCGCGGAGTTGAACCCCGACTCGAGCGCGCTTTCCAGCATGTAGCCCGAAATCCGCGTGTCCTTGCCGATCAGCACCGTCGGGCGCTCCTGCGTGCGGCGCAGCACGCGCCCTACCGCGTGCGCGAGGCGCAGCACGAAATCCGGAGTGATGGGAGTGCGACCGACAGTGCCTCGAATGCCATCGGTGCCGAAATATTCACGAGCCATTACGAACCTTCTTGTCTCTCAATTGAATTAAAGCCGGGGGTCAGCCAGCCCAGGCAGCATTGTCGTTCATCGCCTGCCAGACCCTGAGCGCCATCACGGTGTCACGTACATCATGTACGCGCACAATGCGCGCGCCGCGCTCCACCGACAGCAGCGCCGCGGCGACGCTGGGAACCATGCGCTCGTCGACGGGCAGACCCGTGACCTGGCCCAGCGAACCTTTGCGCGACCAGCCCGCCAGCAGCGGGTAGCCCAGTGCGGCCAGCTCGGGCTCGCGCGCGAGCAGCGCGAAGTTCTGCGCCACGGTCTTGCCGAAACCCGTACCCGCGTCGAGCACGATGCGCGCGCGCGCCACGCCCTGCGCTTCCAAAGCCTGCGCTGCGGCCGCGAGGAAGTCGCGCACCTGGACCACGGCGTCGCCCTGCATGTGCTCACGGTGCATGCTCTGCGGCACGCTGTGCATGTGCATCAGGCACACGCCGCATTGCGCATGCCCGGAAACCACGGCGGCCGCGCCCGGCTGGCGCAGCGCCCATATGTCGTTGATGATGTCAGCGCCCAGATCGAGCACGGCCTGCATCACTTCAGGTTTGTAGGTGTCCACCGAGATCGGCACGCCCAGCTTCACGGCTTCGCGCACCAGCGGCAGCACGCGCGCGAGCTCGTCCTCCAGCCCTACGGCCGGACTGCCCGGGCGCGTGGATTCACCGCCGATGTCGAGCATGTCGGCGCCGTCCTTGAGCAGCTGCTCGCAGTGCGCAAGCGCGGGCGCGAGGCTGTAGTGCGCCCCGCCGTCCGAGAAGGAATCGGGCGTCACGTTGACGATGCCCATCACCTGCGGACGCTCGAGGTCCAACAGGAAGCGGCTGGTCTGCCATTGCTGCATGGTCACTGTTCCGAATTCAAAAAGTCATTACCCAATAGAAAGCGGGGCCCGTAGGCCCCGCTGTCGTGCTGTTGCTACCCGAGGCGTCAGGCGGCGTTGGGCGCCGCAGGTGCCGCCGGTGCCGCATCTGCGCCAGGCGCAGCCGCTGCATCCGCCTTCACGGCAGGTGTACCGCCGCTGGCATCGTCGCCGCCCGACGGAGGAATGCGTGGCGTCCAGTCCTTGGGCGGACGTGGTGCACGGCCGGCCATGATGTCGTCGAGTTGATCGGCATCGATGGTTTCCCATTCGAGCATGGCCTTGGCCATGGCGTGCATCTTGTCGCTGTTGTCTTCGATCAGCTTGCGTGCGAGGTGGTACTGCTCATCGATGATGCGGCGCACTTCCTCGTCGACCTTCTGCATGGTCTGTTCGCTGACGTTGTTGGTCTTGGTCACCGAGCGGCCCAGGAACACTTCGCCTTCGTTTTCCGCATAGACCATGGGGCCCAGCGCTTCGGTCATGCCGTAGCGCGTGACCATGTCGCGCGCGATCTGCGTCGCACGCTCGAAGTCGTTGCTCGCGCCCGTGGTCATCTGGTGCATGAACACTTCTTCGGCAATACGGCCACCAAAAAGCATCGCGATCTGGTTGAGCATGAACTCCTTGTCGAAGGAGTAGCGATCCTTCTCGGGCAAGCTCATGGTCACGCCCAGCGCACGGCCGCGCGGAATGATCGTGACCTTGTGCACGGGATCGCACTTGGGCAGCAGCTTGCCGATCAGGGCATGGCCGGCTTCGTGGTAGGCCGTGTTGCGGCGCTCTTCCTCGGGCATGACCATGGACTTGCGCTCGGGGCCCATGATGATCTTGTCCTTGGCCTTCTCGAAGTCCTGCATTTCAACGGTGCGCGCATTGCGGCGCGCGGCCATCAGCGCGGCTTCGTTGCACAGGTTGGCCAGATCGGCACCCGACATGCCGGGCGTGCCGCGGGCGATGATGCCGGGGTTCACGTCCTGGCTCACGGGAATCTTGCGCATGTGCACGTTGAGGATCTGCTCGCGGCCACGGATGTCGGGCAGCGTCACATAGACCTGGCGGTCGAAGCGACCGGGACGCAGCAGCGCCGCATCGAGAATGTCGGGGCGGTTGGTGGCAGCCACCACGATCACGCCCATGTTGGTCTCGAAGCCGTCCATCTCGACCAGCATCTGGTTCAGAGTCTGTTCGCGCTCGTCATTGCCGCCGCCCACGCCCGCGCCACGCTGGCGACCGACCGCGTCGATTTCATCGATGAAGATGATGCAGGGAGCGTTCTTCTTGGCGTTGTCGAACATGTCGCGCACGCGGGCCGCGCCCACGCCGACGAACATTTCAACGAAGTCGGAACCCGAGATGCTGAAGAACGGCACCTTGGCTTCGCCGGCGATCGACTTGGCCAGCAGGGTCTTGCCGGTACCCGGAGGGCCGACCAGCAGCAGACCGCGCGGAATGCGGCCGCCGAGCTTCTGGAACTTGCTCGGGTCCTTCAGGAAGTCGACGACTTCCTTGACTTCTTCCTTGGCTTCGTCGCAACCGGCGACATCGGCGAACGTCACGGTGTTGTTGTTCTCGTCGAGCATGCGCGCCTTGCTCTTGCCGAAGCTGAATGCGCCGCCCTTGCCGCCGCCTTGCATCTGACGCATGAAGTACACCCACACGCCGATCAACAGCAGCATGGGGCCCCAGCTCACAAGCAGCGACATCAGGAGTGAACCTTCTTCGCGTGGCTTGACGTCGAACTTGACGTTATTGGCGATCAGGTCGCCCACCAGACCGCGGTCCAGGTAGGTGGCCGTCGTGCGCAGCTTGGAGCCGTCCGCCGCGACAGCGACGATCTCGGTGCCGCCCTGTCCTTCCTGGATGGTCGCACTCTTGATGCGGTTGTTGCGAACTTCTTCCAGAAATTCGGAATAGCCGATGTGACCGGACGCAGCGCTGGTACGGGTGTCAAATTGTTTGAACACCGTAAACAGCACCATGGCGATGACCAGCCACACGGCAATTTTTGAAAACCACTGATTGTTCAAGCGGGGCTCCAGATGGAATGCAGAGAAAGAGTCACGAAATCTTCATGGCTTATTTGGGGACCATTTTAGGTGCTTCAAGGCGATGCACCCTTAATTCCCTTGATGTCGCGCAGACGCGCAGGGCATTCGAGGGTATTCCCTGGGCAAATGCGGGGCTGCGAGACTGCGCGGATCGGGCATTGCGCCTACTTCAGACCCATGCCGACCAGAAAGGTTTCCGACGACTTGACACGCGAGGACTTGGGCTTGATCGGCTTGACGGTCTTGAACGTCTGCTTGAACAGCTCCACCAGCTCGCTGTAGCCGCTGCCGTGGAACAGCTTCACCACCAGCGCGCCCTCGGGCTTCATGTGCTGCTTGGTGAAATCGACGGCCAACTCGACCAGCAACGCGATGCGCGCGGCGTCGGTCGCGTCATTACCCGACAAATTTGGTGCCATATCGGACACCACCACATTGACCTTCTTGCCTTCGAGCAAGGCCTCGAGTTCGGCCAGCACCGACTCCTCGCGGAAATCGCCCTGAAGGAAGTGCACGCCCTCGATGGGCTCCATGTGCAGCAGGTCCAGGCCGATGATGCGGCCGTTGAGCTCGCCCACCGCCGCGCCCTTGGGCGACAGCTTGCGGCGTACGTACTGGCTCCAGGCCCCGGGCGTGCAGCCCAGATCGACCACGAAATCGCCGGGACGGATCAGCCCCAGCTGCTCGTCGATCTCCTTGAGCTTGTAGGCCGCACGGGCGCGAAAGCCCTCAATTTTGGCGAGCTTGACATAGGTATCGTTGACATGGTCGTTGAGCCATGCCTTATTGACCTTCTTGCTTTTGGTCTTGGTTTTCATACTGATTACGTCCTGCCTAGATAATACGGGCCATGCCCCAAATTCAATTGACTCCCGCCGAGCGCCGGGAACACCGCGCCAACGCCCACCATCTCGACCCCGTGGTCATGATCGGTGGCGACGGCCTCACGCCCGCCGTGCAAAAAGAGATCGACGCGGCGCTCAATGCGCACGGTCTGATCAAGGTCCGCGTCTTCAATGACGATCGCGCCGCACGCGACCAGGTCTATCAACAACTCGCCGAAGAACTCAGCGCCGCACCGATCCAGCACATCGGCAAGCTGCTGGTGCTGTGGCGCCCGATTCCCGAAAAGGAAAAGACCGTCGATGAGGACCGCATGGCCGGCCCGCGCGACGTCAAGGTGCTCAAGTTCAGCTCGCGCGGCGGCCAGCGCCCCGAAGTCAAGCAACTGCGCGTGCTGGGCAACCAGCGCCTGACCGCAGGCGGCATGGTCAAACGCGCCAAAGTGAAGCAAAAGTCTGTCAAAAAACGCCAACAAGGCGACTAAAGTCTTGTTGTTGCGCTGCCCATGAACGCCATTTCGAATATTCCAGCGCGCGAGCGCCATGTCATCTGCATGAAGTGGGGCACGAAATACGGCCCTGAATACGTCAACCGGCTCTACGCCATGGTGCGGCGCAATCTGCAAGGTGATTTTCGCTTTATCTGCCTGACCGATGACAGCAAGGGGATTCGCGCCGAGGTCGAGTGCCTGCCGATTCCCTCGCTGGACCTGCCTGCAGGCCTGCCCGAGCGCGGCTGGACCAAGCTCGCCACCTTCACGCCCGACCTCCATGGTCTGCGCGGCACGGCGCTGTTTCTCGACGTGGACGTGGTCGTCACCGGCCCGCTCGACGAGTTCTTCACGCAGCCGGGCGAGTTCCTGATCATCCACGACTACAAGCGCCCTTGGCGAATCACGGGCAATTCGTCCGTGTACCGCTGGGAGCTGGGTGCGCACCCCGACGTGCTCGCGTACTTCCGCAGCCACTTCGAGGAAATCCGCAAGCAGTTCCGCAACGAGCAGGCCTATCTGTCCGACTTCCTGCACCGCCAGGGCAAGCTGCAGTACTGGCCCAGCGAATGGTGCCCGAGCTTCAAGTACCACGGCATTCCGGCCTGGCCGACGAACTACTGGAAAGCGCCATTCGTGCCCGCAGGCGCGCGCGTGGTGATTTTCCATGGCGAATGCAATCCGCCCGACGCCCTGGCCGGCCGGCGCAACCGGCGCTTTCGGTACATCTTGCCCGCGACCTGGGTTGCCGACTACTGGCACGAGGGATTCTTGCGGGCGCCCTGCGCCCTGGCAGACAAAAAAGGCGGTTCCTTGGAACCGCCTTTTTTTTGTGCCGACGCGCCGGCGCGTCGCCGCCTTCAGCGCTGTGCGCAGGTACGCCATAAGACCCGCAAGGCGCAAAGCCATTGCACCGCATACATCAGCGTGCCGACGCTGTGCCACAGCTTCAGATCCTGCCTGGCCACGATGCGCGGCGAGACGCCGAACTGCACCAGCAGTGCCAGCAGCATGCCGACGATCACCCAGACCAGCACATCGCGCGCCCAGGGCTCTTCGGCCTCGGCGTGGCGGCGCTTGGCCAGCACCAGCAGCAAGGCGGTGCAGGCCACCGACACCCAGGTCTGGGCCGTGAACAGCGTGGCCGCCATGCGCCCCGCCATCGACGGCGAAGGCAGATGGGCGAACAGCAGCGGCACGACGATGAAGCCGACGACGCTCAGCCCGCCCCACCACAGCGCGGCGGCAAGCGCCGGCAGGCGCTCGGCGAGCTGGGAAGCGAATTTCGCCATCGCCTGGCTCAGAGGTAGCGCACCGCCACCACTTCGTAGCGGCGCAGGCCGCCCGGGGCCTGGACTTCGGCGGTGTCGCCCTCTTCCTTGCCGATCAGCGCGCGCGCGATCGGGCTGGAGATGTTGATCAGGCCTTGCTTCAGATCGGCTTCGTCCTCGCCCACGATCTGGTAAGTCACGCTGTCGCCGGTCTTCTCGTCTTCGAGGTCGACGGTGGCGCCGAACACCACGCGGCCGCCCGCGTCAACGGCGGTGGGGTCGATGATCTGCGCGGCCGAGAGCTTGCCTTCGACTTCGAGGATGCGGCCTTCGATGAAGCCCTGGCGGTCCTTGGCGGCTTCGTATTCGGCGTTTTCGCTCAGGTCGCCCTGGGCGCGCGCTTCGGCGATCGCCTGGATCACGCTGGGGCGCTCCACGGTCTTCAGACGGTGCAGCTCGGTCTTGAGTTTTTCCGCACCGCGCTTGGTAATAGGGATGGTGTTCATTGTTGAATCTCCACGTTCAGCATGTTCCGCGCCGGGCGCGGCAATTCATAAAAAAACCAGCGGATGCCCGGGACACGGGGCTGCGTTGCCTGGGAGCGATCGCTGCCCCCAAAAGCAAACCGCCGCACGTTGCCGCGCGGCGGTTTCTGGTCATGGGGTCATTATGCCGCGATTGGCGCGGCATTCACCCGGTATAACCCGGCCTGGCGTTCAAGCCTGGGCCAGTTGGGCATGCAGCTCCTGGACGGAATAGACCTCCAGGTTGTTCATGCTCTTCATGCCTTCCACGGCCGCTTCGGCGCCGAAGATGGTGGTGAAGGTGGTCACGCGTGCCAGCAGCGAGCTGGTACGGATGGCGCGCGAGTCGGCGATCGCATTGCGGCGCTCTTCGACGGTGTTGATCACCATGGCGATGTCGCCCATCTTGATCATGTCGACGATGTGCGGACGGCCTTCGGTGACCTTGTTGACCACTTGCACCGCGATGCCGGCTTCGGCGATCGCCGCGGCCGTGCCCTTGGTCGCCACCAGCTCGAAGCCCATGGCGGCCAGTTCACGCGCGATGTTCACGGCGCGCGCCTTGTCGTTGTTCTTCACGGTGAGGAACACACGGCCCGACTGGGGCAGCAGCGTGCCCGCGCCCAGCTGGCTCTTGACGAAGGCTTCGCCGAAGGTCTTTCCCACGCCCATGACTTCGCCGGTCGACTTCATTTCGGGGCCGAGGATGGTGTCCACGCCGGGGAACTTGACGAACGGGAACACGGCTTCCTTGACGCTGAAGTAAGGCGGAGTCACTTCCTTGGTGATGCCCTGCGACGCCAGCGTCTGGCCGACCATGCAGCGTGCGGCGACCTTGGCCAGCTGGATGCCCGTGGCCTTGGAAACGAAAGGCACGGTACGCGAGGCGCGCGGATTGACTTCAAGCACGTAGATCACGTCCTTGCCGTCACGCTCCTGGATCGCGAACTGCACGTTCATCAGGCCCACCACGTTCAGGCCTTCGGCCATGGCCGCGGTCTGGCGCTTGATTTCCTCGATCGTGTCCTTGGCCAGGTAGTAAGGCGGCAGCGAACAGGCGGAGTCGCCCGAGTGCACGCCGGCCTGCTCGATGTGTTCCATCACGCCGCCGATGAAGACCTTGCCTTCGACGTCGCGAATGCAGTCGACATCGCATTCGATGGCGTTCGACAGGAAGTGGTCCAGCAGCACGGGCGAGTCATGGCTGACCTTCACGGCTTCGCGCATGTAGCGCTCGAGGTCGCGCTGCTCGTGCACGATTTCCATCGCGCGGCCGCCCAGCACGTAGCTGGGACGCACGACCAGCGGGTAACCCAGCGTGGCAGCCTTTTCAAGCGCTTCGGCATCGGTGCGCGCGGTGGCGTTCGGCGGCTGGCGCAGGCCCAGCGTGTGCAGCATCTGCTGGAAACGCTCGCGGTCTTCGGCCGCGTCGATCATGTCGGGGGTGGTGCCGATGATGGGCACGCCGGCTTCCTCGAGGCCCAGGGCGAGCTTCAAGGGCGTCTGGCCGCCGTACTGCACGATCACGCCAGCGGGCTTCTCGACAGCGACGATCTCGAGCACGTCTTCGAGCGTCAGCGACTCGAAGTACAGGCGGTCCGAAGTGTCGTAGTCGGTGGACACGGTTTCGGGGTTGCAGTTGACCATGATGGTTTCATAGCCGTCTTCGCGCATGGCGAGCGCGGCATGCACGCAGCAGTAGTCGAACTCGATGCCCTGGCCGATGCGGTTGGGACCGCCGCCGAGCACCATGATCTTCTTCTTGTCGGTGGGCGCGGCTTCGCACTCTTCGTCATACGTCGAGTACATGTAGGCCGTGTCGGTGGCGAACTCGCCGGCGCAGGTGTCGACGCGCTTGTACACCGGACGGATGTTGTGCGCGTGGCGCGCGGCGCGCACCACATGTTCCGTGGTGTGCAGCAGCTTGGCCAGGCGGCGGTCGGAGAAGCCCTTTTGCTTGAGCGTGCGCAGCGTGGCGGCGTCGATCGCGGCCAGCGCGCCTTCGCCCTTGGCGGCGTAGACTTCGTCGAGTTCGAGTTCGATCTTCACGATCTGCTCGATCTGCACCAGGAACCAGCGGTCGATCTTGGTCAGGTTGAACACTTCGTCGACCGACAGGCCCATGGCGAAGGCATCGCCCACGTACCAGATGCGGTCGGGACCGGGTTCGCCCAGTTCCTTTTCCAGGGTCTCGCGGTCCTGGGTCTTCTCGTTCATGCCGTCGACGCCGACTTCGAGGCCGCGCAGCGCCTTCTGGAACGATTCCTGGAAGGTACGGCCTATGGCCATGACTTCACCGACCGACTTCATCTGCGTCGTCAGGCGGTTGTCTGCCGTGGGGAACTTCTCGAACGCGAAACGCGGTATCTTCGTGACCACGTAGTCGATCGAAGGCTCGAACGACGCGGGCGTAGCGCCGCCCGTGATGTCGTTCTTCAGTTCGTCGAGCGTATAGCCCACGGCCAGCTTGGCCGCGACCTTGGCGATGGGGAAGCCCGTGGCCTTGGAGGCGAGCGCCGACGAACGCGACACGCGCGGGTTCATTTCGATGACGATCATGCGGCCGTCGGCGGGGTTCACCGAGAACTGCACGTTCGAGCCCCCGGTGTCGACACCGATTTCACGCAGCACTGCCAGCGAGGCATTGCGCATGATCTGGTATTCCTTGTCGGTCAGCGTCTGTGCGGGCGCGACGGTGATCGAGTCGCCGGTGTGCACGCCCATCGGGTCCAGATTCTCGATCGAGCAGATGATGATGCAGTTGTCCGCCTTGTCGCGCACCACTTCCATCTCGTACTCTTTCCAGCCGAGCAGCGATTCTTCGATCAGCAGCTCGTTGGTCGGCGAAGCTTCGAGGCCGCGCTTGCAGATGGTCTCGAATTCTTCGGGGTTGTAGGCGATGCCGCCACCCGTGCCGCCCAGCGTGAAGCTGGGGCGGATCACGGTGGGGAAGCCCATCTGCTTTTGCACGACCCAGGCTTCGTCCATCGTGTGGGCGATGCCCGAGCGCGCGGAGCCCAGACCGATCTTGGTCATGGCGTCCTTGAACTTCAGGCGGTCTTCGGCCTTGTCGATGGCTTCGGGCGTGGCGCCGATCAGCTCGACCTTGTACTTGTCGAGCACGCCGTTGCGCCACAGGTCGAGCGCGCAGTTCAGCGCGGTCTGGCCACCCATGGTAGGCAGGATGGCGTCGGGACGCTCCTTGGCGATGATCTTCTCGACCGTCTGCCAGGTGATGGGCTCGATGTAGGTGACGTCGGCCGTGGCCGGGTCGGTCATGATCGTCGCGGGGTTGCTGTTGATCAGGATGACCTTGTAACCCTCTTCACGCAGCGCCTTGCAGGCTTGCACGCCGGAGTAGTCGAACTCGCAGGCCTGGCCGATGACGATGGGGCCGGCGCCGATGATCAGAATGCTTTTGAGGTCTGTGCGCTTTGGCATTATTTATTCTCCTGGGCCTTGGCCATCAATGCCGTGAAGCGGTCAAACATGTACGCGATGTCGTGCGGGCCGGGCGACGCTTCGGGGTGACCCTGGAAGCAGAACGCGGGCTTGTCGGTGCGCTCCAGGCCTTGCAGCGTGCCGTCGAACAGGCTCACGTGCGTGGGGCGCAGGTTGGCCGGCAGCGATTCCATTTCGACCGCGAAGCCGTGGTTCTGGCTGGTGATGCTCACGCGGCCGGTGTCGAGGTCCTTGACCGGGTGGTTCGCGCCATGGTGGCTGTTGGCCATCTTGAACGTGGTCGCGCCCGAAGCCAGGGCCATGATCTGGTGGCCCAGGCAAATGCCGAACGTGGGCACGCCGGCCTCGATCAGCTCCTTGGTCGCCTGGATGGCGTAGTCGCAAGGCTGTGGATCGCCAGGGCCGTTCGACAGGAACACGCCATCGGGATGGAGTGCCAGCACGTCGGCGGCCGAAGTCTGGGCCGGCACCACCGTGAGCTTGCAGCCGCGTTCGGCGAGCATGCGCAGGATGTTGAGCTTGACACCGAAGTCATAGGCAACGACGTGGAAGCGCGGCGCGGTCTGCTGACCATAGCCCTGTCCCAGTTGCCATTCGGTCTGGTCCCAGGTGTAGGTCTTGGTCGTGGACACCACCTTGGCGAGGTCCAGGCCCTTCATCGACGGCGCGGCCTTGGCGGCTGCCAGTGCGGCGGCGATGCGCTCGGGCGTCACGCTTTCGCCTTCGGCCAGGCCGACGATCGCACCGTTTTGCGCACCCTTGTCGCGCAGCAGGCGCGTGAGCTTGCGGGTATCGATGTTGGCGATGGCGACGGTGTTCTCGCGCACCAGGTACTGGGGCAAGGTGTGGGTCAAGCGAAAGTTGCTTGCCAGCAGCGGCAGATCCTTGATGATCAAACCTGCGGCGTGGACTTTTTCAGCCTCGATGTCCTCGGCGTTGACACCATAGTTGCCAATATGCGGATACGTGAGGGTCACGATCTGCTGGCAATAGCTTGGGTCGGTGAGGATTTCTTGGTAGCCGGTGATCGCGGTGTTGAACACCACTTCGCCGACGGTGGTGCCGACTGCACCGATCGAGTTGCCGATAAAGACCGTGCCGTCTGCGAGCGCCAGGATGGCTGGGGGGAAGGATCCCTTGAGAGACAAAAGCACTGGGTTCTCCGGTTCTAATTACGGTTACGCCCAGCGAGCCTAGACGTGAGTCTGGCTATAGCTTGTGTTGCGGGGGAAGGCTCGAAGCGGCGCTAGGCGTAGATGTGGAATGCTTGAAAGCCGCCCATTATAGCCGTGTGCCATGACAGGCCCGTGGCCGGGCCGGGGATTACCCGAGAGCGCAGGAGACCTATAGGCGCCCGTTGCGCGCGTTTGCAATGCGCCTTGCCAACGTCCGTTACGTCTTTAAAACGAATAACTAATGGCCGTTCGCCCTGAGCTTGTCGAAGGGCGTCTCCATCCTCGGCCAGCGCGCCCATTCATCCTTCGACGCGGCCGGCGAGGCAAGCTCAGGACGAACGGGATTTTTAGGCCTTGCCTGGCTCTGTTTCCTTCAAACGCATTGCAAGGCTTCGCCTCGCTTACCCCGCTCAGGGCGAACGGGGAAAACCGTTCGTGGTGAGCCTGCCTGGGCGGACCCGTCGAACCATGAACGGCCTGCCCTACAGTCCCGCGCCTAGCCGGCCGCGCCTAGCCGGCCGCGCCTAGCCGGCCGCGCTCAGCGCACTCGCATGCAGACAGATCGCGGCTGCGGCCGCCACATTGAGCGACTCCTCGCCGCCGGGCTGGCCAATGCGCACCTGCAGCGCCGCGCGCGCTTCGACGGCAGGGCCCACGCCCTGCCCTTCATGGCCCATGGCCCAGGCGCAAGGCCAGGGAAGTTCTGTGTGCTGGATCAGCTTGCCCTGGTGCGAGCTGGTGACGATCAGCGGCACCTGCAGCGCGTCCAGCGCTTCGACATCGACAGACTCGACCAGATGCAGGCCGAAATGCGCGCCCATGCCCGCGCGCAAGACTTTCTGGCTCCACAGCGCGGCCGTGCCCTTGAGCGCGACCACCTGCAGGAAACCGAAAGCCGCGGCGCTGCGCAGGATGGAACCCACATTGCCCGCGTCCTGCACGCGGTCCAGCACCACGGTCGCCAGGCCCGGCTGGGGCGTCTGGCCCGGCAGCCATTCGAGCAGATAGCCCATGCGCGCCGGCGACTCGAGGCCGCTGATGTCGGCGAACAGCGCATCGGCCAGCACCACCACCTTGTCGGCGGCCTGCACCCATTCGGCGGGCGCCTGCGGCCAGAACGATTCGGCGAACACCGCGACCTTGGGGCGCAGACCACGCGCCAGCGCAGCGCGGCACAGATGGTCGCCTTCGAGCCAGACCTGGCCCTGCTTGCGGTAGGCCGTGCTGTCGTGGGAGAGCTTGCGCAGCTCCTTGACGAAGGCGTTGTCACGCGAATGGATGGGGGTCACAGGTGAAGTCATGGCCGTTCAGAAAAATGAGGGCGCCAGCACCTGGGCCACGGGAGAAAAGGAACGACGGTGCTCGGGACAGGCGCCATGCGCCTGCAACGCCGTCAGATGGGCGGGCGTGCCATAGCCCTTGTGGCCCGCAAAGCCGTACGCGGGATATTGCGCGTCCAGGCGCTCGCACCAGCGGTCGCGGTGCACCTTGGCGAGAATCGACGCCGCGGAAATCGCCTTGACCAGCGCATCGCCCTTGACGATGGCTTCGGCGTGCATGTCGAGAACCGGAATGCGGTTGCCGTCGACCAGCACGAGCACCGGCTTGAGGCGCAGCCCCATGACGGCGCGGCGCATGGCCAGCATGGTCGCCTGCAGGATATTGAGTTCGTCGATTTCCTGCACGCTGGCTTCGGCAATGGAGCAGCACAGCGCCTTCGCGCGGATTTCGTCGAACAGCGCTTCGCGGCGCGCGGCCGTGAGCTTCTTGGAATCGGCCAGGCCCGCGATCGGGTTCAGGTCATCGAGAATCACGGCGGCCGCCACCACGGGGCCGGCCAGAGGACCACGCCCCGCCTCATCCACCCCAGCTACCAGGCCGGGCGGATGCCACGGCAAGCAGACCTGTTCAAGTGGAAGAGACAACTTTCTGGATTGCATCAGCGGCCAATCTGGCGGTATCGCGCCGCAGCAGATGGTGCAGCGCTGTGAAGCGCTGCTCTAGCGCTTCAATGGTTGGAGAAGAATCAGCGCGCGCGCGCAGCCAGCGCAACACCTCGGCCGCGAGGGCTTCGGGCGTGGCCGCGTCCTGCAGCAACTCCGGCACGACGAACTCGCCGCACAGGATATTGGGCAGGCCGACCCAGGGCTGGAGCTGCTTGCGGCGCATCAGCCGCCAGCTCAGCGACTGCATGCGGTAGCCGATCACCATCGGGCGCTTGAACAGCGCCGCTTCGAGGGTGGCCGTGCCGCTGGCAATCAGCGTGCAGTCGCAGGCCGCGAGCGCATCGTGCGACTGACCCGACAGAATGCGGATCCGCGCCTCGACGCCGGCGGCGCGCGCCGCCTGGCGCACAGTGTCGATCAGCGAAGGCACGGCCGGAACGATGATTTCCACCGCCGGAAAAGCCTTGCTGACCAGGGCTGCGGCCGCGAAGAACGCGGGCGCGATATAACGAATTTCGGATGTCCGGCTGCCGGGCAACACGGCCAGCACCAGCGCATCGGGCGCCAGGCCCAGTCGCTGGCGCGCGGCCAGGCGGTCGGGCTCTAGCGGAATCACGCTGGCCAGCGGGTGACCGACATAGGTCGCCGCAATGCCATGGCCGGCGAGCAGCTCGGGCTCGAACGGAAAAATGCACAGCACATGGTCGGCCGCACGGCGGATCTTCTCCACGCGGTTGGCACGCCAGGCCCAGATCGACGGGCAGACGAAATGCACGGTCTTCACGCCCTTGGCGCGCAGATCGGCTTCGAGCCCGAGGTTGAAATCGGGCGCATCGACGCCGACGAACACGCTGGGCGGATCGGCGAGCAGACGATCGCGCAGTTGCCGGCGAATGCGCAGCAGCTCGGCCAGGCGCCGGAAGACTTCCCAGTTGTAGCCATGCACGGCCAGGCGCTGGCTGTCCCACCAGGCGTCGAAACCGCGCGCCTGCATGTGCGGGCCGCCAATGCCCGCGCTTTGCAGCGCCGGCCACTGGGTCTTGAGACCGTCGAGAATCAGGCCGGCCAGCAGGTCGCCCGAAGTCTCGCCGGCCACCATCGCCACACGCGCTGCAGTCATTGGAAGCTCCCGTTCAGCGCGCGAGACCGCGCTTGGAGCCCGCGATGAACGCGCTCAACGCGGCTATATCGACAGCGGCTTCGGGATATTGCGCCGGCAGCTCGGCAATCGCCTGGCGTGCGGCTTCCAGCGTCAGTCCCTGGCGGTACAGCAGCTTGTGCATCTGCTTGACCGCGGCCAGGCGCTGCGGTGTGAAGCCGCGGCGGCGCAGGCCTTCGAGGTTGAAGCCGCGCACCGACAGCGGATTGCCGTCGACCAGCATGAACGGCGGAACGTCCTGCGAGATATGGCTGGCAAAGCCGGCCATTACATGCGCGCCGATCTGGGTGAACTGGTGCACACCCGTCAGCCCGCCGAGAATCGCATGGTCGCCGACCTTCACATGGCCGGCCAGCGTGGCGTTGTTCGCCAGCACCGTGTGATCGCCCACGACGCAGTCGTGCGCGATGTGCACATAGGCCATGATCCAGTTGTCGTTGCCGATCTGCGTCAGCCCTTCGTCCTGGACGGTGCCGGTGTTGAACGTGCAGAACTCGCGGATGGTGTTGCGATCGCCGATGACCAGACGGGTAGGCTCGTTCGCATACTTCTTGTCCTGCGGCTGCGCGCCCAGCGAGGCGAACTGGAAGATCTGGTTGTCCGCGCCTATGGTCGTATGGCCTTCGATGACGCAATGCGCGCCCACGGTGGTGCCGGCCCCAATGCGCACATGGGGGCCGATGACCGCATAGGGACCCACGGTCACCGATGCGTCAAGCTGGGCTGCCGGATCAACCAGCGCGGTGGAGTGAATGCGGCTCACGACCAATCCAGCGCTTTCAGCCCACGGCCCGCATGGTGCACATCAGGTCGGCTTCGCAGGCCACCTCGTCACCGACGCGGGCCACGCCCTTGAACTTCCAGATGCCGCCGCGCACGCGATCGATGGTGATCTCGAGCACCAGCTGATCACCGGGCTCGACCGGGCGCTTGAAGCGCGCGGCATCGATGCCGACGAAGTAGTAGATGTTGTTTTCGTCCGGCACCTTGCCCATGGCGTCGAACGCCAGCAGGCCCGCGGCCTGGGCCAATGCTTCGAGCATCAGCACGCCGGGCATCACGGGACGGCCAGGGAAATGACCCTGGAAATAAGGCTCGTTGAACGTGACGTTCTTGATCGCCTTGATACGTTGGTTGCTCTCGAGCTCGAGTACCTTGTCCACCAGCAGAAACGGGTAGCGGTGAGGCAGTTGCTTGAGAATTGCGTGGATATCCATCATTGCGTTCCGATCTTGCTGCCCTGCGGCTGCTGTTGCTCAAGCGCCTTGATGCGCTCGCGCAAGCTATGCAGCTGCTTCAAAGTGGCAGCATTTTTTTCCCATTTGTTGTTTTCATCGACAGGAAACATTCCTGTATAGACGCCAGGCTTGTTCAAAGAACGCGTCACCACAGTCGCCGCCGAAATATGTACATTTTCGGCCAACTGCAAATGCCCGAGAACGATCGCGCCGCCGCCGACGGTGCAATGCGCACCGATCCGCGCGCTGCCCGCCACGCCCACGCACCCGGCCATGGCGACATGCTGTCCGACATGGACGTTGTGTCCGATCTGGACGAGATTATCCAGCTTCACGCCGTTTTCAATCACAGTGTCATCAAGTGCGCCGCGATCCACGCAGGTATTGGCACCAATTTCCACATCATCACCGATGCGCACCGCACCGAGCTGCTCGATTTTGACCCAGGTTCCACGCTCGGGCGCGAAGCCGAAGCCGTCGGAACCCAGCACCACGCCCGCATGCAGCAGGCAACGCGCACCCACGATGCAGTTCTCACCCACCGTGACGCGCGACTTGAGCACCGTGCCCGCGCCTATGCGCGCACCGCGCTCGACCACGCACAGCGGGCCTATATAGGCCGTTGGATCGATCACCGCCTCCGGGTCGACCACCGCGCTCGCATGCACGCCGCTTTGCAGCGCGCGCTCGTGCAGGCGCTTCCACAGCTGGGTCGCGCGCGCGAAATAAACGTAGGGGTCGGGCGTGACTATGCACGCGCCGCGTTGCATTGCAGCTTCCCGCATGGCGGGCGCCACAATGACACAGGCCGCCTTGGAGGCGGCCAGTTGCTGCTGGTAGCGTGGATTGCTCAGGAAGCTCAGGTCTCCTGCGCCTGCGGAGTCCAGCGGAGCAATACGGAAAATCTCCGTATCGCTACCCGCCAGCTCCAGCGTGCCCCCCAGCGCACCCACAATTTGCCCGAGTATCAAGCTCACTGTCTGTACGTCTTCAGCAGCTTACTTGCCGGCGTTGAGCGCCTTGAGCACCTTGTCGGTGATGTCGTGCTTGGGGTTGATGTAGACGGCTTCCTGCAGGATCACGTCGTACTTTTCCGCTTCGGCAACGGTCTTGACCACGCGGTTGGCGCGCTCGAGCACGGCCGACAGTTCTTCGTTCTTGCGCGAGTTCAGGTCTTCCTGGAATTCGCGGCGCTTGCGCTGGAATTCACGGTCCTGGTCGACCAGCTGACGCTGGCGTGCAGTGCGCTGCGATTCAGACAGCGTGGGCGCTTCGCGCTCGAACTTGTCCGAAGCGGTCTTCAGCGTGTTGCCCGTGTCGACGAGCTCTTTTTCGCGCTTGGAGAATTCTTGTTCGAGCTTGGCCTGTGCGGCCTTGGCCGTGGTGGCTTCGCGGAAGATACGGTCCGTATTGACAAACCCGGCCTTGAATTCTTGCGCATGCGCAGCCAGAGCCATAGTGCCCATCAGCACGGCCAGAGAGATTTGGCGAGAGAGTGATTTCATTAGAAGGACGTTCCGATTTGGAATTGAAGTTTCTGGATTTTATCCCCAGCGAATTTACGCACGGGATGAGCATACGCCAAGCGCAATGGCCCCAGCGGGGAAATCCAGCTCAAACCAATGCCAGCCGAAGCCCGCATCATTGAGAAGTCGACCGTTTCGCGGTCGCCAAACACATTACCGACGTCAACAAAGGTGAACACACGCAAAGTTTTGTCATTGCCGGCGCCTGGCAGCGGCGCCATGAATTCTGCATTCAGCGTGACTTTCTTCGGTCCGCCCAGCGACGAACCGATCACGTCACGCGGGCCCAGCGTGCCCTGGTCGAAACCACGCACCGAACCCAGGCCACCCGAGTAGAAGTTCTTGAATACCGGGAACGGACGGCCGTTGAGGCCCTTGCCCCAGCCCAGCTCACCGTTGAAGGCCAGCGTGAACTTCTTGCTCAGCGGCACGTACTGCTGGATCTGGTAGTTGGCACGCACGTATCGCGCGTCGCCGGCCACCGACCAGTCGGTATTGAGGCGCTGATAGCGGCCGTCATTGGGCGCCAGCGCGCTGTCGCGGCTGTCGCGCGACCAGCCAATGGTCAGCGGCACGGCCGTGCTGGTGTAGCCATAGGTGTCGCCATAGGCGAGGTAGGCCGCGGGAATGTTGGTACCCGGCTTGATGCGCGTCTGCTCCAGGCCCGCGCCGAAGAAGACCGTATCGAGTTCGCTGAACGGCACGCCGAAACGCACGCCCGTACCCGCGGTCACGAGCTGGTAGTTGCCGCCCTGGTCTTCGTAAGGCTTGTCGGTGCGGTAGTAGGCATCGAGCGTGCGCGAGATGCCGTCCTTGGTGAAATAAGGATCGGTGGTGCTCACCACCAGGGTGCGGCGGTATTTACTGGTATTTACATCAATACCCAGATAGTTACCCGACCCAAACACGTTTTCCTGCTTGATACCGAACGACAGGGAGATCTTTTCAGCACTTGAAAAACCTGCACCCAATTGCAACGAGCCCGTGGGCTTCTCGGCCACCGTCACGACGATATCCACTTGGTCGGGCGAGCCCGGCACTTCCTGGGTCTCGATGTTGACTTCGGTGAAGAAGCCCAGACGATCGACGCGGTCGCGCGACAGCTTGATCTTGTCGCCGTCGTACCACGAGGCTTCGAACTGGCGGAACTCGCGGCGAATCACTTCGTCGCGCGTGCGGTTGTTGCCATTGACCTGAATGCGACGCACATAGGCGCGGCGCGAAGGCTCGGCCTTGACCACAATGGAAACACGGTTGTTGACGCGATCGATCTCGGGCACGGCTTCGACGCGCGCGAACGCAAAGCCGAAATTGCCGAAGTGGTCGGAAAACGCCTTGGTGGTCTGCGTTACCTGGTCGGCGTTGTAGGGCTCGCCGGCCTTGATCGCGACCAGGGACTTGAATTCGTCCTCACGGTCGAGGAAATTGCCTTCGAGCTTGACGTCGGACACCACATAGCGTTCGCCTTCGTGGATGTTCACCGTCAGCGAAATCGTCTGCTTGTCTGGAGAGATCGCGACCTGGGTCGACTCGATGCGGAACTCGAGGTAGCCGCGCTGCAGATAGTACGAGCGCAGGGTTTCCAGATCGGCGTTGAGCTTGGAGCGCGCATAGCGATCGGACTTGGTGTACCAGCTGAGCCAGCCGCCCGTGTCCTGGTCGAATAGGCCCTTGAGCGTGGATTCGCTGAAGGCCTTGTTGCCGACCACATGGATCTCGTTGATCTTCGCCGGCTCGCCTTCGGTCACCGTGAACGTCAGGTTGACGCGGTTGCGCTCGATGGGCGTGACCGTGGTCACGACTTCCGCGCCGTAAAGGCTGCGGTTGATGTACTGGCGCTTGAGCTCCTGCTCGGCACGGTCGGAGAGCGCGCTGTCGAAAGGCCGGCCTTCGGCCAGACCCACGTCGCGCATGGCCTTCTTCAAAGTGTCCTTGTCGAACTCCTTGGTGCCGGCGAAGTTGACGTCGGCAATCGTCGGGCGTTCCTCGACGACCACGGTCAGCACATTGCCGTTGGCTTCGAGGCGCACGTCCTTGAACAGGCCCAGGGCAAACAGCGCGCGGATCGCGGCCGAGCCCTTTTCGTCGTTGTAATCGTCACCGACGCGCAGGGGAATGGACGCGAAGATGGTGCCGGCTTCCACCCGCTGCAGACCTTCGACGCGGATGTCCTGTACCTTGAAGGGCTCCAGTGCCCAGGCGGCATTGGCCGCGAGAACCATGGCGGTCAAGGCCGAAGCGGTACGCGCGCCTAAGCGATTGATGTGTTTTTTCATGAGTGAATTGCCGCCGACTTGCTTGGCAAATTCGGCAAAAATAGTTAGCCCAAAAGCCGGTTGATATCGTTGAAAAAGGCGATGCACATCATCAGCAGCAGCACAGCCACGCCGAGACGCTGCAATCTTTCCATCCAAGCTTCGGACACCTGCCGGCCCGTCACGCCTTCCCAAAGATAATACATCAGGTGCCCACCGTCCAAAACCGGCAGGGGCAGCAGGTTGAGAACGCCCAGGCTCACGCTGATGAGCGCGAGGAACGCCAGGTACTGCGTGAAGCCCATGCTCGCCGATTTGCCGGCATAGTCGGCAATCGTCAGCGGGCCGCTTATATTCTTCAGCGACGCTTCGCCGATGACCATACGGCCCATCATGCGCAAGGTCAATACCGACAGGTCCCAGGTGCGCTGCGCGCCATTTTGCAGGCCTTCCACGAAACCGCGGCGCACCAGCGTCATTTCAGGCGCGGCGCCGACGAACGCGCCTATGCGCCCCACCCATTGATCATCCTGCTGCACGGCATCCGGGCGCACCGACAACTGCAGCGGCTGGCCGTCGCGCTCGATGCGCCAGTCTTGCGCCAGGCCTTCGGTGCCGCTCACCGAAGCGCGTATCAGGCCGCGCAGCTGCTGGCCGTCGACAACCGCAACCGGCCCCACCGACAGCACCTTGTCGCCTTCGCGCAGACCTGCGCGCTTGGCCGCGCTGTCGGGCAGCAACTCGCCCATGACGGCCGGCGTCCAGGGCGCGACCACGCCTATGCGCTCGAACAGTTTTTCGTCGGCTTCGCGCGTTTCGAGCGTGCCCAGGGGCAGCTTGAGCACCGTGGCGGCGGAAGCCTTGGGGCGCAGGATTTCAAGGCGCGCATCTTCGCCTTCGAGCGCCGCACGGGCCAATGCCCAGCGCAGTTCGTCAAACGAGACCACGGGCTCAAAGGGGCCGTCGCCCCGCGCCACGGCCTGCACCAGGTCGGCGCCCTGCAGGCCCGCGGCCTGGGCCAGGGAGCCGGCCTGGGGGTTGGCCACATAGGGCTTGGGCTCCTGCACGCCTATCCAGTTGACGCCCGCATACAGCAGCACCGCGAGCAGCAGATTGGCCGCGGGGCCGGCAGCGACAATCGCCGCGCGCGAACGCAAGGGCTTGTTGTTGAACGCCAGGTGGCGCTCGCCTTGCTCGACGGGCGCTTCGCGCTCGTCGAGCATGCGCACGTAGCCGCCCAGCGGAAACGCCGCGAGCACGAACTCGGTCGATGAGCCCTTGGGCGTCCAGCGCAGCAAGGGCTTGCCGAAGCCCACCGAGAAGCGCAGCACCTTGACGCCGCAGGCCACGGCCACGCGGTAGTGGCCGTACTCGTGCACGGCGATCAGCACGCCCAGCGCAAGCACGAAAGCAAGAACAGTCATCAACATGGGTGGCGCCTATTCCTAGAAAAAGAGAACCGGGCCCGGCCGTTCAGGCCAGCGCCCAGCGTTCGACCGCGGCGCGCGCGCAATCGCGCGCCTGGGCATCGACGGCCAGCAGGTCTTCGAGCGAGCCCGGAGCCTGCGGCAGCTGCATTTTTGCCAGCGTTTCGAGGTTGACCGCATGGATGCGGTCGAACGTCAGCCGGCGCTGCAGGAAGGCATCGACGGCCATCTCATTGGCCGCGTTGAGCACGGTGGTCGTGCCTTCGATCGCGCGCAGCGCCTGCCATGACAGGTGCAGCCCCGGAAAGCGCTGGGCGTCGGCGTCCTCGAAAGTCAGCGCCGTCAACTGGGAGAAGTCTAGGCGTGCCGCACCGCTTTCGATGCGCTCGGGCCAGGCCAGGCCGCAGGCAATGGGCACGCGCATGTCGGGCGTGCCCAGTTGGGCCAGCACCGACGAATCGTTGAACTGCACCATCGAGTGCACGATCTGCTGGGGATGGATCACCACCTTGATGCGATCGGGCGTCATGTCGAACAGCCAGCGGGCTTCGATGACTTCGAGCGCCTTGTTCATCATCGTCGCGGAGTCGACGGAAATCTTGCGGCCCATGGAGAAGTTGGGGTGCGCGCAGGCCTGCTCGGGCGTGATCTGCGAGAGGCTTGCGGGATCCCGCGTGCGAAACGGTCCGCCCGAGGCCGTGAGCAAAATGCTGTCGACGCGCCGCGCCCAGGTGCTGCGGTCTTCGGGCAGGCACTGGAAAATCGCCGAATGCTCGCTGTCGATGGGCAGCAGCGTCGCGCCATGGCGCTTGACGGTGTCCATGAACAGCGCGCCGCCGACGACCAGCGCTTCCTTGTTGGCCAGCAGCAGGCGCTTGCCGGCCCTGGCAGCGGCCAGGCAGGGGCCCAGGCCCGCGGCGCCGACGATCGCCGCCATGACGGCATCGACCTCTTCGTGGGCGGCGATCTGCTCGAGCGCATCGGGCGCCTGCAGCACTTCGGTGGCCAGGCCATTGGCCTTGATCTTGTCGGCCAGTTCGCGCGCATGGGCGGGGCTGGCCATGACCGCGAAGCGCGGCTTGAACTGCGCGCACTGCGCGAGCAGCAGATCGACCTGGGTCGCGGCGCTGAGCGCGAACACCTCGTAATCCGCGAGATGGCGCGACACCACGTCGAGCGTGCTGGTGCCTACGGAGCCCGTGGAGCCGAGAATGGTGAGACGTTGTTTCATGGATATACGAAAGAAGAAAGCATCATGGCCAATGGCAGGGTCGGCAGCAGCGCATCGATGCGGTCGAGCACGCCGCCGTGACCCGGCAGCAGCGCGCTGCTGTCCTTCACGCCGACGCTGCGCTTGACCAGCGACTCGACGAGATCACCGACCACGCTCATCGCGCCCATGAAGACCACGGCCAGCACCAGGAACCACAGGCCCTGGCGCAGCAAAAGGGAATAGAAGCTCGGCAGCGCCGCGCCGAACTGGCGGTCGGCGACCACCCAGACCGCGGCCAGCACCAGCACGCCGGCCATGCCGCCCCAGACGCCTTCCCAGCTCTTGCCGGGACTGATCGAGGGCGCAAGCTTGTTGCGCGTGAACTTGAGGCCGAAAGCGCGGCCAGCGAAATAGGCAAAGATATCGGCCACCCAGACCAGCAGCAGCACCGACAGCAGGAAGTTGACGCCCATGCGATGCGCCTGCACCACGGCCAGCCAGGCCAGCCACAGCGCCAGAACGCCGCCCACCAGACGCAGCGCCAGCGGCACGCGGCCCCAGGCACCGACGCCCGCGCGCAGCAGCGCCGCGCCGGCCAGCACCCAGAGGCTGCCGCCGATCAGCCACAGCCGGGCCAGCGACTGGTCGAGCCAGCCCAGGTACCAGCTCAGTGCGCACAGCAGCAGGCAGGCGACGCCAAGCGCGCCCGCGCCGGCCTGTCCCAGGCCATGCATGCGCCCCCATTCCCAGGCGCCGGCGGTCATCAGCACCAGCACCACGACCGAGAACGGCAGCGGGTCCGGATAGAACAATGCGGGAAGAAGAATAGCCAGCAGGACCAGGGCGGTAATGACACGCTGCTTGAGCATGGTTCCCTTTCTCAGACCGGCAACTGCGCGGGAGGGGCCGACTGAATTTGTGCAGAAGTTTTGCCAAAGCGGCGCTCGCGCGCGCCGTAGGCAGCAAAAGCCTCGTCCAATGCCGCTTCGTCGAAGTCGGGCCACAGGACAGGGCTGAAAAACAATTCCGAATAGGCCAGCTGCCACAGCAGGAAATTGCTGATGCGCATTTCACCGCCCGTGCGAATCAGCAGGTCGGGGTCGGCGACATGCGCCAATCCCATGGCCGCATTCAGGCTGGCCTCGGTGATGGGCTCGCCCCGGGCCGCGACGCGGGCCGCAGCCTGGGCGATGTCCCAGCGCCCGCCATAATTGAAACAGATATTGAGCACAAGACGGCTATTGTGCGCCGTTTCGCGCTCGGCGGCGTCGAGACCGGCGCAGATGCGCTCGCTCAGGCCGCGGCGTTCACCGACAAAGTGCAGTTGCACGCCTTCGCGGCCGAGCTGGGCCACTTCACGGCCCAGCGCCGAAGTGAGCAAGCCCATCAGGCCGGAAACCTCGTCTTCGGGACGCTGCCAATTTTCCGAGGAGAACGCAAACACCGTGAGCACCGCGACGCCACGCTCAAGGCAGGCCTTGACGCAGCGACGCAAGGCTTTGACGCCCTGTGCGTGCCCCGTGAGCCGGGGCATGAAACGGCGCTTGGCCCAACGGCCGTTGCCATCCATGACGATGGCAACGTGCGCGGGCACGGAAAATTCGGTGAACGTCTGCAAGGCGTGGTCTACGGTGACTGGACCTGTCAAACCGCCATGATCTCTTGTTCCTTGCCGGCCACCAGTTGATCGATTTCAACGATGTGGCGGTCGGTCACTTTCTGCACGTCGGTTTCGGCGCGCTTCTGGTCGTCTTCGGACGCCAGCTTTTCCTTGACCAGCTTCTTGACCGAGTCGTTCGCATCGCGGCGCAGGTTGCGGATGGCGATCTTCGCGCCTTCGGCTTCATTGCGGGCGAGCTTGGTCATTTCCTTGCGGCGCTCTTCGCTCATCGGCGGAACGGGCACGCGGATCAGGTCGCCCAGCGACGAGGGGTTCACGCCCAGATCGCTTTCGCGAATGGCCTTTTCGATCTTCGCGCCCATGGGCTTTTCCCAGGGCTGAACGCTCAGCGTGCGCGAATCGAGCAGCGACACATTGGCCACCTGCGTCAGCGGCACCATGGAGCCGTAATATTCGACCATGATGCTGTCGAGCATGCCGGCGCTGGCGCGACCAGTGCGGATCTTGCCCAGGTTGTTCTTGAACGCCGTGATGGACTGGTCCATCTTGGCTTCGGTAGTCTTCTTGATGTCAGCAATCGTCATGTCTATTCCTCGGGATCGGCTATGCACCTGCGTGGTGCATGATGCTCAAGCGTACACCAAGGTGCCTTCGTCTTCACCCATCACCACGCGCAACAGCGCTCCATGCTTGACGATGGAGAACACCCGCACCGGCAGCTTCTGGTCGCGGCACAGCGCGAACGCGGTTGCATCCATGATGCCCAGATTGCGCGAAATGGCTTCATCGAAGCTCAGCTTCGTGTAGCGGGTTGCTTCAGGGTCCTTGAACGGATCGGCCGTATAAACGCCATCCACCTTGGTCGCCTTGAGCACGACTTCGGCACCGATTTCCGCACCCCGCAGCGCGGCGGCGGTGTCGGTGGTGAAAAACGGGTTGCCCGTGCCGGCCGCGAAAACCACGACCTTGCCCTCTTCGAGGTACTGCAGCGCCTTGGGGCGCACGTAGGGCTCGACCACCTGCTCGATGGCAATGGCCGACATCACGCGGGCCGTCAGGCCCTGCTTGTCCATGGCATCGGCCAGGGCCAGGGCATTCATGACCGTGGCCAGCATGCCCATGTAGTCGGCCGTTGCACGGTCCATTCCTACAGAGCCACCCGCCACGCCACGAAAGATGTTTCCGCCCCCGATGACCACCGCCACCTGCACACCCACACGGGTGACGGCAGCGATTTCTTCCACCATGCGAACGATGGTGGCCCGGTTGATGCCGAAGGAGTCGTCGCCCATGAGCGCCTCACCAGACAACTTGAGCAAGATGCGCTTGTGGGCTGGTGCTGCGTGGGTCATGAAAATACTCCGAACGGTAAAAATGGGATCAGGGGAAAGAAACGGTCTACGGATGACTTAAGCGCCAGCCTTGGCAGCAGCCACTTGGGCAGCCACTTCAGCAGCGAAGTCGTCAACCTTCTTCTCAATGCCTTCGCCGACCACGTACAGGGTGAAGCCCTTGACGGTGGTGTTTGCGGCCTTGAGCATTTGCTCAACGGTTTGCTTGCCGTCAGCGGCCTTCACGAAGACCTGGTTGTTCAGCGAAACTTCCTTGAGGAACTTCTGCACCGAACCTTCGACCATCTTGGCGACGATGTCGGCGGGCTTGCCCGATTCAGCGGCCTTGGCGGTTGCCACGGTGCGCTCTTTTTCGATCAGGTCGGCAGGCACTTCGGAGCTGCTCAGCGAGACAGGCTTCATTGCGGCCACGTGCATTGCCACATCCTTGGCAGCCGTTGCGTCGCCTTCGAACTCGACGACCACGCCGATGCGCGAGCCGTGCAGGTAGGAAGCCAGGTTGCTGCCGTTGAAGTACTTGAAGCGGCGGAACGACATGTTTTCGCCGATCTTGCCGATCAGGCCCTTGCGCACATCTTCCAGCGTGGGGCCGAAAGTGTCTTGCTCGTAGGGCAGTGCAGCCAGTGCTTCGAGGTCAGCAGGGTTGTGTTCCGCGATCAGCTTGGCGGCGGCATCAGCCAGGGCCAGGAAGCTGTCGTTCTTGGACACGAAGTCGGTTTCGCTGTTGACTTCGATCATCGCGCCAACATTGCCGTTGATGTAAGCAGCAACCACGCCTTCAGCGGTGATGCGCGAAGCAGCCTTGCCAGCCTTGGTGCCGAGCTTGACGCGCAGCAGCTCTTCAGCCTTGACCAGATCGCCTTCGGCTTCGGTCAGTGCCTTCTTGCATTCCATCATCGGTGCGTCGGTCTTAGCACGCAGTTCAGCCACCAGTTTTGCGGTAATAACAGCCATCTTAATTCTCCGGTTTCAGTTCGATTCGTTACAAGGATTGAGGCTAAAAAAAGGGGGCTACCAGAGCCCCGCTTCTTTTTCGCGACAGGTCGCGTTGGCGGACTTTAGGCAGCCGACTCTTGCACTTCCACAAATTCGTCCGAGCCTTCAGCAGCCACGGCCTTGACGACGTCGTTGACGGCGTCTGCACGGCCTTCGATGATCGCGTCAGCGATAGCCTTGGCGTACAGTTCCACGGCCTTGGCCGAGTCATCGTTACCAGGGATCACGTAGTCGATGCCTTCGGGGTTGTGGTTCGAATCCACCACACCGATCAGGGGGATGCCCAGCTTCTTGGCTTCGGCCACGGCGATCTTGTGGAAGCCCACGTCGATCACGAAGATGGCGTCAGGCAGACCGTTCATGTCCTGGATGCCGCCGATGTCCTTTTCCAGCTTTTCGAGTTCGCGAGCGAACATCAGCTGTTCCTTCTTGCTCATCGCTTCCAGACCGGCTTCTTGCTGGATCTTCATGTCCTTCAGACGCTTGATCGACGTCTTGACGGTCTTGAAGTTGGTCAGCATGCCGCCCAACCAGCGTTGGTCGACGTAAGGCACGCCAGCGCGCTGGGCTTCAGCAGCCACCAGGTCGCGGGCTTGACGCTTCGTACCGACCATCAGCACGGTGCCGCGGTTGGCGGACAGTTGCTTGGCGAACTTTTGCGCAGCCTGGAGCATCGGCAGCGACTTTTCCAGGTTGATGATGTGAATCTTGTTGCGGTGACCGAAGATGAACGGAGCCATCTTGGGGTTCCAGAAACGGGTTTGGTGACCGAAGTGGACACCGGCTTCCAGCATTTCGCGCATAGTGACGGACATATGAATACTCCAAAGGTTGGGTCTAAAATCCAGCCCGACATTTGCCCGTGAGGGCAACACCTTGAGGGGACTGGTTTGCTATTTGCTTTGCTGCTTGCCGCTAGGGCACACTGTGTGGAACGCGCATCACTTTTCGTGAAAGACGCGCCCAGCATTGCATGCCGCAAGGCAGCACTCAGCAAAGCCGAAAAATTCTACCACAAGCATGCCCTTTGATCTTTGCTCCGCGCTCGCCAACGTGCGCAGCGGCGAATGCCGCGCTACCGATCTGCTCCAGTCCGCGATCGCCACGGCGACTTCCCCGGCCTGCGAACATGTGTTCGCCCAGACCCTTTTCGACAGCGCCATGCAGAGCGCGGCGCGCGCCGCGCCGCAGCTGCCGCTGGCCGGCCTGCCGGTCTCGGTCAAAGACCTCTTCGACATAGAGGGCACACGCAGCGCGGCGAGTTCGCGCGTACTCGCCGAAGCGCCCGAGGCCGGCGAAGACTGCCTGGCCGTGGCGCGGCTGCGCGCGGCGGGCGCGGCCATCATCGGCCGTACCCATATGGTCGAGTTCGCCTACTCGGGCGTGGGCATCAATCCGCATTTCGGCAGCCCCGCGGCGCTCGATGCGCGCTTCGGCCCCCTGCCCGGCCCGGCGCGCGTGAGCGGCGGCTCGTCGTCGGGCGCGGCGGTTTCGGTCGCCAGCGGTGCGGCCTATGTGGGCCTGGGCTCGGACACCGGCGGCTCGATCCGCATTCCCGCAGCCCTCAACGGCCTGGTCGGCTTCAAGAACACCGCGCGGCTCACGCCCGCGAGCGGCACGATTCCACTGTCGCCGACGCTGGACACCGTCTGCGCCATGACGCTCAGCGTGCGCGACGCCATCCTGGTGCATGAAATCCTGGCTGCGCGTACGGTCACGCGCGCCGCCTGCGGCATCGCCGACTGGCGTCTGGCCGTGCCGCGCCAATTGTTTTTTGATGACATCGAACCCGCCGTGGCACTGGCGTTCGAGCGCAGCCTCGAGCAGCTGCGCGCCGCGGGCGCGCACATCGTCGAGATCGACCTGCCCGAACTCGACACGCTGACCCACATCAACGACAACGGCAGCTTCTCGGGCGCCGAAAGCTATGCGTGGCACCGCCCGCTGCTGACCCGCGCCGACGCGCTGGGCCTGCCCTACGACCCGCGCGTGCGCAGCCGCATCGAACGCGGCGCGAGCATGACCGCCGCGCACTACATCGAATTGCACAACGCGCGCAACCAGTGGATCGCACGCATGGAGCAGGCGCTGGCCGGTTACGACGCGCTGCTGTCGCCCACCGTGCCGATTCTGGCGCCCACCATCGACAGCGTCGCGCCGGCCCAGGGCCTGGACGCCGCGGAAGATGCGCGCCGCGACGCGGCTTTCCAGCACGCCAATACGCTGCTGCTGCGCAACACCAGCGTGGTCAACATGCTCGACGGCTGCGCGCTGTCGCTGCCTTGCCACAGACAAGGCGAGCTTCCTGTAGGGTTGATGGTCTGGCATGGCGCGCTGCACGATGATGCAGTTCTCGACATCAGCCTGCAGATCGAAGGCATACTCGCGGCCTCGTAGCGCCTGCCGCGCTGCGGTCCGCATTTCCCTGACCACACCCCTCTCATGAATATTGCCATCGTGGGTGCCGGCGCTGCCGGCATCGCCACTGCGCATGCGCTGCAGCGCGACGGACACGCCGTCACGGTCTATGACCAGCACGGCAGCGCCGCCGAAGGCGCGAGTTTCGCGCCCACGGGCTGGCTCGCGCCCGCCCTGCTCCAACCCTGGAGCGCTCCCGGCCTCGCACCCTCCATCGGCCTGCGCCGCGATCCCGCGCTGCTGCGCATAGGCGGCGGGCTGGGCCGCGCCGATCTGTCATGGCTCTGGCAATGGCGCCAGGCCGGTCAGCGCGTGCGCAGCGCGCCGGAACGCGTGCATCCGGCGCTCGCCGCGATAGAACGCCTGGCCCAGTACAGCCGCGCGCTGCGCGACGCCGAAGGCACGGCGCTGGACCAGGAGCTGCAATCCCAGTCCGGCGCCATGGTGCTGCTGCGCACCGAAGCCACTTTGGCGCGGCTGCAACCCGCGCTCGCGGTGCTCGCCGATGCCGGCATTGCCGTGCAGCAGCTCGATGTGGCACAGGCGCGCCAGCTCGAACCCGGGCTCGCGGGCGACTTCAAATTGGCCGGCGCGCTGAACCTGCCCGCCGCCGCGACCGCGAACGCGCGCATGTGGGTGCAGTTGCAACGCTTCGAGGCCCAGCAGATGGGCGTGCAGTTCGTGTTCGACGCGCGCATCACCCGGCTGCGCCACGCGCCCGCGGGCGTGCAGCTCGCGGGTGAGGCGTCGCCGCGCGTGCACGACGCGCTCGTGGTCTGCGCCGGCACCGACAGCGCCGCGCTGCTGCGCCCCCTGGGCCTGAAACTGCCCGTGGTGAGCCTGGGCGGCTACACCGTGAGCGCCCCCATGCGCGAACCCGTGCATGCGCCGCGCTGCGCCGTGGTCGACTGGGACAGCCAGATCACGCTGGTGCGGCTGGGCCAGCGCGTGCGCGCGGGTGGCGGCGCCGAAATCGGCACGTCGGCCGCGCACCACGCGCCCAGCCTGCAGCGGCTTTACGACGCACTGAACCACTGGTTTCCCGGCGGCATGCAGCCGTCGCAAGGCGTGCAGACCTGGCGCGGCACGCGTGCCATGACCGCCGACGGCGCGCCGCTGCTGGGCGCGAGCGGCCTGCCCGGCGTCTGGCTCAACCTGGGCCACGGCAACCACGGCGCGGCCATGGCGCATGGATCGGGCCAACTGCTCGCCGACCTGATCTCGGGGCGCGCGCCCGCGATCGACACCAGCGGCCTGATGCTCAGGTCGTTCTGAGCCCGGCCCCGGCTATGCTGGGGCCATGCAACATATTTCCGCCGACATCGCGCACGCGCTGCACAACGTGGCCGCGACCCGCGCCCTCGAAGCCACGGCCGCCAGCGGCCTGCCCGCGCACTGCCTGATGCAGCGCGCGGGCGCCGCCACCGCGCGGCTCGCGCTGGCGCTCGCGCCGCATGCACATCAGATCTGGATCGCCTGCGGCAGCGGCAACAACGGCGGCGACGGCCTCGAAGCCGCAGCCTTGTTGCACCAGGCCGGCAAGAACGTCACCGTGACCTGGCTGGGCCAGCCCGACACCACACCGCCCGATGCGCGCGCCGCCTGGCAGCGCGCGGTCGCCGCAGGCGTGGTGTTTGCGCCCGGCCCGCCCGCAGACCTCGGCCCGCGCGATCTTTGCATCGATGCCTTGCTGGGAATCGGACTGAGCGCGGCGTCCGCGCGCCTGCCGGCGCCCGCCTTGCGCGCGCTGCTGGATCAACTGCGCGCCAGCCCGGCAACGCTGCTCGCGATCGACCTTCCTTCGGGGCTCGATGCAGATACCGGCCAATACGCCCCAGGATTCGCACCCGCCTGCGCACCACTTGCCCCCTGCCACACACTGAGCCTGCTGACGCTCAAGCCCGGACTGTTCACCGCGCAAGGGCGCGACGCCTGCGGCAGCGTGTGGCTCGATGACCTGGGTTGCGGCGCGCTGGCACCCGCGGCGACGGCGCAGCTGGGCACGGCGCACAGCACAAGCGCGCGCGGCGCGGCCCTGCACGCCAGCCACAAGGGCAGTTTTGGCGATGTCGCGGTGATAGGCGGCGAAGGCCTGGCGGCGCGCGGCATGGGAATGACAGGCGCGGCCTGGCTCGCGGCCGGCGCGGCGGTGTTTGGCGGCGCGGGCCGGGTGATGGTCTGCATGCTTGACGACGGCCTGACGCTGGCGCCGCCCTGGCCCGAACTGATGCTGCGCCGTTTCGATGCGCTGCGCCTGCCCGACCTGACCGCGGTTTGCGGCTGCGGCGGCGGCGAGGCCGTGCGCGCCGTGCTGCCCACGGTGCTGGCCCAGGCGCCGCGCCTGGTGCTGGACGCCGACGGGCTGAACGCCGTCGCCGGCGACAGCGCGCTGGCCAACGCCTTGCGCACACGCGCCGCGGCCGGCCAGGCCACGGTGCTTACACCCCACCCGCTCGAAGCCGCACGCCTGCTGCAGACCACCACCGCCCAGGTGCAGGCCGACCGGCTCGCCGCGGCGCAGACCCTGGCCGCTCGCTATCTGTGCACCGTGGTGCTCAAAGGCTCGGGCACGGTGACCGCCACGCCTGGCGAGCGGCCCATCATCAACCCGACCGGCAACGCCCGACTGGCCACGGCCGGCACGGGCGATGTGCTCGCGGGGCTGATAGGCGCGCGCCTGGCCCGGGGCCTGGCGCCCCACCACGCGGCCAGCGACGCCGTGCAGGCGCATGGCGCGGCGGCCGACCGCTGGCCCGCGCACCTGGCGCTGACGGCCAGCGCGCTGGCCACCACGCTGCAATGAAAAAAGCCCTCGCAGGCGGAACCAGCGAGGGCTTGTCGTGCGGTACCGGCTTAGCGGCGCGGCTTGCGCTTGGGCTTGCCGCTGGGCGGCTTGGGGCCCGTTGCGGCCTTGCGCACCGACGCCTTGAGGCCTTCGATGGGCGATGGCGGCGGCAGCGAAGGCATCAGCAGCGAAGGCTTGGAGCGGCTGCCGCGGTCCTTGCGTCCCGACGCTGCATCCATGCCCTGGTCCTGCACATCTTCCACATGCGTCTTCGCATCGCCAGCCTGGCGCGCGCCCGCATCGCGGGGATTGCGCTCGGGGCGTTCACTGCGATGGCCCGCAGGCTCCTCGCGCCGACCACGTTCGTCGCGCGGGCTGCGCTCTTCACGCGAACCGCGCTGGGGCCGGGAATCGCGCTTGCCGCCGCCACCGCTGCTGCGTGCGGGCAGAGCTTCGCCGCCTTCCTGCACCAGGCGGAAATCGATGCGCCGGCCGTCGAGGTCGACGCGGCTGACCTGCACGCGCAGGCGTGAGCCGATCGCGTAGCGAATGCCCGAGCGCTCGCCGCGCAGTTCCTGGCGCATTTCGTCGAACTTGAAGTAGTCGCCGCCCAGCTCGGTGATGTGCACCAGGCCTTCGACATACATCGCATCGAGCGTGACGAAGATGCCGAACGTGGTCACGGCCGTGACCATGCCCGAGAACTCCTCGCCCAGATGCTCGCGCATGTACTTGCACTTGAGCCAGGACTCGACATCGCGGCTGGCTTCGTCGGCGCGGCGCTCGTTGGCGCTGCAGTGCAGGCCAGCGGCCTCCCAGGCCAGCAGCTCGGCGCCGCCCGCGGGCTTCTTGCGCGGCGTCTGACCCGGCTGGCTCACGCGGTTTGCCAGGCGCTTGGCCAGCTTGGCATGCGCTTCGCCGGGCGTGGGCAGCACGGGCAGGCGGTAGCGTTTGCCTTCGAGCGCCGACTTGATCACGCGGTGCACCAGCAGATCGGGGTAGCGCCGGATCGGGCTCGTGAAGTGGGTGTAGGCGTCGAACGCCAGCCCGAAGTGGCCTTCGTTCACGGGCGTGTAGATGGCCTGCATCATCGAGCGCAGCAGCATGGTGTGGATCTGCGGCGCGTCGGGGCGGTCCTTCGTTGCCTGGGCAATCGCCTGGAACTCGGCGGGCTTGGGGTTGTCGCTGATCGACATGCCCACGGCCATGGCCTTGAGGTAATTGCGCAGCACTTCCTGCTTCTCGACCGACGGGCTGTCATGCACGCGGAACAGGCCGTTCTGGCCGCTTTGCGCGATGAAGTCGGCGCTGCAGACATTCGCCGCGAGCATCGCTTCCTCGATCAGCTTGTGGGCTTCGTTGCGCGTGCGCGGAATGATCTTCTCGATGCGGCCGTTGTCGTCGCAGACGATCTGCGTTTCGGTGGTCTCGAAATCGACCGCACCGCGCGCCTGGCGCGCCTTGAGCAACGACTGGTAGACGCCGTGCAGGTTCAGCAGATCGGGCACGCGCGCGCTGCGGCGCTGGGCCTCGGGGCCGCGCGTGTTCGACAGGATGGCAGCGACTTCGGTATAGGTGAAGCGCGCATGGCTGTGCATCACGGCCGGATAGAACTGGTAGGCATGCACATCGCCCTTGGCCGTGACCAGCATGTCGCAGACCATGCACAGGCGATCGACTTCGGGGTTCAGCGAGCACAGGCCGTTGCTGAGCTTTTCGGGCAGCATGGGAATCACGCGGCGCGGGAAGTAGACGCTGGTCGCGCGGTCGTAGGCATCGGTGTCGATCGCGCTGCCGGTGCGCACATAGTGGCTCACGTCGGCAATCGCCACCAGCAGACGCCAGCCCTTGGCACGGCCGACCTTGGCGGGCTCGCAGTACACGGCATCGTCGAAGTCGCGCGCGTCTTCGCCGTCGATGGTCACCAGCGGAACGTCGGTCAAATCGATGCGCTGCTTGCGATCGATCGCACGCACCTTGTCGGGCAGGCCCTTGGCCTGCTCCAGGCACTCGGGCGAGAACTCGTGCGGCACATCGTACTTGCGCACCGCGATCTCGATTTCCATGCCCGCGTCGTCGACTTCACCGAGCACTTCGGTGATGCGTCCGACGGGCTGGCCGAACAGCGCAGGCGATTCGGTCAACTCGGCGACCACGACCTGACCGGTCTTGGCCGTGCCCGTGGCGTTCGCGGGAATCAGTACATCCTGGCCATAGCGCTTGTCTTCGGGCGCGACCAGCCAGACACCGCTTTCCTGCAGCAGCCGGCCGATGATGGTCTTGGTCGGGCGCTCGATGATTTCGGTCACGCGCCCTTCGGGGCGACCGCGCCGGTCATGGCGAACAACGATGACTTTGACCCGGTCCTTGTGCAGCACCGCACGCATTTCGTTGGCCGGGATATAGATGTCTTTTTCACCGTCATCGCGCAACACGTAACCGTGGCCGTCACGATGCCCCTGCACGCTGCCTTCGATTTCTTCGGTTGCGCTGGCAGAGTTTGTGCTGAGGTTCATTTTTTTGCTATACAATGTTGATCTTTCCTGAGATGCCCAGGTGGCGGAATTGGTAGACGCACTAGTTTCAGGTACTAGCGAGTAACATCGTGGAGGTTCGAGTCCTCTCCTGGGCACCAAGTTTAACGAGAACCTGCAAAGGTTTTTGAAAAATTCAGGGCTACTGCTACCTCAGTGGTCTTGTAATGTGATTGTGCGATGTGGCAGGGCCAGCGCAACGAGTTTCGGGAAATAAATATTTTCGAAAGTTTTGAAAAATACGGTTTTTTATACTGCATAATTCAAATCTGTTCTGAAATGCCCAGGTGGCGGAATTGGTAGACGCACTAGTTTCAGGTACTAGCGAGTAACATCGTGGAGGTTCGAGTCCTCTCCTGGGCACCAAATTTAAAAGGCCGTTGCAAACGCAACGGCCTTTTTCTTTTTCCGCATCGACAACTTGCAATGCATGCTGGCTGCTGGAGCCAGGTCTTGCTCGGACAAGCTCAACAGAAAATCAGGCACGCCCGACAAGCCCGCAGCGCATGGGCACAGACAAGGCGCGATATCCCGCCTAACCTTGCCGCTGCCAGAATCCGTTCATGTCCGGCCTGCATACCTCAACCCGTTCACTCGAACCTGTTCATGCCGAGCCCGCCGTCCCTGAACCCAGGATGCCCCTCCCCCTGAACCCGTTCACCCTGAGCTTGTCGAAGGGTGTCTTGATTCCAGCTTCGCACCGCCCCCTGACAAGCCCCGCCCCCTGAAATCACCAAATAAAGAAAAATTTCGCGTTTTTCCTTTTTGACCCAAAAACGCCCCCTATAATTCATTTATTCCTGAGAGCCCAGATGGCGGAATTGGTAGACGCACTAGTTTCAGGTACTAGCGAGTAACATCGTGGAGGTTCGAGTCCTCTTCTGGGCACCAATTTAAAAGGCCGTTGCAATTGCAACGGCCTTTTTCTTTTTGTGCGTCCGTTTCCGCTTGCTGCCCCTGCCCTGCGCACGAAAAAAGCCGCCATCCAACGGACGGCGGCTTGCAGGCAGCGACCGGAGTCTTATTGCTTCGCGGCAGCCATGGCCTGGGCAATCCAGCCATCGAAGATCTTCTGGTGGGCCTTGATCCAGCTGTCGGTGTGGCGCTCGATGTCCTGCTGGCGGTTCTGGCCGTCGTGCATCAGGCGGTTCTGCGTGCTGATGTCGCCCAGCGGCACGGCCATGACTTCGAACAGCTTGCCGGCGGCGGGATTCTTTTCCACGAAAGCCTTGTTGGCAACGATGTATTCGTTGTTCAGCGGAAAGCCGTAGTTCTTGCCGTTGGCCAGCTTGGTGTCGGCACCCGCCTGCACGCCAGGCATGGCCGAGAACGGCACTTCGAGCCAGACCACCTCCTGGCCCGGGCGCAGCACGTTGCTGAGCCAGTACGGCGTCCAGGCGTAGTAGAGCACCGGCTTGCCCTGCTTGAAGCGGGACACCGTGTCGGCGATCAGCGCCGGATAGTTGCCCTGGACATAGCTCACGGTGTCGCGCAGCTTGAACGTGGTGAGCTGGTGCTCTATCACCGCCTCGCCGCCCCAGCCCGCGCTGGCACCGACCAGATCCGCCTTGCCGTCGCCGTTGGTGTCGAACAGCTTGGCCAGCTTGGGATCGGTGAGCTGGCTCAAATGGGTGATCTTGTATTCGTCCGCCGTCTTCTTGTCGATCATGTAGCCCTGCGTGGCGCCCGCCGAATACACGCCCTTGCGCGTCATCTTGGCGTCGCCGCCCGCGCTTTTGTAGAACTCGGAGTGGTGGGGATTCCAATGATTCGCAATGAATGTCGCGTCGCCACTGGCCACGGCCATGTGGGCCAGCGGATATTCGACTTCCTTGATCGGCAGCACGTCATAGCCGAGCTTTTTGAGCGCGCGCGTCACGAGCAGCGTCTGGAACGCCTCCTCGGCCAGCGAGCTTTGCAAGGGCAGCACCTTGACGCCCTTGCCGGGCAGGTCGGCAGCGGCATGCGATGCAAGACCAAGGGAAAGAAGACTGGTGGCCAGGAGCGTACGAGCGATATTGCAAATGTGCATCAGTGGGAGACTTTCTTCGCGCCAAGGCGAGAGTTGGAGGAACGGAAAAAAAGAAACTGGCGGTATGGCGGCCATGCGGCCGCGGCAACAGGGGTCTGCGGCCCGCTACGGGCCGAACACGGCGGCCCCTGAGGGCAACCACGGCGATGCCATCCGACCATGCAGCGGCCCGTACAAAGCGCGTGGCGACAAATGCCTGGCGCGGGCGCGGCGAGCCGCAAAGGCTGCCGACAGGCACGACGGGATGGTCTGGCTCCATTCGCAGCGCAACAGGCTGATCGAAGGCAGAGCGTGAAGAGGCAAGGAGGCCGGAAAATCTCCGGCCGACGCGCCGGACGCAGCCCGGCAACGTGAAACAAAAACCGCGATGGGATGGAAGTCCGCAAGCAGTGCCAGCAGAGCTCCTGGTCATCATGACTTAAAGATCCGCCGATGCTCTACACCATAACTTTTTGTAATTAGCGTGTCAATGCTGGGCTTTACCGACCGCACGCATGGGATTTCTGCGCATAAAAAAAGCCACTCCAGGGAGTGGCTTTTTGCGGGGCGACGGCACAACGTGCGTCGCTGGCTCGCGGCTTACTTGCGCAGCAAGGCCTTGAGCGCGTTCTGCAGGCGACGGGCGCTGGCGTCATCGCGGGCGCTGGCCAGCACACGGGCAGCATCCTGGCCCCAGGTTTCCGCGGGTGCGGGGTCGTTGCGGCGCGTCAGCAATTGCAGCTGCAGCGTGCGACGGGCCGTGATCAGCTCGGCCGGCGTGGGCACGTCGGCGGCCATTTCCAGGCGCAGCAGGGCTTCGCCGGCATCGCCGGCAACCGGTGCCGAGATCGACTTGGCCCAGGCGCCACGCACTTGCGGCGACACACGACCACCGAGGTCCTGCACGCTGGGCAGCTGCTCGGCATCGCGCGTTTCCCAGGCATTGAGCAACTGGGTCAGGGCTTCGCCATGGGCTTGCACGGCGAGCTTGCGCAGCGCCATCTGGGCGTGCTCGAGCGCGTCGCGCTGGGCGCGGAAAGCCGGGTCCGCCAGACGCGGGCCGCGGTCTTCGCGCATGGGACGGTCGCTGCGTTCGCCGAAGCGGCCACCGCGATCGTTGCCACGGTCGCCAGGACGCGCGTCACGGCGTTCGCCGGGACGGCCAGGGCGGCCGGGTGCTGCGGGAGCATCCTTCTTCATGCCGGGACGGTCGTCACCACGCACCGCAACCACGGGCTTGGACACGGCAGCCGGCTTGACTGCGTCGTCGGCAGCAGCCGCTGGCGCGGCGGCGGCATCGGCCTTGGCCGATTCCTGGGCCTGTGCCTGGCTGTGCAAGGCGGCGTCGAGGCCGGCCATGGCAGCACGGATCTGCTGGGCATCGCCGCTGGCATTCGCGGCTTCGAGGGCCTTGGAGGCGTCGAGCACCTGGCGATCGCGCTCGCTGAGCTCTACCTGGGCACGGCTGTTGCGCTCGGTGCCCTTGCGGTTGAATGCGTCGTCCAGCGGCTTGCGGAACGCGTCCCAGAGCTTTTGCTCATGCTTGCGGTCCAGCGGCACGGCCTGTGCCTCGGCTTGCCAGCGCTGTTGCAGCGACTTGACGGCATCGATGCGCAATGTCGGCGCCTCACCCAGTGCCACGGCTTCGTCGATCATCGCGTGGCGACGTGCGAGGCTGGCCTTCTGGGCCGAGTGCAGCGGTGCTTCGGCGGCCGTGAAGGCCTGCTTCCACAGGGGTTGCAGTTCGGCAAACATCTTTTCGCCGACATGGCCGCCATCGCGCCAGCGCTCGCCGAACTGGCGCAGGCTGCGGGACATGGCTTTCCAGTCGGTCGACGCGGCGTGCTCGGCAGCCCATGCCGTGACTTCCTCGATCAGTTGCAGGCGCTGGGCCTTGTTGTTCGCGGCTTCGCTGCGAACGCGGTCCAGCCAGCCTTCGACGACCTTGTGCGCGGCGTTGCAGGCTTCGTCGAAACGCTTCCACAGCGCATGGTTGGCAGCCGCGCCTTGGTCGGCCTGCTTCCACTGCTCGCGCAGGTTGCGCAGCGATTCCTGCATCTTGCGGCCACCCAGGGCCTGGCCGTCGGGACGGTTCAGCAGGGCTTCGGCCTGGGCGACGAGTTCTTCGCGCACCGAGTCGGCTTTCCAGCCTTGCCAGCCCTGGGCATCGCCCGCGGCCAGCAAAGCGGCATTCACGTCGGCGCCCAGTGCGGCGTCGATATGGCGGCCTTGCTGCTTGAGCACGGCGCGCAGTTGGGCAATGGCCTTGCTCAGCTTGCCACCACCAGCGCCAGCAGGTGCTGCGGTTTCGGCGGCGGCTGGTGCTTCGGCTGGAGCGGCTTCGGCGGCAGGCGCTTGGGCAGCTTCGCCTTCAGCAGGCGACGCTTGCACAGCCGCGGCTTCCACAGGCGCCGTTTCAGCGGGCGCGGCTTCAGCAGCAGCGGCTTCGGCAGGAGCCGCTTCGACGGCAGCAGCAGCTTGCGGTGCGGCCTGCGCGGCGGTGTTCGTCAGCGCGAGCAGATCGGCCAGTGCCTGGCGCACTGACTGGGCAGCGGCTTCGACCACTTCGGGAGCGACCTTGGCGGCGACCTTGGGTGCAGCCTTGGCGCGCGGGGCGGCGGCGGGCTTGGCGGGTGCGGCGGCAGTCTTGGCGGCGACCGCGGCGGCTTCCGTGGGCAGGCCACGCGCAACGCGCAGTTCATCGGCCCAGATCGGCACGGGCGGCAGTTCGGCCTGTTCGTCCTGGGCCGCGGTCTGCGTCAGCGCGAGTGCGGACTGGAACGCATCCCAGACCACCAGCAATTGCTTGCGCGAGTTTTCGAGCTGGGGCGGGAACTTGGCGTCGACGCTGACCCAGTTGGCATCGCCCGTGAGTTCACCTGCCTGGGATTGCCAGTGGGCGACGTCGGCGCTCAGCGCGTCGAGCGCGCCCAGCGCATCGCGCCAGGGCTTGGTCGAAAGCACGTCGATGCGCTGCGCCAGCAACACGGCGGCCTCGCGCTGCACCTGCACGCGGTGCTGCAGGTCTTCGATGACCTTGACGCGCTCGGCCAGCTGGTTCTTGAAGGACGACAGGGGTTCACGCGACAGCGCGGCACCGGCCTTGGCGGCTTCGCGCTGCCAGGTGGTGGCATCGGCGATGTTCAGGGTGTCGGCGGACAGCAGCTGCTGGGCCTTTTCCGCCCATTCGACACCGATCTTTTCCTGCGTCTCGAGGCGGCGCAGTTCGTCCAGGCGCTCGCGCACGGCGCGGGCTGCGCTCTTGTCGCGCACGCTGAGTTCCTTGAACACTTCCTGCAATTGGTCATGCGCGGGTTGCGTCGCGAGCCAGTCGCGCACGCGCGAAGCACGCTCGCCCGAGGTTTCTGCGGAAAACGCGCCGCCGGTCAGCGCATCAAGAGGATGCGTTTCAGAGGTCTTGGCCAGGGCCGGGTTCACTTCAGGGGCGTCGGACATGTTGCTACGTGGAGAAATAGAAGACATTTTTCAATGGAATAGGCCCTGACCGCCCCAAATTTTGGGCCGGAAGAACCTGTGCTGCGTCGCGGGCGTCGCAGTGAATAAAGAGTTATTTTCGCTGTTATTTGCGCAGAGCCCAAACTGAATCACCGCAGAGCCAGTTCCAACCGGGCCTGCGGCTTCCAATCCGGCCCCGCCGAGGGCTGTACGGGCGCCCCGAGAAACAGGCGCTTGAGGGACAATTCCTGTGCTGCCAAATAGTCGCGCACCACCACGGCGCGCGCCAATGCAAGCTCACGCATTGCATTGTCGGGCACAGGGACATGGGCCTGCAACAGCGTTCGCATTTCATTGTCGGGCAAATCCTTGACCATTCCAAGTACATTGCGCGGCTTGTTGATATCAGCGCGAGCGTACACCGCTTTGAGCAATGCTGCTTCCTCGGCCGGCGCAACGGCCGTAATGCTGTCTACGGCCTGGCCCGCGCGCAAGGCCTTGCGGCGCTTTTCGGCGAGCAGCATGTGCTGCACCTGGGCCTGCTGCCAGGCGTCGTGCTCGGCGGCCAGCGCGGCTTCGCCGACCACGGTCATCTGCAGCGCGGGGCGCTCGTGCAAGGCCTGGGCGATCTTGTCGAGGGCCTGCTTGCCCGCGGCATCGAGCGCCGCGCTGCCGGGGGCGAACTCCACGGCGCCGGAGCTGCCGGCGTCGCCGCCGAACGCGCCCGACAACAACGCGAAAGGCGATGTCACGGCTTTCATGATGAGATTGCCGATGATCTTGAAGATCACGGGAGCGAGACGGAATTGCGGGTCATTGAGCGAACCGCTGATCGGCAAGTCGAGATCGATCACGCCGTTGCGGTCGGTGAGCAAGGCCGTCGCCAGCCGCACGGGCAGGCTCGCGGGCGCGCCTTCGACGGCTTCGCCGAAAGTCAACTGGTTGAGCACCAACCGGTTGCTCGCCGTGAGCTGGCCGTCGGGCTGGATCTTGTAATTGACATCCATCGACAGCTTGCCGCGCTCTATGCCATGGCCCGCATATTTGATCGCGTACGGGGACAGCGGCGACAGCTCGAGATCGCTCATGCGCGCCGTGACGTCGAGCGCCAGGGGTTTGGCCAGCGGATTGAGCTGGCCCGTGATGTCGAGATTGGCCGTGCCCTGGGCGCGCCCGCGCAGTTCGAGGTCGGCCATCTGCGGCGGCTGGTCGGGCAAGGTCTCGGACGAGAACGCGCCCAGCCGCCCGGCCAGCGCACTCAGATCCGCCGAGTAATTGGGCTGAATGAAATAGTCGGAGAACGCGACCGTGCCGCCGCTGAGCACCACGGGGCCCACATGCACCACGGGCGCCGGGCCCGAGGGCACCACCGCGGGCGCCTCGGCCGTCTGCATGCCGTCGGCCGCGGGCGCGGACTGCTCGGCGGCCTGCTGCTGGCGGGATTTGACGAGGTCCTGCAAATTGATGCGACCGCTGGGCTGCACGATCACGCGCGCATGGAAATCGCTGAGCGCGGTTTCGCGCAGCCGCACCTGGGTCGCGACGCCGGGCGCCAGCGCCAGGTCAAGACCGCGCAGCGCGAGCACTTTCCAGCGCAGCAGGTCTTCGCCGCCGGCCAGGTCGGGGCCGGTCAGATTGGGGCGCGGCGCGGCACTGCCCTCGCCTGCGGGCGCGCTGGGCTGCGCGCGCACGCGCAAGTCGTTGAGCTGCGCATCGCCCAGCAGCGACACCCGCGGCCCGCCCTGCGCGTCTTCATAACGCACGCTTCCCGAGAAACCGCCGTCGGCGCGCAGCACGCGCACATTGAGCAGGTCTGCTATATAAGGCTCGAACGCGTGCAGCGGCAGATCGCTGGCGCGCACCGTGCCTTGCACCAGCAGCGGCGCCACGCGCAAGCTGCCGTCGTAGGCCAGGCTTCCCGCCTGGGCGCGGCGACCGCTGGCCATGCGCAGCGACACCTGCAGCGGCGACGCTTTCTCGGTCTTCGACAGCGGCGCGAAGTCCCTGACCTTGAGCGCCACGCCGCTGGCCTGCCATTGCACCGGACGCACGGGCAGCGCATCGCGATAGCTCACCTGGCCGCCATCGACCACCACGCTTTGCAGCAGCACCTCCCAGGGGCGCGGCGCCGGGCCGGTCTTGGCGGGCGCGGGCGCCGAAGCCGCAAGCCAGGGCTCGAACATCCAGCGGCCCTGGGCATCACGTTGCACGTCGACCACGGGCTGGTTCAGCGTCAGCTGCCCTATGCGCAGTTGCTGCGCGGGCAGCCGCAGATCGGTATCTTCGATCAGCAACTGGCGCATGCGCGCCGGCGCGGCCTTGTCTTGCAGCGCCAGGTCGTCGAGCGCCAGCCGCGCGACCTTGACTGCCGTGGTGCCGCCATTCCAGGCCAGGCCGAGCTGGGCCGTGGCCCAACCCTGCACCAGGGGCTTGAACTGGGCCGACAGATAAGAAGCACCCAAACCCAGCGGAACCGATTCGAGACTGACGCCGACCTGGCCCAGCGCTGCCGTGGTCTGGCCCTTGAAGGCCAGCACGCCAGGCGCGGCCTTTCCTTTGCCCGAAGCCGAAGCCAGCGTCATGCGCCCATCGAACTGCACGGGCTGCGTGAGCGGCAGTGCGAGCGCGCTGGCATTCAGCGCAATATCGGAGATCTGCAGGCGCGCGCCCTGCGCGCCGGCGTCGGCCGACTGGTCGTGCCATTCGGCCCGGCCCTGCGCCACCGTCACCTGGGCGACTTCGACGCGCCAGGGCGTGGGCTGGGCCGCGCCGGCATCGGCAGCCTGACCGGGGCCGGCCAGCGCAAGCCAGTTGATCACGCCGCGCGCGTCGCGCCCGGCGCGCACCTGGGGCTGGGTCAACACCACCGAGTCCACCAGCACCAGCTGGCCCAGCGGCTGCAGGTCGCGCAGCGCCACGTCGAGGCGCTCGAACTGCAGCAGCTCCTGGCCCTTGGCATCGCGCAGCTGAGCCTGGTGCAACGCCAGCTTGCCACGCACGCTGACCTGCGTCTGCTCGGCCTGCTCGAAGCCGATTTCCACATCGGCGTCCAGCCGGCCCGCGACGACCTGCACCGGCAGCGACTTGGGTATATAGCCAAGGAAGTCGGCCAGATCCAGGTCCTGGAACGCCAGGCGCAGCTGCGTGGCCCGGGTGGCCAGAAAAGGCGTGCTGAATGCCGATGAGTCAAACGTGCTGCCGTTGAGCGCGAACGCCAGCCGCGGCTCGACGCGCACTTCGCGCGCGGATGCCAGGGTGCTGATGAACGGCAGGCTCAGATGGAGATCGCGCACCTGCTGCGTGCGCTCGACGAGCGCATCTTGAAAATCGACCGAACCGCCCTGCACCTTGATGTTGTAGAGCGCGAAACGCTGGGGTGCGGCATTGTCTTCGGGCCGGGCCGCGGCGGCCAGCCGCTGCAGGATGTCGTCGATGTCATAGTGGCCCGCGCTGGTCTGCGCGAGATGTACAACCGGTGCGTCGACTTCGATCGCATCCACCACTGGCGCCAGGCGCAGCAGGGACTGCATTTCTGCATCCATATATATACGCTGCACGGACAGCAGCGGCTGCTGGGCGCCGTCCAGTCCGGCGATGCGCAGGCCGTTGAGCGTCAGCTCCAACGTCCAGGGCTTGAATTGCACCGATTCCAGGGTGACGGCGCGGCCCAGTTTTTCCGAGCCCAGGCGCTGGATCTGGCTTTTGAGCACGGCCGGCACGGCGAGCCACAGCAGCAGCCACAGCGCGAGAAGCGCCGACAGGGCCAGCGCGGCGTGGCGCAATGCCCGTTTTTGGTTCAAGAATTTCATGGGGTGCTCAAGGTTTCACTGCGAGCCGCGCGATGCGCTGCGCAGGCGCCATTGCACCAGAAAACCAGGGTGAGCAAAAGTAAGAGCCGCGCCAGGCGGCGCGCAAATAGAAAGCCCGGTCAGCGGCGGGGCCGGTGACCGGGCTTTACGGCAGGCTCCAAGTCCTATGCCGTGGGGATTGCAACCTGGAGAGGATAGTCCTGGTTGCGTGGAAGCATCGATTGCTCCCTGGAGGCCTTAGGAGACAGCCAAAGGACAGGAACTGACAGATTTAAGTGCCGTTCCGCCTATCAACGCTCTTCCAGCAGTCAACTGCCATGGCAGTCGGCTAAAGAATAAGCGAGCTGCAGTGCAGCAATCCAATGAGTTTTTGCAATGGTCGAAAAAACTTAATAGAACTGACACAAATGGCTGTCAATGGGAATTTTCCAGGGGACAAACCGCTGAAACATGCGTTTCTATACAGGTTTTTATATGCCTTTTAAGTCTAACAGATATTTTTTATAGTATTGACTTGGTATTAGGTGAGCTTCTAGAATCCGCCATTCTCGAAAAAGAGACCCTCTCTTCGCTGCATACAAGTGCTCAGACCACTTCCTTTGATGCCTTTCCGGCACCGCACAAAGGCTTGCAGCGCGCCAATCTAGGCGTTCGCCCCATGCCCCCTCACGGGTCAGCAAAGCGGGGTGACGCCTGTTGAAAGGAATCAATATGCCTGCATTAGCGAAAGCTTTCGCTGCAATGCGAACCTTCGCGTCCGATGTGACCGACGGTTTTCTGGAAATTACCCACAACAGCTTTGCCCTGCTGGGTCTGGCTGTGGCCTTCGTGGCCATCACCTTGTTCGCCCGTCCCGACCTGCGCCTGGAAGGCGAAGCCCACCTGCGCGATTGGCTGCAGGCGCGCCAGGTGGCCGTGATCGACATGCCCACCGAGCCCGATGCGATTGATCGCGCCACGGCGAGCAATCCCAAGGACCTGCCGCGCGAGCAGGCCGCTGTCGCCTTCTGGCTCAGCAAGAAATACCGGGTCGCGCCCGAGCCGCTGGCCGCGCTGGTCTCCGAAGCCTACACGCTGGGCCAGAGCAACAAGATCGACCCGACACTGATCCTGGCCATCATGGCCATCGAATCGAGCTTCAACCCGTTTGCGCAAAGCGCGGTCGGCGCCCAGGGTCTGATGCAGGTCATGACCAGCGTGCACACCGACAAGTATGAAAACTTTGGCGGCCGCCTGGCCGCGTTCGACCCCGTGACCAATCTGCGGGTCGGCGTCAAGGTGCTCAAGGATGCGATCGGCCGCGCAGGCTCGGTCGAAGGCGGCCTGCGCCACTACGTGGGTGCCGCCAACCTGCCCAACGACGGCGGCTATGCGGCCAAGGTGCTCGCCGAGCACAGCCGTCTGCGCCAGGCCGCGGGCCTGCGCGCTCTGCCTCCTGCCGCCCCTGCCGCTCCGGCCCAGCCTCTGCTCACCGTCAAGCAGACCGCTCCTCAGGTCGCTCCCGCGGCCGAACCTGTCGCCAGCGCCAGCGAACAGGTCGCGTTGAACACCAACCTCTGATCGAAGTACCCCGCGCTGCGCCCCGCCGCAGCAAGCCCTTTGCCGCGCGGGCATCCGGGCTCGGCTACACTACCGGGGTACGCAACTGGCGATAGGCGCAGTCCAGGAGGTCGAAAGACCGGGCTGCCGCTGACGTGGAAACCAACGGATGCTGGCCATCTGTGAACCACCGGGGAGCGTACCGCCCAGGCATAACGGATCCGCCTGAAGCGTTCCGCCGTTCGCCTGGGCAGCCCTTGGCCTCAAGGGACTACAAGTTCATAGGACTGCCATGTACCACCGCAATATCACTGTTGAAAAAGCCGACCCCGAACTGTTTGCCGCCATCCAGGCCGAAAACCAGCGTCAGGAAGACCACATCGAGTTGATCGCGAGCGAGAACTACTGTTCGCCCGCCGTGATGGAAGCCCAGGGCTCCCAGCTCACCAACAAGTACGCCGAAGGCTATCCAGGCAAGCGCTACTACGGCGGCTGCGAAAACGTCGATGTGGTCGAGCAACTCGCCATCGACCGCGTCAAGCAGCTGTTCGGCGCCGATGCCGCCAACGTGCAACCCAATTCCGGCTCCCAGGCCAACCAGGCGGTGCTGCTGGCTTTCCTCAAGCCCGGCGATACCATTCTGGGCATGAGCCTGGCCGAAGGCGGTCACCTGACCCACGGCATGCCGCTGAACATGTCGGGCAAGTGGTTCAACGTCGTTTCCTATGGCCTCGATGCCAAGGAAGAGATCGACTACGACGCCCTGGAAGCCAAGGCGCGTGAACACAAGCCCAAGCTGATCATCGCCGGTGCCTCGGCCTACGCGCTGCGCATCGACTTCGAACGCTTCGCCAAGATCGCCAAGGAAATCGGCGCCATCCTGTGGGTCGACATGGCCCATTACGCCGGCCTGATCGCCGCGGGCGTGTACCCCAACCCCGTGCCCCACGCCGACGTGGTCACGACCACGACGCACAAGAGCCTGCGCGGCCCGCGCGGCGGCGTGATCCTGATGAAGGCCGAGCACGAGAAGGCCATCAATTCGGCGATCTTCCCCGGCCTGCAAGGCGGCCCGCTGATGCACGTCATCGCCGGCAAGGCCGTGGCGTTCAAGGAAGCGCTGACGCCCGAGTTCAAGGCCTATCAGGCCCAGGTCGTGAAGAACGCACAAGTGTTCGCCGAAACGCTGATCGAACGCGGTCTGCGCATCGTCTCCGGCCGCACCGAAAGCCACGTGATGCTGGTCGACCTGCGCGCCAAGGGCATCACCGGCAAGGCCGCTGAAGCCGCTCTGGGCGCCGCCCACATCACCATCAACAAGAACAGCATCCCCAACGATCCTGAAAAGCCGATGGTGACCAGCGGTATCCGCGTGGGCACGCCCGCGATGACCACCCGTGGTTTCAAGGAAGAAGAAGCCCGCCTGACGGCCAATCTGGTCGCCGACGTGCTCGACAACCCCACGGACGAAGCCAACCTGGCCGCCGTGCGTGCCAAGGTGTCGGCGCTGACCGCGCGTTTCCCCGTCTACCGCGACTGAAACCCGGCTTTGCGCCCCGCTCCCAGCCATGAAGTGCCCTTTTTGCAGCCATCCTGACACCCAGGTGGTCGAGACCCGCGAGGCGGAAGACGGCGGCTTCATCCGCCGCCGCCGCCAGTGCGGCGGTTGCGACAAGCGCTTCACGACGTACGAGCGGCCGGAAGTCAGCTTCCCGGCCATCGTCAAGAAAGACGGCCGGCGCATAGAGTACGAGCGCGCCAAGCTCAGCGGCTCGTTCTCGCTGGCGCTGCGCAAGCGCCCGGTGAGCACCGAGCAGGTCGATACCGCGATCGAGCGCATCGAGGAAAAGCTGCGCAATCTGGGACTGCGCGAAGTGGCGTCCAGCCGCATCGGCGAGCTGGTCATGCACGAGCTCAAGCAGCTCGACAAGATCGCCTATATCCGCTTTGCCAGCGTCTATCGCAGCTTTGAAGACATCGAAGACTTCAAGAGCGTGATGGACGAGGTGCGCAGGGGCTGAGACCTGCGGTTCGTGCTGAGGGCGCAGACGCCCTTCGACAGGCTCTCAAGAAACAGCTTTTTTGTCAAATAAATCAATGACTTAGAAGGTGGTCGATTTTTGCAAACGGCGGCAAAACAGTGGCCCGTTCGTGGTGAGCCTCCCTAGCCGGGCGCGTCGCACCATGAACGGCCCGTCCTCATGACTTGAGCACAGGCCGTTCACCCTTCGACGGGCTCAGGGCGAACGGGGATTTTGAAGCCCGATGTTTCTTTTGAAAGCCTTGCGAGACCCCGTCTCGCTTACCCCGCTCAGGGCGAACGGCCATCAGCCATTCGTGCCTGAGAACAAAGCACCACAAAAAAGCCATCCCTGGGGATGGCTTTTTCACGTCTGCAGAAGACTCAGAGCAGTGACGACGCAATCGGCGCCACGCCATGGCGCACATCGCCGCACTGCGCGCGGTGCAGCAGCGCGTGGTCCATGACCACCAGCGCCAGCAAGGCTTCGGCGATGGGTGCGGCGCGAATGCCCACGCAGGGGTCGTGGCGGCCCTTGGTGATGACTTCCGTGGGCTGTCCATGCACGTCGATGGATTCGCGCGGGCTCAGGATGGAGCTCGTGGGCTTGATCGCGATCGAGACTTCGAGGTCCTGGCCGGTGCTGATGCCGCCGAGCACGCCGCCCGAATGGTTGCTCGCAAAGCCCGAAGGCGTGAGCGAATCGCCGTGCACGGTGCCGCGCTGCGCGACGCTTGCAAAGCCGGCGCCGATTTCCACGCCCTTGACAGCGTTGAGGCCCATCATCGCGTAGGCAATATCGGCATCGAGCTTGTCATAGAGCGGCTGGCCCAGGCCCACGGGCACGCCCGTGGCCTGCACGCGGATGCGCGCGCCACAGGAGTCGCCGGCCTTGCGCAGCGCGTCCATGTAGCTTTCGTAGGCCGCGACATCGGCCACGGCAGCGAAGAACGGGTTGTTGGGCACATGCGCCCAGTCTTCGAACGGAATCTCCAGTTCGCCCAGCTGCGTCATGCAGGCGCGGAACTCGGTGCCGTACTGGGCCTTGAGCCATTGCTTGGCGACCGCGCCGGCAGCGACCGTGGGCGCCGTGAGGCGGGCCGACGAGCGGCCGCCGCCGCGCGGGTCGCGAATGCCGTACTTGTGCCAGTAGGTGTAATCGGCGTGGCCGGGGCGAAAGCTCTCGGAGATGTTCGCGTAGTCCTTGCTGCGCTGATCGGTATTGCGGATCAACAGCGCGATCGGCGTGCCCGTGGTCTTGCCTTCATAGACGCCCGACAGGATTTCGACGACGTCGGCTTCCTGGCGCTGGGTCACATGGCGGCTGGTGCCGGGGCGCCGGCGGTCCAGGTCATGCTGGATGATGGCTTCGGTCAATGGCATGCCCGGCGGGCAGCCATCGATCACGCAGCCAATGGCCGGGCCGTGGGATTCACCAAAATTGGTGACGCTGAATAGGGTTCCGAAAGTATTGCCGCTCATGGCGCGCGATTATGCCGGTGTATGAAGTGCTTGGCACTTGAGCAACACATTGATACGATTTGCGCTGATGCGCGCCAACGTCTCGACAGGCCCGTTCACCATGAGGAGCACCGCCGTCCCATGCAAGCCGCCAGCCCCATTCCTCCCGCGCCAGCGCCTGCCGCCCATGCCCTGACGCTGCCAGACTACCTGCCGTCGCTGCCGCTCGCGCTGGATGTCAGCGACTGCGCGATCGTGATCACCGACGAGCAGCGTCGCATCGTCTACGTCAACGCCGGCTTCGAGCGGCTGTTCGGCTATCCACTGCATGAAGCGCTGGGCAGGCGCCCGCGCGAACTGCTGCTGGGCAAATCCTTCGCCCAGGACGCGCTGGCGCATATCGATGAGCAATTGGCGCGCAATGGCCGCTTCACCGGCGAAGCGCTGTGCTACCACCGCAACGGCGATCCCATCTGGGTCTCGCTGGTCAGCAACATCCACCCGCCGCCCGGACCGGGCCAGCCGCCTGACTCGGGCTGCGCCGTGGTCACGCTCACCGATCTCACGCCCACCAAGCACCAGGAGGCATTACAAAGCCGCGTGCTCGAAGCCATGGTGCGCGAAGTGCCGCTGCCCCAACTGATGGCACTGGTCTGCGCGGAAGTCGAACGCATCGCGCCGGACGTGATTGCCAGCGTGCTGCGCGTAGACCCCGAAGGCCGCCTGCACGTGCTGGCCGCGCCTTCCCTGCCGTCCGTGCTGTGCGAGGCCATTGAAGGGGCCTATATGGGCCCGCAGGCGGGCTCCTGCGGCACGACCGCGTACCTGGGCGAACCGGTGGCCGTCACCGACATCGCCACCGACCCGCTGTGGAACGATTACCGCGCGCTGTTCATGCCCATGGGAATCCGCGCCTGCTGGTCCAGCCCGATCAAGAACCACGCGGGCCAGGTGGTCGGAACCTTTGCTTTCTACTTTCGTGAGGCGCGCGGCCCGAGCAACCTGCATCTGCGCCTGGTCGAAGTCTGCCTGCACCTGTGCACGCTGGCGATGGCGCGCGACAGCGCCCAGAGCCGCATCCATCAGCTGGCCTATTACGACACGCTCACGCAACTGCCCAACCGCACGCTGTTCACCGAGTTCGCGCAGTGCGCGCTGGCGACGCTGCGCCAGTCGGCCGCGCCCCAGGCCGCGCTGCTGTATATCGACCTCGACCGGTTCAAACAGGTCAACGACAGCCAGGGCCATGCCGCGGGCGATGCGCTGCTGTGCGAAACCGCGAACCGCCTGCGCGCGCATCTGGGGCCTGGCGATGTCGCGGGCCGGCTGTCCAGCGATGAGTTCGTGCTGCTGCTGCCGGGCGCCTGCAGCGAGCAGGCGATCGCCACGGCGCAGCGGCTGCTCGACAGCATTGCCTTTCCTTTCGTCCACCAGGGCATGCAGCATCTGCCCCAGGCCAGCATAGGCATTGCGCTCTACCCTGAGGATGGCGCCGACATTCCCATGCTGGTAAGCCATGCCGACCAGGCCATGCATGCCGCAAAGAAGCAGCCCACATCGCATTGGTGCCGTTTCATCCCCGAGCTGGGGGTGCTGGCGCAGGAGCGCATGGCGATGGAGCGCGACCTGCGCCAGGCGATTGCGCGCCAGCAGCTGCATCTGAACTTCCAGCCGCAGGTGCTGGGCCAGTCGACGCACCGGCTGCATGGCGTCGAAGCGCTGGCGCGCTGGAACCATCCCGAATGGGGCGCGGTATCGCCCGCGCGCTTCATTGCCGTGGCCGAAGACGCGGGCCTGATCCAGGCGCTGACGCAATGGCTGCTGGACGCCGCCTGCGCACAGATGGCGCGCTGGCGTGCGGCCCGGCTGCCGGTGCCGCAGCTCGCGATCAACCTGTCTGCGCACAACTTCCACGATCCGCAGCTTGCCAACCAGGTCGGCGCCGCGCTCGCGCGCCACGGGCTGCAGCCCAGCGACCTGATGCTGGAGATCACCGAAAGCGTGATGATGGATGCGAGCGCCGCGACCACGGCCAACCTGCATGCGCTGCATGCGCGCGGCCTGCAACTGTCGCTCGACGATTTCGGCACCGGCTATTCCAGCCTGAGCCATTTGCACCGGCTGCCGTTCAGCGAACTCAAGCTCGACCAGAGCTTTGTGCACGACCTGCAAGGCAGCGACTCGGCGACCGCGCTCACGCGCTCGGTGCTGAGCATTGCGCGCAGCCTCGACATGAAGGTCGTGGCCGAAGGCGTGGAAACGCGCGAGCAGTGCGAATGGCTGCAAAGCCATGACTGCGCGGTGATGCAGGGCTATCTGTTTTGCCGGCCGGTGGCGGCGGCGCAGCTTGAGGAGTGGCTGGCGGCGCAGTAGTCGCGGAGGACCGCCCCAAGGCAAAACGCAATGGGGGGCATCGCCCCCCAGTCAGCTTATTCCGCGCCCTGGCGCTCGCCTTCGGGCCAGTCGCGGATGTAGGCCTTGAGCATGCGGTTCTCGAAATTCTGGCTGTCGACGACGGCCTTGGCGACGTCGTAGAAGCTGATCACGCCCATCAGCATGCGCTTGTCCATCACGGGCATGTAGCGCGCGTGGCGATCCAGCATCATGCGGCGCACTTCGTCCATTTCGGTTTCCAGCGTGCAGGTCAGCGGCGCGTCGTCCATGGCCGAGCGCACCAGCGTCGTGCCGGCGGCGTTCTTCACCAGCGCCTGGATCACTTCGCGGAACGTGAGCATGCCCACGACGTCCGAGTGTTCCATGACGACCAGCGAACCGATGTCCTTCTCGGCCATCGTCTCCACGGCGCGGCTCAGGGGCTCATCGGGGGAAATGGCGTACAAGGTATTGCCCTTGACGCGAAGAATGTCGCGAACTTTCATGTTTTGTCTCCGGCTGCTGCCGCTGGGAATGGAGGCCTCTCCAACTGGTGATTGATCTTAATCGACAAACCCGCGCCCCAGGCCAGTGCTACGGCTTTTAGGCCGTCAGCGACCAGGTCGCCAGGGTGCCCGCCTGCGCTGACCTGCCCATGCATAATCGTTGGCCCAGGGCTCCCCTCCGGGGGCACCGTTGCGATTGACCATATCTGGAGACAAGATGCCCGGTTACTCTGACCCCGGCTTCGATACGCTGAGCCTGCACGCAGGCACGCAGCCCGACCCCGTGACAGGCGCGCGCGCCGTGCCCATCCATCTCACGACTTCGTTCGTGTTCGAGTCCAGCGACCACGCGGCCTCGCTGTTCAACCTCGAGCGGCCCGGCCATGTCTACAGCCGCATCAGCAACCCGACGAATGCCGTGCTCGAGCAGCGCGTGTCGGCGCTCGAAGGCGGCGTGGGCGCGATTGCCGTGGCCAGCGGCCAGGCGGCGCTGCATCTGTCGGTGGCGACGCTGATGGGCGCGGGCAGCCATATCGTCGCCAGCACGGCGCTCTACGGCGGCAGCCAGAACCTGCTGCACTACACGCTGGCGCGCTTCGGCATAGAGACCACCTTCGTCAAGCCCGGCGACATCGACGGCTGGAAGGCCGCGGTGCGTCCCAACACCAAGCTGTTCTTCGGCGAGACCGTGGGCAACCCGGGCCTGGACGTGCTCGACATTCCCACCGTGTCGCAGATCGCGCACGAGGCCGGCGTGCCGCTGCTGGTCGACTCGACCTTGACGTCGCCCTGGCTGATGAAGCCCCTGTCGCTGGGCGCCGACATCGTCTACCACTCGGCGACCAAGTTCCTCTCGGGCCATGGCACGGTGATCGGCGGCGTGATCGTCGACGGCGGCAGCTTCGACTGGGAGCGTTCAGGCAAATTCCCCGAACTCAGCGCGCCCTACGACGGCTTCCACAACATGGTGTTCACCGAGGAAAGCAGCGTCGGCGCCTTCCTGCTGCGCGCGCGCCGTGAAGGCCTGCGCGACTTCGGCGCCTGCATGAGCCCGCACACCGCCTGGCTGATCCTGCAAGGCATAGAAACCCTGCCGCTGCGCATGGAACGCCATATGCGCAACACCGTCAAGGTGGTCGAGTTCCTGGCCAGCCACCCGATGGTCAGCCGCGTGGGCCACCCCATGCTCGAAAGCCACCCCAGCCATGCGCTGGCCAAGAAGCTGCTGCCGCGCGGCGCGGGTTCGGTGTTCAGCTTCGACATCGCGGGCAACCGCAACCAGGGCAAGAAGTTCATCGAGACGCTGAAAGTCTTCAGCCACCTCGCCAACGTCGGCGACTGCCGCTCGCTGGTGATCCACCCGGCCAGCACCACGCACTTCCGTATGGACGACGCGGCGCTCGCCGGCGCGGGCATCAGCCAGGGAACGATACGCCTGTCGATCGGCCTCGAAGACGCCGACGACCTGATCGACGACCTCAAGCGCGCGCTGAAGGCCGCGGAAAAAGCGGCATAGGAGTCTCCATGAACATCGAAGTCAACGGCCACTCCATTTATGCCTACACCGGCGGAAAGGCCCCGCGCCCCGAGCTGCCCACGGTCATCCTGATCCACGGCGTGCTGTGCGACCACAGCGTCTGGGCACTGCAAAGCCGCTACCTGGCCAACCATGGCTGGAACGTGCTGGCCATAGACCTGCCCGGCCATTGCCGCAGCCAAGGCGCGGCGCCGCAAAGCGTCGAGGAAGCCGCGCGCTTCATCGGCGAACTGATGAATGCCGCCGGCCTGCAAAAAGCCGCACTCGTGGGCCACAGCTGGGGCAGCCTGATCGCGCTGCAGGCCGCGGCCGATCTGGGCGAGCGCGTGAGCCATCTGGCGCTGGTGGGTACGGCCCATCCGATGAAAGTCTCGCCGGCGCTGCTCGAATCTGCACTCAACACGCCCGAGCAGGCGATACAGCTGGTCAACACCTTTTCGCGCGCCACGCTGGCGCCGCCCGGCGGCGCGGGCAGCTGGGTGTTCGGTGCGGGCGTGGCATTGGGCCGGCGCGTGCTGGCCAGCAACGACAAGCAGAACCTGCTGCACACGGGCTTTCTCGCCTGCGACCGCTATGCCAATGGCGAAGCCGCGATCGCGGCCGTCACCTGCCCCGTGCTGTTCGCGCTCGGCGCTCAGGACCAGATGACGCCGCCCAAGGCAGCGCAAGGCTTGATCCAGGCGGCCCAGGCCGCGGGCAAGAAGCCGCAGCGCGTACTGCTGCCCATGGGGCACAACCAGATGACGGAATCACCCGACGAAACGCTGTTTGCGTTGCGGGATTTTCTGCAAGCGGCCTAAGCGCGGATTTAGCGTTCGCGTCAAAAGCCCCGACCTGGCTCAAAGCACGGGGCTTTTTTTACCTCCACGCGCCCTGAAGCGCCCTTCGACAAGCTCAGGGCGAACGGTATTGCTGTATTTGAGCGCAATACCTGCCCGCCGCTCGCCCCCCTGGCCTCAAAAAGTGACGCGCACCGAGTCTGCGCTGCGCTGGGCCTCGCCGTGGAAAACGGCTTCGATGTTGTTGCCGTCGGGATCGAGCACAAAGGCCGCGTAGTAGCCCGGGTGGTAAGGTCGCTCGCCGGGCGCGCCGTTGTCGGTGCCGCCATGGGCCAGCGCAGCCTGGTGGAACGCCTCGACCATGGCGCGGTCCTTTGCCTGGAACGCCAGGTGATGGCGGCCCGTCAGGTGGCCTTGCGCGGCCTGGCTGTCGGCCGTGGAAACGAACAGCTCATCGGCCCAGAAATAGCCCTCGCCCGTGCCGCCCATGGGCACTTGCAGCGCCGCGAGCACGGCGGTGTAGAAAGTCTGGGCCTTGGGCAGATCGCGCACCACCAGTTGCAGGTGGTCGATCAGCCGTCCGCGGTGAATTTCCATGGTTTCCATACGGTTCTCCTGGTGGTAAATATCCTCAGCGGGGAAGCACAAACGGCGTCAGGGCCGGCGGCTGGGCCAGCACTTCGGGCAAAGGCAAGGCCTGGCCCAGCGTGAGTTCGTCCCAATGGCCCTGCTCCCACAATTGCTGCGTGCCCGGCGTCTTGTCGAGCAGCAGATGCTGCAGCAGCGGCGCGAGCAGCGTGTTGTCGGGATCGCACAGCAGCACATAGCGCGGCTCCACGTCGCCCAGCGTGCGCATCTGGCCTTCATCGGGCAGCATGCCCAGCCAGCGCACCGCGATCAGCGCCGACAGCGCGGGCTCGAGCTGCAGCGCATCGACCTTGAGGCGTCTGGCCAGCGCCAGCGGCTGCATGCCGCGCGGCGGCTGCGCGCGCTGCTCGTCGAGCACGGCAACCACTTCAAGCGCCAGCTCGAAACTCCAGCCGGGGTGCGAGGAGCTGCGCTCCATGCCCGCGAGCAGGCTGGGCAGATAGGCCGTGACCACGGCGCCGAGCAGAAAAATCACCCAGGCCACATAGACCCAGATCAGCAAAATGGGCAAGGTGGCAAACGTGCCATAGATCACCGAATAGGTAGGCACCGACGCCAGGTACAGCGCCAGAACGTTCTTCGCCAGCGCCATGCCGATGGCGACGAACAGGCCGCCGACGAACGCATGGCGCCACTTGACCGGCGTGTTGGGCACATAGTGGTAGAGCGCGGCCATCGCGCCCGACAGCAGCAGGAACTCGAGCGAGTTGAAACCCACCTGCACCGCTTCGGGCAGCGCCGCGACGATGCCGCGCGACGCCGACAGCACGTAGGAGGTGGTGGCGATGCTGCCGCCCATGAGCAGCGGGCCCAGCGTGATCACGGCCCAGTAGATCAGCAGGCGCTGGCCCAGCGGCCGCATCTGCTGCACGCGCCAGATGTTGTTGAGCGTGCGGTCCATGGTCATCACCAGGCTGATCACCGTGACCAGCAGAAAGCCGAAGCCCACGCCGCCGAGCTGGCTGGCCTTGGCCGCGAACTGCATCAGATAGTCCATGACCTGCAGCGCGATGGAGTCGGGAATCAGGCTGTCGATCAGCCAGCGCTGCAGCATCAGCTGCAAGCGACCGAACGTGGGAAACGCGGTGAACACCGCGAGCGCGACCGTGACGAAGGGCACCAGCGCCAGCAGCGAAGTGAAAGTGAGGCTGCTGGCCGTGAGCCCCAGCCGGTCTTCGCGAAAGCGCGCAGCCAGCGTGTGCGCGGTATTGCGCCAGGGAAAGACGGACAGGGTGTGGGCCAATTGGCGCCCGCGCATGCGCGCTCGGTGGAAGGACAAGGCCATGGCCGATATGATGCCACCTCCATGAATGCTTCCAACACTGAACCCGGCAGCGACGTCGCTGCCACCCGCTGGTGGGCCGTAGGCAGCCTGCTGGCCCTGATGCTGCTGTGCGTTGCCTGGGAGCTGTGGCTTGCGCCGCTGCGCCCCGGCGGCTCGTGGCTGGCGCTCAAGGCGCTGCCGCTGTGCCTGCCGCTGGCCGGCCTGCTCAAGCGCCGCATGTACACCTACCGCTGGGTCAGCCTGGTGGTCTGGCTGTACTTCACCGAAGGCGTGGTGCGCGCCTGGAGCGATCCCGCGCCCAGCCGCTGGCTCGCGCTGGCCGAAGTCGCGCTGTGCCTGTCGCTGTTCGTCGCCTGCACGCTGCATGTGCGCTGGCGCCAGCGCGCCGTCAAGGCCGCGGCCCTGGGCGCCGCGGGCTGAATGAATTTTTTGCGAGAACCGTCACCATGTCTACTCTGCTCGATACCCTGCGCCAGATCGTCGGCGCCCCCAATGTACTGACCGAAGGCGATCTGAGCGCCTGGGAGCAGGACTGGCGCCGCCGCAGCCGCGGCAAATCGCTGGCCGTGGTGCGCCCGGCCAACACCGCCGAAGTCGCGGCCGTGGTGCGCGCCTGCCATGACAGCGGCACCAGCCTGATTCCCCAGGGCGGCAATACCGGCCTGTCGGTGGGCTCGACGCCCGACACCAGCGGCACGCAGATCGTGCTGAGCCTACAGCGCATGCAGGCCGTGCGCCAGCTGGACAAGGACAACCTGACGCTCACGGTGGAAGCCGGCTGCATTTTGCAGAACGTGCAACAGGCAGCCGACGCCGCGGGCCTGCTGTTTCCGCTGTCGCTGGCCGCCGAAGGCAGCTGCACGATAGGCGGCAATCTGGGCACCAACGCCGGCGGAACGCAGGTGGTGCGCTACGGCAATACGCGCGATCTGTGCCTGGGCCTCGAAGTGGTCACGCCCCAGGGCGAAATCTGGGACGGGCTCAAGGGCCTGCGCAAGGACAACACCGGCTATGACCTGCGCGATCTGCTGATCGGCAGCGAAGGCACGCTGGGCGTGATCACCGCGGCGACGCTCAAGCTGTTTCCCCAGCCCGCGGCGCGCCTCACGGCCTGGGCGGCCGTGCCGTCGATGGAAGCCGCGGTGCGCCTGCTGGGCCTGGCGCACCAGCAACTGGGCGCGGGGCTCACGGGCTTTGAAGTCATGGGCAAGTTTGCGCTGAGCCTGGTGGTGCGCCACATGCCGCAGCTGCGCGTGCCGTTCGCCGACCTGGCCGAAGCGCCCTACTGCGTGCTGCTGGAGAACTCCGACAGCGAATCCGAAGCCCATGCGCGCGGTCGCTTCGAAGCGCTGCTGGAGATGGCGTTCGAGGACGGCTGCGTGCTCGACGCCGTGGTCGCCGAAAGCATCGCCCAGGCCAAGGGCCTGTGGCATGTGCGCGAAAGCATTCCGCTGGCCCAGGCCGAGGAAGGCCTCAACATCAAGCACGACATCTCGATCGCGGCTTCGCGCATTCCGGCGTTCGTGGAATACGCCGACGCGCTGCTGCAGGCGGAAATTCCGGGCGTGCGCCTGGTCAACTTCGGCCATCTGGGCGACGGCAACCTGCACTACAACGTGCAGGCGCCGGCCGAAGGCGACCCCAAGGCGTTTTTGCGCGACCAGGAGGATCTGGTCAACCATCTGGTGTATGAAGCCGTGGCGAAGTTCGGCGGATCGTTCTCGGCCGAGCATGGCGTGGGCGCGCTCAAGGTCGACAAGCTGCAGAAGTACCAGTCGCCCGTGGCGCTGGGCATGATGCGCGCCATCAAGCAGGCGCTGGACCCCAAGGGCATCATGAATCCGGGCTGCGTGCTGCCCCGGGAATAAGCCCGCTCGGGCGTTATTGCGCGTTGCGGCGCTGGTTGCCGATCAGGGTCTGAACGTCCTTGGGCCAGGGAATCACCGCCGCCGGCGGATCTATAAACTCCTCCGACTGGCCCGCGTTGAGCAGCCACACGCGCAACGCGTTGGCGCGCGGGTCTATGACCACGGCGGCGGCCTCGACACCGCCTTCGTGCGGCCGGTTGCCCGTGATGAACCACAGGCCGCCCGCCGAGGTCAGCGGCGACACCGTGCGCATGTTGGCCAGCAGCAGCGGATAACGCTCGCCCAGCAGCGCGCGCAGGCGCGCGGCGAGCACGCCTTGTTCCAGATAATTGTCGCCGTCGTACGGGTACTTGCCCACGGACTCCGCGATGCTGATCAATGGCTCCAGCGGCGCTCCCGCGGTTGCGGGGGCCTGGGCCGCCGCGGGTTGGGTGGGCACGGGTTTGTCTTTGAGGATCACGGCCGCCGTGGCCGAAACATCCTGGGTGGTCAGTGGCACCGGAGCGGCAGGCACGGTTGCCGCATGCGCGGCCTTGGGCGCGGGCGGCTTGGGTTCACATGCCGAGAGCAAACCCACAGCGGTCAGGGCGACGACTGTCTGAAGGGAAAGAAACACAAAACGCATGGTGCACACCTTTGGGCAAAAGCTTGACGACAGCGCCCACGGCCGCTGCCGCATATCGATCTTTTATCACGGCCGCATGACGCATTCAAGTGCGTGCCACGACCGTGCTGTGCACCATTTTGACCCGCGCGACCTCGCAAGCCTGTCGGCCAAGGCGCCGCCTGCACTCCGGCTCGCCCATGAAAAAACCCGACGGCCAGGCCGTCGGGTTGGAGGCCAGCGCCCAGGCCTGATCAGACTTGCGCCAGCGCCTGGTCCAGATCGGCCAGCAGGTCGTCGATATGCTCGATGCCCACCGACAGACGCACCATGCCTTCGGTCACGCCGGCCTTGGCCAGCTCGGCAGCGTCGAGCTGGCGGTGGGTGGTCGACGCGGGATGGGTGGCCAGCGACTTGGCGTCGCCGATGTTCACCAGGCGCGTGAACAGCTGCAGCGCGTCCAGGAAGCGCGCACCGGCCGCACGCGCGTCGCCCGCGCTGGCCTTGAGGCTGAACGACACGATGCCCGAAGCGCGGCCGCCCGATTGCTTTTGCACGATCGCGTGGTCGGGGTGGTCCGGCAGGCCCGCATAGCGCACCCATTCGACCTTGGCATGCTTTTGCAGCGTCTCGGCGATCTTCTGCGTGTTCTCGCAGATGCGGTCCATGCGCAGCGCCAGCGTTTCAATGCCTTGCAGGATCTGGAAGGCGTTCTGCGGCGAGATGGCCGCGCCCATGTTGCGCAGCGGCACGACGCGCGCGCGGCCGATGTAGGCCGCGGGGCCCAGGGCTTCGGTGTAGATCACGCCGTGGTAGCTGACGTCGGGCTCGTTCAGACGCGGGAAACGCTCGCGGTGCTCGGCCCAGGGGAAGGTGCCGCTGTCGACGATGGCGCCGCCGACGCTGGTGCCATGGCCGCCCAGGTACTTGGTCAGCGAATGCACGACGATGTCGGCGCCGAACTCGATGGGGCGCAGCAGGTAAGGCGAGGGAACGGTGTTGTCGACGATCAGCGGCACGCCGTGGGCATGGGCGACATCGGCGAGCGCGCGGATGTCGGTCACGTTGCCCAGCGGGTTGCCGATGGACTCGATGAAGATCGCCTTGGTCTTGGCGTCGATCAGCTTGCCGAAGCTCGCGGGATCGCGCGCGTCGGCGAAACGCACTTCTATGCCCTGCTGGGGGAAGGTGTGGGCGAACAGGTTGTAGGTGCCGCCGTAGAGCGTGGAGGCCGAGATGATGTTGTCGCCGGCTTCGGCAATGGTCTGGATCGCGGCCGTGATGGCCGCCATGCCCGACGCCAGGGCCAGCGCGGCAATGCCGCCTTCGAGGGCCGCGACGCGCTTTTCGAGCACGTCGGTGGTCGGGTTCATGATGCGCGTGTAGATGTTGCCCGGCACCTTCAGGTCGAACAGGTCGGCGCCGTGCTGGGCGCTGTCGAACGCGTAGGCCACGGTCTGGTAGATGGGAACGGCCACGGCCTTGGTGGTGGGATCGGGGCTGTAACCGGCGTGGACTGCCAGGGTTTCAATGCGCATTTTCTTGCCTTTTCGAAAGTGCAGGTTGGAATGCCGAACGGGATTTTTTTATTCGGCGCGTTGGTGAATCAATATATATAAATCGCTGACGGATATAAGCAGGATTATTCAGAGATTATGTGCAGGCCGCGATCCGCTCGCAGCATGCGCCATCGGATGCGATTATTCCGGAAGGACATGTTGTCGATATTTTCATGGCTAAGCAAACGCCGTCAATCCGAAGTAGGCGCGAATCTGCGCTTCCAGGCTCAGCGCGGCCAGCCAGGACGTTTTCGGGTTGTCGGGCAGCGGCGCATTGGCCAGGCGAATATGGAATTCGCCGAACGCGCCACGCACTTCGAGTTCATGGCAGTTCTGCGTGACCTGCGGATCGGCGACCAGCGTCACCTGCGTGCGCTCGAAACCGATGCCGGCCAGCGCCACGGCGGCCGTCACATTGGCGTTCTTAGGATAGGCGCGCGCGGACGCGCCTGCCGAGCCTTCGAAAATCACCGTGGGCAGGGTCAGCGCCGCCAGATCGAACGCATCGGCCGCGGGCGTGCCGCTCCATGACAGCGGCGGCTTGCGGCCGATATAGCGCACGCTGTCGAGGCCCGCGCTGCGCGCGGCGTCGAGCGCGTCAAGACCGCCGATCGCGCCCGCGACGGAGATCAGCCGGCTGGCACCGGCGCGCGCGCTGTCTTCCAGCTCAGCGCGCAAACCCGCATCGGCCAGCGCGCCCACCGAAGTGATGATGGCATCGACACCCGCGCGCAGCGCGCCCGGCACATGCTCGCGCACCGCGCCATGGCCTGCGCATTCGATCAGCAGACTGGGCTGCCAGGCGAGCAGCGGCGCGCCGCCCGTGAGCACGGTCGTGCCAGCGGGCACCTCGCCCGCCGGGTCGCGCAGCACCAGCGCCACGGCGGCCTGGGGCAGCAGCTGCGCGAGCCGGGGCAGCAGATAGCGGCCCATGGCGCCATGGCCGATGACGGCGATGCGCGCCGCGGCGCGGGTGGCCTCAGCGCGCATAGGCCGTGCTCGCGGTCGGCAGCATCAGCTGCGAGCGCAGTTGAGGGTCGGCCATGAAGCGGCCGCAGATCTTCAGGATGGCATCCATTTCGTCGGGCGTGTTGTACGCGCCCATGGAAAAGCGGATGGAGCCGGTGTCGAGCAGATTGCAGACCACGCCCTGGGCGTAGAGGTATTTGCGCAGCGCGAACGCCTGGGGATGGCGTATGCAGACGATGGTGCTGTTTTCGCCCGGATGGGTCGATGAGAGAATCTGGAAACCCTGGGCGCGCAGTCCGGCGTCGAGGCGCGCGGCCAATGCCAGCGTCCAGGGCGCGAGGTTCTCGACCTTGGCTTCCTCTATCATCAGCAGCGCCTGGGCCAGGCCGTAGACGCCGGGGTAGTTGATGTTGCCGCCTTCGAGCACGCGTGCATCGCCGGGGCTGGATTTGAGCTTCCAGCCGTCGACGCTCTTGTCGATGCGGTTGGCGAACGACGGGCCGAAATGCGCGGGCTGCAACAGCGCCAGCAGCGCGGGCGCGACGTACAGAAAGCCCACGCCCAGCGGGCCATGCAGCGCCTTGTAGGCGCCGCAGGACAGCGCGCTGATGCCCCAGTTTTCGACTTCAATGGGCAGCAAGCCCACGCCCTGGATGCCGTCGACCACCAGATGTATGCCTTGCGCGCGGCAGCGTTCGGCCAGCGCCTGGATATCGGCGCGCACGCCCGTGCTGTATTGCACGTACGAGACTGCGATCAGGCGCGTATTGGCATCGACTTGCGACCAGATCGAATCGACGGTCACGCGCCGGTCTTCGGTGCGCGCCACGCGCACCTCGACGCCGCGCTGGCGCAGGTGCAGCCAGGGCACGGTGTTGACCGGATGCTCCTGGTCGTCGATGACCAGGTTATCGCCGGGCTGCCAGGGGTAGCCCTGGGCGACGATGTTGAGGCCTTCGGTGGTGTTCTTCGTGAACGCCACATGCCGGCTCTTGCCGCCTATCAGCTGCGCAACCTGGGTGCGCACGCCCTCGGCCGCGGCCAGCCACTCGGGCTTGTCGGCGCGCGCCATGCTGAGGCTGGAGAAGAAATGCCCTATGGCATCGCTCACGCGCGGCGCCATGGGACTGGCATAGGCCTGACAGACATAGATCTTCTGCGCCGTGATCGGGAAATGGTTGCGAAAAACCTGTTGCCAGGCCGGCGCGTCGGTACTCGTGGTCATGGCTGAAATTCTAGGACCGCGCCACGGGTTTTACGAAGTTCGCGCATCACTTTTTAAGTCATATGCATAGTGGAAATCCGTCTATGTGAAAACCACTGTTTATGGCCTTCATTCCCTACAATCGCCGCTAGAGATCGGACTGACTGCTTTCCCCTGCAAAAAATAATCGACCGTCAATCATTATTGAATGAATTGTCGCGGTATTGCGCAGCCATGCCGAATCAAGAACCCATCATTAATACCTCTTCCCGAAATGCGTAACTCCTTACTGCGTCGCTTCACTCTGGCCGCCGCGGGCGCGGCCGCCGCCCTGGCGCTGTTTCCCGCCAGCGCGCAAAGCCAGAACTCCACGGTGGACACGATCAAGAAGCGCGGCCAACTGGTCTGCGGCGTGAGCCAGGGTTCGGCCGGTCTGTCGCTGGCCGACAACCAGGGCCGCTGGAGCGGGCTCGATGTGGACTTCTGCAAGGCGCTGGCCGCGGCCGTGCTCAACGCGCCCGACAAGGTGCGCTATGTGCCGCTGAGCTCGCAGCAGCGCTTTCCCGCGCTGCAGTCGGGCGAGATCGATGTGCTCAACCGCAACACCACGGTCACCTCGGGCCGCGACGCGGGCATGAACGTCACGGCGCCGGCCATCGTCTTCTATGACGGCCAGGGCTTCATGGTGCCCAGGAAGCTGGGCGTCAAGAGCGCCAAGGACCTCGACGGCGCCCAGGTCTGCGTGCAGCCCGGAACGAACAACGAGCAGAACCTCGTCGACTGGTTCGCGACGCACAAGATCCAGTACCGCGCGGTCGTGATCGAGAACCTGGTGGAACTCGAGAAGGCGTTCTACGCGGGCCGCTGCGATGTCTATCTGTCGGACGCCTCGACGCTGGCCGCGAGCCGCTCGTCGCGCGCCGGCAATGCCGACGATTTCGTGATCCTGCCCGAGCGCGTCAACAAATCGCCGCTGAGCCCCTGGGTGCGCGACAGCGACACGCAATGGGTAGACATCGTCAAGTGGACGGTGCACGCCGTGGTCACTGCCGAAGAGCTGGGCATCACCTCGAAGAACATCGACAGCTTCAACGCCAGCAAGGACCCGCAGGTGCGCCGCCTGCTGGGCCTGGACGCGGGCATCGGCAAAAGCTTCGGCCTGACCGACAAGTGGGCCTACAACGTGATCAAGGCCGTGGGCAACTACGGCGAGATCTGGGACCGCAACGTGGGCCTCAAGACACCGCTCAAGCTCGAGCGCGGCCAGAACGCCTTGTGGAACAAGGGCGGCCTGCTCTACGCTCCGCCTTTCCAGTAATCCAGTACAGGCTGCGGCCCGGGCGCTGACAAGGCGCCCGGGCCGTACTATTTTTCATGCTGGACTTCAGCTTCCTCGGCCAGCGCGCCGGCTTTCAGATCGCCGAAAGCCTGTGGACCGTGACCGCCGAACACCCCTATTGGCAGTTGATCGTCGCGGGCCTGGTCAACACCCTGACCGTCGCCGCGATCGCCATTCCCCTGGCCACGGCGCTGGGCCTGCTGCTGGGGGTCTTGCGCCTGTCGCGCCACCCGCTGCTGGCGCGCGTGCTGGCCTGCGTGGTCGAGCCGATTCGCAACACGCCCGTGCTGCTGCAGATGTTCATGTGGTACGCGCTGCTGCTGCAATTGCCCGTGGTGCGCGAAGCCTGGCAGCCGCTGCCCGGCGTCTACCTGTCCAATCGCGGCCTGGCCCTGCCCATGCTGCAGGGCGCGGTCTGGTGGCCGCTGTGGCTGCTGCTGCCTTGCGCCACGCTGTGGCGGCGCAGCCGCAGCCAGGCCGCGGTGTTCGCCGGCCTGGCGCTGCTGTGGGCCGTTGCCGCGCAGGATTACTCCGCGCTGCACTGGGACCTGCCGCGACTCGCGGGCCTGGGCCTGCGCGGCGGCTGGAGCCTGAGCCCCGAACTCACGACCTTGCTGCTGGGCCTGACGATTTTCCACGCGGTGTTCATTTCGGACGTGGTGCGCGGCGGCGTGCTGGCCGTTCCCTTGGGCCAGGTCAACGCGGGCCGCGCGCTGGGAATGAACGGCGTCACGCTCGCGCGTCAGGTGATCTACCCCTATGCGGTGCGCGTGGCCGTTCCGCCCTATGCCAACCAATGCCTGATGCTGATCAAGAACAGCACGCTGGCGATCGCCATCGGCTACCAGGAGCTGATGGCCATCGTGAACACCACCATCACCCAGACCGGCCGCGCGATCGAAGGCATGACGCTGGCCATGGCGTTCTATGTGGTGCTGGGCGTACTGCTGGCGGCGGGCATTGCGCGCTACAACGCGCATGTGAACCGCTACAGCGTCGACGGCGCGGGAACGCTGCGCCTGGGCCAGGTGCTGCGCCTGCCCGCGTTCAACGCCGCAGGCCTGTGGACCGGGCGCGCGCGCGCCGCGCTGACGCTGCTGCTGTCCGCGGCCACGCTGTGGCTGCTGTGGCGCGGCCTGCAGTGGGCGCTGCTCGACGCGGTCTGGAGCGCAAGCGCCGAAGCCTGCGCCCAGGCCACGGGCGCGTGCTGGGCCGTGGTCACGTACAACGCGCCGCTGCTGACCTTCGGCACGATAGCCCCCGAGCAACGGCCCCAGGCCGCGCTGGCCTGCGCCCTGCTCGCGGGCATGATCGTGGTGCTGATGCTGCCGCGCCTGGCCTTCCGATGGCGCGCGGCGCTGGTGGGCGCGGGCGCACTCGCCGTGGTGCTGGTGCTGGCCGGCGGCGCAGGACTCTGGCCCGCGCTGCCCGTCGTCGCCTGGGGCGGGCTGCTCGCGACGCTGGCCATGGCGCTGAGCGCCATCGTGCTGGCCTTGCCGCTGGCCGTGGCGCTGGCGCTGATGCGCCGCAGCGCTTCGCGCTGGCTGCGCTGGCCCGCGGGCGCGCTGGTCGATGCGGTACGCAGCATTCCGCTGGTGGTGCAACTGCTCGTGGCGTCGTTCTGGATTCCGATCTTCGTCGGCGGCGACTGGTCCAGCGCGAAGTTCCAGCTCGCGCTGTTCGCCATCGTGCTGCACACCAGCTGCATGCTCGCCGAAGTGCTGCGCGGCGCGCTGCAGGCCGTGCCGCAAAGCCAGGGCATGGCGGCCAAGGCGCTGGGAATGCGCCCGGCGACGGTGCTGGCCGCGGTGGTGCTGCCCCAGGCGCGCGTGCTCGCCGCGCCGGCCGCGCTGGGCGTGTTTGTCGGCGCCGTCAAGGACACATCGTTGGTGGCGATCATCGGCGTGTTCGATGTGCTGGCCGCGGCCAAGACCGTGGTCGCCGACACCGCCTGGCGGCCCTATTTCGTCGAGGTCTATTGCTTCGTCGGACTGTTCTATCTGCTGATCTGCCTGCCGCTGTCGTGGCTTTCGCGCCGGCTGCCGCGGCATTGACCGACCCCAGGGCATTGCAGCCGCGCGCGTCGCCGCTGCGCGGCTTGCGCTACGATTCCGGCCTATGAAACAGTATCTCGACCTCGTCCAGAACATCTTCGACAACGGCAGTTGGCAAGACAACCGCACGGGCGTTCGCACCCTGAGCCTGCCGGGAGCGATGCTCCGGTTCGACCTGCAGCAAGGCTTTCCCGCGGTCACGACCAAGAAGCTGGCCTTCAAATCGGCCGTGGGCGAACTCGTGGGTTTCATGCGCGCCTACCGCAGCGCCGCCGATTTCCGCGCGCTGGGCTGCAAGGTCTGGGACCAGAACGCCAACGAGAACGCGCAGTGGCTGGCCAACCCCTACCGGCTGCAGGAAGATGATCTCGGCTCGGTCTACGGCGTGCAGTGGCGCCAATGGCCGGCCTACAAGCTGATCGACGCCAGCGAACCCCAGGGCCAGGCCCAGGTCGCCGACGCGCTCTCCAAGGGCTATCAACAGATCGGCATGCTCGAAGCCGCGCCCGGCGCGCAGTCGGGCGTGCTGATGTACAAGGCCATTGACCAGCTGCGCCAGTGCCTGGACACCATCGTCAAGGACCCGGGCAACCGCCGCATCCTGTTCCACGGCTGGAACTGGGCCCAGCTCGAGGAAATGGCCCTGCCCCCCTGCCATCTGCTCTACCAGTTCCTTGTCGACAAGAGCAAAGGCGAGATTTCGCTGTGCCTCTACATTCGCAGCAATGACGTGGGCCTGGGAACGCCGTTCAATCTGACCGAAGGCGCGGCGCTGCTGCACCTCGTGGGCCGCCTCACGGGCTACAAGCCGCGCTGGTTCACGTATTTCATCGGCGACGCGCATATCTACGAAAACCACGTCGACATGCTCAAGGAGCAGCTGACGCGCGAACCGTTCGAAGCGCCCAAGCTGGTGCTGTCGGACCGCATTCCCGACTACGCGGCGACGGGCAAGTACGAACCCGAATGGCTGGAAAAAGTCGAGCCCTCGGACTTCACGCTCGAAGGCTATCAGCACCACGCGCATATCACGGCGCCCATGGCGGTCTGAGCCTGCGGCTTATCCGCAGCACAGGAATGCGCTATCTGGTGATAGGCACAAGCGGCGCTGGCAAGTCGACTTTCGCCCAGGCGCTGGCGACCGCCACGAACGCCACTTATATCGAGCTCGACGCCCACTACTGGGGGCCCGACTGGCAGGCCGTACACCCCGAGCAGTTCAAACGCTCCGTGGTGGCCGCAACCCAGGGCGAACGTTGGGTCGCCGACGGCAACTACAGCGCCGTGCGCGACGACCTGTGGCCGCGCGCCACCCATGTGGTGTGGCTCAACTACGCACGGTCCACGGTGTTTTCGCGCGTGCTGTGGCGCACGCTGAGCCGCGGCCTGCTGCGCACCCGCCTGTACCAGGGCAACCGCGAATCGCTGCGCATGGCATTTCTGTCGAAGGACTCGATACTGCTGTGGTCCTGGACCACCTATGCGAAGAACCAGCAGAAATTCGCGGCGCTGCGCGCCCAGCCCGAGTTTGCACATCTGCAGTGGACCGAACTCACCCAGCCGGCGCAGGCCCAGGCCTTTCTTGCAGCAGCGGCCAAACATGGCTGAGCCGTATCTGGGCAGCTGCCTGTGCGCGAGGGTTCGCTACGAAGTGCGCGCCCAGCCCAAGGCCGTCACCCATTGCCATTGCAGCCAATGCCAAAAGGGCCATGGCGCGGCATTCGCCACCTATGGCGCGGTGGCACGCAGCGACTTGCACATCATCAGCGGCGCGCTGGATATCAAGTCCTACGCCTCGTCCGAGCAGGTGCTGCGGCAGTTTTGCGGCCACTGCGGTGCATCGCTTTTCTGGTCCAGAACCCAGGGCGACTGGAGCGACTGGATCTGCTTTTCGCTGGGCACGCTGGATTCGCGCTTCACGCCGCCAAAGCAAAAGCATGCCCACCTCGAGTCCCGCGCACCTTGGTGCAACTATCGCGCGCCAGCTGACACGCTGACCGACTGAAGCCGGTCAGATCATCAGCTCGATAAGGAAAGGCCCGCTTTTCGCGAAGCTGGCCTTCATCAGCACCGCGAGCTCGTCGAGCGTCGTCGCGCGCGCGGCTTCCACGCCCATGCCGTTGGCGAGCTTGGTCCATTCGATCGATGGATTGCCCAGGTCCAGCATGCTCATCGCGGTCTCGCCCGGCGTCGCGCCCACATTCGCGTACTCGCCGATCAGGATGTTGTACTTGCTGTTGTTGAGAATGATGGTGGTCACCGGCAACTGCTCGCGCGCCTGGGTCCACAGCGACTGCAGCGAGTACATGGCCGAGCCGTCGGCCTGCAGGTTGATGACGCGGCGCTGCTTGTTGGCCCCCAGGGCCGCGCCCGTGGCCACGGGCATGCCGTCGCCGATGGCGCCGCCGGCCAGGTGCAGCCAGTCGTGCGCTGGCGCGGCATGCGTGAACTTGTAGAAGCCGCGGCCGTAGGAGACGCTTTCGTCCGAGATGATGGCGTTGTCGGGCATCAGCGCGGCCAGCGTCTGCGCCAGGCCTTCGGGCGTGGGCGCGCCGGTCGCGGCTTCGGGGCGCGGGCCGGGATCGGGAATCGCGGCTGCGGGCGCATTGAGTGCCTTGACCAGGCCGCGCAGCGCTTCGACCGCGTCCTGATCGGGGCGCGACAGCACGTGGAACTGCGCCTGCGGGTCGGCCTGCTCGGACGGCATGCCGGGGTAACCGAAGAAGCCCACGGGCGGGGTCGCGTTCACCAGGATGATGTGCTTGAACTCGGCCAGCGCCTTGATGGCCAGGCCCATCGCATAGGGCACGCGCTCGAGTTGCAGGCGGCCGCGGCCGCGCGCGAGGTGGGAGCTCGCATAGCTGGCCATCACGCTCGCGCCCGTGGCGCGGGCGACGCGCCAGGCCAGGGCCTGGGCTTCGGCGAGCACGCCGGGGCCGGCCAGAAGGATGAGTACATCGCGCTGATCGCGCAGCGTGCGCGCGGCCTGCTCGATGGCGCCAGCGTCGATCGCGGGCGGCGCGGGCACGGCGAAAGGCGCGCCGACGACGCCGCCCTCTTCCCACGACACGTCGGCCGGCAGGATCAAGGTGGCGACCTGGCCCGGATAGACCTGCGCCGCGCGCACGGCTTCGGCGGCGTCGCGGCCGAGCTCGGCGCTGCTGGTGCTGGTGCGCACCCAGGCGGAGACGGTCTGCGCCATGCCCGTGGTGTCCGCGGTCAGCGCGGCGTCGAATGGACGGTGGTAGATGGCCTGATCGCCCACGATGTTGACGATGCCGCTGCGCGCGCGCCGCGCGTTGTGCAGGTTGGCCATGCCGTTGGCCAGGCCAGGGCCGCAGTGCAGCAGCGTGCAGGCGGGCTTGCGCGCGATGCGGTAGTAGCCGTCGGCCATGCCCGTCACCACGTTCTCCTGCAGGCCCAGCACGCACTTCATGCCGGGCACCTGATCGAGTGCCGCGACGAAATGCATCTCGCTCGTTCCCGGGTTGGCGAAGCAGGTGTCCACCCCCGCGGCCAGCAATGTCTTCACCAGGCTCTTTGCACCATTCATCTTGTCCATCCTCCTAGATAACTTCGATCCAAAAACCTCAGGCCGCGGGCTTGGCGCTCGCGGCCGCCGCACGTGCCATCGACGGACTGAGCATATAGGCAGCGATGCCGACCAGGACCATCGCGCAGGCAAAGCCGAAGATCCGCGTGTAGGCGGCTTCGGGCGCCGCGCCGCTGGACAGGTTGGCGTCGGCAATCAGGCCGAAGATCCAGGCCGTGGCCGCGGAGCCCAGAAACACAAAGGTATTGAGCAGGCCCAGGCCGCGCCCGCGCACTTCCGGCGCGAGCAGCAGTCGCCCATGCGCCATCACCAGGGGATGGAGCACGCCTATGCTGGCCAGCAGCGCCAGCAGGGGAATGTCGAGCAGCACGCCCACGCCGGGCATCAGCACCAGTGCGCTGCCCGCGGCCAGGGCGGCCAGCGCCCAGGCCAGCACCGTCTGCCGCACCGAGGAGCGGTGAACGAACCAGGGCAGCGCCGCGGCGGCGCTGATGGCCGCCAGGCTCAGAACGGCCAGCGCCAGTCCGCGCGCGCCCGCGCTCAGGCCGAAGACATCGGCCAGATAAGGGCCGCCCCAGGAATTGCGAAAGGTCGTGCCCACGGCCAGGGCCATGCACATCGGAATCAAGGTCCACAGCGCGGGAATGAACAGCAGCCGGCCGCTGGCGCGCAGCATCGCGCCCGTCCCTTCCTGCTGGGCCTGGGCATTGCCGCTGTCCTTCACCTGGGTGGCGACGAAGTAGCAGGCCACGGCCATCAGCAGGCCAGCCACGAAAATGGGCGGCCGCCAGCCAAACGCATGGATGGCCCAGCCCAGCGGCGCGGTCGCGCACAACGCACCGATCATGCCGGCCGCGTTGGCACGGCTGACCGAAGTGGCGAACTGGTGGGGCGGCAGCGCATCGGCGGCGAAATGCATCAGCCCCATGAACACCGGCGCGCAGGCCAGGCCCAGCCCCACCTGGGCCAGCATCGCCGTGGGGCCGTTGGGCGCGAGAGCGAACAGCGCGGCCGAGACCACGCCCACGGACAGCAGCCAGCGCGTGGGCGCGCCCACGCCGTATCTGTCGAACGCCATGCCGACAGGAATCTGGGCGATGCCGAAGGACAGGAAGAAGCACGATGACAGCATGCCGAAACCGGCCGGAGACAGCTGCAGATCGCTCTGCACTTCAGGCGCCATGACGGCCAGGCAACTGCGAAAGAACTGGCTCAGCGTGAGCGCGAAGGTCAGCGCGGCGAGCGCGCGAACGGAGGAACGGGTGTCCATACTGGGATTTTTTGATTGACGGAGAGTCGCCGCTGCGGCCTGCGCTGCATCCTACCCAGATCCTGGCCCCGCACCTCACTCCAAGGCGACAAGTTCGAAGTCAAAGTGCCGGTGCTGGCGGGCGTAGGTGTCGCGGGTCTGCTCGAGAATGTCCTGCAATATGGCGAAGGCCTGGGGATTGTGCCGGGCCAGCGCGCCCGCGCCGGCGAAAGTCAGCGTCAGCGGGAAGGCGAACACCGGGCTCGTTCCCCATATGCCGCCCGAATGCAGGTTCAGCATGCAATCGAACAGCGCGTCCCAGTTCATGCCCCAGCCCTGCTCCTCGCCCGCGCGCACCGGGTGGTTGCCACCCGGCCCGCCCAGGCACAGCGCCGCGCCAATGGCCGAAAGGATCTGGGCCTTCTGCGTCATGCCGCCGAGGTCTATGGTCAGTTGGGTGCCTGGAGTCATGCGTGCATTCTCCTCCACGGCCTGGCGGGTCAGGCGATGATGGGAACCTGCGGCGCGGCGTCGGCCGGCAGGTGGCCGGTCAGCCGCGGATCGACCTGCACTTCGACGCGCACCGCGCAGGGTGTGAAGCCGGCCTTGATGTAAAAGCGCAGCGCCGAAGGATGGTCGTAGGTACAGGTATGCACCCACATGCGCGTGATGGGACGCGCCCAGGCCAGCGCGATGGCCTGGTTCATCAGGGCCCGCCCCAGGCCTTTGCCGGTGCACTCGGGCGTCAGGCCCAGAAAGGTCAGCTCGCACTGGCCCTTGTCGCGAAAATCGAGTTCCAGAATGCCCACATCCTGGTCAGCTTGGCGAACGATATGCACCTCGACATCAGGATGGGAAAGAATGCGCGTCAACTCGTCGTCGGCCATGAAGAGGCGTGAATACCAGAGCCAGTCGGCACCGACCTTGCGAAACAGCGCGCGATAGGCATCGATGCCCATGCGGGCCGCGGGTGCAAGCGAAAAGCCCGCAGGCAGTGCGGTGTCCGAGGGCGCGGGCGCGGGCGCGGGCGGGCGCAGCATCTCGAGGTCGGTGACCACGCTGGCGATATGACCCGGGGCGACATCGGTGTAGCCGAGGGGGACGAAAAGGCGGTTGGCGTTCATGTTTCAAAAGAATGGAGGGCGCAGCCGGGCGATCGTACGCCGGGATCGAAAGCTACGCGCGCCTTGCGACCCCCTGCGACTCAGCTCTCGCCGGCGCGCAATGCGGCCATCGTGCGCGCCGCCACATCCTTGACCCAGGGCTGGGCCTGCCAGTGGCGCGCGGCGAAGGCCTCGATTTGCTTCTCGTAAGTCATCGACAGCCCGATCACGTCCAGGCCTTCGAGCTGCATGCGCTGGTGGCGCGCCGACAGCGTGAAGCCTGCGTCGACACTCGCGCTGCGCACGCGCAGGTGCTCGATATCGATCGCGATCTCCGCGGTCTCGGGCCGTTTGGCATCGGCCATCATCGCCGCGATATCGGCCTCGGGCAGCATCACCAGCAGCAGCTGGTTGTTCATCGCATTCGAGTAGAAGATTTCGCCGAAGCTCGGCGCGATCACGGCCTGGATGCCGAACTGCTGCAGCCCCCAGACCGCGTGCTCGCGGCTGGAGCCGCAGCCGAAATTCGCGCCGGCGACGAGAATTTCAGTGCCCGCGCGTTCGGGGCGGTTGAGCACGAAATCCGCGCGCATGAGCCCTTGGGCGTCGTGGCGCAGGTCGTACAGCAAGCCCTTGTCCAGCCCGGCCTTGTCGATGCCGTGCAGGAACTGCTTGGGCATGATCTGGTCGGTGTCGAGGTTCTCGATGGGCAGCGCGGCGGCCTTGCCGGAAAGAATGTTGAGCTTACGCATGGGCGGCCTCCAGTCGGCGAACGTCGGTGATCGCGCCCGTGAGCGCGGCGGCCGCGGCCATGGCCGGGCTCATCAGATGGGTGATGGCGCCGCGCCCCTGGCGGCCTTCGAAATTGCGGTTGGTGGTCGAGGCGCAGCGCACGCCGGCCTCCAGGATGTCGCCATTCATCGCCAGGCACATGGAGCAGCCGGGCTCGCGCCATTCGAAGCCCGCGTCTTGCAGGATGCGTGCAATGCCTTCCTGCTCGGCCATCCGCTTCACGGCGCCCGAACCCGGCACCACCATGGCGCGCACGCCGCTGGCCACATGCCGGCCTTCGACCACGCGCGCCACGGCGCGCAGGTCTTCGATGCGCGCATTGGTGCACGAGCCTATGAACACATGCTGGATGGGCGTGCCTTCGATCGCCGCGCCCGCGGCCAGGCCGGTATAGCGCAGCGCCTGCTCGGTACTGCGGCGCAGCGGGCCCGCGGGCTGGGCATCGGGCACGGGAATGCGGCCGTCGATGCGCACCACCTGGTCGGGGCTGGTGCCCCAGGTCACATGCGGCGCGATTTCGCTGGCGTCGAAGCGGTGCTCGATATGAAATTGTGCGCCCTCGTCGGAGAACAGCGTGTCCCAATGCGCGAGCGCGGCGTCACGCACATCGCCCTGGATGTCGGTCGCGCGCTCGAGCACGTATTGCCTGGCCTTGGCGTCGGGCGCGATCAGCGCGCCGCGCGCGCCGGCTTCGACGGCCATGTTGCAGACCGTGAAGCGCGCCTCTATCGACAGCGCATCGAGCGCCGTGCCGCAGAACTCGATCACATGGCCGCGCGCGCCCTGCGCACCGATCTGCCCTATGACCATCAGCACCAGGTCTTTCGCCGTCGTGCCCATGGGCAGCGTGCCGTCGATGCGTATGCGCATGTCCTGGGCCAGCCGGTAGACCAGGGTCTGCGTGGCCAGCACATGCTCGACTTCGGACGTGCCTATGCCAAAGCCCAGCGCGCCCAGCGCGCCATAGGTGGTGGTGTGCGAGTCGCCGCAGATCACCACCATGCCGGGGCGGATCATGCCGTGCTCGGGAGCCACCACATGCTCTATCCCTTGCAAGGCATCGTTGGTGTCAAACAGCGGAATCGCGTGGCGATCGCAGTTCTTCTTCAAATTGCTCGCCTGCAGCGCGGGCGCGGCATCGCGGATCACGCGGATGCTGCCCGGCTCGGTGGGGATCACATGGCTTACCACCGCGACGTTCTGCCCGGGCATGGGCACGCCGCGGCCTTTCTCATGCAGTCCGGCAAAGGCCTGGGGGCTGGTGTACTCGTTCATCAGGTGCAGATCGCAGAACAGAAGAACATTCTGTTCGTCCAATCGCGCGACCGTATGCGAGTCGACCAGTTTTTGATAAAGCGTTCTGTGGGTCATGGGGACAGCCATTCGATGCGGCAGGTGGAACCGTCATCGTATAGATGCCATCGAACCAAACAATATCGCCAAAGTAACTTCTTTGCGTCGCCAGAAGAAACAATCATGGGCCGTCGCCGGCCGCTTTCACCAGCCCAGGAACTCGTCCTTCGCCGCCTTGTGGTGCGCGAAGGTCTTGACCATGAAGTCGACCAGGACCCGGGTTTTCGCCGACAGGTTGGAACTGTTCGGGAACACCAGATAGATGTCGGCGTTGGGCAGCGTCCAGTCGGTCAGCACCGGCTGCAGCCGGCCCGAACGCAGGTAGGGCGCGACATCCCACAGCGAGCGCATCAGGATGCCATGGCCGTCGAGCGCCCACGACAGCGCGCAGTCGCCGTCGTTGCTGCTGAGCGGCCCGCGCACCTTGACGCTCTCCTGGCGCGTACCGGCGCGCAGATGCCAGGTGCCGAAGGTGTCGTCGCTTTCGCGGATGAACAGGCAGGAATGGCGCTGCAAGGCCGCGGGCTGCAGGGGCAGGCCAGCGCGTTTGAGGTAGGACGGCGCGGCGCACAGAATGCGCTTGTTGGGCGCGAGCAGGCGCGCGGTCAGTTGCGCATCGGGCATTTCGCCCATGCGAATGACGGCGTCCAGGCCCTGCTCGACCAGGTTCACGGGCTTGTCGGTAAGGCTCAGCTGGACTTCGACTTCGGGATACTGGCGCGCGAACTTCGACAGCGCGGGCGCGATGAATTGCCGCCCGAAACCCAGCGTCGCGCTGAGCTTGATCTGGCCGCGCGGCAGGGCTTTCGCGCCGGCCACGCGGCGCTCCAGCGCGTCCATTTCGGCCAGAACGCGCGCGCCTTCGCTGACGTAGATTTCGCCTTCGGGCGTGAGGCTGATGCGGCGCGTGGTGCGGTTGAGCAGGCGCACGCCCAGTCGCTTCTCTATGCTGGACAGCCGCTTGCTCGCCGAAGGCGGCGTCAGGCCCATCTCCTGCGCCGCGGCCGCGAGCGAGCCGTGCTTGATCACCAGCGAGAAGAAAGCCAGATCGGAAAACATGTCCATCGAGTGCCTATTGCGTCGCCACGGGAATGGGTGGATTCTCGCACTACCTCTTTATGTCGTGCGATCACCCTTTCTTTCCCGGGCCGCGGGCTACTTGGCGCGCGTCAGCACGAACTCGGTGATCTCCGAAGGAATGCCCAGCCGTATCGGGAAGCCCATCCACAGCCCCGTGCCGTTGCTCACATAGAGCTGCATGTCGCCCACGCGGTAGCCGCGCGTCAGATAGCCTTCGTTGGGCGGCCCGAACACCGGCTCCATGCCTATCACCATGCCGCCATGCGTATGGCCTGACAGCTGGACGGCGACGCCGGCCTGGGCGTGGCCCGCGGCCCCCGCAGGCCTGTGGGCCAGCAGCACGATGGGCGCGTCCGCGGGCGCGCCTTCGAGCGCCTTGGGCAAATCAGGGCCTTCGTAGCCGTAGCGCGCGGCCACGGCGTCGGCGATGCCGGCCACCGTCAGTTGCGCATTGCCGTGCCGGACCACCGCATGCTGATTGGTCAGCATGCGCACGCCCAGTTCTTCGAAGCGCGACTTCCAGGCGCCGTAGTCGAAGTAGTACTCATGGTTGCCCGGAATGCCGATCACGCCATGGCGCGCCTTGAGTTGCGCCAGCGGCGCGACATCTTCGCGGCGCGCTTCGACGCTGCCGTCGATGAAGTCGCCTGTCACCACGATCAGATCGGCATCGATGGCATTGGTGCGCTCGACCACGCCCTGCACCCAGTCCTGCTGGAACAGCTTGCTGATATGCAGATCGCTGAGCTGCACCATCTTGAAGCCCTCCAGCTCGGCGGGCAGGTTCTTCACGGCCAGGTCCACGCGGTGCACTTCGGGCAGGCGCGTCGCCTGGATGAAGCCAAAGCCGCCCAGACCGAACGCGAGCGCCAGCGTGGTGAGCCTGCGCGCCGTGCCGCTGGGCGGGCTCGCGCCGCGGCGCGCGGCCGAACGGCGCGTGAGCAGCCAATACAACATGGACAGCACTTCGCCGATGATGGTGAACACCAGCAGCAGCACGAAGCTGCAGAAGGTCCAGCCCAGCAGCGCGGCAACCGGAAACGGCACCTCGGGACCCCACATGTTGCCGAAGAACACGCGCGACCAGAACTGGTAGAGCGCGCCCGGCAGCAGCGCGGCCGCGGCGAGCACGCGCCAGCGCCCACGAATGGGCAGGGGCGCGATGACGCGCGCGACGATGAACAGATAGGCGATGGCGCAATAGACGTGGAACACAGGGAATCCGGGAAATGAAGGCGCGGCGGCGCGGGGGACCGGCAGGGCCAGATCAGTGCGCCTATTCTGCCGTGCCCATGTGACGCGCGGATGGAAGCGGCGCCCTTTTGCCGGCCGCTTCCTTTTCCAGCGCAAGGCTCTCGCGGTGGTACATGTAGGCGCCAAACAGCACGCCGCCCACCAGGCTCAGCGGATTGGACGAGCCGGCGATCAGCAGCAGATTGTTCATGGTGACGCCGCTCCAGACGCCTGCGGTGATCTTCAAGCCCGACTCGCGTATCTTCTTGGGCTGGCGATCGAAGTAATAAGTGATGCCCGCCTTGATCACAAAGAGTCCCACCAGGCCGGCCGCCGAAGTGTTGACCAGGCCATTCTTCTCGGCCAGGGACGCATGGTTGAGACCGATATATGTCGTGACGCTGTCGCCGACCGCTGCGGCCAGCGGGATCAGCGCGGCTTGCGAATACCCCGAGGTCCGACCGGGCTCTTCGGCCTGGGCGGCCGGCGGGGGCTCGGCGGGCAGCGGGTTTTCCACCGCGGGCGCCGGGCCCACCACAATCGATTCACCGGCCGAATAGCGCATGCCCGCAGATGTGGCCTGAGGTGCGGCCGCGAAAACCCGCTCTTGCGCCGGCGGGGCCGCCAAGCCCAGCACGATCGACTCACCGGCCGAATAACGAATCGTCTTTTCCATCGTCAGCTGCGGCAGCAACTGGCCCGACTGCGCAGGCGCCTCATCCGCTGAACCCGTCTCGACACTTGCCTGCTGGGCACTTGCGGCCGCAGCGCAGGTTGCAAACACCGTGGTTGCAACCCACTTTCTCAATACATCCGACATCTCGCCAACCCTATACACACTGTTCAAACAAAAAAAACCGGGCCCCAAAGGCCCGACACACAAGGTTGGCAAAACAGGATTTCAACGCATTGAATCACCGGGCGGCATGGAATGCCTGCCCCTGTCCGCGCAACCACACGAAGCAATTCGCACGATTACGAACATTGGATTCAAAAAAAAACATCTCCATGACGGAGATGTCGGATATGCGACATTTGCGCGCCGGCTCGCATGAAGCCGGCGCGATTGGAACTTACTTCAACGTGAAGCGCGCCGTGCCCAGCGCCTTGCCGCCATCGGTGACCACCGCCACCACCTTGGTGCCCGGCGCCACCTTGAACGTGCCCTTGGCTTCGAGTTTGTCGCCCGCGGGCAGCAGCTGGGCCTCCTGCTTGTCCTTGCCCGCGAGCAGCGTCAGCTTGGCGCCGGCCTTGGACAGGTCGCGCGCCTTGCCGTGGTCGGAGACATAGAGCTGCAGCACATCAGGCTTGGCCACGAGTTCATAGTCGGCTTCCTTGGCCGCGGCAACGACGCCGCCATGCGCGGGGTCATGGGCATGGTTGCCCGCGGCAAGGACCGGGGCGGCCGCCACCAGGGCGGCGAGGGAAAGCGTGGCAATGGCGATTTTCATGAGAGTCCTTTCGGTTGGGTGAATCACAGGGCTTCGACGTCTTTGGATTCCATGAGGCGCTCGGCGTCCGCACGGCCGAAGAGCCAGAACATGGCGGGGGTCAGGAAGGTGTCGAGCAAGGTGGCGCTGATCAGGCCGCAGAAGATCACGACCGCCACCGGGTGCAGCACTTCGGTGCCCGGCTGCTCGGCTTCGAACAGCAGCGGCGCGAGCGCGAACGCCGTCACCAGCGCGGTCATCAGCACGGGCGCGAGCCGTTCGAGCGAGCCGCGCACGATCATCTTGTGATCGAAGTTCTCGCCTTCGAGCCGCATCAGGTTCACGTAATGGCTGACTTTCAGAATGCCGTTGCGCACCGAAATGCCGGCCAGCGTGATGAAGCCCACGAGCGCGGCGATCGACAGCGGCTGGCCCGAAAGCCACAGGCCCAGCACCGCGCCGACCAGGGCCAGCGGGATGTTGGCCATGATCAGCAGCGACAGCCGCGTCGACTGGTAGCGGCTGTAGAGCACGATGAACATCAGCGTCAGCGACACCAGCGACAACAGGCCCACGAGCTTGGAAGCTTCTTCCTGTGCCTGGAACTGCCCGCCCAGCGTGACGAAATAACCTTCGGGCAAAGGCATGTCGGCGATCACCTGGCGCATGTCGGCGACGATGTCGGAAAGCGGCCGGCCCTGCGAGTTCGCCGACAGCACGATGCGGCGCTTGCCGTCGTCGCGGCTGATCTGGTTGGGGCCGTCGCCTTCCTCGATGCTCGCGATCTTCGACAGCGGAACGCGGCCCGTGGGCGTCTCGATCAGGATGTCCTTGAGCCCGTTGGCCGAACGCGTCTCTTCGGGCAGTTTCACGACCAGCGCGAAGCGCCGCCCGCCTTCGACGATCTGCGTCACGCGCTCGCCTTCGACCAGGCTTTGCAGCGTGGCCAGCACCTGCGGCACGGGCACGCCGTACTGCGCGGCGGCCGCATAGTCGATGCGCACCTTGATCTGCGGCGCCAGCACCTGCTTTTCGACTTCGAGATCGGCCAGGCCGGGAATGGCCGCGAGCCGCGCGCGCAGCGCATCGGCCTGGCCGCGCAAGGTGTCGAGGTCTTCGCCGAAGATCTTGATTGCGATTTGCGAGCGCACGCCCGACAGCATGTGATCGATGCGGTGAGAGATGGGCTGGCCGATCGAAATCGCCGCCGGCAGGTTCGCCAGCCGCGCGCGGATATCGGCCGAGATCTCCGCCATCGAGCGCGTGAGTTCGCCCGAAGGCTTGAGGCCTACGTCGAGCTCGCTCACATGCACGCCTTCGGCATGCTCGTCGAGTTCGGCGCGGCCGCTGCGCCGGCCCACGTGGGTCACTTCGGGCACCTGCTTGACCAGCACTTCGGCCTGGCGCGCGAGCGCCGACGTCTCCGACAGCGTCACGCCCGGGTTGAGCCGTATGCCAATCATCAGCGTGCCTTCGTTGAACGGCGGCAGAAAGGTCGTGGGAAAGAACGGCACCGAAGCAATGGCCAGCAGCACCGCCACACCCGCGGCCGCGAGCGTGGCCTTGGGGCGGTTCAAGACCTTCTGCAAGCCGACCGCGTACTGGCGCTTGAGCCAGGCCAGCAGCCGCGTATCGCCATGGTCCAGCGACTTCATGCCGGGCAGCAGGTAGTACGACAGCACGGGCGTCACCGTGACCGACACCATCAGGCTCGCCAGCGTCGAGACGATGAACGCAATGCCCAGCGGAATGAACAGCCGGCCCTCGATGCCCGGCAGCGCGAACAGCGGCACGAACACCAGCACGATGATCACCGTGGCGTAGAGAATCGCCGAGCGCACTTCCATCGACGCGCGTGCGACCAGCGCCAGCACATTGGTGCGCTGGCCCGGGTGGCGCGCGCGGTCTTCCTTCAGGCGCCGCAGGATGTTCTCCACATCGACCACGGCATCATCGACCAGGCCGCCGATGGCGATCGCCAGCCCGCCCAGCGTCATGGTGTTGATCGACAGACCGAAGTACTTGAAGACCAGGGCCGTGAGAAAGATCGACACCGGAATCGCCGTGAGCGCGATGATGGTCGGGCGCAGCGTTCCCAGGAAGAAGAACAGGATGGCGGCGACGAACACCGACGCGCCAATCAGCTTCCACTTGAGGTTGTCTATCGACGCCTCGATGAAGCTTGCCTGGCGGAAGGTCACGCGCGGCGCGTCCATGCCCGCGGGCAGCGAGGCATTCATGCCTTCGAGTGCCTGCTCGATGGCGCGCGTGAGCGCGATGGTGTCGGCCGTGGGCTGCTTCTGTATGCCCAGAATCACCGCGGGCTTGCCTTCGAAGCCCGCGTCGCCGCGCTTGAGCGCCGCGGCGAACGTGACTTCGGCGATCTGGCGCAGCAGGATGGGCTGGCCGTTCTTCGCCGTGAGCGCGAGGTTGCTCAGGTCTTCGAGGCGCGAAGTTCTGCCCAGATGGCGGATCAGATATTCGCGGCCGTTGAGCTCGAGAAATCCGCCCGAGGTATTGGATGAGTAGCCCTTGAGCGCGGACTCGAGCTGGTCATGCGAAATGCCCAGATCGGCCATGCGCCGCGTGTCGGGCTGCACCTGGAACTGGCGCACTTCGCCGCCGATGGGAATCACCTGGGCCACGCCCGGCACGGCCATGAGCCGCGGGCGCAGCACCCAGTCGGCGTACTCGCGCACCGCCATCTGCGAGACCTTGGCGGTGTCGACGGGAATCGCGATCTGCATGATTTCGCCCATGATGGAGCTGATGGGCCCCATGCGCGGCACCACGCCGGGCGCTATGCCCTCCTCCATCGACGCGAGGCGTTCGGACACCATCTGCCGTGCGCGGAAGATGTCCGTGCTCCAGTCGAAGGTGATGTAGACGAACGACAGGCCCGCCGATGAAACGGAGCGCACGGTTTCCACACCGGTCAGGCCGTTCATCGTGGTTTCGAGCGGAAAGGTGATCAGCTGTTCGACCTCCTCGGCGGCCATGCCGCCGGCCTCGGTCATCACGGTGACCGTAGGCTTGTTGAGATCGGGAAAGACGTCGACGGGCGTGCGCGAAAGCGTCCACGCGCCGTAGAACATCAGCACCACGCTGGCGATGATGACCAGCAGGCGATTGGCCAGGCTGTTGACGAGAAGCCATTTGAACATTTGAATGGCTCCCGTTAACGGACTTGGTTGACCAGCGTCGCGCCTTGCGTTGCGACACGGTCACCGGCCTGCAGGCCGGACGTCACGGCCACCCGGGCGCCGTCGAGCGGCGCCGTAGTGACCACGCGCGGCTCCAGTCGTTCGGGCCCGGCCTTAACCCAGACGATGTCCTGGTTCGCGGGGTTACGCATCAGCGCGGCCGCGGGCACGGCAATGCCTTTGACGGTCGAGCGGCTCTGCACGAAGACCTTGACCGGCTGGCCCAGGGCCAGGGTGCTGAGCGCATCGCCCTGGGCGCGGAACACCATGGGCAAGGCCTGCTCGCGCAAGGAGCGCGCCGCGCCGACAAAACGCAGTTCCACGCGCTGGCCGCCGACCACCATGCTCGCGCTGGCGACGTCGGACGCCAGCGCGGTATCGAAGGCCAGGGCCTCGACATTGACCTGCGCCGGGTCGACCACTTCGTAAACCAGTTCGCGTGCATCGACCACCTGGCCCGCGACCGCATAGGCCGCGGCAATCACGCCCGACACGGGTGCGATCAGCGGCTCGCGCGCGCCCACGGCCGCGGACAGCGCGGAAATGCGCGCCGACAGGCTTGCGCTCTCCGACTCTACGGCCTCGATCTCCTTGCGCGGCACGGTGTCGCTCAAGTCCTTGAGGCGCGCCAGGCGCTTGTCGGCCAGCGTCCGCGCTGCGCGCAGTTCGGCGATCTGCGCCGCCTGGCTCGAACGGTCCATCGCCGCCGTGGCGGCCGTGACATAGGCCAGCACTTCGCCCTTGCGCACGCGCTGGCCCATCACGGGCAGGCCCTTGGGGCCGGCTTCAATGCGGCCCGCGGTCATGGGCTGCACCTTGCCGCCCGCGTTCGGGTCCATCACCACGCGGCCCGCGAGCTCAATGGTGCGCGGCAGCTCGCCGGACTGAACGACCAGGGTGCGCAAGGCCAGCTGGCGTTGCGCGGGCTTGGGCAGAAACACGCTGCCGTCGGGCTGGCGGCCCGGGCCGTTGGCGTTGGCCACGGGCGCGGGGCCGCCATGGTCATGGCCGGCATCGGCCCAGGCGGGCATGGCGGCGGCGAGCAGGAGTGTGAGCAACAGCGGGCGCATCATGCTGCACCTCCCGAACGACGAAAAGCGCTGCGGCGCAGCAGCCACAGACCGCCACCGGCCATGCCCAGCGCGGCCAGGCCCCAGGGCAGCAAGGCGCGCCAATCGCGGTGCGTGTATTCTTGGGCGGCATCGGCGTGCACATCGAAATCGCCGGCCAGCAGATCGTTCTCTTCACCGGCGGCCACGGTCACCGTGACCGAAGTCACGCCGGGTGCCAAGGCCTGGGCCAGCGTGCCTTCGAACTCGCCCGCGGCGATTTCCTTGACCACGACCGGCGTGTCGCCCACGCTCACTTCGAGCGCGGCGCCGGCAACGGGCGCGTTGTCGGCAAAGCGGTCGAGATAGAGCGCGAGCTGCGTGCCGTTGGCCGTGCCGACGATTTCAAACAGTTCGGACGCCGCGGCAAAGCGTGGGATCACCGGCGCCGACGGGCTGGCCGCGGGCGCGTCATGGCTGTGGCCGGCATCGGCCAGGGCCAGCGGGCTGTAGAGGCCCGCGAGCAGGCTTGCGCCTGCAAGAATTGCATTGAACATGGAATTTCCTGTGCTCACTCGGGCAGCAGCCCGAGCGCCTGACGAAGTTGAGAGATGGCGGCGCCGACTTCGAGTCGGCTGCGGGCGGCCTGGCGTTCGGCCTCGAAAGCTTCGAGATCGATGCGCAGCCGCGTGGGCAGATCGCTTTCGCCGAGGCGAAAAGCCTTGTCGAAGAAACCGCGCGACTCGCCGGCCAGGGTGGCGCGCCGTTCGGCGGCGGCGCGCGCCTGCGTCAGCAGTTCGACGCGCGTGCGCGCCAGCGCGATACGGGAGTCGATGCGCTGCATTTCCAGGTCGAGCTGGCTTTGCGCTTCGAGCAGGTCGGCGCTCGCATTCGCGATGCGGGCGTCGCTGACACTCGAGCGCCCCAGGGGAATGCGCACACCGACATTGATGCTCTGCGCCGAGCGCTCGCCGCGCGCATCGCGCTCGTGCGTCGTGCCCAGCGACAGCTCGGGGTTGGCGCGCGTCTGCACGCCGGCCAGCTCCTGCTGGCGCCGTGCCAGATCGACCTTGGCCTGCAGATCGCGCAGCGCGGGATGGTCGGCCACGGGCGTCTGCGCGGGCAGCGGCTCTTGGGGGCCCTCGCCGAGTTCCTGGGCGGTGAGGGCCTGCCAGACCTGGGCGGTCTGCGCCACGGCGACCGCGGCTTCGGCCACGGCGCTTTGCGCCACCGCCACCGCCGAATCGGCCTGGTGGGCGTCGGCGCGCGCGAGATCGCCGGCCGTGACGCGGCGCAGCACGTCCCGGGCAATGCCCTGGGCGCTGAGCAGTTTCTCCTGCGCGACCTGCTGCTCGATGCGCGCGCGCTGCTGCGCCCAGTACGCTTCGCGCACTTCATCAGCGAGGCGCCACCGGGCCGCGCCCACGAGTGCGTCGACCGCATGCGCCTGCGACTGCGCCGCGGCCTGCGACTTCGCGCGCTCGCCCGGCGACCACAGCGGCACGGACACCGCGGCTTCGTACTCGCGCGATCCTTCGTTGCGATGCCAGCGATCGCTGCGCGTCGAGAGATCGAGCGCCATGGTCTGCGGCGTCCAGCGCTCGGCGGCGCGCAGGCCTGCGGCGGCGGCATCGCGGCGCAGCGCCGCCGAGCGCTGTTCCGGCTGCTTGGCCCAGGCGGTTTCAAAGCCCAGTCGCAACGGCGTCTGGGAAGGAGATTGGGCACTGCCCGTCTGGGCATGGCCCAAGATGGCGGCCGTCAGCAATGCGGCCGCCAGAATGCCGGGGGAAGCCCAGCGTATGCGTTTCATGGAATGTTCGTCGTGAATGCGGGCGCGTGCCCGCGGGTCCAAAAGTCGACGAAGACGCCCCGCCCCTGTTCAGGGAGCGCGGCCGGTCCTCGCCGGCGTCAGGCGACGAAAAAGGAAGGGGGACGCAGCAGGCTGCCTGGCGGCGGCTCGGGAAATGCGACGCTGCCGTGCGCCTGCAGATAGCCTTCGGCCCACGGCGGATGCGCGGCGTCCGATGTGGGCAAATAAGCCACACCGATGCCGTGGCAGGTGTGGCAATCGGGGTGTGGCTGCAGCGCATCATTGGCCGACGCGCTGGCGTCGCCAGCGTGCGCATCATCGCTGTGGCGGTGTTCGTGGTGGCCGAAATGGGCCGCCCCTTGCTCATGCTCACACACGCTTGCAGCCGCCGCCCAGCTCCATTGGAGAGGCAGAAGACACATCATGGAAATGAGAATGAGGCGGCGCATTGAGCTCAGAGTCTAACGGCTAACAAAAACGATAGTGAGCGGCAATGCCTTGATTTTGCAAGTTCATTTCGCGGGCGGCGATGCCGCAGGACGCAGCGTGTCGGGCGCCCTCCCCCTGTGCAAAACAGCCCGCCATATTTCGAAAAATTCAATATCTTAAAAAATGCGGACCGCATATTTTTAGATATTGCATCTGTTTTCAAAACAGCAAACAAATTACAAAGCAAAACAATTTACACAATTTGACGCACTTGGAATTATTTTAGAAGATTCTTCTATTTGGCTTGCGCAGCGATTCTCTGCGAAGACTTGGCAGCTTCTTCTTTTTCCAAGGTAAGGCCTTCACGACGGTACATATAGGCACCGAACAAGGCACCGCCCACAAGACTCAATGGATTGGAAGATCCGGCGATCAGCAACAGGTTGTTCATCGTCACCCCACTCCATACGCCTGCGGAAGCCTTGAGTCCCGTCTTGCGCAGTGTCGACTCCTGATTATCAAAATAATAGATAATTCCGGCCTTGATCACAAACAGACCAAGCAAGCCAGCCGGCGAAGTATTGATCAGACCGTTTTGCTCGGCAAGACCTGCCTGACCCAGGCCAATGTGAGTAGTTACACTGTCACCCAGCGCTCCTGCCAGCGGAATGGAGGAGGCGCCCGAATACCCGACTACCCTCTTTGGGGGATACTCCAACGGAATGGACTCCCCTGCGGAATACTTGACCACCTTGATTTTCGGCACAGATTCATTTGCCTGTGCAACTTCTATATTTTTGGTTTTCTGAATCTCCTTTGGGTAACCCAAGGGTATGGAATCACCTGCCGAATAACGGGTGACCTTGTTGGTTGAATTTTTTGTGGTGTTGCTGAGTTGCGAAGCGTCATTGCTATTCGAATGAAGCCCCTCATTTTCATCGCGGGCATGTGCCGTTGCTGTACAAACTACCGCTACTGCAGCAGATATAATCAATTTTCTTAACATTTCAATTATCCAATTACTCTTTCATACAAATCCGCCAGAATTATAATTGGAATCAAAAAAACAGCGCTTTTCGGTAAAAAGTACAAGGTTTATTTCAATCTGTCATAAAGCTATGGCAGCACGCCGTCGCATTGCCCGCCATCGCTGCGCCAGCGCGTGAAGTGCGGCATGCGCAGCAACTGGTCCAGCGTCACGCCCTGTCCGGCAGAGGTCGCGAAGCGATTGATGGCCAGCCCGCGCTCATCGGTGGTCGCGTAAAAGCTGTGCGCGACCCGGTCATTGGTGTCCAGGCCCACCAGCCCGCCAGCGACCGCGCCCGCTGCGCTCACGGCGCCGCTCGCATAGCTGTCGGAGATGAGCGCCAGGCCGCGCAACGCGTCGTTGTAGCCCACCAGTCCGCCCACATAGTCCCGGCCCTCGACCACCCCGCTCGCATAGGCTTGCTTGATGCTCGCGCTGCCCGCGTAAGCTTCGTTGTGCCCCACCAGTCCGCCTACATTGCTGCCCGTGCCGCGCACTGCAGCGCCCGCGTGGGAGCGCGAGATAGTGCTGCGGCCGCCGTAACTTTCGTTATGTCCCACCAGACCGCCAATAGTTCCAGATGCGGTGACCGGTACCAGGGCGCAGGCCCGGTCGATGCGGGCGCTGCCATCGACGGCTTCGTGGTGCCCGACCAGCGCACCGACGTTTTCGCCGCCCGTCACCTGGCCGCCCACCAGGCGCACATTGCGCAGCGTGGCATTGCGCGTGCGGCCAAACAGGCCCACGTTGTTTTCGCCGGGGCGATGGATGAACAAACCATGGATGACGTGGCCGCGGCCATCGAAGCTGCCGGTAAAGGGTGCGCCATCGCGGCCTATCGGCGCAAAACCCGCACCGCCGTTCCAGTCCGCCGTGGCGCGGGCGTCTATGGATTGGGCCAACGCGTAATGACCAGCGAGGCCGTGGCCCATGGCCTGCAAGCCTTCGATGCTGTAGATAAGCGTTTCGCGCCGACCCGCGCCCTCGTTCACGGCAGCCTGGGCATGGACCAGCGCTGCCAGCGCCATGGTAGGCAACGTCGCTAGCGCCAAGACAAGCGGGGGGAAGCGCATGGGTTGTGGTCCGTTAATTTTCGCCTCTGACCCGCTTCATTGGGAACCGTTTACGGCGCAAAGCGTGCCGGCAAAAGGCCCGCGACTATCCCAGCGCCAAGCCCGCAGCGCCGGCTCCACCGACACCTGAAGCATGCGACCCTCCTAGGTGACATTCCCAGGATGCAAACCCGCGGCCTGTACGCACAATGGGGTGACCGCAGGCAGCGGCCACACCCAAGCCGCACCTTCATCGCTCCCTACGCAACAGGCACCCCAAGCCGGTGGCTGGCGGTCCTCGCTCATCCCTACATTGCCGGGCCCTGCTCCAGCGCAGCGGCCGGCTGCCTGATTGCCACATGACCGACCTGCTTTCCCTCTACCGGACCATGGTCCGTATCCGAGCCTTTGAAGACGCGGCCGAACGCGCCAGCCAAGGTGGCGTGCAAATCTGGGGCCAGAGCGCCGCGCCCGACGCCCAGCCGGCGCTGGTCAAGGGGCCGCTGCACCTGTCCACGGGCCAGGAAGCCGTCGCAGCTGGCGTCTGCGCCCATCTGCAGACCCGCGACCTGCTGACTTCGACCCACCGCGGCCACGGCCATACGCTGGCCAAGGGCGCCGACAGCACGCGCATGATGTGCGAGCTGTTCGGCCGCGCCACGGGCTACAACAAGGGCAAGGGCGGCTCCATGCACATCGCCGATTTCTCGGTCGGCATGCTGGGCGCCAATGGCGTGGTCACGGCCGGCCTGCCGATCGCCGTGGGCGCGGCGCATGCGCTCAAGCTGCGCGGCGAAGACGCCATCGCGGTCTGCTTCTTTGGCGACGGCGCGATCAACCGCGGGCCGTTTCTCGAAGCGCTGAACTGGGCGCAGATCTACCAGTTGCCCGTGCTGTTCGTCTGTGAAGACAACCAGATTTCCGCGACCACGCGCTCGGCGCCCATGACCGCCGGTACCCAGGCCGCGAGCGCGCGCGCCGAGGCGCTGGGCATTGCCGCGACCCAGGTCGACGGCAACGATGTGCTGGCCGTGAGCGCCGCCGCACAGCAGCTGATCGCCGGCATTCGCGCGGGCAGCGGCCCACGCCTGCTGCATGCGCTGACCTACCGCCACAAGGGCCATGTGTCAGTGGACCCCGCGCATTACCGCGACCCGGCCGAAGTCGCGGCCGCGCTGCTGACCGACCCGATCTCGCGCGCGCGCGAATTGCTCGCGTCGCGCGGCCAGGCCGATGCCGCGGCGCAGGTGCTGGCCCAGGCCCAGGCCGAGATCGCGGCGGCCGTCGCCACGGCCAAGGCCGCCCCCGTTCCCCTGGCCGAAGAGGCCTATCAAGATATCGCCACCACCGGCCAAGGAGTCTGGGCATGAGCAGCGCCATTGCATCGACACCCGCCAACACCGCGCGTAAGACCGAAACCGAGACCGGCGCGCTGACGCTGAGCTATGCCCAGGCCGCGGCACTGGCGCTGTCGGAAGCCATGGACGCCGACCGCAACGTCGTCGCGCTGGGCGAAGACCTGGGCCGCGGCGGCGTGTTCGGCCAGTACCGCGGCGCAGACGGCCGGCCGCTGGTCGAGCGCTTTGGCCCTCAGCGCGTGATCGACACGCCGATTTCCGAGTCGACCATCATGGGCGCGGGCGTGGGCATGGCGCTCGCCGGGCTGCGCCCCGTGGTCGAGTTGCGCGTCGCCGACTTCGCGCTGTGCGCGATCGATGAACTCGTCAACCAGGCCGCGAAGAACCGCTTCATGTTCGGCGGCCAGGGCCGCGTGCCGCTGGTCGCGCGCCTGCCCATAGGCATCTGGACGGCGTCGGCGGCCCAGCATTCGCAGTCGTTCGAAGCCTGGTTCGCGCATGTGCCCGGCCTGGTCGTGGTCGCGCCGGCCACGCCGGCCGACAACTACGGCCTGCTGCATTCGGCCCTGGCTTCGGGCGACCCCGTGGTCTTCATGGAACACAAGGAACTGTGGTCGCTGCAAGGCCAAGTCACACCGGGCGCGCCGCAGCATGTGCCGCTGGGCCAGGCACGGCGCGTGCGCGCGGGCAGCGACATCACGCTGGTGTCGTGGTCCAAGCAGGTGCATGCGGTGAGCGCCGCCGCCGAAGCGCTCGCGGCGCAAGGCGTGAGCGCCGACGTGATCGATCTGCGCACCATCTGGCCCTGGGATCAGAAGACCGTGCTGGAGTCGGCCGAACGCACGGGCCGGCTGCTGGTGGTGCATGAGTCGATACAGGCCGCGGGCTTCGGCGGCGAGATCGCCGCGACCGTGGCCGAGCACACCTCGGCGCGCGTCGCGCGCCTGGGCGCGCCGCGCATTCCCGTGGGCTATGCGCAGTCGCTGGAGAACGTGTCGCGCATAGGTGCCGACCAGGTGGTGGCCGCGGCGCTCAAGCTGCTGCAGCGCTGAGTCGGAGACCGGGGAGGGTCGCCCTACCGACAGAATGAATCGTCGGTTTGCCTGACAATGGACGGTTGTTTCTGCCTGCGACCTTGCCCATGTCCGTTCAACTGATCTACGCGCGCGCCGCCAACGGCGTCATCGGCCTCAACAATGCCATGCCCTGGCACCTGCCCGAAGACCTGGCCCATTTCAAGCAGCTCACCGGCGGCAGCGCCGTCGTCATGGGCCGCAAGACCTGGGACTCGCTGCCCGAGCGCTTTCGCCCTCTGCCCGGGCGCAGCAACATCGTGGTCACGCGCCAGGCCGACTGGCAGGCGCCGGGCGCGCTGCGCGCGCAAAGCCTCGAAGACGCTCTGGCCCAGGCCGCGCAGCTGAGCGCCGACGTGTGGGTCATGGGCGGCGCGCAGATCTACGCCCAGGCGCTGCCGCTGGCCGATGCCGTCGAAGTCACGGAAATCGCCCAGGACTTCGAAGGCGACGCCTACGCGCCCACGCTGGGCAGCGAGTGGATCGAAGCCACGCGCAGCCAGGCCGTGAGCCGCACCGGCCTGCCCTATGCCTTTGTGCGCTATGTGCGCGCCGCGGCCACGCGCTGAACCAGGCGCCCCGCATGAGCCTCATCCAAACACTGCCGACCGGACCGCTGGACATCATCGGCGACATCCATGGCGAGTACCAGGCGCTGCAGGACTTGCTTGGGCACCTGGGCTACGACGCCGACGGCCAGCACCCGCAGCAACGCACGCTGGTGTTCGTCGGCGACTTCTGCGACCGCGGCCCCGACAGCCCGGCGGTGCTGGCGCTCGCGCGCCGGCTGATCGCCAACGGCCGCGCGCTGGCCGTGGCGGGCAACCATGAAATCAATCTGCTGCGCGAAGACGCAAAGGACGGCTCGGGCTGGTTCTTCGACAGCCGCACCGAATCCGACAGCGCCAAATACGCGCCGTTCGCCCAGCCGCAGGGCAGCGCCGAGCGCCGCGCGATCGCCGAGTTCACGGCCGGCCTGCCCGTGGCGCTGGAGCGCGCCGATCTGCGCATCGTGCACGCGGCCTGGGTGGAGCCGCAGATCACCGCGGCGCGCGCCATGCCGCTGGGCAGCCTGCGCACGCAATACGACCACTGGGAAACCGTGGCCGAGACCCAGGCCCAGGCCAGCGACCTGCACGCGCGCCGCGAAGCGGAAGACCGCGGCTGGCCGCACAGCCTCGAAGACGCGCGCTACCGCCCGCCGTTCCTGCCCGCGCATTCCGAAAGCGAACTCAACAAGGCGGTCTTCAACCCGCTCAAGGTGCTGACCACGGGCCTGGAGCGGCGCTGCACCGAGCCGTTCTTCGCGGGCGGCAAGTGGCGCTTTGTCGAACGCATGGCCTGGTGGAACGAGTACACCGACAGCCAAGCCGTGGTCATAGGCCACTATTGGCGCCGCCTGCATCCGCCGCGCGTTCCGGTGCACGGCAAGCAGGAAGAAAACCTGTTCGGCCAGACCGCGCCGCTGGCCTGGCACGGGCCGCGCGGCAATGTGTTCTGCGTCGACTACTCGGTGGGCGGGCGCTGGGTCGCGCGGCGCGCCGGCGAGCCGCATGACGAGCGCTTCAATCTTGCCGCGCTGCGCTGGCCCGAGCGCACGCTGATGTTCGAGGACGGCAAGGAAATGGCCACGCAGGAATACGGCGGCCCGGTGTAAGGGCCGCGCCGGGTCAGACCGCGGGCACCGGCAGCGCCTCCTGGCGCTGCACGTTTCTGCGTTGGCGCCAGTCGCCCAGGAACAGCAGAATGGGCGCGGCGATGAACACCGACGATGTCGCCGCCACGACGATGCCGAACACCATGGGCACGGCAAAGCTTTCCACTGCGCTGCCGCCCCAGATGGCCAGCGGCAGCATCGCCAGCAGCGCCGTCGCCGAGGTGTAGAGGCTGCGCGCCAGGGTTTCGTTGATCGACATGTTGATCACCTGGCGCAGCGGCAGATTGCGGTGCAGGCGCAGGTTCTCGCGCATGCGGTCGTACACCACCACCTTGTCGTTGACCGAGTAACCGACCAGCGTCAGCAGGGCGGCGATCGCCGTGAGATTGAAGTCCAGCCCCATGAGCGCGAAGAAGCCCACGGTCTTGGTCACGTCCAGCACCAGCGTGACGATCGCGCCCACGGCAAATGGCCACTCGAAGCGGATCCAGATGTAGATCAGCATCGCGATGCTGGCCAGCACCACGGACAGAATTCCCGCCATCGCCAGCTCGCCGCTGACCTTGGGGCCGACCACGTCGGCGCGCTCTATGCTCGCGCCGGCGTCCATGTCGGCGATCGCACTTCGCAGCTGCGCCACGGCGCGCGTCTGCGGCTCTTCACCGCCCGCCTGGCGCTCCACGCGTATCAGCACCTGATTGCTCCCACCGAACTCCTGCAGCGCGACTTCACCCAGGCCCAGCTGGGACAGTTGCGTGCGCATCGCGGCCAGGTCCGCGGGCGCGCTGGTCTTCACTTCGAGTTGAATGCCGCCGCGGAAATCGATGCCGTAGTCCAGGCCGGGCTTGAAGAACAGCGCGACCGAAGCCGCCGACAGCAGCAGGGACACGGCCAGGCCCAGGAACCGGGCCTTCATGAAGTCGACCTTGGTGCCATCCTTGACCAGGCGAAAGCCGAACAGCGGGCGGATGTTGATGGTCTTGAGCCGCCAGCGGCGCGCGACGGCAATCATCACCACCTTGACGATGGAGACCGCCGTGAACATGGAAATGAGCAGGCCTATGGCCATGGTGACCGCAAAGCCGCGCACCGGGCCCGAGCCGAACCAGAACAGCAGCACCGTGGCGATCAGCGCGGTGACGTTGCTGTCCATGATGGTCGCATAGGCCTTGCGAAAACCGGTGTCTATGGCAGTCAGCGCGGGCCTGCCCTTGGCGGTCTCCTCGCGAATGCGTTCGTTGATCAGCACGTTGGCATCGACCGCCAGGCCTATGCCCAGCACGATGCCCGCGATGCCCGGCAGGGTCAGCGTCGCGCCTATCAGGCTCAGGCCGGCGAGCGTGAGCACCACGTTGAGCGCCAGCGCCAGATTGGCGACCAGCCCCCAGGTGCCGTACAGCGCGAACATGAAGAGAAACACCAGCGCGAACGCCGCGATGCCGGCGTAGACGCCCTTCTGGATCACGTCCGCGCCCAGGTCGGCGCCCACGCTGCGCTCCTCGATGACCGTGAGCTTGGCGGGCAGCGCGCCTGCGCGCAGCAGCGCCGACAGCGTCGCGGCTTCCTGCACGCTGAAGTTGCCGGAAATCTGCCCCGATCCGCCGGTGATGGCTTCGCGGATGACGGGTGCGCTCAGCACCTTGTCGTCGAGCACGATGGCGAACGGCTTGCCCACGTTGGCGCGCGTGATGTCGGCAAACATGCGCCCGCCCGCGCTGTCGAAGCGGAAGTTGACCACGGGTTCATTGGTCTGCGCATCGAATCCCGCGCTCGCATCCGACAGGCGATCGCCCGAAAGCGCGACGCTGCGCAGCACCGGGTAGCTCGCGCCCTGTTCGTCGTTCAGCGTGCGCACTTCGGCCGAGCCGGCGTCGCCCAGCATGTGAAAGCTCATCTTCGCCGTGGAGCCCAGCAGCGCGCGCAGCTGGCTGGGGTCCTGAAGGCCGGGCAACTGCACCAGGATGCGGTTGGAACCCACGCGCTGAATCGTGGGCTCGGCCACCCCGACCTGGTCCACGCGCTGGCGGATGATTTCCAGGCTCTGCTCCACCGCAGAAGACGTGGCCGCGAGCAGTCCTTCCTCGGTCAGCTCCAGCACCACGGTCGCCGGCCCGCTCTCGCGCACGGCCAGGTCATGGCGGCCATTGCCCAGCGCGCTGATCAGCGGCGCGAGCGCATCTTTCGCCCGGCCCAGCTGCTGCGCATCGCGCAAGGTGATGCGCACCTCGCGCTGCGCGGTGTCGAAATGGCTCCACGCAATGGACGCTTCGCGCAGCGTGCGCCTGGCGTCTTCGGTCAGGGTGCGCAGCCGCTCCTTTTGCAGGTCGGCGCCGTCGACTTCGAGCACCAGATGCGAGCCGCCGCGCAGATCGAGCCCCAGCGCGACCTGGCTGGAAGGCATGAAGGCGGGCAGCCGCTCCAGGGTCGCGGAGGGCAGCAGGTTGGGAAGGGCCAGCAATATGCCGGCCAGGATGATGGCGATATAGGTCGCCACCAGGTATCTGGAATTCTTCATGGAATGTTTCCTGGCGCGCACGCACGCACGGGTGCAGGCAGCACCGGTGCGGCGGGACGCGGGTGATCGAAAGGACGCAAAGCGCACGCAAGCCGTGCGCGCGGATCACTTCAGGAAAGGCGGGGCGCGCGCGGCAAAACGCTGGCGGGCTTCTTGCCGCGGCCACCATGCGTCGCGTGCCGCGATGCCCGCATGGGCCGCGCCCGGCAGGCGCAGACCGCCGGCGCGCGCAACGATAGCCGGGTCGCCCGCGCCGTCATGCGGCTGGCCCTTGGCCAGGGCCCGCGTGCTGCTGACGGGGGCGATGACGGCATGGCGTGCCGTGCCCCATTGCTCGGAACGGTCGCCGGCGGCGTAGGCCGTGGGCGATGGATGGCCGGCGAAAGCGTGCGTGCCCCCCGTGCCCAGCACCCACAGGAACAGCAGGAACAGCGCGCACGCCGACCAGGAGCGGCGGACTTCACAGGCCTTGTTCATGCGGCGGCTGCCCTGGCCAAAGAGGGCTTGCTGCTGGGGGCCAGGAACCGCGCACGGACCGGCTGCCCATGCAAGGACGCTGAGGAAGAATTCACCGGCAGCAGTCTAGCAGCCGCCCCGTAATCCGCGCCTGCAGCGGACATAGGGCGCGCGCTTGGCGCAAATTTAACGCCGGGGCCCGGCGTTTTTACGCAGCATTTACGAAGTGTTTTCGCCAGGCTTCCTAGACATGAATGCATGTCCAACAGTTGCCTCGAAGGCCTTGCAGAAAAGGCGTTCCGAGGCGGAAAACATGCTGCAGAAATGCCCGAACAATCAGCTGCACCGGATCACGTGCATTCTCGATGCGGACCATGCGACGAATCCCTTGGTGGAGCTGCCGCTGCGAACGCCCTGCCCCAATGCGCTGCGCCTGCGCAGCGCGCTGCACCAGGCGCTGGGTTCGCGACTGCGCGGCTACCGACTGGCGCTGGATATGTCGGGTCGGCAGGCGACCGTCATCCTGCAGATGCATGCCAGCGACATGCAGGAAAGCTTGCAGCTGCTGATGGCTACTTTTCCAGCCGCCGAGTTCGGTCGGGTTGCGCGGGTGATGACGGCTGAGGTGCGTCGATGCCACTGACGCCTTGCGGTTCGGGCAGCATCGCGCCGGCCCGGCCCACCGATGTGCACGCGCTCGACGCGCTGGAGCACGCGGCCTTCGACGGCGACCGGATTTCCGCGCGAAGCTGGCGGCGCCTGCTGGCCAGTTCTTCGGCGCGGGTACTGGTCTGCCGCGCGGATGACTCCTTGCAGGGCGCCTGCGTGGTGCTGCGCCGCAAGGGCTCGTCCGTGGCGCGCCTGTACTCGATCGCGGTCATGCCCGCGGCGCGCGGGTCCGGCCTGGCAGCCCGCCTGCTGAGCGCGGCGCTGGCCTACGCGCGGCAGGCAGGGTGTGCGGTGCTGCGGCTCGAAAGCCGGCGGGACAACACGCCGGCGCACCGGCTTTTCCAGCGCCATGGGTTTGTGCCCTCGGGCCGCAAGAACGGGTACTACGCAGATGGCCAGGACGCGCTGTGCTTTCAGCGCGACCTGTTCGACGGCACGCAGGCCGGCGCCGCGTATGCGGTGCGCCATTACGCGCAGACGCTGGATTTCACCTGCGGGCCTTGCGCGCTGCTGATGGCCATGTCCGCCTTGGACCCTGCCATCGCCATGAGCCAGGCGGCGGAGATACGCCTGTGGCGCGAAGCCACGACCGTGTTCATGGCCGCGGGCCATGGCGGCTGCGGGCCGTTCGGCCTGGCGCGCGCGGCGCTGCGGCGCGGCTTCGAGGTCTCGGTGTACGCCGCGGCGGGCGCGTCCCTGTTCATGAGCAGCGTGCGCGACCCGCACAAGAAAGACGTCATTCAGCTGGTGGAGAACGACTTCCGCGCCGAACTGCAGGAGCACCAGGTACCTCTGCACGCCAGCCCCGTTTCGCCCGAAAGCCTGATCGAACACCTGCGCGCGGGCAGCCTGCCCATCGTGCTCATCAGCCTGTGGCGGCTGCACGGCGAAAAAACGCCCCACTGGGTGGTGATCGTCGGCTTCGACGGCGCGGTGTTTCGCCTGCTCGACCCCATGGCCCGCTCCAGCGACTCCGATGGCGGCATGTCCATCAGCCTGGATGAATTCAAGAAGATCGCCAGATACGGGCGCCGACGGCGCACGGCGGCGGTCATCATTTCCAGAAAGAAATAAATTGTCCTCAGAACATGTGATCGTCGTCGAGAAGCTTGCCGACTTCCGCTGGAATGACCCGGCGCTCAAGGTCATCACCGCCGACCAGTTCGTCGCGGAACAGCCCGGTGCGCGCGGCCCGCGGCGCAAGGTCACCAACCTGTGCCGAACCTACGGCTACCTGAGCATGGGCTACTACTGCTCGCTGCTCGCGGAGGCGCGCGGCGACCGCGTGACGCCCAGCGTGGACACCATATTGAGTCTGCAGCGCAAGCGCCTGCCGCCGGCCGCACTGGCGCAGCTCAACCGCTTGATAGGCCCGCTCAAGGAAATTCCGCGCTCCGTGACCACGCTCACGCTGCACGTTTTCTTCGGCGTCATCGAGGACCCGACCCTGGCCGCGCTGGCGCGCAAGAGCTTCGAGCTGTTTCGCTGCCCGCTGATGGAAATCACGCTGCAGCGCCATGAGCAGTCCGGCCATTGGCAGATCGGCGACATGCAGGCGCTGGACCCGCGCGACGTAGACACCGCGCGCGACGAAGTGTTCCTGCAGGCGATTCGCCAGTACACGCGACGCACCTGGCGGCCGCTGATCGCCATGCCCTTGCCGCGCATGGACCTGGCGGTGCTGCACGACCCGCACGACCCGCTGCCGCCGTCCAACCTCAAGACGCTCAGGAAACTTGTCGACGTGGGCCAGGACATGGGCATCGCCGTGGAACTCATAGAGAAAAAGGACTTCTCGCGGCTGAGCCAGTTCGACGCGCTGTTCATTCGCGAGACCACGGCCGTGACCCACCACACGTTTCAGTTTGCCAAGAAGGCGGTGGCCGAAGGCATGCCGGTCATGGACGACCCGGTGTCCATCTTGCGCTGCACCAACAAGGCCTTCCTGGCCGAACTGCTGCGCGAGAATGCGATCGCCACGCCGTCGACCCACATGGTCAGTCGGCGCAGCCTGGCCGACATGCACCACCGGCTGACCTACCCCGTAGTGGTGAAAGTGCCCGACGGCGCCTTCAGCAAAAGCGTCAAGAAGGCCGACAGCTTCGAGCACCTGCAGGAGATTGCGAAGGACATGCTCAAGGAGTCGGAAATCATTCTGCTGCAGGAGTTCATGTACACCGACTTCGATTGGCGCATAGGCGTGCTGGCCGGCCAGCCGGTGTTCGCGGCCAAGTACTTCATGTGCGACGGCCACTGGCAGATCCTGCAGCACGCGGCCAACGGCAAGTACACCGAGGGCCGGGTGCAGGCCGTGCCGCTGGCGCAGGTGCCGCCCGAAGTGCTGAGCGCGGCCGTGAATTCGGCGCGCCTGGTGGGCAACAGTTTCTATGGCGTGGATCTCAAGTCGACCGCTTCGGGCGTCTACGTCATAGAAATCAATGACAACCCCAATCTGGATTCCGGCGTGGAAGACGCCGAGCAGGGAGACGCGCTTTACGTGATGCTGCTGTCGCACTTCCTCAAACAGGTGGAATTGCGCTTCCATCCGGCTGCGGCCCAGCCCCGAGTTATGCCCCCAGACCGTGCCCAAGCTTGTGCATAACTCGCGGAACAACTCGCGCAAGCCGCGCCGGTGCTGGGTTTGCGGCGCATGCCTAAATAAGCGGCAACTCCCAGCGAGCGCTCACTGCGATTGCTGACGCTGCAGCCGGCGCAGGAACACCGCCATTTCCTTGGCAGACTGCGCATCGCCCTGCTGCTCGGCGACCTCCAGCCCGGTGGTCCAGGCGGCCTGGGCCTGGTCCCAGCGCTCGAGCTGGTTCAACGCCACGCCCAGCAGTTTCCACGCGGCCGAGTAGCTCGGCTGCTGCTGCGTGGCCTGCGCCAGATGCAGTGCGGCGGCCTGGGCATCGCCGTCTTTGAGACACGCATTGCCCAGGCCGAAGCGCAGCAAGGCGCTGTCGCGGCCCGCGGCCAGCAGTTGTTCCAGGCGTTCACGCATGGCTTTCGATTCCTATCGATTGACGCCGGCCCATGCCGCGCACCAGCAGCGCGGCGAGCAACGGCGCGATGGCGAAACTCGCGAACAGCCAGACCGCGGCCGACTGCGCGCCGGCCGCTCCGCCCGGTGCGATCAACCCCGCGGCATTGGCCACCAGGCCCGCAACCGCAGCGCCAATGGCCATGCCATAGAGCTGCACCGTGGTGATCGCCGCCGACGCCATGCCGCCTTCGCCCGCGGGCGCAAGCGTCAGCACGCGCACCAGCAGATGCGGCCAGCCTATGCCCACGCCCGCGCCCGCACCGGCGAGCGCCAGACCGCACAGCAGCATGTGCACTCCGGGCGCCAGGCCCAGCGTCGACGGCACAAGCACGGCCAGCGCCAACAGGCTCGCCGTGCCCAGCACCGGACCGGCGCGCAACAGGCGCGCCGCGCTCTCGCCTTCGCGGCCCGACGACAGCAGCGAGCCCGCGCTCCAGCCCGCGGCCATCGCCGCCGTCAGATAGCCCGCGGCCAGCGGCGTGTAGCCGTGCAGCGTCTGCAGAAAATAGGGAATGTAGATTTCGGTGGTCGTGCCCACCAGCAGCAGCGCCACGCTGGCATAGACCGCGCCCAGCGCCGAGCCCCAGGCGGTGGCGCCGCGCGGCAGCAGCCGCACCGCGGCCTGGCGATCGACGGCCACGGCGGCCGCGCCCAGCGCCAGGCCGCAGGCCACGCCCACGCCTTGCCAGGCCAGTTGCGCCGACAGGCTGCCGGCGGCCACCGCAAGCACTGAAGTGGCCAGCAGCACGATCTGCAGCGCGGGAATCTGCGGCTTGGCGCGCGTGGTCGGCTTGCCATCGGCCGCGGGCCGCAGCTGCACCGCAACGATCAAGGCCTGGGCCAGCGCCACGGGCAGCAGCATCCAGAACGCCCAGCGCCAATGCCCGGCCTGGGCGAACAGCCCGCCCACGGCCGGCCCGCACAGCGTCGCAATGCCCCACATGCCCGAGACCAGAGCCACGGCGCGCGGCCACAGCGCGGGCTGGAACACCACCTGGATCAGCGCGTAGCTCAGCGCCGCAAGAACACCGCCGCCCAGGCCTTGCACGCTGCGCCCGGCGAGCATCCAGGGCATGGAGACCGCCGACGCGCAGGCCGCCGAGCCCAGCGAGAACACCGCCAGCGCCGCGATGCAGGCGCCGCGCGGCCCCAGCGCCGCGAGCAGCCGCACCGACAGCGCCGCGCCGACGATGGAAGCCACCACGAACAAGGTGGTGTTCCACGCATACCAGCCGAGGCCGCCTATGTCCTGCACCACCGACGGCAGCACGGTCGTGACGATGTGCACATTGATCGCGTGCAGCGCGACGCCACCGGTGAGCGCCAGTGCCAGCAAACCATTGCGGCCGCGGAAAAGATCAGCCCAGGAGGCGGTGGCGGTGGGCGTGGAAGATGGTTCAGACATGGGGGCGCTCTCGACAGGGAATCCGGCTTGGATTATTATCCAAGTAATTGTTTGGATATTAAGGCCGCGCCATGGATAACGCAAGACAAAACTTTGAAAATTCTGCCCATGCGTCCACGGCCGATCGCATCCTGTTCTTTCTCAAGTCCCAGGGCTCGGCGTCTACGACGCGGCTGGCGCAACTGCTCGAGACCAGCGCCGAAGCCGCGCGCCAGCAAGTGCAAAAACTCGTCGCCGCGGGCTGGATAGAAGGCCGGCAGGAAGCGGCATCCGGCGTGGGCCGGCCGCGCCAGAACTGGGTGCTGACCGACGCCGGCAACCGCCGCTTTCCCGATGCGCACGCGCAGCTCACGGCCCAGCTGCTGGGATCGGTGCGCCAGATCTTCGGCGACGAAGGGCTGGACCGGCTGATCAGCCAGCGCGAAGCCGAAGCGCGCGTGGTCTATCAGCAGACCTGCACCGGCAAGACCGTGCCCCAGCGGCTCGAGCAGCTCGCAGCCATTCGCAGCGCCGAAGGCTACATGGCGCGCGTCGAGTCCGACGGCAAGGACTGGATGCTGATCGAGGACCACTGCCCCATCTGCGTCGCGGCGCGCACCTGCCAGGGTTTTTGCCGCTCCGAATTGCAGCTGTTCCAGGACATCGTGGGCCCCGAAGCCCAGGTGTCGCGCGAGCAGCATCTGCTCGCGGGCGCGACGCGCTGCGCCTACCGCATCGTGCCCGCCAAGCACTGACCCACGTTATCCCTGCAGACCGTGCCCAAGCTTGTGCATAACTGCCGTAACAACTGCCGAAAACGGCGCCAGCGCTGGCTTTGCGGGGCCTGCCTAAAAACAAGGCAGTCGTGCCAACGTCAGCGCCTGGCCTGCCAGCGCGCGCCGACCAGCACCACCACCAGCGCCATCACGATGCACGCGCCGCCGGCCCATTGCCACAGCGTGATGCGCTCGCCCAGCATGCCCATGCCCGCCGCCAGACCGATCACCGGCACGCCCAGGCTGAATGGCGCGACGCGGCTCGCGGGATGGCGCTTGAGCAGGCCGGTCCACAGCGCATAGGCCATGATGGTCGCGCACCAGCCCAGGTAGGCGACGGCCAGCCAGCTCGACAGCGGTGCATCGAGCCATTGCCAGCGCAGCGCCGGCGCATCGAACGCCAGGCTCAGCAGCAGGAACGGCACGATGGGCACCACGGCGCTCCAGACCACGAAGCCCAGCGCGTCGTAGCTGCCCGCGACCTGCTGCGTGCGCCGCGCGACGATGTTCGATGCGGCCCACATCGCGGCCGACACCAGGTTCAGCACAAAGCCCAGCAAGGTCGTGCCCGCGGCCACGGCGCCGCCCAGGTAATTCATTGCAAAGCAGCCCAGGCCTATCGCCGCCCAGACCAGCCCCCATTTGAGCGGGCGCGACAGATGCTCGCCCAGCAGCAATACGCCCAGCAAGGCCGTGAAGAACAGCTGGGTCTGCATCAGCACCGACGCCAGCGCGGCCGTCATGCCCACTTGCAGCGCGATGAACAGCACGCCGAACTGGCCCACGCCCTGGCACAGGCCATAGGCGACGACCCAGCGCCAGGGAACGGCCGGCCGGCGCACGATGAACACCAGCGGCAGCACGGCAAACACATAGCGCCAGACGCCCAGCTGGAACGGCGTGAAATCGACCAGCGCCCACTTCATCGCGACAAAGTTCAGCCCCCAGATCACCACCACCGACAGCGCCGCGAACAGATCGCGGCCGGAAAAAGGGGCATTCACGGCACTCATGGCGTAGCCTGCGGCGCAGGCCGAGATGGGGCCGCAGCGGGCCGGGCACGCCGGCATTCCCGACCAATGGATTTGCACATTACGAATTATTGTTAGGAAACCCTGACATCTACAGGGATACTGGTGAAGAAATGGAATCACTGGCATCTTCGGATGCCATTTTCATTCCTGTGAAAAACCCCGGGCCCAGTCTTGCAGCTGCGCCCAGAAAGGTCCCGAAATGCCCCGCATCCCCTTGCAGACCGTGGAATCCGCGCCCCAGGAAAGCCAGGCGTTCGCCGCCAAGGCACTGGCCAACAACGGCTTCCTGCCCAATCTCATCGGCGTGCTGGCCAACGCACCCGTGGCGCTGGAGACCTACGTCACAGTCTCGGGCATCAATGCACGCGCGTCGCTGACGCTGGCCGAACGCGAAGTGGTGCAGCTGACCGCAGCGGCGCTGCATGGCTGCGACTTCTGCCTTTCGGGCCATACCGCGATTGTCGCCAAGAAAGCCGAGCTCGACGCGGTCACGGCGCTGAATCTGCAGCGCGGCCAGCCCACGGGCGATGCCAGGCTGGACGCGGTGCAGACATTCACCAAGGAAGTGATCGCCACGCGCGGCGCGACATCGGACGCCGCGCTGGCCGCGTTCCGCGCCGCGGGCTACAACGACCAGCAGGCGCTCGAAGTGGTGCTGGGCGTGAGCCTGGCCACGCTGTGCAACTTCGCCAACAACCTCGCCAAGCCCGAGATCAACCCCGAACTGCTGCCGTTCTCGCCCGGTGTGTTTCAGGCATGAGCCGCGCCCTGCTCACGCCCGGTCTGCAAAGCTGGCTGCAGACCCAGGCGCAAAGCCTCAATGCGAATGCCGACGCCGCGCAGGAAGTGCTGCCCCAGCTGGTGCTGGCCGGAATGCACCGCATTGCCGTGCCCCAGGCCTTTGGCGGCGATGGCGGCGAAGCGATTGACGCCATCGACGCAATCGCCCAGGTCGCCGAACATTCGGTGACCGCGGCCTTCGTGCTGTGGAGCCACCGCGCATTCATCGACTACCTGTGCCTCACGGACAACAACGCGGCGCGCGAGCTGTGGCTGCCCGATCTGCTGCAAGGCCGGCTCGCGGGCGCGACGGGTCTGTCGAACGCGATGAAGTTCCTGTCTCAGCTCGAACCCCTGCAAGTCGAGGCCAGGCCCGACGGCGACGACGGCCTGAGCGTCAGCGGCAAGCTGCCCTGGGTCACCAATCTGCGCCCGCCGTTCGTCGTCGCCGCGGCCGTGCAGACGCCGCTGCAGCCCGCGCCCATGGTGCTGGCCATCGACAGCCGGCTTGCGGGCGTGCAACGCAGCGCCGATCTCGACCTGCTGGCGCTGCGCGCGAGCAATACCGCGGCGATCGATCTCGCTGGCGTGAAGGTCGGCCAAGAGGCCGTGCTGGCGCGCGACGGCCTGTCGTTTCTCAAGCGCGCGCGGCCCATGTTCCTGAGCCTGCAATGCGGCATGTCGCTGGGCCTGGCGCGCGCCAGCCTGCAGGCCGCCGAGCAGGTGGGCGCGGCGCGCAATGTGCTGGGCGCGCGCATCGCCCAAGCCCGCACCCAGCTCGACAGCCTGCGCGAAACCATTCGCGAAGGCCTGGTCTCGGGACGTTTCGTCGCCGACGCGCCCGCGCTGTTCCGCGTGCGGCTGCAGCTTGCGGCCGTGGTGCAGGAAAGCGTGCAGCTCGAATTGCAGGGCTCTGGCGGGCGCGCCTATCTGCGCGATCACCTGCCCGACTTCGGCCGGCGCCTGCAGGAAAGCGCGTTCATTCCCGTGGTCACGCCCAGCCTCACGCAATTGCAGGGCGAACTCAACAAGCTCGCGGCCGCCGCGGCGCCGGCCCCCGAGCGCGCCTTGCCATGAGCAGCGCCGCCGCGCCAGCCGATGCGGAATTCGCGCTGCAGGGCCGGGGCCTGGCCTGCGCCTATGGCCAGGGCCCGCGCATCTTCAGCGACATCGACATCGCGATACGCCCGCAGGAAATCGTCTGCCTGCTGGGCGGCAGCGGCTGCGGCAAGTCGACGCTGCTGCGCGCGCTCGCCGGCCTGCAGGCACCCACGGCCGGCAGCGTGCGCTTTCTGGGCGCGCCGCTGACCCAGCCCCACCCGCGCGCCGCCGTCGTGTTCCAGCAGGCGAGCCTGCTGCCCTGGCTCACGGTGGCGAAGAACGTGGCGTTTGGCCTGGACTTCAAGCACCAGCCCTGCATAGAGGCCGAACGCCTGAACGCGCGCGTCGCCCAGGCGATCGCGGCCGTGGGCCTGGCCGGCAAGGAAGAGCTGCACCCCGCGCAGCTGTCGGGCGGCATGGCGCAGCGCGTGGCCCTGGCGCGCGCTCTGGCGCGCGAGCCCCAGCTGCTGCTCGCCGACGAGCCGTTCTCGGCGCTGGACGCGATCACGCGCAGCGAAATGCAGGAGCTGCTGGTCGACCTGGTGCACCAGTGGCACACGGCCGCGCTGGTCGTCACGCACGACATCGACGAAGCCATCCTGGTCGCCGACCGCATCCTGCTGATGGGCCGGCTGCCGGGCGACCAGGGCGGCTGCATCGTGCGCGAATGGCGCGTCGATGTGCCGCACCCGCGCCATGCGCACCCCGCGGAAATAACCGCGCTGCGCCTCGAGATCCTCGCCGAACTGCATGCGCGCCGACACGGCGTGCTGCCGGCCTGAAAACCGCCCTTCCCTTCCACTTTCCTTCAGCCAGGCAAGCACCATGGACCAGCACAATCAAGCGCCCAACTACCAGCACATCTGCGCCTCATCGACCTGCGATTGCGGCATCAGCCGCCGCGACTGGCTGCGCGTGGCGGCGCTCAGCGGCGCCGCGGCCGCGCCTTTCCTGCGCGCCGGCGACGCCATGGCCCAGGCCAACAAGGGCGACGACGTGCCGGTGCGCATAGGCTATCTGCCGATCACCGATGCCACGCCGCTGCTGGTGGCGCATAGCCGCAAGCTGTTCGAAGCCGAAGGCCTGCGCACCGAGAAGCCGCGGCTGTTTCGCACCTGGGCGCAGATCATCGAAGCCTTTGTCGCCGGCCAGGTCAACGTCGTTCACCTGCTGTCGCCCACCACCATGTTCGTGCGATACGGCTCGCAGTTCGGCGCCAAGGTCGTGGCCTGGAACCACATGAACGGCTCGGCGATCGCCGTCGCGCGCCACATCAATTCGGTGAAGGATCTGGGCGGAACGCAGGTCGCGATTCCGTTCTGGTATTCGATACACAACGTGGTGCTGCAGCAGCTGCTGCGCGCCAACGGCCTCAAGGCCGTGAGCCGCGCGCGCACCGCGGGCCTGGCGGCCGATGAAGTGAATCTGATCGTCATGGCGCCCGCCGAGATGGTGTCGGCGCTGGCCGCCAAGGCCGTCTCGGGCTACATCGTCGCCGAGCCGTTTGTCGCCGCGGCCGAAGTCTCGGGCGTGGGCAAGGTGCTGCGCTTCGTCGGCGATGTCTGGCAGAACCATGCGTGCTGCCTGCTGACGCTGGCCGAGCGCGACATCGTCGAGCGCCCCGAATGGGCGCAGAAAGTCACGACCGCCATCGTCAAGGCCCAGCTGTGGACGCGCGACAACCAGCTCGAGACCGCCAAGCTGCTGGCGAGCAGCGGCGAAGGCAAGTACACGCCGCACGGCCTGCCCGTGCTGACCAAGGTGCTGGCCGCGACCGAGATGGCGCAGTACACGCGTGACGGCATCATCAAGCACCCGCAGTGGAACCAGCGCCGCATCGACTTCCAGCCCTATCCCTATCCGTCGTACACCGAGGAACTCGTCAAGGCGCTGCAGGTGACGCATGTCGAAGGCAATGCGGCCTTCCTGGAAAAGCTCGATCCCAAGTTCGTCGCCAGGGACCTGGTCGACGACCGCTTCGTCAAGGCCGCGCTCAAGGAAGTGGGCGGCCTCAAGGCCTTCGGCCATGTCGAAAGCTTCACGCGCAAGGAAGTCATCCAGGCATGAGCAAGGGCATCAAGCGGGCCGTGGACCGCGTGGTCTGGCCCATCGTCGGCCTGGCGCTGGCCGTGGGATTGTGGTCGCTGGGCGCGCGCCAGCTGTCCGATGTGGACGCCATACGCAACGCTTTCGCGCCCACGGCCGGCTTCGCCGCGCTGGGCCGGCTGCTGGCCGCGGGAGATCTGTGGGAACACATTCTGCTGAGCCTGCAGCGCATCGGTCTGTCGCTGCTGCTGGCCCTGGTGATCGCCGTGCCGCTGGGCATCTGGGTCGGACTGTCGCCGCTGTTCGCCAAGCTCACGGGAACGCTGTTCCAGTTCCTGCGCATGGTTTCGCCGCTGTCTTGGATGCCGCTGGCCGTCATGGCGCTGGGCGTGGGCGAGGCGCCGGTGGTGTTCCTGCTGACGTTCGCCGCCGTCTGGCCCATCATGCTCAACACCGCGGCCGGCGTCGCGGCGCTCGACAAGAGCTGGCTGCAGCTCGCGCACAGCCTGTCGGCGACGCGCGCCGAAATCGTGCTGCACATCGTTCTGCCGGGAATCCTCACGCATGTGCTCACGGGCTTCCGGCTTTCGCTGGGCATTGCCTGGATCGTGCTGGTGCCGGCCGAAATGCTGGGCGTGTCGGCCGGCATGGGCTATTTCATTCTCGATACGCGCGACCGGCTGGCGTATGACGAGCTGATGGCGGGGATTGTGGTGGTCGGTTGCCTGGGCTTCATGCTGGATGTGGCGGCGCGGGCGGTGACGGCACGGTGGGTGGGCAGGAACCGCGGGTGACGGGATCGGCACGCGCGGATTGAAAACCGGCCGATCGACCGGCCCGTGCAGCAGGGCTTGCTCATGAGGGCAGGCCGTTCATGGTTCGACGGGCTCACCACGAACGGGAAAACCACAAGTGCTCTTCAGGCGGGTTAGTTCACTCCGTTCGCCCTGAGCTTGTCGAAGGGCGTTTCAAGGCGTGTTCTCCCCCCCGGCGCTAAGCGTGCTCCAGCGCCGCCCTGCCCGCCAACACCAGCGCGCTGTCTTCCTGCGGCGTATGGATGCGCCCGCACAGCACATCGCGCAGATGGCGCTCCAGCGGGTTGCGGCGGGAGAGGCCGTGGTTGCTGGTCAGCGCCAGCGCCTCCTGCACGATTTCCACGGCCTGGCGCATCACCAGCGTCTTGATCAGGCCGCTGTCGGCCAGCGGCACCTGGGCGCCGCCGTCCAGGTCGCGCGCCAGGCTTGCGATCAGGCGCCGGTTCGACAGCAGCAGCGCCTCGATGCGGCCCACGGCTTCCTGCACGCGCGGCAGTGTAGCCAGCGGCGCGCCCAGGCTCGCGGGCGCGCGCTCGCGCAGAAAGGTCAGCAGCCAGTCGCGCGCGGCCAGCGCCACGCCCGTGTACAGCGCGCCCAGCAGCACCGTCATTTCGGCCTGCATGTTGGTGTCGCGCGACTGCGCGCCCACGGGAGCGACGCCGATCGCATGGTCCAGCGGCGTGACAACGTCGTCAAAGACCACGTCATGGCTGCCGCTGGCGCGCAGGCCCAGATGGTCCCAGGTCTCCTCGATGCGCACGCCCGGGCTGCCCGCGCGCACCAGGAAAGTTCCGACCTGCGGCTCGGCGTCGTCGGTACGTGCCCAGACCGCATACCAGCGCAGCGCGGGCGCGCCCGTCGAATAGATCTTGCGGCCGCTGAGGCGCCAGCCTTCGGGCGTGCGCCGGGCCACCGTGGCCGGCAGGCCGCCGCGCGCGGGCGTGCCCAGCTCGGGCTCCACGCGCAAGGAGTTGGCCAGCGCCACGCTTTGCGTGGCTTCCTGCACCAGCTGCCGCGCCAGCGACTCGGGCCAGGCCGAACCGGGCCGCGCCATGTGGCGCTGCTGCAGGTATTGCATGCTCAGCACCAGCGCCGTCGCCGGGCAGCCGTAGCCGATGGCGCCTATGACTTCACCGAGTTCGGTCACCGACGCCTGCTGCCCGCCGAACGCACGTGGCGCGGCCAGGGCCAGAAAGCCGGCCTGCAGCAGGTCGGCGAAATTGGCATGCGGAAAGCTGCCGTCGCGGTCATGCACGACCGCGCGCCGGCCGAAATCCGCGGCCAGCGTGCGCGCCGTATCCACCCAGGTCATCTCCAGTTTCATGGTCAGGCCGCCTTGCGTTCCTGCGTGCGCAGGGCTTCGCGCTGCGCGACTTTCTCGCGGATCAGCGGAATCAGTTCGCGGCCGTATTCGATGGCGTCGACCAGCGGATCGAAGCCCCGCAGCAGCAGCGTGCCTATGCCCAGGTCGTAGTACTTGACCAGCGCTTCGGCCACCTGATCGGGCGTGCCGACCAGCGATGTCGAGTTGCTGCGGCCGCCGGTTTCACGCGCCACCGCGGTCCACAGGCGTTCGTCGACGCGGTCGCCCTTGGCGGCATCGGCGAGCAGGCGGCGCGCGCCTTCGCTTTGCTGCGGGCCGGCGCCACGCGCATGGGCGATGGGCACCTGCTTGCTGCGCGTCACGGCGAGAATTTCCTCGGCCTTTGCCCAGGCCAGCTCTTCGGTGGCGGCGATGATGGGGCGAAACGATATGCTGAATTCGACTTCACGGCCATGGGCCGCGGCTTCGGCGCGCACGCGGCGCACCAGATCTGCCGACTGCGCCAGCGACTCGCCCCACAGCGCGTAGACATCGGCATGTTTGCCCGCGACTTTCAGCGCGGGCTCAGACGCGCCGCCGAAGAAGATAGGCACATAGGGCTGCTGCAGCGGCTTGACTTCGGAGAACGCGCCCTTGACTTTGTAATAGGTGCCTTCATGGTCGAAAGGCTGGGTCTCGGTCCAGACGCGGCGCAGCACCGTGAGGTATTCGTCGGTGCGCGCATAGCGTTCGTCGTGGCTCAGAAAGTCGCCGTCGCGCTGCTGATCGACATCCGAGCCGCCGCTGATGTAATGCACGGCGACGCGCCCGCCCGTGTAGTGGTCCAGCGTCGCGAACTGGCGCGCGGCGAGCGTCGGCGAAACAAAACCGGGGCGATGCGCGAGCAGGAACTTGATGCCCTGCGTATGCGCCGCCGCATAGGCCACCGTGAGCAGTGGGTCGGGGCTGGTCGCGCTCGCGGGCACCAGAATGCGGTCGAAGCCCGCGTGCTCATGGGCCTGGGCGAACGCGCGCACATAGGCGGGATCAACGGCCGGGCCCTTGCGGGAAATGGTCTCGGACGATTCCTGGGGGGCAATCATGCCAATGATCTGCACGGACATCGCTCTTCTCCTTGAATGGCTGCAAAACTCCATGATCGGACGGCCGGCCCCCACGCGCCAACGAAGAAAAACGCGTTTGCTTGTGCGATTTTTGTGGGTCCCGGCCGGCTTCAATGCGGGTAGCCGGCGCGCACCAGCTGCATGCGGTCGGCGTCCATGCGCCGCAGCAGGCCGTCTACGCCCTGGGCCGGCGGCGCATCGGCAGCGGCAGCGGCAGCGGCAGCGGCAGCGACAGCGGCCGCGGCCGCGGGCGCCGACTCGCTGCGGCAGATCAGATCGTCTTCGGACCAGGCCGCCTGCCCCGGCACCGAACGCGCGCGCAGCCAGCCGTCGCGGTCGACAAACAGCTTGTGGCCAGGCACTTCCTGCGGCGTGACGCCCAGCAGCAGCGCGATCGCGGGCAGCAGCGCGCGGTCCTGGGCCTGGCATTCGGGCGTGGAGCCCGAGGGCGCGGTGCCCAGCACCACCGTGACCCAGCGTGGGTCTTCCGGCGGCAAGGCCGCCTCGCCCGCGGTGGGCAGCACCAGCTGCAGGCGCTGGCCGCGCAGGCTGTCGCTGCCGCGCAGTCCGCCATAGCGGCAGTCCAGGCGGCTCGCGGGCAGGCGCACCGGGCGCTCCCACGCGCCCATGTCGCGCAGCATCTGGCCCGAAGCCCGGGCCTGCAGATAGTCGAGTGCCGACCAGATGTCCTGGTCTGAAAGCGCAGGTGCGGCGGGCATGGTTTCGCGGCCCGAGCGCGCGTCGCGCATGCCGTGGCGCACGCGCCAGAACAATTCGCCTTCGAGGCGTTTCCACAGCAGGCCGCCCGCGAGATTCGGCGGCCACTGCGCGAGCTGGCTCGCCAGCGGCCCTTCGCCGCGCGCGTCCGCCCCATGGCATTGCGCGCAATGCTGGGTGAACACCGCCTGGCCCTGGGCAATGCTTTGCGTCGAAAAGGGTTGGGGCGCGCGGTGCAGGCTGGTGGGCACGGCCGGCGCCCACAGCAAGGCGCTGCTCGGCCAGGGCGCGAACACCAGTAGGGCGGCGGCGCCGGCCGCCAGGCCCGCACGCCAGAACATGCGCCGGCGCGCCTGCGCGGCATTGCGCGGGCGCCGCAAAAAGCCGGCCGCCAGCGCGATCAACAACAAGATGACCGCGCCCGCGAAGCAGGCCAGCGTGATCACGACGCGGCGCGCATGGCCGGGCTCGAGCAGCAGCCGCTCGGCGGCCAGGCGCTGGGCGAACGGCCACGCGGGCTGGTCCGCGACGGTGCCCGCAAAACCCAGCGCATGCCATGCATCGCGCAGCGCGATCTGCACGGCGTACAGGGCTTCGAGTACGCCGTTGACGAAATCAGTCGACAGAACCATGCATTACCAGCTGTCTCCAAGCCCGAGCAGGGCCAGCGCCTGGCGGCGCAGTTCGACCAGCTTGGGGTCGCTGCGGTGGCGCGGGTAAGGCAGGTCGTTGACCAGCACTTCGCTGATGCGCGCGGGTCGGTCGGAGAACACCACGACGCGCTGGGCCATGAACAGCGCTTCTTCGACATCGTGCGTCACCAGCAGCGCCGAGAAGCCCTTGCGCTGCCACAGGGACACCAACTCGGTCTGCATAGCCAGCCGCGTCAGCGAGTCGAGCTTGCCCAGCGGTTCGTCGAGCACCAGCAGGCGCGGGTCGTTGACCAGCGCGCGCGCCAGCGCCACGCGCTGCGCCATGCCGCCCGAGAGCTCATGCGGCAGCGCGCGCGCAAAGGCGTCGAGGCCCACCAGCGCCAGCGCTTCATCGACGCGGTGGCGTTGCGACTTGAGCAGGCCGCGCGCCTGCAGGCCCAGCGCGACGTTGTCCCAGACCGTGCGCCAGGGAAACAGCGTGGGGTCCTGGAACACCACGATGCGCGAAGGATCGGGCTCGGTGATCGGCTTGCCATCCTGCAGCAGCCGGCCCGCGCTCGCGGGCTCCAGCCCGGCAACCAGGCGCAGCAAGGTGCTCTTGCCGCAGCCGCTGGGGCCCAGCAGCGCGACGAACTCGCCCGGCGCGATGTCCAGATCGAGGTCTTCGATGACCTGCAGCGGACCGCCGGCGCCGTCCTTGGCATTGCGCTGCGCGAACCAGTGGCTCACGCCCTGCACTTCGATGCGCGCGCCGGCGCCCGCATTGGCGGCGGCGGGGAATACATGCGCAGCCGTTTCGGGCGCGCGGGTTGCAGTGGCGGTTGCGGTGGCGGTATTTACCATTTGAGAGTGCCTTTCTGCCAGGAGAGCACGCGGTCACGGAACGCGAACAACAGCGTGATGACGCCGGAAAACAGGATGGCCATCAGGATCAGCGCGGCGTACATGTTGGGATAGGCAGCCCAGCCCTGGGCCCAGGTCAGATACCAGCCCAGGCCCGATTTCACGCCCAGCATCTCGGCCACCACCAGCGTGGAAAACGCCGCGCCCAGGCCCATGAAAAGACCGACGAACACCTGCGGCAGCGCCGCGGGAATCGCCACGCGCAGCACCAGGAACCACTGCGACGCGCCCAGCGTGCGCGCCACGTCATAGAAGTTCTTGTGCACGTTGGCCACGCCCGACCAGGTCAGGATGGCGACGGGAAAGGCCATGCCCAGCGCGATCAGGAACACCGCCGTCGACCAGCTCGAAGGAAAGAAATAGAAGCTCACCGGCAGCAGCGCCGTCGTGGGCACGGGGCCCAGCACGCGCAGCACGGGATGAATCCAGTAGCTCGCAGTGCGCGACCAGCCGATCAGCACGCCCATGACAAAGCCCACCAGCGCGCCTATGGCGATGCCTATGGACAGCAGGCGCAGCGAGTTGAGCGCGCTTTCGGCCAGGCGTTCGGCATCGGTCGCATAGACTTCGACCAGGGCCTGGGGCGGCGCGAAGAACGGCGTGGGCAGGCGGCCCAGCTTGGCCGTGAGCACTTCCCAGGCGATCAGTCCCAGCGACAGCGCAACCAGCCAAGGGCCCGCAGGCCGCAGCTTGCGGCGCAGCAGCGCCAGCGGCTGCACGCTTTCGGGCGTGAGCACCAGCGCCAGCAGCAGCGCCGAAACCACGGCCGCGCCCGCGGCGAACTCGGTGGTGTAGGCCCATTCGGTAAAGCCCGCGGGCAGGTTGGGCCAGAAATGCGTGAGCGCCGCGAGCACGCCCCAGGCCACGGCGGCCAGCGCGCCCTGCCACCACAGCGGCGTGGAGGGCGTGGCGGCGGCAGCCGTTGTCGGTGTCACGCGCACCGGATCGGACAGGTCCGCGCCCGTGCGGCTTTCTCCCGGCAGGCCGCGCCCGGGCCGGCCCTCTCTACCAGGCAAGATATGTTCGGCAAGGGTACTCATCGCATTTCTCCAGGAGATCAATCAGCCTAGGGTTTCAGGACAGCACGTCCGCGTAGACATGGGCGGCAAAGCGCGCCGGGTCGGTCGTGGGCTTGAGCACCTTGACGAGCTTGAAGTCGCGCGCATAGAACTCGATCTCGTCGCGCAGCGGCGTGCCCACGGGGTGGCTGCGGTGCGTGAGCTTGCCCAGCACGGCGCGCAGATCGCTCTCGGGCACCTTGGAATAAGGGCTGAAGATGCGCGCGGTTTCGGCCGGGTTGTCCGAGATGAAGTCCGAGGCCTCGACGATGGCGCGCGTGAGCGCGGCCGCGGTCGGGCGGTCGTTGCGCACCAGCGCGCCGCTGACGCCCAGCACACAGCAGGTCTTGGCCGCGTATTCGCCCGTGAGGTTGGTCGCCAGATCGACCAGGCCCTGGGTGCGCCGCTGCACCAGCAGCAGATTCGGGTCGCCATCGGCGATCGCATGGGCCTCGCCCTTTTCGACGGCCAGGCCCAGCATGTCGCCGGGAAACTGGCGCCAGTTCACATCGCGTTCGGGATCGATGCCGGCCTTGGTCAGCAGCACCGAAAAGAAGTTCTTGCCCGGCGAGTTGAGATCGGACACCGCAATCGTCTTGCCCTTGAGGTGCTTGAGTTCCTTGACGCCCGCGGGCGCATAGCCGACGAGCCGCGAGCAGCCGCCGTGCGAGCTGCCCACAAGCTTCACGTCGAAGCCCGATTCGAGCGGCTTGATCCAGCGGTGGATCATGCCCAGGCCCGCGTCGGCCTTCGACGTGGCGATGATTTCCAGCAGCTGATCGGTCGCACCCGCGAAATTGACCAGCTCCACCTTGAGGCCGTGCTTCTCGAAAATGCCACGCTCTATCGCCACCGGCGCGGCCGAAAGGCAGATCGCATTGGCGTTCCAGGCGAGCTTGATGGGGCGCAGCGGCCCTGCGGCCGTGGCGCGTTGCGCGGCCAGGCCCGCCGAGCCGACCAGGCCGGCAGCGCCCGCGGCGCGCAGCACATCACGGCGCGACCACGCCTTCTTCTCCAACCCGTCCCGGTTCTGTACGCTGTCCATGCCGTTGATTCCTTTCGTGGCGATCTGGGCCGGTCTGCACGCTGACGCGTGATGACCAGATGAGCCGCTATTGAAGTCAATAGCGCGCGCCGCGGGAACGAACAAAAACGGAAATCCATATGCGGAAATTACCGTTTACGCCAACGCGCGCGCAGGCTGTAATCCATTCATGCCAAATGAAATCCCCACGCCCGCGCCGCGCCTGCAGCAATTCGTTGCGCAGCTGTCGGACACCATTGCGCGCAGCACCGACGAAGCCGCGCTGCTCGCCGGCGCGACGCCGCTGCTGCAGTCGCTGGTCGCGCACGACGACTGGCTGCCCGAGGCCTTCGCCCAGCCCCACCCCGCGCACTACCAGCAGTTCCTGCTGCATGCCGACCCCGAAGGCCGCTTTTCCGTGGTCAGCTTCGTCTGGGGCCCGGGCCAGGGCACGCCCATTCACGACCACACGGTCTGGGGCCTGATCGGCATGCTGCGCGGCGCCGAGGAAGGCCAGCATTTCGCGCGCGACGCCGCGGGCCGCTGGCAGCCCGAAGGGCCGGCGCAGCGCCTGGAGCCCGGCGAAGTGGACGCCGTCTCGCCGTCCATAGGCGATGTGCACCGCGTGCGCAATGTGTTCGCCGACCAGGTCTCGATCAGCATCCACGTCTACGGCGCCGACATCGGCAAGGTGCAGCGCCATGTGTTCACCGAAGACGGCGGCGTCAAGCCTTTCGTCTCGGGCTACGCCAACGTCACCCACTGAATTTCCACCCTCTCCCTTCCAAGCCCGACATGAGCCATCCCGTTCCCCAACTGACTCCCCAAGACATACGCCAGGCCCTGCTGGCCGGCGAAGAAATCGCGCTGCTCGATCTGCGCGAAGAAGCGCCGTTCGCCGAAGGCCACCCGCTGTGGGCCGCCAATCTGCCCGCGGGCAAGATCGAGATCGACGCCTGGCAGCGCCTGCCGCGGCGCGATACGCGCATCGCGGTCTACGACAACGGCGAAGGCCTGACCGAAGGCGCGGCACGCACGCTGCAGGCGCTGGGCTATACCCAGGTGCATGTGCTCGCCGGCGGTCTCGCGGGCTGGAAAGATGCAGGCTACGAGCTGTTCATCGACGTCAACGTGCCCAGCAAATCGTTTGGCGAATGGCTCGAAGCCGAGCGCCACACGCCTTCGCTCGCGGCCGAGGAAGTGCAGGCCCTGCTCGACAGCAAGGCCGACGTGGTGGTGCTCGACGCGCGCCGCTTCGACGAATACCAGACCATGAGCATTCCCGGCGGCGTGAGCGTTCCCGGCGCCGAACTGGTGCTGCGCGCGGCCACGCTCGCGCCCGACGCCGCCACCCATATCGTCGTCAACTGCGCGGGCCGCACGCGCAGCCTGATAGGCACGCAATCGCTGATCAACGCCGGCCTGCCCAACCGCATCACCGCGCTGCGCAACGGCACGATTGGCTGGCTGCTCGCCGGCCAGCAACTGGACCATGGCGCCGATCGCCAGGCACCTGCCGTCGCCGAAGCCGAACGCAGCCAGGCCGCCGAACGCGCGCGCGCCGTCGCCGACCGCGCGGGCGTGCGCCGCGCCACGCGCGCGCAACTCGATGGCTTTACCCAAGAGAGCACGCGCACCACCTACCGCTTCGACGTGCGCAGCGCCGACGAATACGCGGCCGGCCATCTCGCGGGCTTTCGCCACTACCCCGGCGGCCAGCTGGTACAGGAAACCGACCACGCGGCGCCGGTGCGCGGCGCGCGCATCGTGCTGGTCGACGACGACGGCGTGCGCGCCAACATGAGCGCCTCCTGGCTCGCGCAAATGGGCTGGGAAACCTGGGTGCTCGACGGCGTCAGCGCGGCCGACTGGAATGAAGTCGGCCAGCCAGTGATCAGCTACCCGCCGCATGCGAGTGCCGTGCAAGATGTCTCCGTGCACACGCTGGCGCAATGGCTGGCCGACGACGGCGCGGGCCCGCGCACCGCCGTGCTCGACTTCACCAGCAGCGCCAACTACGTGCAGCGCCACATTCCCGGCGCCTGGTTCACGCTGCGCCCGCAGCTCACGCAGGCGCTGGCGACCATTCCCAAGGCCGAACGCTATGTCGTGACCTGCGGCTCCAGCCTGCTGGCGCGCTATGCCGTGCACGCGCTGAGCCAGGCCACGGATGCGCCGGTGTACGCATTGACGGGCGGCACCCAGGCCTGGATCGCCGCCGACCTGCCGCTGGAGAAGGGCGAGACCCGCCTGGCCTCGCCGCGCACCGACCGCTACCGCCGCCCCTACGAAGGCACGCAGGCGCCGCGCAGCGCGATGCAGGCGTATCTCGACTGGGAATTCGGCCTGGTCCAGCAACTGAAGAACGACGGCACGCACGGGTTCCAAACCATCTGATCGCCGCGCAATGAAAAACGCAGTGCCTTTCGGGGCACTGCGTTTTTTATGGGAAAAGGCGTTTGACAAACGCAGAGCGACTGACTGTTCCGTTCGTCCTGAGCGGGGTAAGCGAGCCTAGGTCTCGCAAGGCGTTAAAAAGAAACAGCGGGCGTCAAAAATCCGTTCGTCCTGAGCCTGTCGAAGGATGAACGGCCTGACCTCAAGTCATGAAGACGGGCCGTTCATGGTTCGACAGGCTCACCACGAACGGGTCACAGTTTTGCCGCCGTTTGCCAAAATCGACCACCTTCTAAGTCATTGATTTCAAAGTTTGGCAATCGACACTTCGGTGGACTTCACCAGCGCCACGACTTCCGAGCCGATTTCCAGACCCAGATCGTTGACCGAACGCGTGGTGATCACCGACGTCACGACACCCCAGGGCGTCTCGACATCGACTTCGGAGACCACGTCGCCGCGAATGATCTCGCGCACTTTGCCCTTGAACTGATTGCGAACGTTGATAGCTTGAATGGTCATGGGAGGCTCCTGAAAAATCCGTTGAGAAAAAGAGGGAAGGCGCGGCGCTCAGACGCTGCAGCGCACCTGGGAAAAATGCACGGGCGCGAACGATGCGTCCGCATGCGGCTTGGGCAGCAGCACCTCGGAAACCAGCACATGCACGGCCTCGTCGACACGCACCGCGAGGTCGGTGCTCAGCGTGCTCGCGCCTTCGGGCAGCACGAACACCTGGGCGTCGGTCGCATAGATGCCGGGAAGAATCTGCTTGGCGGCCAGCGCCTGCAGCACGGGGCGCAGCGCGTAGTCGAGCGCCAGCATGTGGTGCGGGCTGCCGCCCGTGGCCAGCGGCAGCACGGTCTTGCCCTTGAGTCCGGTCTGGGGCAGCAGATCGAGGAACACCTTGAGCACGCCGCTGTAGGCCGCCTTGTAGACCGGCGTGGCGATCACCACCACCTTGGCGTCGGCCACCTGCTGCACGGCGCGCACGATGGACGGATGGGCGAAATCGGCATGGATCAGCGCCTGGGCATCGAGGTCGCGGATCTGCAGCTGCGTCACCTCGATCTGGTGTTTCGCGAGCCGCTTGCCCACGGACTCGAGCAGGGCCGCGGAGCGGGAAGTGTGCGACGGGCTGCCGGCAATCAACAAAACGGACATGGGGTTCCTTGATTCAAACGTCAAACGGGATCATTCAGGCCAAGATGGGCGCGCAGCGTATTGCCGCTGTACTCGCGGCGAAAGCGTCCGCGCTCCTGGAGCAGCGGCACCACGCCGCGCGTGAACTCTTCGAAGCCCCCGGGGAAGTAGGCGGGCATGATGTTGAAGCCGTCGGCCGCGCCGGAATCGACCCAGTGCAGCATGTGATCGGCAATCTCCTGGGCCGTGCCCGCGACCACCTGGTGGCCGCGGCTGCTCGCGATGTGGTGATAGAGCTGGCGCAGCGTGAGCTTCTGTTCGCGCGCCAACTTGAGCAGCAGCTTGCGCCGGCTGAAGCTGGCATCGTCCTGCGGCAGATCGGGCACGGGCGCGTCGAGGTCCTGGCCCGTGAGATCGAGATCGAGCTCGGCCGACAGCATGTAGTGCGCCTTGCTCTGGTCGGTGAATTCCTGCAGCTGGGCGAGCTTTTCGCGCGCTTCGGCGGCGGTGCGGCCGATGATGGGCATCAGCCCCGGCATCACCTTGACCCTGGCCGGATCGCGCCCCGCGGCAGCGACCTGCAGCTTGAGCGCCTGGTAGAACTCCTGGGCCGCCTGCAGATCCTGCTGGGCCGTGAAAATCACTTCGGCATAGCGCGCGCCCAGCTGCTGGCCCGCGCCCGAAGACCCGGCCTGAATCAGCACCGGCTCGCCCTGCGGGCTGCGCGTCACATTGAGCGGCCCTTTCACCTGGAAGTACTTGCCCACATGCTCCAGCGCGTGCAGCTTGGCGGTGTCGATGTAGACGCCGCGCTCCTTATCACGCACATAGGGATCGGCCTCCCACGAGCGCCACAGGCCCTGCACCACCTGAACGAACTCCTGCGCGATCGCATAGCGTTCCTGCGACTCGGGGTGCAGCGAACGGCTGAAATTGCCCGATCCGTCCTGCACCGTGGTGACGATGTTCCAGGCCGCGCGGCCCTGGCTCAGCAAGTCCACCGAAGCCAGCGAACGCGCGAGCGTGAACGGGTCGCTGTACGTCGTCGACGCCGTGGCCGCGAGGCCTATCTTGCGCGTCTGCACCGCCAGCATCGCGAGCACCACCATGGGGTCGGGGCGCGTGATCATCGACGGGTGCGAGTCCTTGGTCGTGACCAGGCGGTCGCCAAAGAACACCATGTCGAACTTGGCATCCTCGGCTTCCTTGGCGATGCGGGAGATCAACCCGAAGTTCTCGGTGCCCGACTCCGCGCCGGGATAACGCCAGCCGCCTGCGTGGTGGCCCGCGGCCAGCAAAAACAATCCCAGATGCATGAACTTCAACTTTCCTGGATTTCCATCAGAGGCGAACACCGCCCTGTCGGACGCTTATTTCGCGAGCGCCACCGGCTGCTGCGCCGGCGTCACAAAGATGTCCTTGGCCAGGCCATGCATCTTGTGCACGATGGCCGTGGTCGCCGCCGCGTCCGCGGGCGCGGCGGCGACCTGCACCTGGACCAGCGCCTGGCGCACTTCGGGCGTGGCCAGGGCTTCGAGCACCCAGCCCGTGAGCTTCTTCTGCACGGCGTCGGGAATGCCGGCCGGGGCGGTCCAGAAGAACGAGCCGCCGAACGCGTCGTCCCATTTCGCAAAGCCCTGCTGGCTCACCGACTGCACGCCCTTGAGACCTTCGGGCGCGGTCTTGGTGCCGAAATAGGCCAGGGCCTTGAGCTTCTCGGCGCGCACGAAGGTGGTGCTCAGTGGATCGATCACCAGATCCACATGGCCGCCGATCGCGTCGTTGATCGCCGCGGCGCTGCCCTTGTATGGCACATGCGTCATCTGGATGCCGGTGATCTGCTGGAAGTAGACGCCCGCCATGTGGCCCGGCGTGCCCACGCCCGAAGTGCCCAGCGTGATCGGGTGCTTCTTGGCATAGGCCACGAGTTCCTGCAGGTTCTTGGCCGGGAAATCGGCGCGCACCGCGAACGTGGTGATGCCGCTGCCGATATAGGCGATCGACTGGAACGACTTGAACGAATCGAACTGCACGGGCATCAGCTGCGGAGCGATGGCAAGGTTGCCTATCGAGGCATTGAGCAGCGTGTAGCCGTCGGGCTTGGCACGTGCCACGAACTGCGCACCGATGGTGCCGCCCGCGCCCGGCTTGTATTCGATGATCACCGGCTGGCCGGCCTTGCTCGATACCTGCTCGGCGATCAGCCGAGCGACGTTGTCGTTGGTGCCGCCCGGTGGGTAGGGAACGACCAGCGTGATGGGTTTCGTGGGCCAGTTGCCTTCAGCAGCCCATGCCGCGCCCATGCCCGCCGTGGCCGCCAGGACCAGGCCTGCCGAGAAGCCCACGGAGAGTGCGACCTTGAGGCGGCGATTGACGATTGCTGATCCAGACATGACCCATTCCTTGATGATTGCTTGGAATGAAGTCTAGGAATTCGGCCCGGATACAGCCACGAATGTTTGGGACTATGCAAACACGTTTTTCAACTAAGCGGCGCGCAATGCACGCCCCGGCCCGCGATCAGGAGCGGCGCGCGATGCGCACGATGGCGTCGTAGATTTCATCGAGCGCCTCGGCCGCATCGATTTCGCCCGCGGCCGCGGCAAACGACACCGCCTCGGCCGCGCCCAGCATGGCGCGCATGCCGGCCTGGCCCAGCGGCTGTTTGGCATGCGGCTGCAGCGCATCGCGGCACTTCGCCAGGAACAGCGCTTCGTGCGCCTTCTTCAGCGCGTCGAGTTCGGGCGAGCCCGCGAGCGCGGCGGTCACGCCGGGCAGCTCGCGGCCCATCGCCATGACGCAGTCGAGATAGGCGCCGGCGATCACTTTCGCCACGGCGCTGAGCGACTTTCCCGAGGCCTGCAGGGCCTGGTCCAGCAGCGCGTGCTGCCGGTTGTCGTACTCCGCATACAGCAGACCCAGCAGGCCGGTGCGCGAGCCGAAGTGGTCATAGACGACGGGCTTGGTCACGCCCGCGCGCTCGGCGAGATGGCCCAGGGTGAGCGCATCCGTGCCTTCGCCGCACACGATGTCCCAGGCGACATCGATCAGCTGGCGCTGGCGCTCCTCCTTGGGCAGGCGTTTCTTCGTCTCAGCGGGCGGGGCCGCTTTCGTCGGATTGCTTGACATCTTTAACCTACCAAAGGTAACCTACTAAAAGTAATTTATGAATTCCAGCTACCAATGGTAGTTCAATCGCCAGTCCCAAGGAGCCGCCATGCATGCCCTCATCGTCGTCAGCCATCCCGATTCCCAGTCCCTCACACACGCCGTTGCCAACGCTTTTGCGCAGGGAGTTGCGGCAGCCGGCGAGCACACCACCGAGATCGCCGACATCGCGGCCGAAGGCTTCGACCCGGCGTTCAACCAGAATGACCGCAGCGCCTATTTTCTGCAGTCGCCCTTGCCTGGTGACATCGTGCGCGAGCAGGCGCGCATAGACCGAGCCGACGCGCTGGTGCTCGTCTATCCCATCTACTGGTGGTCGTTTCCCGGCCAGCTCAAAGGCTGGATAGACCGCGTGTTCACCAACGGCTGGGCCTACGAGGAAACGCCCGACGGCAAGCTGGTCAAGCGCCTGGGCCATCTTGCGGTACACCTCATAGGCATAGGCGGCGCCGACACCGGCACCTATGCGCGCCACGGCTACACGCAGGCGATGCGCACGCAGATCGATCACGGCATCTTCGACTTCTGCGGCGCGCAACTGGTGTCGTCGGAATTCCTGCTCGACGTGAACGGGCAGGCGGCGGCGTCGCATGTCGTCGCGGCGCAGGCGCTTGGCGCTGCAGCCTTCGCCAGCCAGGTGCCGGCACTGGCTGCCGAAGAAGCGGGCTGCCGGTAAGCTGCGCCGCGTCAGACCACGGCGGCCTCTCCAACGGCGGCATTCTTGAGCCAGCTTTCAAAATCCTGCGGGTTGAGCGGCCGCGAGAACAGATAGCCCTGGGCCACGGGGTAGCCCTGCTCGCGCAGCAACAGGTTCTGCTCGGCGGTTTCCACGCCTTCGGCGACCACGGTCAAGTGCAGGCTCTTGCCTATGCCCAGGATGGCGGCGCTGAGCGCGCGCGCAGCTTCGTCGTTGCCCAGATCGGCGACAAAACTGCGGTCGAGCTTCAACTCGTTGACCGGAAGCCGGCGCAGATAGCTGAGGCTGGAGTAGCCGGTGCCGAAATCGTCCATCGCCAGGCGAATACCGTTGGCATGCACTTCGGCAATGGTCTTCATGGTGCTGGGATTGGTGTCCAGCAGAATGCTCTCGGTCAGCTCCAGCGTCAGATCCTGCGACGTCAGCGAATTGATCTGCAGCGTGTCGGCGATCATGCGCGGCAAGTCGAGGTTGTGGAAACTGGTGGGCGACAGATTGACCGACACCGCCGGCACCGCAAGCCCTTGCGCACGCCAGGCCGAAAGCTGGCGGCAGGCTTCGCGCAGCGCCCAATGGCCCAGGTCGGCGATCAGGCCGCACTCTTCGGCCAGAGGAATGAAGCGCACCGGCGAAATCTCGCCCAGTTCGGCATGGGTCCAGCGCGCCAGCGCCTCGACGCCGTAGAGCTTGCCGGTCTCCATGTCGACCTGGGGCTGGTAATGCAAATGCAGCTGCTTGGTCTGGATCGCCTGGCGCAGCGCGGTTTCCAGCGCCAGCCGCTCCTGCGCCAGCTGGTTCATCTCGCTGCTGAAAAAGCTGAAGCAGCCGCGGCCGCTGCTCTTGGCCTGGTACATCGCCATGTCGGCACGGTGCAGCAGCGTCTCCATGTCGCGGCCGTCGTCGGGGAACATCGCAATGCCCACGCTCGCCGATGCGGCCAGCGCCACGCCGGCCACGGTGACCGGAGCGCCCAGCAGTTCCAGCAGGCGCTCCACCATGTCGGTGGTCTGGACCACATCGCTTTGCGGCAGCACCACCACGAACTCGTCCCCCGACAGGCGCCCGGCGATATCCGAAGCGCGCAGATCCTGGCGCAGCTTGCCCGCGATCTGGCGCAGCAACTCGTCGCCCGCGGGATGGCCCAGGGAGTCATTGACCTGCTTGAATCGATCCAGGTCGATGAACAGCACGGCCAGCTTTTCCTTGCTGCGCGTCGCCGTGGCGATCGCCTGATCGGCCTTGGCCTGCAGCAGACTGCGGTTGGGCAGGCCGGTCAGCCCATCATAGAAAGCCAGCTGGCGAATGCGCTGGCGCGTGTGCTCGCGCTCCAACGCCAGCGCGCACAGATGCACGCAGGCATCGACCATCAGTTGATGAAACAGCTCCGCGGCCTGCACGCGCGGACTGTTGAAATAGAACGCGAACGTGCCCACGACCCGCCCCTGGCTGTTGCGTATGGGCGTGGACCAGCAGGCGACGAAGCCCAGCGGCAGGATGCGGTGCTTGTGCTCGGCCCACAGCGGATCGGTGGCGATATCGTCGACACGCACGGTCTCGTTGCGCCACGCGGCCGTGCCGCACGAGCCCGATGCCGGCCCTATCGGCACACCGTCGAGCTGGCGCGAATAATCTGCGGGCAGGCTGGGCCCGACCAGGGGCTGCAGCGTGCCCTGCTCGCTGACGCCCAGGATGGACGAGGTGATCTCCGGAGAGATGCGTTCGACTTCGTGGCAGATCAGTTCCAGCACTTCCGACAGCGGGCTTTCGCGCACCATGGCTTCGAGCACCCGATGCTGCAGCACCTCGTGCATCTTGGCGCGCGTGATGTCGGTGAGCGTGGTGACGGTGTAGTTCCAGTCATCGCCGTTCTCGGCCCCCACCGGGTTGCTGATGACCTTGACCCAATAGCGCCGACCTTCCTTGCTGACGACGATTTCCTCGCGTTCCACGGACTCGCCAGTGCGCAGCGCATCGCGGTACTTATCGACGAAATCCTCATTGATCTGCGGGGCCAGCAAGGCAATCGGCGCGCGCCCGCGCACTTCGTCGAGCTGCCAGTCGAACATGCGGGTGAAGCCGTTGTTGACGTAGACGATCTTCGAGTCGCTGTCGCTGATCACGACCGCGGTACCGCTGGCATCGGCGACCAGCGACAGCCGCTGCAGATGTTCCTTTTGCGCCTGCTCGCGCTGCAGACGCGCCGTGATGTCGGTCGCAATCTTGAGAATCTGCCGCACCTTGCCCTGGGCATCGAGCACCGGCGTGTAGGTGGCTTCGAGCCAGCAGCTGCTGCCGTCGCTGCGCAGGCGCTCGGCCAGGCCGGTGCGGGCCTTGCCGTCGCGCAGCTGGGGCCAGAACTTGCGGTACTCGGCGCTGGCCGCAAACGCTGCGGTACAGAAAGCGCTGTGATGCCGCCCTACCGCCTCTTCGCGCGTGAATCCCAGAAGCGCCAGGAAATTGTCGTTCGCGCGGCTCAGCGATCCGTCGAGTTCAAATTCCGCAATCGCCATCACACGATCCAGGGCACTCAGCTGCGCCAGTTGCTGTGCAACCGGGCTTTCTTCTTCAGGGCATTCCAACATCTGCACTTCCTAAGATCGGGGGAAAACTTCCGCCCTTTGCACATCCATCCGCTACAACACGGCTTGCGCCATATTGTTTCATGATGTGTCGAATCCTGGTTTTGCCTAATGCCCTTGCAGCGGCTTCAATGCGCGCGTTCACCCCGCTCCCGGCCCACGAAACGCAGGCCCACGCCGGGCTCGGTGATGATGTACTGGGGCGCGGCGGCATCGTCGCCAAGCTTGTGGCGCAGCTTGCCGACCAGGATGCGCAGATAGTGCGCGTCTTCCTCGTGCGTAGGCCCCCACATCTCGCGCAGCAGCTGCGGCTGGGTCAGCAGGCGCCCGGGCTGCTGGGCCAGCAGCGACAGCAGCGCGAACTCCTTGCGCGTGAGCGCCACCAACTGCCCCTGCAGATGCACTTCGCGCAGCGCGAGATCGATGCGCAGCTGGCCGTCGTCATAGACCGGCTGGGCCTCGCCCTGGCGGCTGGCATTGCGCAGCAGCGCGCGGATGCGCGCCATCAGCTCCTCGATACCGAACGGCTTGGTTACGTAGTCGTTGGCGCCCGCATCGAGCAGCGCGACTTTCTGGTCTTCGCCGGAGCGCACGGTCAGCACGATCACCGGCACGCGCGACCATTGGCGCAGTTCGCGCAGCACGTCCTGGCCATCGCGATCGGGCAGGCCCAGATCGAGAATCACCAGATCGGCGCCCTGCGTCGCCAGGATCGACAGCCCCTGCTCGCCGGTGTCGGCGAGCTGCGTCTTGTAGCCCTGCGAGCGCAGGCTGATGTCGATGAACTTGCGGATCTGCGGTTCGTCGTCTATGACCAGCACGCGCGCCGCGGGTGTGGTCGGGGAAGCGTCGTGGCTGACGGTCATGGGGTGTTCTCCAGCAGAGGCTGTTCGCCCCAGGGCAGTGTCAGTCGAATGGTGGTGCCGCGCCCGTCGGAGCCGGGCAAGGCCTCGACCTGGCCCATGTGTGCGCCGATGATGCCTTGCACGATGGTCAGGCCCAGGCCCGTACCCTGGCGCCCGCGGTCGCCGCGCTCTACGCTGTAGAACATGTCGAAGATGCGGCTGCGCTCGTCTTCGGGAATGCCCGGGCCGCTGTCGCAGACATCGATCTGCATCTGGTCGGCCTCGGTGCGCCGCACGACGACGCGCAGCGCCTCGCCCGGCGGCGAAAACTTGGCCGCATTCTCCATCACATTGAACAGCGCCTGCTCGATCAGCGCGGGATGCACATGGGCCAGCGGCAGGCCCGCGGGAATGTCGATCTCGACACGCGTATGCGCGACATATCGCTGCAGCCGCCGCGAGGCCGAACCCACGAGTTCGTCTATGCCGATCCAGTCGCGCGTGAGCGTCAGGCCCTGGTGGCCCAGGCGCGTCATGTCGAGCAGGTTCTGGATATAGCGGTCCAGCCGCTCGCCTTCAAGGCGTATGGTCTCGAGCAGGGTCTTGCGGTCGTCTTCGCTCATGTCCTTGCCATAGCTCGCCAGGCTGTCGGCCGCGCCGATCATCGACGACAGCGGCGAGCGCAGATCGTGCGACACCGACGACAGCAGCGCCGAGCGCAGGCGCTCGGTTTCGCCCGTGACGCGCGCCACTTCGAGATCGGACACCAGGCGCGCGCGCAGCGCGGCCTGGGCGATGTCCTCGACCATGCTTTCGGCCAGGCGCCGCTGCTCGAACGTGAGGCGCGTCATGGCCGCGGGAAACCGCAGGCCCACGATGCCCAGGCTTTCCTGGTCGGAGCGCACCGGCAGAAACCACCAGGCCGAGTGCGACAGCGTATCGGTGAAGCGCCCGCTGGCCTGGGCGTGGCGCTGGGCCCAGTCGGCGGCCGCGAGGTCCTTCTCGCCAAGCAGCGCCGCACCCGCGGGCGGCCCTGACTCCCCATTGATGCGTATCCAGGCCTGGGCATGCAGCGTCGACTGCAGCACCGCGGAACCCGAGGCGATCACCTGCCCAAGGTCGGCGGCCTTCGACAGCTGCTGGCCCAGCGCCTGCATCGCCGCCGCATGCGCATTCGCCGCGCGCAAGGCCACCACCTGCATGCGCAGCTGTGAAGCCAGACGCCCCGCAATCAGCGCCGCGGCCAGAAACATGGCCACCGTGGCAATTCCGCCGTGTGAGCCTATCGCCAGCGTCAGCAGCGGGTCGATGAAGAAAAAATCATAGACAAAGAAGCACAGCACGGCCGTCGTGAACGCGGTGATCATGCGCGTGCGCGCAGCCACCAGCAGCACGGCGATCAGAAACACCATCGACAGGTCTTCGAGGCCCAGAAAGCGCCGCGCCAGCGCCGCCGCCGCCACCGCCCCGGCCGTCACCAGCAGCACCAGCACCGGC
>NZ_JAHCDD010000010.1 GCF_018413525.1 Acidovorax sp. CCYZU-2555
CGCTGACCACGAACAGCAGCGCGATGAAGCCCAGGTCCATGGGTTTTTGCCTGGCGTCGCCATGCTGGGGATGGCGCTTGAAGTTCAGCCGCCACAGGCCGGCCGTGCCCAGCATCAGGCTCACGCCGCCGACCGCGCCCAGGATCTTGGGCAGGCTGGGAAGGTCGTAGGGCGCGACCCAGCCGAACACATAGTGGTAGACCGTGGCCAGGCCGGTCGCGGCAAAGCACAGCATGAAGCCGTAGAAGGTCAGGTGGTGGCAGCGGCGGCGCTGCTGGGTATAGGCGTCGTCCTCGTTGTTGCAGCCCTGGCCGTGGCCGCCGTCGAGGTATTTGAGGCGCAGCACGTCCGAGGTCGCCTCGGCGGCCGCGGCGCTGCCGACATCGGCGCCGCTGGTCGCGGGCTTGACCTCTTTCCAGAAGCGGCGCACGCCCATGAACAGCGCGAACACCACGAACAGGAACACCGGCGCGAACATGCCCACCAGCAGGTTGTGTGGGAACAGGCGGTAGAAATTGCCGCCCAGGTCGGCGCCCCAGAGCGCGGCCAGGCCATTGCCCTGCAGCACCACGGCCAGCACCAGGAACAGCGTCAGCGCCGCGACCAGGGCCAGCGACAGCGTCAATCCGTTGCGCTGGTACAAGCTGCCCAGCGCGGGCGGCCAGGCGTAGTCGGCATAGGTCTTGCCGCGCACTTCGGCCATGGCCTTGGGGATGTTGACCGCGAACTCGTGCGGCGGCGCGTACTGGCAGGCGTGCAGGCAGGCGCCGCAGTTGTGGCACAGGTTGGCGAGGTAGTGCACGTCGGCCGTGCCGAACTCGAGCCGGCGCGTCATCGCCGGAAATACCGCGCAGAAACCTTCGCAGTAGCGGCAGGCATTGCAGATCTGCAGCGCGCGCGCGACTTCGGCTTCGGCGGAGATCAACTGGATGGGAATGACCTTGGCGGGCGACTTGGCGGCGGCCAGGCCGTTGGCCAGCGCCTTGGCGTCTTCGGTCAGGGATTGCAGGGTTTGCATGGCGGTTTCCTAGTCGGTGACGGCGCCAGCGACGGCTGGCAGGCCTTGTGCGGCCAGGGCCGCGTTGCGTCCGGCGATGCGGCCGAAGGCCGTGCCTATGGACATGCCCACGCCGGCCGTGTAGCCCTTGCCCAGCACGTTGCCGGCCATCATTTCCCCGGCGACGAACAGGTTGCTGCTCGGCTGACCCGCGAAGCGCACGGCCGCGGTGTCGTCGACCTTGAGGCCCAGGTAGGTGAAGGTCACGCCCGGGCGCAGCGCGTAGCCGTAGAACGGCGCGGTGTCTATGGGCCTGGCCCAGTGGGTCTTGGCGGGCGCCACGCCTTCGGTGTGGCAGTCGTCGAGCGCCGTGTGGTCGAACCGGCCCACGCGGCAGGCCGCGTTGTAGGTGTCCAGCGTGCGGATGAACGTCGCGGCGTCCAGGCCCAGCTTCTCGGCGAGTTCGGGCAGGCTGTTGGCGGTGATGCCCGGGAACACCGGCGGCATGAAGCGGCCAATGGCCTTGGCGTCGATGATCGAATAGGCGACCTGGCCCGGCTGCTGGGCCACGAGCCGGCCCCAGATCGCATAGCGCTTGGGCCAGAAGTCTTCGCCTTCGTCGTAGAAGCGTTCGGCGTCGCGGTTGACGACCACGCCCAGCGAGACGCAGTCGATGCGCGTGCAGATGCCTCCGTCATAGAGCGGCGCGCGCGCGTCTATCGCCACCATGTGGGCCTGCGTGGGGTCGCCTATGCGGTCGGCCTGCTGCTCGTCGAGCAGGTGGCGCAGCAGCACGCCCTTGTTGTAGGCCGTGCCGCGAATCAGGAAGTTGTCCGAAGGCCATTCGCCGCGCGCGTTCTGGCCCCAGGCCTCGCGCAGCCATTCGCGGTTGGACTCGAAGCCGCCGGCCGCGAGCACGCAGCTTTTGGCGGTGATGCGCTGGCCGTTGCACCAGGCGGCGACGAAGCGGCCGTTGTCGATTTCCAGCCTGTCCACGGGCGCTTCGTAGCGGATCTCCACGCCCAGCGCCTCGGCGCTGCGGAAGTAGGCGTTGACCAGGGCCTTGCCGCCGCCCATGAAGAAGGCGTTGGTGCGCGCGACATGCAGCGCGCCTGACAGCGGGGGCTGGAAATGCACGCCATGGCGGCGCATCCAGTCGCGGCAGGTCGACGAGGCGCGTATCACCAGGCGCGCGAGGTGTTCGTCGGTGATGCCGCCCGTGACCTTGAGCAGGTCCTGCCAGAACTCTTCTTCGGGGTAGGCTTCGACGAGCACGTCCTGCGGCGCGTCGTGCATGCAGCGCAGATTGCGCGTGTGGGCGGAGTTGCCGCCGCGCCATTCGCGGGGTGCGGACTCCAGCAGCAGCACGCGCGCACCCGCTTCGCGCGCCATCAGGGCGGCGCAAAGGGCGGCGTTGCCACCACCGATGACCAGAACATCGGTGTCCATGGGAATTCTCCTTGCAGTCTCTCTCGTGGGGAGCTCAACTGTAGGAATCAACCCGCCCCCGGTGCAGGGGCCTCAGTGCATGGGGGTATCAGTTATCGTGATGGATAGGCGAGATGCCGCTCCAGGCGCCCGACTGCACCAGTTCGCGCACGCAGTCGACCAGCACCACGCGCGCGGCCAGCGCGGCCGGCGACAGTTCGTCTTCGGACAGGCTGCACAGCAGGTTGGTGCGCTGCGCGTCCTTGTCGGTGATCAGCGCCGATTCGAAGCGCTGGGCTGCGTCCTCGAAGCGGCCCATCGCTGCCCAGGGCTGCAGCGACGAGCCCAGGCCAGCGTCCACGGCCGCCATCACCATCGACAGCGAATCGACTTCGAGCACCACATGCGGCGTGAAACGCGCCTGGGCGAACGCGGTGTCGAGCGTGCTGCGCAGGCCGTGCTGGCCCGTGGGCAGAATCAATGGCTCGTGCGCGAGATCGGCCAGCGCCATGGACGCGGACAGCGCGCTGGCGTGCGGGTGGCGGCGCGAGCGGATCAGGAACAGCCGTTCCTCGATCAGCGGGTGCACCTGCCAGCGCCGCCCGCCGGGCCGGGCCTGGCCGGCCTCGCTGCCGTGCAGGCGCGTGTCGAACAGCACCGCCATGTCGAGCGCGCGCGCATTGAGCATTTCGGCCAGATGGCCCGACATGCTTTCGACCATGTGCAGGCGCACGTCGGGGTAGCGCGTGCGCATGGCCTGCATCAGCGGCAGCGCCAGAATGGTGGCGGTGGTCGGCGCCAGGCCCAGACTCACCGAGCCCGACAGCCGCGACTGCTGGGCGCTGCGCACGGCCTGGTCGGCGTGGCGCAGCGCGAGCTGGGCTTCGCGAAAGAACGCGACGCCGGCCTCGGTGGGCACGACGCCGCGCGGCGTGCGCTGCAGCAGGCGCACGGCGAGCTCGCTCTCGAGCCGCGTGATCTGCTGGCTCAGCGCCGACTGCACGACATCGAGTTCGCGCGCCGCGCGGTTCATCGACCCCATTTCCACGATGCGCACAAAGTAGCGCAGCTGCCGCAATTCCATCGCTTGTCCTGTATTTGTCCCCACCACACCGTTGTGGGTGACGGGCTGGGATAATCGCACACCTATGACAAAGCATCGGGTGGTGGTGGGCCTTTCAGGCGGCGTGGATTCGGCGGTGACCGCCTATTTGCTCAAGCAGCAAGGCCATGACGTGGTCGGCATCTTCATGAAAAATTGGGAAGATGACGACGACAGCGAATTCTGTTCGTCGAACGTCGACTTCGTCGACGCCGCGGCCGTGGCCGACGTGATCGGCATCGAGATCGAGCATGTGAACTTCGCGGCCGAGTACAAGGACCGGGTGTTCGCCGAGTTCCTGCGCGAGTACCAGGCCGGGCGCACGCCCAACCCCGACGTGCTGTGCAACGCCGAAATCAAGTTCAAGGCCTTTCTCGACCATGCGATGCGCCTGGGCGCCGAGAAGATCGCCACCGGCCACTACGCGCGCGTGCGCCAGAACCTGCAGACGCAGCGCTTCGAGCTGCTCAAGGGCCTGGACCCGGCCAAGGACCAGAGCTATTTCCTGCACCGCCTCAACCAGGCCCAGCTGTCGAAGACGCTGTTCCCCGTGGGCGAGCTGCACAAGACCGAAGTGCGGCGCATCGCCGAGGAAATCGGCCTGCCCAACGCGAAGAAGAAAGACTCGACCGGCATCTGCTTCATCGGCGAGCGGCCGTTTCGCGATTTTCTGAACCGCTACATCAACAAGGAACCGGGCTGGATCCTCGATGATCGCGACCGCAAGCTGGGCCGCCATCAAGGCCTGTCGTTCTACACGCTGGGCCAGCGCCAGGGTCTGGGCATTGGCGGCATCAAGGAAAAAGGCGCGCAGCGCGGCGGCGGTGAACACCACCCCTGGTTCGTCGCGCGCAAGGAGCTGGACCGCAACGTGCTGCGCGTGGTGCAAGGCCATGACCATCCGTGGCTGCTGTCGCCGCAGCTCGACGCCGACAACGCCAGCTGGGTCGCGGGCGAGCCGCCGGCCGCGGGCACCTATGGCTCCAAGACGCGCTATCGCCAGCCCGATTCGCCGGCGGTCCTCAGTCAGGCCGTGGGCGAGACTTTCCGCCTCGACTTTCCCGAACCGCAATGGGCGGTCACGCCGGGCCAGTCGGCCGTGCTGTATGACGGCGATGTGTGCCTGGGCGGCGGCATGATTTCGGCCGTGGCCGGTTACGCGCAAGCCGCCTAGGCAAAGCGAATCCCCTCGGTCTGGGCTTGCAGCTGGGCAAAGCTCAGCTGCAAGGCCTGCGAGGCCTTGTGAAAAGCTGCGTCCACCAGGGCCTCGTCGGTACCCGCATGCTGCAGATCTGACTTGAGATGCGCGCCTATGCGCGACAGCACCGGGTCCAGCGCAATGCCCTTGTCGTTGAACTGCGCGCAGAGCTTGTGGATCGGATAGTGCTTCCTGTCGACTTCCGAGCCTGCGGGTGCCAGGTAGTTGCGGCCTATGGTTTCGAGCAGCGTGGCGCCCTGCTTGCCGAACAGGTAGTCGATGTCCTCGAACTTCCTGGCCTCGAAATCTTCGCCCATGGCCAGGCGGCCGAAATCGATGGCCTTGAGGTGCACGCTGCCGCTGTCCTTGATCTCATGTACGACCAGGTTGTGCATGTGCAGGTCGCGGTGGGCGACCTGGTTCTTGTAGAGCACGCGCGCCATGTCGACGATCTGCGGCAGCAGGCTTTTGGCCTGGTCGCGTGACAGCTTGTCGATGCAGTTGTCCATCTCCGTGCTGGCCACATGTTCAGGGTCATAGATGTCGACCACGGCATAGGCGTGCGCGCGGCTGAGTTCGGGGTGCAGGGTGGCGGGATCGGTGACTTTCTTCTGCGTGGAGATGTAGCTGGCCAGCTCGGGCTTGTCCTTGGCATATTGCGCCAGCGCGAGTTCGCGCTCGAAGTCCTCTTCGCCGGTCTGGGTGTCGGCGCGCAGCAGGCCGCTCCTGGCGTCGAATTTCTTGTTGACGCCGCCGCCCGAGAAGTCGGCGTCACGCACCTGGGCAACGCGCTCCTGGGTGTCGAGCCGGTGCTGGTCGATGGTGGTGACCTGCTCCTGAAGCATGTCCGTGTCCTGGGGCTTGCCCATATGCAGGCAGATCAAATCCTTTTCATGCGTGTCGATGGTGTCGGTCTTGATGGGCTGTCCGTTGATGTAGTACTCCACCGTGTATTGGTCCGGGACATTGGGGTGGGCCGTGATGTCCAGCGTGAAAAGCGACTGGCTGTCGGGCGAGGCGAGCTGCGACAGCAAGTCGAAGCGGGCGAAATTGCTGGTGCCGCCGTCGTGCAGCATGGCGTGCAGGTTCTGCAGTGCCAGCGCCTTGCTGTGGGGCCGGAAGAGATCGACGATGCTATCGAAAAAGTTGAGCTGGGTCGCTTGTTTGACGTCGCTGTCCATGAGCTTGGCGATGCGCGCGCTGCTCAGCGACAGCTGGGAGTTGGCCGTCAAGGGAATGGTGGTGCTCACGAAGGCCTCCTGTGGTTGGGCGAAGCAAAGGATTGGTAACCAGGGTGCATTGCGGGTTCCCTGGTCGGCGTGGTGGCGCCTGGCGGCGGCGCGGCGGTTTTCCGGGCGGAAAAGCGCATTTGGTTATGCGGATTCCTGCGTTGTGCGCGGGCGCGGGGCTGCCGAGAATCGGCTGCTCACCGCGTGCCCCGCACGCCCGTCTTTCGCACCGCTTCCAGCTGCTCCCGTCCCATGAACCAACGACTCCTTTCCCTCCGTTTTGCTGCCCCGTTTCGCGCCAGCGCCGTCGCCGGCGTTCTGCTCGCGGCCTTGATGGGCGGCGTCGCGGCACAGGCCGAAACGCTGCGCTGGGCGCGCTCCGCGGACGCTTCCACGCTGGACCCGCACGCGCTGAACAACGGCCCGAACCACAATCTGCTGCACCAGGTCTACGAGCCGTTGATCATCCGCACCGCCGACGGCAAGCTGCAGCCCACGCTGGCCACGTCGTGGACGCTGACCAGCGACCCGTCGGTATGGGAATTCAAGCTGCGCAAGGGCGTGAAGTTCCACGACGGCAGCCTGTTCACGGCCGATGATGTGCTGTTCTCTCTGGAGCGCGCGCGCTCGCCTTCGTCCGACATGCGCTCGCTGCTGGTGGCGATCACCGACGTGGTGAAGATCGATCCGTTCACCGTGCACATCAAGACTTCGGGCACCACGCCGCTGCTGCCCGACAACCTGATCAACATCCAGATCCTGAGCGCCGCCTGGGCCAAGAAGCATGGCGTGGAAGCGCCGCAAAAGCCTTCGGCCAAGGAGGAGACCTACGCCACGCGCAACGTCAACGGCACGGGCCCCTACACGCTGGTGTCGCGCGAGCCCGATGTGCGCACGGTGCTGAAGAAATTCCCCGGCTACTGGGGTGTGGGCCTGTTCCCGCTGCCCATCGACGAGCTGGTCTATCTGCCGATCAAGGCGCCCGCGACGCGCGTCGCCGCGCTGCTGTCGGGTGAAGTCGACTTCGTGCAGGATCTGCCCATCCAGGACATCGCGCGCCTGCGCGCCGACGCCAAGCTGCGCGTCAACCAGGCCGCGGAAAACCGCACCATCTTCCTGGGCCTGAACGTGGGCGCGGCGCCGCTGACCTACTCCGACGTCAAGGACAAGAACCCGCTGGCCGATGTGCGCGTGCGCCAGGCCTTCCAGCTGGCCATAGACCGCGTGGCGATCCAGAAGGCCGTGATGCGCGGCCTGTCGGTGCCGACCAACATCATCGCGCCGCCGTTCGTGCATGGCTACGACAAGGCGTTCGGCGCGGTCGGCAAGGCCGATGTGGCCCAGGCCAGGAAGCTGCTGGCCGATGCCGGCTACCCGAACGGCTTCGGCATCACGCTGCATTGCACCAACGACCGCTATCTCAACGACGAGGCGATCTGCCAGGCCGTGGCCGGCTTCCTGGGCCGCGCGGGCGTGAAGACCACCGTGGTGTCGCGTCCGCTGGCGATACAGACCGCGGCGATCAACGGCCAGGACACCGACTTCTATCTCTATGGCTGGGGTGTGCCGACCTATGACTCGGCCTACATCTTCGACTACCTGGTGCACACGCGCGGCAAGAATTCGCGCGGCGCGACCAATGCCACGCGCTACAGCAACGACGCCGTCGATCGCCAGATCGTGTCGCTGGCCTCGGAAGGCGACAGCAAGAAGCGCGACGCGACGATCAAGAGCATCTGGACCACGGTGCAGAAGGAACTGATCTATCTGCCGCTGCACGACCAGATCCAGACCTATGCGATGAAGCGCCGCTTCGACATTCCGGTGAATCCGTCGAACACGCCGTACTTCAAGCTGTTCAAGCTGGCCGAGAAGTAAGGCCTGTGATCAGGTGACCAGGCCGGCGAGCGCGCGGCCCGGTCCTTTTCCACACTCCACGAGAAGACTGCATGCCCTTGCTGTTTGCGCGTCGCCTGGGCCAGTCGTTGCTGGTGCTGCTGGCGGTTTCCTTCATTGCCTTCCTGGTGTTTCGCCACATCGGCGACCCGACCATCAGCCTGCTGGGCGAGGATGCTTCGCTGGCCGACCGCGAGGCGGTGATTGCCGAGCTGGGCTTCGATCAGCCCGTGGCCGTTCAGTATTTGCGCTACATGGGCAATGTGCTGCAAGGCGAGTTCGGCATCTCGTATCGGCTCAAGCGACCCGTGGTCGAAGTGATTGCCGAGCGCCTGCCCGCGACGCTGGAACTGGCGCTGATCGCCGGGCTGCTGGCCGTCGCCGGCGGGCTGGTGCTGGGCGTCTACACCGCCATCCACCGCGAGGCCTGGCTCAGCCGGGCGCTGATGACGCTGTCGCTGGTCGGGGTCTCGCTGCCCACGTTCCTGATCGGCATAGGCCTGATCTACCTGTTTGCCGTCGAGCTGCAATGGCTGCCGTCGTTCGGCCGCGGCGACACGGTGCAGCTCGGCGGCTGGACCACGGGCTTTCTCACGGCCTCGGGCTGGGCCTCGCTGGTGCTGCCGGTGTGCACGCTGGCGATGTTCAAGCTGACGCTGATCATGCGCCTGGTGCGCGCCGAGATGCTCGAAGCGCTGCGCACCGACTATGTGCGCTTTGCGCGTGCGCGCGGCCTGCCCGAAAAGCGCATCCATTACGGCCATGCGCTGCGCAACACGCTGATTCCCGTGGTGACCATCACCGGCCTGCAGATCGGCTCGCTGATCGCGTTCGCCATCGTCACCGAAACCGTCTTCCAGTGGCCGGGCGTGGGCCTGCTGTTCATCAACTCGATACAGGGCGTCGATGTGCCGGTGATCGCGGCCTATCTGATGCTGATCGCGGCGCTGTACGTGGTCATCAACTTCCTCGTCGACGGCGCCTATCTGCTGGTCGATCCGCGGCTGCGCCGCGGCTGAGACATACCTCCAAGAACATGGCTGAAACTTCTCCTTCTCTTGTGCCGGCGCGCTGGTGGCAGCTGCGCCGCTCCGATTCGGCCGTGCTGCGCGCGCTCGGTCGCTCGCTCACGGTGCAGGCCGCCGTGGTCGTGCTGTTGCTGCTGTGCGGCTGCGCGCTGTTCACGCCCTGGCTGGCGCTGCAGAACCCGTTCGATCCCGCGGGCCTCGAATTGCTCGATGCGTTCACCGCGCCGGGCCAGGCCGGGCTCTCGGGCATCGGCTATCCGCTGGGCGCCGACGAGCAGGGCCGCGATGTCTATTCGGCGATTCTTTACGGCCTGCGCATGTCGCTGTTCGTCGGCGGTGCCTCGGTGGCGTTGTCGCTCGCCATCGGCGTGCCGCTGGGCCTGATCGCGGGCTATACCGGCGGCTGGTTCGACACGCTGGTGATGCGCATTGCCGATGTGCAGCTGACGTTCCCGGTGCTGCTGGTCGCGCTGCTGGTGTTCGGCATCGCGCGCGGCATCCTGCCCGAGAGCTACCGCGACGACATGGCGCTGTACGTGATCATCCTGGCGATCGGGCTGTCGGAATGGGTGCAGTACGCGCGCACCGTGCGCGGCGCCGTGATGGTCGAGAAGCACAAGGACTATGTGCTGGCCGCGCAGGTCATAGGCCGCTCGCGCAGCGGCATTCTGGTGCGCCACATCCTGCCGAATCTGCTCGCTCCCGTGCTGGTGATCGCCACCATCAGCTTTGCGCTGGCCATCGTCGCCGAGTCGACGCTGTCGTATCTGGGCGTGGGCCTGCCGCCGACCCAGCCTTCGCTGGGCACGCTGATCCGCGTGGGCCAGGGCTTTCTGTTTTCCGGTGAATGGTGGATTCTGCTGTTCCCCGGGCTGGTGCTGCTGGCGCTGGCACTTTCCGTCAACCTGGTCGGCGACTGGCTGCGCGACGCTTTGAACCCGAAACTGCAATGACCGCCCGCGACGCTTTCCTCAAGACCTCGGCCGAGAGTTTGTTGGTCGACGCCCCCATTCTGCGCGTGCAGAACCTGGGCGTGACTTTCGATACCCACCGCGGCCCGGTCACGGTGCTCAACGACGTGTCGTTCGAGATACGCCCCGGCGAAATACTGGGCGTGGTCGGTGAATCGGGCGCGGGCAAGTCGATGACCGGCAATGCCGTGATCGGCCTGATCGCGCCGCCCGGGCGCATGAGCAGCGGCCAGATTTTCCTGCGCGACGAACGCATAGACACGCTGTACGGCGAAGACTTCCGCCGGCTGCGCGGCAAGCATATCGGCATGGTGTTCCAGGACCCGCTGACCAGCCTCAACCCGGTGCTGACCATAGGCCAGCACCTGATCGAAACCATACGCCAGCACCTGCCGCTGAACGAGCGCCAGGCACGTCAGCGCGCGATCGATCTGCTGACCGAAGTCGAGATCGCCGAGCCCGCGGCCCGGCTCAACCAGTTTCCGCACCAGTTCTCGGGCGGCATGCGCCAGCGCGTGGCGATTGCGCTGGCGCTCAGCGCCGAGCCCGCGCTGCTGATCGCCGACGAGCCCACGACCGCGCTCGACGTTTCGGTCCAGGCCCAGGTGATTCGCGTGCTGCGCCGCGTCTGCAAGGAGCACGGCACGGCCGCGATGCTGATCACGCACGACATGGGCGTGATCGCCGAAGCCGCCGACCGCGTGATGGTCATGTACCAGGGCCGGGTGCTCGAGACCGGGCCGGTGCGCCAGGTGCTCGATGCGCCGGCCGCGCCCTATACGCGCGCGCTGATGGCGGCGATTCCTTCGCTGACCGCCCCCACGCACCGGCTGCCCGTGCCGGAGATTGGTGCGGCCGGCTCAGGCGCGGCGGTTGGCCCAGGCGCTGCGCCCGCCGCGCCCGCGGTCCGCGCCGTGGTCGACGGGCCGGCGCTGGTGCAGATCAGCGGGCTGTCGCGCGACTTCGATCTGTCGGGCGGCTGGCTCGCGCGCACCATTGCGCGCCAAACGAAACGCGTGCTGCATGCGGTGCAGGATGTGAGCTTCTCGATCGCGCGCGGCAGCAGCTTCGGCCTGGTCGGCGAGTCGGGCTCGGGCAAGTCGACGGTGGCGCGAATGATCGCCGGACTCACGCGGCCCACCGCGGGACGCATCGTGATCGACGGCCAGGACCGCTGGGCCGATCCCGCATCGGCCGTCGCGCTGCGCCGGCGTTTTCAGATGATCTTCCAGGACCCGTATGCAAGCCTCAACCCGCGCTGGAAGGTGGGCCAGATCATCGCCGAGCCGCTGGAGGTGCTGGGCCTGAGCAGCGGGCCCGAAGAGACCGCCGAGCGCGTGCAGGAAGCGCTGCGCCGCGTGCGCCTGTCGCCCGACGATGTGCGCCGCTACCCGCACCAGTTCTCGGGCGGTCAGCGCCAGCGCATCGCGATCGCGCGCGCGCTGGTGAGCCGGCCCGAGTTCATTGTGTGCGACGAACCCACGTCGTCGCTCGACGTGTCGGTGCAGGCCCAGGTGCTGAACCTGATGAAGGACTTGCAGGAAGAGTTCGGCCTGACCTATCTGCTGATCAGCCACAACCTGGCCGTGGTGCGCCATATGTGCGACACGGTGGGCGTGATGCAGCAGGGGCAGCTGGTCGAAGTGGGCCAGGCGCAGCGCGTGCTGACCGCGCCCGAACATGCCTACACCCAGGCGCTGATCGCCGCGGTGCCCGACATGCACCGCGTGCGCCCCGACTGATGCGCGGGCCCCGCGTCAAAACCGGGTCTTGAGGCAATCGACAAAGGCGTTGAAGGCCAGCGAGCGCACGTCCGAAGCAATGTGGAAGGCGACCGCGGGAATGCTCAGCGCGGGCTCTATGGGCCTGACGTCCATGTCGGACGCAATCGCCTGGGCGGTGAACTTGTCGACGATCGCAAAGCCCGTGCCTTCGCGCGCGAAAGCCGCTGCGACGTAGTAGCTGCGCGTCTCCAGCATGGGGTTGGTCGGGCTCTCCTCGAGGCCGGGCCAGGCATCGCGAATGCATTGCGCCAGCGGGTCGCTGCCGCCTATGCCTATCCATTGCGCGGGCTCGAGTTCGGCCAGGCGGATGCCGCCGGCCGTTCCTGCCGCTGGCGCCGTGCCTGCGGCGCGCGCCAGATGGACGATGGGAATGTCGCCCAGGGGCAGCTTCTCCAGCGCGGGATGCGCGGGCATGTCGAAGCCTATGGAGATATCGATTTCGCGGCGCACCAGGTTCTCCACCAGCTCGTCGCCATTGCCGGTCACGACCTCCAGCGAGACGCCCGGATATCTCGCGCGGAACTCGCCGACGATTCCCGGCAGCAGGCCCAGACTCAGGCTGGGCAGGCAGCCTATGCGCAGATGGTCCTGTGGATTTCTCTTGAGCTTGCGCGTCAGGCGCTCTACGTTTTCGACTTGCGAGAACAGTTCGGTGGTCTGCACGAAAAGCTGTTCGGCCTCGCGCGTGTGCACCAGCCGGCCGCCGGCGCGCTTGAACAGCACCAGCCCGAACGCATGTTCGGCCTGGGCCAGGGCCTTGCTGGCCGCGGACTGGGTCAGGTTCAGCAGTTCGGCGGCGCCGCTGACCGAGCCGGTCCGCATGACCGAATGGAAGATTTCCAGGTGGCGTAGTCGCATGGCTTGGAGGGGCTGGGTTTGTGGGGCGGGGTGGGCGGAGCTCTAAGCATGGGCCATGCCAGAGCGCCTGATTTTGCCCCGTTAACTGTCCAGTCAAAAACGACTGGCCTCCCCGCTTTTTTTCACTGGCGCTGGGCCCAGGCCTTCCCTAATACTGCAGGCCTTTCGCAGCACCGTCGCGGTGCTGTCGCATCTCCTCACAGGACCTGACAGCATGAGTGAAATTTTTATCGACGACCAGCAGGTCGCCAAGGCCGTCTCCATGCGCGAGGCCATAGAAGCCATGCGCCTGGCCTTCCTGGACATGGGCCGTGGCGGCTCCAGCATCCAGGACCGGGTGCGCATCCATGCGGGCGGCAATTCGCTGTCCATGATGGGCGGCATTCACGGCGCCGACAAGGTGATGGGCGCCAAGGTCTACCCCACCGTCGGCGGTCAGTTCGATTTCGTCATCAATCTGTTCTCGGCCGAGACCGGCAAGCTGCTGCGCGTGGTCCAGGGCAACGAGCTGACCCGGCTGCGCACCGCGGCCGTGACGCGCGTGGTCGCCGATGCCTGCGTGCGCAAGTCGCATGTGGCGCTGGCCATTTTCGGCAGCGGCATCCAGGCCCAGGCCCATGCCGAAGCGTTCTGCGCCGACGGCTTCGCCACCGAAGTGCTGGTCTGTGCGCGCGACGACGCCGAGGCCTTTGCCCGCAGCGTCCAGCAGCTGTACGGCGTGCCCGCGCGCGTGGTCGATGCGGCCACCGCGGCATCGCAGGCCGATATCGTCATCACCGCGACGCGCTCGTCCACTGCGCTGTTCGATGGCGCCGCATTGCGTCCCGGCACGTTCGTCGCGGCGATAGGCTCGTCGAAGCCGAGCGCGCGCGAGATCGATGACGTGGTGCTGGCGCGCGCCGGCGTGGTGGTCGTGGAGTCGCGCGCCCAGGCGCTGCGCGAAGGCGGCGATCTGGTGATGGCCGCCGATCAGCAGGCGCTGGGCAGTAAGGTGATTGAACTCGGCCCGCTGCTGGTCGATCCAGGACTGCTCCAAGGCGCGGCAGGCGATATCACGGTCTACAAATCGGTGGGCGTGGGCATTGAAGATGTGGCGCTGGCGCAGCTGGTGCACCGGAATCTGCCGCGCGCCTGATCGGCTTGTCCCCATGCGGTCCCGGGATGCTTGCCATGTTCCGGTGCAGGCGCCCGATCGGCTCGCCTGCCTAGGCACCACGCCGGGGAAAAAAGCGGGCCGTGCGGGCCTGGATTGCACCGGCAACGGGCGTGCCGGGAGGGTATTCAAAAATGACTACCCCACCCTGTTTTTTTCGTTGGCGGCCAGTGCCTGCGCTGCAGATACTGAGACCCATATCTCCTTCGACCTTGATTGATCCAACCCTTGCCTGGAAGCACCACCATGAACCTCCGTCCCGTTCGCCTCACTTTCGTTGCCGTGGCCGCGACCCTGGCATTCGCTGCCCAGGCCGCCTGGCCTGATCGCCCGATCAAGATCGTCGTGCCCTCCGCCGCGGGCGGATCGCCCGACATCCTGACGCGGATCTTCAGCAACGAATTGGGCAAGCGCCTGGGCCAGAGCGTGGTGGTGGAGAACCGCCCCGGCGCGGGCGGCGGCATAGGCATGCAGGCCGTGATGACGGCCAGCCCCGACGGCTACACGATCGGCTACGGCAACAACGCCACGCTGGCGACCAACGAGTTCCTGTTCTCCAAGCTGCCCTACGACCCCGCGAAACTCGTTCCCGTGATCGCGCTGACCAGCACCGGCAGCCTGCTGGTGGTGAACAAGGACCTGCCTATCCAGAACGTGCAGGAGCTCGTGCGCTACGTCAAGCAGAACCCCGCGAACTCCTTCTTCGGTTCGGGCGGCACGGGCACCACCAGCCATCTCGGCGCCGAGATGTTCAAGACCATGACGGGCATAGGCAGCATGCACATTCCCTACAAGGGCGCGCCCCAGGCCATCACCGACCTGATGGGCGGCAGCGTGCAGTTCCTGTTCGACAACATCGCCTCCGTGGGCCCGGCCGTGACGGGCGGCAAGCTGCGCGCGATCGCGGTCACGTCCAAGGAGCGTTCGCCGCAGTTTCCCGCGGTGCCCACGCTCAATGAATCGGGCGTGCCGGGCTTTGAAATGCGCGCCTGGGGGGCGCTGGTCGCGCCGCCGGGAACGCCCGCGGAGATCGTCAATCGCCTCAACATCGAAGTCAACGCGATTCTCAAGGACGAGAAAGTGCGCGCCCAGTTCGAGCAGCTGGCCTTCACGCCCATCGGCGGAACGCCGCAGGACCTGCGCCGCCTGGTCGAATCCGAGCGCGTGAAGTGGGGCGAAGTCGTGCGCAAGAGCGGCGCCAAAGTGGATTGAGGGCCTTGATGTCTGCAGTTTTCCACTCCGACAGCGCACAGAGCTACTGGAGCATGCATCCGCGCGCGCGCGGCCCGCGCCACGCGCATGTCACGGTCATAGGCGCGGGCATCGTGGGCCTGACCACGGCCGCGGCGCTGAGCCGCTCGGGCCATGAAGTCACGGTGATCGATGCCGCCGCGCATGTGGGCCGCGGCACCAGCTTCGGCAATGGCTGCCAGCTGTCCTATGGCTATGTGGCGCCGCTGGCCCAGCCGAGTCTGCTGCCCGAGTTGCCCAGCCTGCTGCTGGCGAAGAACGCGCCGCTGAAGATCGTTCCGCGGCTCGATCCCGCGCAGTGGCGCTGGATGATGGAGTTTCTGCTGGCCTGCCGCGGCTCGACGGCGCGGCAAAGCTCGCTGGAACTGCTGGCGCTGGGAAGCCTGAGCCGCCACGAGACAGATCTGTGGCTGCGCGACGCCGACCCCGCGCAATTGAAGTACTCCGAGACCGGCAAGCTGGTGCTGCTGCCCAGCGCCCAGGCGCTGGCCAAGGCCGAGGCCCAGGTGCGCTTGCAGGCCGCGCACGGGCCGCTGCAGCGCTGCATCGGTGAAGACGAAGCCCTGCGCATAGAACCCGCGTTGGCGCGTTTCAAGGGCCGCATCGCGGGCGCGATTCACACGCCCAGCGAATGCGCGATCGACAGCCATGCGCTGTGCCTGGCGCTGGAGCGCCAGCTCAGGGCGCGCGGCGTCGAGTTCAAGCTGGGGCAGAGGGTCACGGGCTTTGCCCGCGCGGGCCGGCGCGTCGCGCAGCTGATCGCCAATGGGCAGGCGCTGGATGTCGACGGCCTGGTGCTGGCCACGGGCCCGGCCACGGCCGCCGTGGCCCGCATGCTGGGCTTCTCGCTGCCGGTCTATCCGCTCAAGGGCTACAGCATCACGGCGCGCATTGTCGATGCGGCCGGAGTGCCGCGCGTCAGCATCACCGATGCGGCGCGCAAAGTCGTCTACGCCCGCATAGGCGACCATCTGCGCGTCGCGGGCGTGGCCGAGATTCGCGGCTACGACCGCAGCATCCAGGCGGACAGAATTGCCGAACTGGTGGGCCATACGCGCGAAGCCTTCGGCGCCGCGGTCGACCTCGACTCCGTTTCCGAATGGTCGGGGCTCAGGCCCGCGACGCCCACGTCCGTGCCCATCATCGGCGCTTCGCCGCTGGACAATGTATTCCTCAACGTCGGCCACGGCGCGCTGGGCCTGACGCTGGCCTTCGGCTCGGCGGCCACGATCGCCCACAAGATGAGCGCGCTCTGATCACAAGGCAGCAACCATGCACAACGAAACTTCCTTCGACATCCTCATTCGCGGCGGCGCCATCATCGACGGCACCAAGAGGCCCAGGTACACGGCCGATGTCGCCATCCGCGGCGAGCGCATCGTCGGCATAGGCGACTTCAGCCAACACACCGCGGCCACGGAAATCGATGCCACGGGGCTGGTCGTCGCGCCGGGCTTCATCGACTCGCACACGCACGACGACCAGGCGCTGCTGTCGCAGCCCGACCTGCCGTTCAAGGTCTCGCAGGGCGTGACTACGGTGGTGACGGGCAACTGCGGCATCAGCATCGCGCCGCTGCGCGCCGGCACGGCCCTGCCTTCGCCGCTGAACCTGCTGGATGCGGGCAACGAGCGCTTCACGACGTTCGGCGCCTACCTCGACGCGCTGCGCGCCAGCCCTTCGGCTGTCAACGTGGTGCCCATGGTCGGGCATACCAACTTCCGCACCATCGTCATGGACGACCTGGAGCGCGCGGCCACGCCCGACGAAGTCGAGGCCATGAAGGCCTTGCTGGAGGAGGCGCTGGCGGCGGGCGCGGTCGGCATGTCGACGGGCACCTACTATCCGCCGGCCGCGGCCGCGACGGAGCAGGAAGTCACCGAAGTCTCGCGCCCGCTCGCGGCGCGCCGCGCGCTCTACGTTTCCCATATCCGCAACGAAGCCGACAGATGCCTTGAATCGCTGGAGGAAACCTTTCGCATAGGCCATGAGGTTTCGACGCCCATTCTGCTGTCGCACCACAAGCTGATGCGCAAGGCCAACTTCGGCAAGTCGACGGTCACGCTGCGCCGCATCGAGGAGGAAATGCAGCGCCAGTGCGTGAATCTCGACTGCTATCCGTACACCGCGAGTTCCACCATGCTGCACCTGGACGAGGAGCGCCTGCAGGGGCGCGTGACGCTCGCGTCGTGCGAGCCCTATCCGCATTTCGCGGGGCGTGATCTGCAGGACATCGCCGACGAATGGGGCGTGTCGCGCGTCGAGGCATCGAAGCGCCTGCAGCCGGCGAGCGCCATCTACTACAGCATGGACGAGGAAGACGTGCAGCGCATCCTGGCGTTCGAGCGCACCATGATCGGCTCCGATGGCGTGCCCGCGGGCGAGCGCCCGCATCCGCGGCTGTGGGGCACGTTTGCGCGCGTGCTGGGCCGCTACAGCCGCGACGTTCAGCTGTTTCCGCTCGAGACCGCGGTCTGGAAGATGACCGGCCTGACGGCCGAAGTGTTCGGGCTGGAACAGCGCGGACAGGTGGCCCGCGACTTCCATGCGGACATCACCATCTTCGACCCGGCCACCGTGCAGGACCTGGCCGATTACGACCATCCGACCAGGCCCGCGCAAGGCATAGAGGCGGTGATCGTCAATGGCGCTGTGGCCTACCGTTCGGGCGTGCACCGGCATACGCGCACGGGCAAGGTGCTGGCGCGCAAGCCCGCGGACGCCGCCGCCTGAACTTCGGTGAGCCGGGCCGGCCGGCGCGCGTCAGAAGACGTGCGAGACCCCCAGTCCGGTGAACGAGGCGTCGGCGCCCGGGGCCTGCGAGGCCAGGCCGTTGAGCGTGACGCGCGACAGGCCTTCGTTGTTCACGCGCGCGAAGCGCGCATAAAGGCGCGTGCGCTTGGACAGTACATAGTCGTAGCCCAGCTGCACGCCGCGTGCGCGCGCATCGACGCCGCTGACCCGGCGCTGCGCCAGCTGCGCGATCAGCACATGCGGGCCGCCCACGTTCCAGCGCACCGAGGCCATGGCGTTGGTGCTGTCGGGAATGGTCGCGGCATCGGCCGTGTTGCGGTTGAACGTGCCGTACAGCGTGACGTCGCCCAGCTTGTAGGTCGCGCCCACGAAGTGCGAGACGCTGGCCTCGGGGTGGGCCACGGGCGCGGCGGCCGTGCCGCTGTTGTTGCGCTGGTAGCCGTAGCCCAGGTAGACCGGGCCGCTCGCATATTGCAGGTTCAGGCCCAGGCCGCGGCCCGACGCCGCGCTGCCCGCGGCTTCGCCTGCCGAGTACATCAGCTCGCCCCAGACGCCGCCTATGCGCGGCGAGGTGTAGCGCAGCGAGTTGTCGGTGAAGCCGGGCGTGAAGGCCGTGGTCGTGTTGCTGGTCTGGGCGAGGAACATGTTCCAGCCCAGCGAAGTGCGGTTGCGCGCCAGCGGGTCGGAAGTCAGGCCGACCACGAAGGTCGGCGACCACATGCGGCCCAGGTCGATTGCGCCCCAGGAGCCCGAAAGACCCACCTGGTTCCAGCGGCTGAAGAACTTGGTCGCGTTGTTCTGCGTGCCGTCATCGGCGTTGAGGCCGGCCTCGAGCCGGAAGTTGGCGCGCAGGCCGCCGCCCAGGTCTTCGCTGCCGCGAAAGCCCAGGCGCGAGACGGTGTTCAGGCCCGAGCTGAGCCGGTTCACGCTGTTGCTGCCGTTCTTCGCGAACTCGAAGCCCATGTCGACCGCGCCGTACACCGTCACCTGCGATCCGGCCTTGCTTTCCTGGGCTGCGGCCTGGGTCGCGGCGGCCATGGTGGCCATGGCCGCGATCAGCGCCAGCGCCGTGCTTGCATGCTTGCTGTTCATCGTCTTCGTCCCCTCGTCTGTTGAATGGTGTCTTGCGGCGTGTTCGCCGGGGATTCAGCAGCCCCTGGAACGACGTTGAAAACAAGTCTAGGGACGCGCAGCGATCTCGAATAATCGAAACTCGCCATCACGCGATGCAGCTTTCGGATCACCTTGCGGCCGGTGCGAGCCAGGCCTCGCCGAAGCTGCCCGCCGAGCCTTCGACGCCCTGCAGCAGGCCTTGCACGCGCTGGTTCCAGACGTTGCCGCGCGGCACGGCGACCAGCGGCAGCAGCGGCAGCTCGTGCATCACGATCTTCTGGAACTGTCGGAATTGCGCGACACGCTTGGCTTCGTCGGGCTCGACGGCCGCCTGCGCCAGCAATGCATCGACTTCGGCGTTGCGGTAGCCCGCGGCGTTGACGAAGGGAATGCCCTTGCCCGCGTCGCGCGACGCGTAGAGGCGCTGCACGCCCACCGTGGGGTCGAACAGCGCGCCCACGCCGTTGATCTCGAAATCGAAGTCGCGGCGCGTGTAGACGCGCTGCACGAAGCCGCCCAGGTCCTGGCTGCGCACCGTCACGTGTATGCCCACGCGCGACAGCGCGGCCTTCACGTATTCGGCCACCTGCTTGAGTGTGGGCGTGGGAAAGTAGTCGAGCGTGACCGCGAAACGCCTGCCGTCGCTGCCGCGCTTGAAGCCGGCCTGGTCGAGCAGCGCATTGGCGGCCGCGATGTCGTGCGCATAGCCCTTGAGCGCCGGGTCATGGAAAGGCGCGAGCGTGGCGGGAATGGGCGAGGCCAGCGGCTGCGCGTACTGGTGGTAGGCCACCTTGTTGAGCAACTCGATGTTGATCGCATGCGCGACCGCGCGGCGCACCGGCGCCTGCGCGAAGAATTCGTTGCCGAGATTGAACTCGACGGCGGCGATGTTGTTGAGGTAGTTGCTGGGCAGGGCCTGGGCCTGCAGTTTGGGGTTCTTCTTGAGGCGCGCGATGTCGGCCAGCGAGACTGCGGTGCTGAAGTCGGCGGCGCCGGTTTCCAGCGCCGCGGCAATCGCCGCGGGGTCGGCCGAGAAGCGGTAGATGATGCGGTCGAGGTAGGGCTTGCCGCTGTCCCAGTAGTCCGGATTGCGTTCGAACTCCGCGTACGAGCCGCGCACCCATTGCTTGAAGCGGAACGGGCCCGTGCCTATGGGAGCGCTCGCGTTCTGCGCGACCGCCGTCTCGCCGCGCTCGTAGACATGCTTGGGCACGATGGGCGACTCGGACGCGGACAGCGTGCGCAGCAGATAGGGCGCGGGCGCCGACAGCACGATCACCGCAGTGTGGGCATCGGGCGTCTCGACACGCTCCACGTTGGCGAAAGTCGAGCGCGCGCGCGGATTCAGGCGCTTGAGTTCCTGTATCGAATAGGCGACGTCGGCCGCGCCGAACGGCTGGCCGTCATGCCATTTGACGCCCTGGCGCAGCGTGAAGGTATAGCGCTTGCCGTCGGCCGACACCGTCCAGCGCGTGGCCAGCAGCGGCCGGGCGACGAAGTCGTCGTCGAAGCGCAGCAGGCCTTCGGTGACCTTGGCGCTGATGTCGCGCGCGCCCACCGTGATGTTGGTCAGCGAGATCAGCGCCGGCGGCTCGGCGCCTATCAGCGTGAGCGTGCCGCCGCGCTGCGGCAGGGCCGCGGCGGCCGTGCCGGCCAGAACGGCGGCGGCGCCCAGCACGGCAAGTTGCCGGGAGAGAAAACGGAAAGTGGCGCCAGTCGGCATGCGTGCTCCATCAGATGCGTGAAAGAAAAGGGAATCAGGCGGGCAGGGCGTTCAGCACCGGCGGGCGGCGCTGCGCCCAGGGCGCGAGCGCCTCGAGCGCGGCCGCGGCGCGCAGGATCAGCGCCTCGCCGTACCAGGGGCCTATGAACTGGATGCCCACGGGCAGGCCGGCGCGCGTCCAGCCTGCCGGCACGGTGATAGCCGGGTGGCCGCTCACGTTGAACGGGTGGCAGTGGTGTATCCAGGCGGTGCGCAGCGGCCCCCAGGCCCGGCCGTCGATGACCAGCGGCGCCGTGGGATCGGCCTGGGCCAGCACGGCCGGCGCCGACAGCGTGGGCGTGACCAGCACATCGGACGTCTCGAACAGCGCCTGCAACGTGCGGAAGTACTGCGTGCGATCGACCAGGCCCTGCTGCAATTGCTGGCGCGTCATGCGGCCCGCGGCCTCGAGCCGCGCGCGAAAGCCCGGCGGAAAGCCTTCGGGCGCGCGTTCCAGCTGTTCGGCGAACTTGTGGTGGTTGTAAGGCCCGGCGATCGCCGCGAGGATGGGGCTGGACGCACTGAGATCGGCGTGGCGCGTCGCGACTTCGGCGCCCAGGCCCGCAAGGCGCTGCAGCGCCTGCTCGCACAGCGCGCGCACTTCGGCGTCCAGCCCTTCGGCGCCGTCGCCCTTGCCCATGAAGGGCAGCCAGCCCAGGCGCAGTCCCTGCAGGCCGGCACCCTCGCGCAGGCTCGCGCCCAGCTGCTGGGGCGGCACGCTGGCCGACCAGGGATCGTCGGCATGCCGGCCCGCGATCACGTCCAGCGTCGCGGCGATATCGGCCACGCTGCGCGCCAGCGGGCCTATCTGCACCAGCGACGAGAAGCCGTCGGCGAGTTCGGTATGCGGCACCAGGCCATGCGTGGCCTTGAAGCCCACGACGCCGCAGCAGGCCGCGGGCGCGCGCACCGAGCCGCCGGCGTCCGTGCCTATGGAGATCGCTCCCGCGCCCACAGCCACGGCCGCGGCGCTGCCGCCGCTCGACCCCCCGGGCGTGTGCGCCGGGTTCCAGGGATTGCGGCCCGTGCCGTACAGCGCGTTCTCATTGGTCGGGCGCTGGCCGAACTCGGGCATGTTGGTCATGCCCAGGAACACCGCGCCGGCCTGGCGCAGGCGCGCGACCACGGGGTTGTCGGCGGCCGGCACATGGTCGCGAAACAGCGCCGAGCCGAAGGTCTGGGGCACGCCGCCCACGGCCAGCGTGTCCTTGACCGAGAAGGTCACGCCGCCCAGCGCGCCTGCCGTGCCGTTGCGCCATGCGGCTTCCGCCGTGCGCGCCTGGGCCAGCGCCGCGGCGCGATCGGTCCAGGTGAACATGCGCAGCGCGCCGTCGAGCGCGTCTATGCGATCGAAAGTCTTCTCGACGACTTCGACCGGCGACAGCGTGCGCGCGGCGTAGGCGGCGAGCAAGGCTTGGGCGGACCAGAGCGTGATGTCCTTGTCGTGGTGCTGTGTCATGGCTTCAGCGCTGGCGCAGCCGCGGGTTGAAGTGGTCGTTGAGGCCGTCGCCCAGCAGGTTGAGCGCGAGCACCACCAGCGAGATCGCGGCGCCGGGCAGGGCGCTCAGGTACCAGGCGGTACGCAGCATCTCGCGGCCGTTGCCGATCATGGTTCCCCAGCTCATCTTGTCGGGGTCGCTCATGCCCAGGAACGACAGCGCCGATTCGAGCAGGATGGCGCTGGCCACCATCACCGACGTGGTGACGACGATGGGCGGCAGCGCGTTGGGCAGGATCTCGCCGAAGATGATGCGCAGATCGCCATAGCCCACGCTGCGCGCCGCGGTCACGAAGTCGGCTTCGCGCAGCGCGCGGAACTGCGCGCGCACCAGCCGCGCAATCGTCGGCCACGAGGCCAGGCCTATGGCCAGCGCCACGGTTTCCGTCGACGGGCTGGCGATGGCGATGATCACGATGGCCAGCAGCATGGTCGGAATGGTCTGGAACAGTTCGGTGAGCCGCGTCAGCACCTCGTCGAGCCAGCCGCCGAAGTAGCCGCCGGCCGCGCCCACCAGCGTGCCTATGGCCACGCCGACGAAGGCCGCGTAGAAGCCCACGGCGAGCGAGGCGCGCGCGCCGTGCGCCAGGCCGGCAGCGAGATCGCGCCCCATGGGGTCGGTGCCCAGCGGAAACGCCATGTCTTCGCCCGGCCACAGCAGCGGCGCGGCCACCATGTCGAGCGGATCGCCCGGATAGAGCCAGCCCGCGGCCAGCGCGATCGCCGCGAACAAAAGCAGCAGGGCGGCGCCGGTCAGCGCCAGGAAGTTGCGCAGCAGTGGCATGGCTCAGGCCCCTTGGATGCGCGGATCTATCCACGCGTGCAGCAGGTCGATGAGCGCGTTGGCCGCGATCACCACGAAGGAGCCCAGCAGCAGCACGCCCAGCAGGACGGGATAGTCGCGCGCGAGCATGGCTTCTAGCGCCAGGCTGCCCATGCCGGGCCAGCCGAACACGGTCTCTATGACCACCGAGCCGCCCAGCAGGTTGCCCAGGTGCAGGCCCATGACCGTGGTGACCGGAATGAGCGCGTTGCGCAGCACATGGCGCAGCTGTATCGCCAGCGGCGACAGCCCCTTGGCCGTGGCGGTGCGCACGAAGTCCTGGCGATTGACTTCGAGCATCGCGGCGCGCGTGAGCCGCGCGTAGATCGAGACGAAGAACGTCGACAGCGACAGCGCGGGCAGCGTGAGGTGCAGCGCGCGGTCGCGCCACCAGGCCAGGCCCTGCAGATCGGCGCCCAGCGTGGCGTTGCCGCCGCTGGGAAACCAGCCCAGGTGCACCGAGAAGATCACGACGATCATCAGCGCGACCCAGAAGCCCGGCATGGCGTGCAGCAGCATCGCAGCCACCGACAGCAGCTGGTCGGGCCAGCGCCCGGCCCAGACCGACATCAGCACGCCGGTCGCCACGCCCACCAGCACCGCGATGGCCAGCGCCACCACCATCAGCAGCAGCGTGCCGGGCAGGCGCGAGAGGATCAGCTCGGCCACGGGCGCGTGGTAGCGCGACGACTGGCCCAGGTCGAAGTGCGCGAGCCGCCAGAGGTATTGGCCCAGCTGCGCGAAGAACGACTGGTCCAGCCCCAGGCTTGCGCGCAGCTGGGCCATGGTCTCGGCCGTGGCGCTGCCGGCCTCGGCGGCGAGCACGTCGACGGCGTCGCCGGGAACGAGTTGCAGCAGGCAGAAATTGAGGATGACGATGCCGATGGCGGTGGGCAATGCCTGGGCCGCGATGCGGCGAAGTCGGGACGAAGCTCTGGAAGAAGCTTGGGACATGGGCGCTTTGAAACGATGGCGGAACGCGCCGGATCGGGGGACAAAAGGGGGCGAATTCATTCTAGGAGCGGGGGCCCCAAACGCCGTGATCGAAGGAACGGATCACGCGATGCGACTTTGTGATCGCCTGGCCATATTTGCGCGCCGCATGAGCAAATGCGTATTGCTTTCTTGGCGCCGGAGCGCGCGCGCCCTAGAGTCAAGGGCCCGCGCATCGAAGGTTTCCGTTGGCTTCCCTTTCTCCCCCCTCCATTGCCACGCTGCCGTTCCGGCTCAAGTTCCGCCAGCTGGTGCTGCTCGACGCGCTGGGCGAATCGCAGTCGCTGCGCAAGGCCGCGGCCCAGACCCACCTCACGCAGCCCGCGGCCACGCGCGCGATGGCCGAGCTGGAGTCGGCCTTCGGCGTGCAGCTGTTCGACCGTTCGCATGCGGGCATGACGCCCACCGTCTACGGCCACGCGCTGATCAAACACGCGCGCCGCGTGCTGTTCGACGTGCAGCAGGCCCATGCCGACATCCAGGCGCTGCGCTCGGGCGCGCAGGGCCAGGTGCGCATAGGCTCGCTGCTGCCGCCCGCGGCCGGCCTGCTGCCGCTGGCGATCGCCGAAGTCAAACGCCAGTTTCCGCTGCTGCGCATTTCGCTCGAACAGCTGCCGCAAAAGCCGCTGGTCGAGCGCGTGCGCGAAGGCAGCCTCGACATCGCGCTGTGCCGCCAGATCACGCCCAAGGCCGACGCCAACGGGCTGGACCAGACAGTGCTGTTCGACGAAGACTATGTGCTGGTCGCCGGCCCCGACCACCGGTTCGCGGGCGCGCGCACGCTCAAGCTGGGCGATCTGATCGACGAGCCCTGGGTGATGCCGCATGCGAGCGGGCTGCTGCACGCGCATGTGCATGCGCTGTTCCTGATCCACGCGGGGCGGCTGCCGGCCAACACCATAGAGTCGTCGACGCCGCTGGTCGCCAATCTGATGTTGGTCGAGCGCCACGGCTTTCTCAACTTTATGCAGAAGACCATCGCCCAGGACTACGCGGCGCGCGGCCAGCTGTGCGTGCTGCCCATTGCGCTGAGCAATCCGCTGGGCCCGCATGTGATCGCGGTGCGCGACGACGGTGCGCTGCCGCCGGCGACGGCCATCGTGCTGCGCGCCCTGCGCGAGGTGGCCGAACGCATGGGCCTGCCCGCCGAAGAGGAACTCGCGCTCGGCTGATGCCGCGCGGGTGATGCAAAAAGCGGAGCACCTGAACAACTCTTTCGATTGGATCGATGCGCGGTTTCTGCCTATTCTGAAGACAAGCACCACCCTTGCTTCGGAACCATGCCAGCCACTCCCACCTCTGCCGTCGACGATCTGCCCTTCGCCACCCACAACCCGCCCGCGCTGGGCGCGCCACTGGGTGCGTATGCGCAGGTGCTGGAAATTCCCGCGGGCGCGTCGCTGGTCTTTCTCTCGGGCCAGACCCCCATTCTCGAAGACGGCAGCGTGCCCGAAGGCTTCGAGGCCCAGGCCGAACGCGTGTGGGAACGCATAGCGATTGCGCTGGCCGCGGTGGGCCTCGACTGCCGCCATATCTGCCGCGTCGTGACCTATCTCGTCGACCCCGCCGATGCGCCTGCCCATGCCCGGGTGCGCGCGCGCTATCTGGGCGCGGCGCGCCCCGCATCGACGGGCCTGGTGGTGCGCGCGCTGTTTCATCCGGCCTATCGGCTCGAAGTCGAAGTCACGGCCGCGCGCCCGCCCGCAGCTTGAGCCCGCCCCGGCCAGCGAACAGAACACACTCAAAGGAAATCAGATGGCAGATGCAGTGAATCGGCGCGCCACCCTCGTACGCCTGGCGGCCCTGGGCGCAGCGCCTTTCGCCTTCTCGGCATCGGCGCACGCGCTCGCTCCCTACCCATCGCGCACCATCAAGCTGGTCGTGCCCACGGCGCCCGGCGGTTCGGTCGATTCGGCCGGGCGGCGCCTGGCCGATGCGCTGACCAAGCCGCTGGGCACCAGCATCGTGATCGACAACAAGGCCGGCGCGGGTGGCGCGATCGGCATCGACGCCGTGGTCAAGAGTCCGGCCGACGGCTATACGCTGGTGCTGGGCATCGCGGCCACGCTGTCGGTGCAGCCCGCGGTGCGCGCCAATCTGCCCTATAACGCGTTGCGCGATCTGGTGCCCATCGCGGTCTTCGCGCAAGGCGGCCTGGTGATCGCCGTGCCCGCCGACAGCCCCGCGCGCACCATCAAGGATTTGCGTGCGCTTGCCGCGCGCAAGGGCGATCTGAGCTTCGGCAGCGGCGGCCAGGCGACGTTCGGCCATCTCACGGGCGAAGTCGTGGGCTCGGCGCTGGGCATTCCCCTGCGCCATATTCCCTACCGCGGCGCGGCGCCCGCAGTGGCTGATCTCGCGGGCGGCCTGCTGGACTTCGCCGTCGTCGATGCGTTCTCGGCCGCGCCGCATGTGCAGTCGGGCAAGCTGCGCATCCTCGCCACCGCCAGCCCCACGCGCCATGTGACTTTCCCCGACGTGCCCACGCTGGGCGAAGCGGGCATTCCCTTCGAGCGCGGCACCTGGGTCGGGCTGTTCGCGCCCGGCGCCACGCCGCCGGCCATCGTCGCCCAGTTGAGCGCGGCCGTGCAGGCCCAGGCCGCCGATCCCGCGTTCCGCGCCGACATCGCCAAGCTCGGCTTCACGCCGGTTTTCATGCCTTCGCAGGACGTCGCCAAGCTGCTCGCGCAGGAGATCGAGGCCTGGAAGGCCGATGCCCAGCGCGCCAAGATCCAGCTCGACTGAGCCGGTCCACCACCACTCCTGAAACCCCAGAACAATGACCCAAGCATCGATACTCGACCACCATGCAGACGGCTTCGTGCAAGCCAATGGCCTGCGCCTGCACTACGAACAATGGGGCGACGGCCCGCGCGTCGTGATCGCGCTGCACGGCACTTCGCTGCACGGCAAGGTCTGGTACTGGCTCGCCGAAGCGCTGGGCCCCGAGTACCGGCTGATCGGCCTGGACCAGCGCTCGCACGGCGACTCGCAGCGCGTGGGCACGGGCCAGTACGGCGTCGAGCACTATTGCGACGACCTCGCGGCCTTCATAGACCGCATGGGCTACGAGCGCGTGAGCCTGGTCGGCTCGTCGCTGGGCTCGCGCGTGGCGCTGCTGTACGCGGCGCGCCATCCCGAACGCGTCGACACCATGGCCTTGCTCGACCTGAGCTTCGAGATGCCGACCGCGGCTTCCGAGCACATGGTGCAGGCCCACATCACGCGGCCGCGCGAGTTCGCCGACATCGAGGAGGCCGTGGCCTTTTCCAAGACGCTGCCCCAGCGCCTGCGCTTCACCGACGAAGTGCACCGCCGCACCCTGGCCGGCGACCTGCGCGCCACGCCTTCGGGCCGGCTCGAGTGGCGCTACGAACGCGACGCCGCGATCGAGACGCTGCGCTGCGCGGCGCGCGACATGTGGGACGCGGTGCGCGCAGTGCGCGCGCCCACGGTGATCCTGCGCGGCGCCGACAGCGACGTGTTGATTGCCTCGACCGTCGAACGCCTCCAGCAGGAATTCCAGGGCGTGCGCATCGTCGACGTGCCCAACGCCGGCCATTCGATCTGGGGCGACAACCCGGCCTTCACCGCCAAGGCCGTCGTTGACGCGCTGGACCGGCACAGCACGGCCTCGGCCATAGCGCCTGCGGCTTGATCGGGCCGTCTGCCATTGGCGGCTAAATGGCGCGGAAACGCGCGCCGTTCAGGCGTCCAGTATGGGCATGAAACCGCCAAAGATCATGCGCTTGCCGTCGAACGGCATCTGCTTTTCCATGCCGGCCAGGCGCGGGTCCTTCATGGCTTCCTGGTTGACCCGGTCGCGCACTTCGCGCGACGGGTATTCGATCCACGAGAACACCACGATCTCGCCCTCCACGGCCTTGACCGCGCCGCGAAAGTCGGTCAGCTTGCCGTCGGGCACATCGTCGCCCCAGCATTCGACCACGCGCGTCGCGCCATAGTCCTTGAAGACCTGGGCGGCGCGCGTGGCCATGTCGAGATACTGCTGTTTGTTGGCGGCGGGCACCGCCACCACGAATCCATCCACGTATTTCATGGTGAGCCTCCTGGTGAACAAGAGGTCCATGCTCGCAGAGACGCCCGAACGATGTTGTAAAAAACCGCATCTGGCCGGGCGCAGGCCGCGGCTACTTCTCGCGTGCAGTCGGACTGGCCTGCACCAGGATTCGCGCCAGGTTGCTCAGCTCCGATTCGTGGCGCAGAGCCACTTGCTGCAGGCATTGGCTGCCCAGCGGCGTCAGGTGCACTTCCACGATGCGCCCATCGGTGGCATTGCCCTTGCGGGTGACGAGGCCGGCGGCCTCGCAACGGGTCACCAAGGCCACCACGCCATGCGGCTTGGCCTGCAGCCTTTCGGCCAGTTCGCCGATGCTGGCCCAGTTTCTGCCCTCGATGCCCTGCGTATGCAGCAGCAATTGGTATTGCAGCAGCGTCAGTCCGGCTTCCAGCGCCGCGTCTTCGCTGAAGCGCAGAAAACGCCGTAACTGATATCGGAATTGCGAGAGGCGCTCCAGCTGCGGTTTGTCGAGTTTCTTCATGTTGTTATGCCCGTCCCGGGAACTTGGAAAACCCGAGAACTGTACACGCCAGCAGGGCAATCTCCCTTTAGCCTGATATGTCATAACGTGATGCAAATACATCACATGATGATATAAATCGCCGCGTTATCTACTTCAATTCAAAGGAGACAAACGTGAAATCAAGATTACGAATTCGTAATGAAAAGGATTTTGGCGCTGGCTGCATCTATCTGCTGGCCGGCGCCGGCTTCAGCCTGGGCGCGCTGGGCTACCGCGTGGGAGATGCCTCGCGCATGGGGCCTGGCTGGTTTCCGCTGTGTGTGGGCCTGCTGCTGGTGCTGATCGGCATCCTGGTCGTGGCCCAGTCGGTCCGGCCCCATGCCGCACCCGAGACCGTGAAGCGGCCCGATCTGCGCAGCCTGGCCTGGGTGCTGGGCGCGGTGGTGCTGTTCGGATTGCTGCTCCAGCCCGCGGGGCTGGTGATCGCCCTGGTCGTGCTGGTGGTGGTTTCCAGCCGCGCCAGCCATGAATTCACCTGGCGCGCGGCCTTGATCAATTCCGTCTTGCTGACGCTTTTCAGCATCGGGGTGTTCGTCGAGGGCATCCACCTGAGCATCGGCCTGTGGCCGGAATTCCTGGGCTGAAGGAGAACCACATGGAACTGCTATCCAATCTGGCGCTGGGATTCGAGACCGCGCTCAGCTTTCAGAATCTGATGTACTCGCTGATCGGCTGCCTGCTGGGCACCCTGATCGGCGTGCTGCCCGGGCTGGGTCCGTCGACGACCATCGCAATGCTGCTGCCCATCACCTACACGCTGCCGCCGGTCTCGGCGCTGATCATGCTGGCCGGCATCTACTACGGCGCGCAGTATGGCGGCTCGACCACGGCCATCCTGGTGAATCTGCCGGGTGAGTCCTCGTCGGTAGTGACCGCGATCGATGGCTACCAGATGGCGCGCAAGGGCCGGGCCGGGGCGGCGCTGGCCACGGCCGGCATCAGCTCCTTCATCGCGGGCTGTATTGCCACGCTGGTGCTGGCGGCGTTTGCCGTGCCCATGTCTGAGCTGGCCTTCAAGTTCGGCCCGGCGGAGTACTTCTCGCTGATGGTGCTGGGCCTGGTCGGCGCCGTGGTGCTGGCCTCGGGCTCGCTGCTCAAGGCCATAGGCATGATCCTGCTGGGCCTGATCCTGGGTCTGGTCGGCACCGACGTCAACTCGGGCACCGCCCGCTACGCCTTCGATGTGCCCGAGCTGACCGACGGCATCAACTTCGTGGCCCTGGCAATGGGCATCTTCGGTTTCGCGGAAATCATCGCCAACGTGGAGCAGCGCGAACACCGCGAAACGTTCACCAACAACGTGACCCATCTGTTTCCCACCAAGGAGGACTTCCGCCGCTTCATTCCCGCTGCGCTGCGCGGCACGACGCTGGGCGCGGTGCTGGGCATGCTGCCTGGCGGCGGCGCAACGCTGTCGGCGTTTGCTTCCTATACGCTGGAGAAGAAGCTTTCGCGCCGCAGCGAGGAGTTCGGTCATGGCGCCATCGAAGGCGTTGCCGGCCCCGAAGCCGCCAACAATGCGGGCGCACAGACTTCGTTCGTTCCGCTGCTGACCTTGGGCATTCCGTCGAATGTGGTCATGGCCCTGATGGTGGGCGCCATGACCATCCACAACATCCAGCCCGGGCCGCAGGTGATGACCAGCAACCCCGAATTGTTCTGGGGCCTGATCGCCTCGATGTGGATAGGCAACGCCGTGCTGATCGTGCTGAACCTGCCGCTGGTGGGACTGTGGGTGAAGCTGCTCAAGGTGCCTTACCGTCTGCTCTATCCCGCTATCCTGGTCTTCTGCTGCATCGGTGTCTATTCCATCAACAACAACACCTTCGACGTCTTCATGACGGCCGCGCTGGGCGTGGCGGGGTATCTGTTTGCGCGCTTCGGCATGGAACCCGCGCCCCTGCTGCTGGGCTTCGTGCTGGGGCCGATGATGGAGGAGAACCTGCGGCGCGCACTGCTGCTCTCGCGCGGCAGCTTCGGCACCTTCGTCGAACGCCCGATTTCGCTGGGCCTGCTGATCGCCACCGTGGGCTTGCTGGCCCTGGTCGCGCTGCCGGCGGTGAAGAAGAGCCGCGAGGAGGCTTTCCAGGAAGAGTGATGAAAGAGGAAGGCGCCGGGGCCTTTCACCTCGCGTCTTCAGTTTGGCAAAAAGCGCCCCAGGTGACTCGCATCTGGGGCGCTTTTTCAATGTCTGGCCAACGGCAAGAATGGCGCGGCCGGGTCTGAATGGCATGCTGGCATAATTGGCAATGATTCTCATTTGAAACATCCGGCAACCTGAACAAGTGTTTCTGTTCCCGGCCATGCCTTGCCCATGAGCGCTTCTGATTCCGCCATTTCTCCCGCCCTGCAAACCCTCTACTGCGACCACCACGGCTGGCTCCAGGGCTGGCTGCAACGCCGGCTGGGCAATGCCGCCGATGCCGCCGATCTGGCGCAGGATGCGTTCGTGCGGCTGCTGGGCCGATCGGCTTTTCCGCGCTTCGACAGCGTGGCCGAGGCGCGCGGCTATCTGCGCTCCATAGGCAACGGGCTGTGCATCGATCTGTGGCGCCACCGCGAAGTCGAGAAAGCCTGGCTCGAGGCGCTGGCCGCCCAGCCCCAGGCCTTCGTGCCGTCGCTGGAGCACCAGGCCATCGTCATCGAGAGCCTGCTCGAAGTCGGGCGCATGCTCGGCCGGCTGCCGCACAAGGCCGCGACGGCCTTCGTCATGGCCCAGGTCGAAGGCCTTCCCTACCGTGAGATCGCCGGCCACCTGAATGTGTCCGAGCGCATGGTCAAGAAGTACATCGCCCAGGCCATGCTGCAGTGCGCGCTGATCGACGCGGGCCTGGCCTGAACATGCGCGCCGATGATCTGGTGGCGCCGCAGCCCGGCGCCGCGCGCAAGGCCAGCGTGCAAAGCCTGGAGCAGGCCGCGCAGTGGTATGCGACCCTGCTCGATGACGCGGTCTGCGCGAAGGACCGCAGCGCCTGGCGCGCCTGGCTCGACGCCTCGGCGGAAAACGCCCAGGCCTGGCAGCACATCGATGCCGTGAGCCGCCGCTTCGATCCGCTGCGTGCCGGCCAGGCGGGCGGCGCGCTCGCGGCCGCGGCCGGCGTCGATGCGGCGCGGCGCGCAACGCAGGGCCGCCGTCGCCTGATCAAGGGCCTGGCCAGCGTGCTGGGTCTGGGCGTCGCGGGCTGGCTGGGCTGGCGCCACACGCCCGCGCCGCAACTCGTTGCCGCGCTGCGCTCGGACCACCACACGGGCACAGGCGAGCGGCGCGAAGTGGTGCTGAACGATGGCTCGCGCATCTGGCTCAACACCGCGACCGCGCTGCAGGTCGACTACCAGGAAGGGCTGCGCCGCCTGGTGCTGCTGGACGGCGAGATCCTGGTGCAGACCGCCGCGGACGGCCAGGAACGGCCTTTCTATGTACACACGTCCTTTGGCCGGCTGCAGGCCCTGGGCACGCGCTTCACGGTGCAGCAGGCCGAGCAGCAGACGCGGCTCGATGTGTTCGACGGCGTGGTCGAGATACGCACCGCCGCCGGCCAGATGCTGCGCATCGCCGCGGGCCAGTCCGCGCGCTTCGACAGCGATGGCGTGACGCCGCCGGGCGCCGCCGACCGCGTGCGCGAAGCCTGGCACAAGGGGCGTCTGCCGGCCGACGACATGGCGCTGGGCGATCTGCTCGCGGAACTCGCGCGCTACCGGCACGGCCACATCAGCGTCGCGGCGGACGTCGCGCAGATCAAGGTCATGGGCGTCTATCCCACCGACGACACGGAGCGCGCGCTGGCGATGCTCGAGCAGAACCTGCCCATACGCGTGCGCCGCACGCTGCCGTGGTGGACCACGGTCGAGGCGCGCTAGAAAAAATTCGGGCCCGCGGTTCCCCTTTTGCGTTCTCGCCCGGTTCAGTGGGTAAGAGGCGACCAGACCGGTCTGGTCGCCTTGCCACTTTCAATCATCTGGGAACCACCATGTCGCGTCGCCATCCGTCCCCCCGTCCCATCTCCCGGGGCCATTCCGCCAGCTCTCACGCTCCAGCCAGCGCCGTGCGCCCCATTGCGCTTGCCGTGCACCTGACTTTCTCCGCGGCCGTGCTCGGCGCGGCGCTGTGGACTCCCATGGCCCAGGCCCAGCAGGCCGAGCAGGCCCGGCAATACAACATTCCCGCGGGCTCGCTCAATGCCGTGCTCAACCGCTTTGCCGAAGAGGCCGGCGTGCTGCTGGGCGCATCGGGCAGCCTGACCAGCGGCAAGAGCAGCGCGGGCCTGAACGGCAACTATGGCGTGACGGCAGGTTTTGCCGCGGTGCTCGCCAGGACCGGGCTCGAAGCTTTCCGGCAGAACGACGGCAGCTACGGCCTGCGCACCGCCTATGAAGTGACGGCCGAGCCCGCCAGCGCGGTGTCGCTGCAGACCGTCACGGTGTCGGGCAAGGCGCCGGGATCGACCACCGAAGGCACGGGCTCGTACACCACCTTCTCGACCAGCAGCTCGACACGGCTGAACCTGACGCCGCAGGAGACGCCCCAGCCCATCACCGTGATCACGCGCCAGCGCATGGACGACCAGGGACTGGTCAGCCTCAATGACGTGCTTGAAGCCACATCTGGCGTGACCATCAAGCCGTTCAATGTCGGCGCCGACGGTCCGCAGATCTGGGCGCGCGGCGCGAGCATCACCAACTTCCAGGTTGATGGCATTCCGAGCGCGAGCTTGATGAGCAATTACCTGCAAAGCACCGTGATTTACGACCGCGTCGAAGTCGTCAAGGGGGCGACCGGCATGATGAGCGGCCTGGGCACGCCTGCGGCGACGATCAACATGATTCGCAAGCGTCCGACCATGGAGCCGCAAGCGACGGTCAGCGCCGAAGCCGGCAACTGGTCGCGCCATGGCGCAGGGCTGGATATGTCGCGTGCGCTGAACGAAGACGGTTCGGTGCGCGGCCGCCTGGTCGCAGACTACAAACGCCAGGGCGCGTGGACCGACAACTACGCCCAGGACTATGCGGTGCTGTACGGCATCGGCGAGATCGATCTCGGCCCGCGCACGCTGCTGACTGCAGGCCTGAGCCATATCCAGCGCAATACCAATGCGCAGATACGGACCTTTCCCGTCGTCTATACCAATGGTCAGTCGACCGGCGCGCGGCTGTCGGATGGCGCGCCACCCGATTGGGCCTATTACGACCATCAGATGGACAGCGCCTTCGGCGCGATCGAACACCGCTTCGACTCGGGGTGGAACGCCAAGGCCGAACTGACCCACGGACGCTACCGGTACGACAGCGTGATGGCCACGCTGGGCGGCGTGGTGAACCAGGCCACGGGCAGCGGCGCCTATGCGCTGATGCCCAGGTACAACGCGGCCACCGAGCAGACCAGCCTCGATGCCTATGTCACCGGACCGTTCTCGCTGTTCGGACGCCAGCATGAGCTGATCGCCGGCCTCACGCTGTCGCGCCTGACGCAGGACAGCCCGAGCTACCCCACGGTGCGGCAGAACATCACCAATATCTTCAACTGGGCCCATGAAGTTCCGCAGCCCAGCTTCACGCAGAGCGGCAGCACGGCGCTCAAGGAATACCAGTACGGTGCCTATCTGAGTTCCCGGCTGCAATTGAGCGACAACGTGAACCTGCTGCTTGGCGGCCGCGTCACGGATTGGCAGCGTGACCGCCGTGCCGTGACCCACGCAACCAATACCACCACGGATACGCATGACAAGGAAAACAGCGTGCTGATTCCGTACGCCGGTCTGGTCTACGCACTCAACGACAACTACTCCCTGTATGCGAGCTACACCAAGATCTTCCGCCCGCAGGACTCGGGCACGCTGATGTACACGACGGGCGGACAGATGGACCCCGAGGAAGGTTCGAGCTACGAAGCGGGCCTCAAGGCCAGCTTCCAGGATGGCGCGCTGACTTCCAGCCTGTCGCTGTTCCGTACCCAGCAGAAGAATCTGGCGGTCTGGAACGCCGCGCTCTTCAGCTATGTCGCCGAGACCCATGCCGCGACCGAAGGCATAGAGCTCGAAGTCAACGGCCGGCTGGCGCCCGGCTGGCAGTTGAGCGCAGGCTACAACTACAGCGAAACCCGTGACCAGAATGACAGTCGCATCCTGCCGCGCATTCCGCGCAACACCTTCAAGCTGTTCACCAGCTATCGGTTGCCGGGCGATTGGAACAAACTCACGCTGGGCGCAGGCGTGCACTGGGAAAGCAAGACTGGCGACCCGCTGACGACCTATACCCAGAGCAGCCATGCGCAGGCCAACCTCATGGCGCGCTACGAAGTGAGCCCGCAACTCGCGATCACCGCGCATCTCAACAACGCCTTCGACAAGCGCTATGCGATGGCCATCGCGAGCAATATCGCGATCTACGGCCCGCCGCGCAACTTCATGGTGTCGGCGAAATACCGTTTCTAGGTGATAGGACAGCCGCCAGCTTGGCCGCAGCGGCGTGAATCACACGCCTGCCTGGCCAAGCTCTGGCGGCAATGCCCAGGACCGTCGCTGTTGATACGCGCGCCGCGCATCCCGCTTCCTCAGAACTTGTAGTTCAGCGTCAGCATCGCATTGCGCGGTGTGACGTAGTAGATCTGGCTGCCCGCGAAGTCGTAGTAGGTCTTGTCGAACAGGTTGTTGATGTTCAGCTGGGCCGTCAGCTGCGGCGTGAACGCGTAGCTGGCCATCAGGCTGGCGACCAGCACCGAACCCTGGTCGCGGCGCGCGGCCACGCCGGTGGAGGTGGTGGCCGTGGCGTAGGAGCCGCTTTGCCACTGCGCGCCGCCGCCCAGGGTCAGCTGGCTCCACGCGCCCGGCAGGCGATAGGAGGTAAACGACTGCAGCTGATTGTTGGGGCGCCGGGTTTGCAGCCGGCGGCCGCTCGCATCGGTTGCAATGGTGTGCGAGAAGCCGGCCGAGACGCTCCAGCCCGTGGCGATCTCGCCTGCGATCTGGGCTTCAAAGCCCTTGCTGCTCACGCCCTTGGCGCCGCGGTAGGCGCTGGTCGTACCGCCGGGCACGAGGTTGTCGCCATCGCGCACCGCGACGTTGTCCTGCGCGATGCGGAATACTGCCAGCGACGCGTCGAGCTTGCCGTCCGCGAAACTGCCCTTGATGCCCGCCTCGTAGCTCTTGCCCTTGACCGGGTCCAGCAGCCCCCCGCCCACGTCGCGGTAGTTCTGCGGCTGGAAGATGTCGGTGTAGCTGGCGTAGGCCGAGTAGCGCGGGCTCAGCGTGTAGACCAGGCCCGCATAGGGCGTGAACTGGTCATGCTTGCGTTCGGCCCCGGTCATGTCGGTGGTGCGCCAATGGTTCTGGCGTCCGCCGACGATGAGCTTCATGTCGTCAGACAGGTGGAAACGGGCTGCGGCGTACAGTCCCTGCTGGGTGGTCCTGTCGTCGCCTAGATGGCGCAACGCGCCCCAGGTGGGCTCGGCATAGGAGCCGTTCCATTCGAAGAGATTGCCGATGGGGGCCACGTTGGAGTAGGCGTAGTTGCCGTAGACGTAGCGCGAGCGGTTGCTGGTCAGCCCGACGACGGCTTCATGGGTGCGCCCCAGCAATTCGAACGGCCCGGTGGCCTGCAGGCTGGCGCTGTTCTGTTCGAACGTCTGCTCCGAGCGGTTCGGGTAGGCGCCCACGCCCAGGCCCGTGTTGCGGTCGGGGAACTGCAGCAAATAAAGCAGCTTGGACTGGTAATCGCTCTCGTTGCGGCTCAGGTTGGCTTTGAGCGCCCAGCCGTTGTCGAATTGATGCTCCAGCGCCGCATAGGCCGTATTGCTGGTGGTGTTCCAGTAGGCCCAGTCGGTGCCAATGCTGAACGAGCGATTCCAGTGGCTTGCCGAACCGTCGGTAAACACCATGGGCAGGCCGCCCCAGGTCGTGCCTGTGGGGCGCTTGGCCTGGTGCTCTATGCCCAGGCGCAGGTTGGTGCGAGGCGTGAGGTCGGCCTCGACCGTTGCCAGCAGCGCTTCATTCTTCGTGTGATAGCGGTCCAGATGGGAATCGCGCTCCTCGCGCATGCCGACCACGCGGGCGCGAATGCGGCCGTCATCGGTGAGCGGCGCCGACAGGTCGACCGTGGCGCGCCGGCGGTCCCAGGAGCCCAGGCCTGCGGAGATGGTGCCGGAGAACTCCTTGCTGCTGGCCCGCTTGCGCACCAGGTTCAACGACGCCCCGGGGTTGCCTGCGCCCGTCATCAGGCCGGTGGCGCCGCGCACGACTTCGATGCGGTCGTAGAGCACCGGGTCGAACATCGAGGCGCCGAAGAAGTCGGTGGTGTTGGCCGTGGGCACGCCGTCGTATTGGTAGTTGTCGATGTAGAAGCCGCGCGAATACAGATCGGTGCGGTCGCTGTCCGAGCTGCTGGCGCGTATGCCCGTGATGTTCTTGACCGCTTCGCCCAGGGTGGTGAGGTTCTGGTCTTCAATCTGGCGGCGCGTCAGCACGCTGACCGACTGCGGCGTCTCGCGCGGCGCGAGCGCCAGGCCGGTCGCCGCGGCCGTGCTGCGCGTGGTGTAGCTGTTGCTGCCTTCGGTCGTGCCGTTGCGCTCGGCTTCGGCCGTGACCCTGACTTCGGCCAGCGAGGCCGCGCCCGCGGCGCCCGACGTGACCACCGGCGTGGCCCGCAGCGCATACACGCCGCCATTGCCGCCGATCACTTCCAGTCCCGAGCCGGCAAGCAGGCGCGCAAAACCTTCGCTCACGCTGTAGGCGCCCTGCAGGCCCCTGGTGATCTTGCCCTGCACCAGCGCGGGCGGCATGGTGATGCTCACCCCGGCGCGCGCCGCGAAGTCCGCGAGCGCGTCGTCCAGCGGGCCTACCGCGATGCGGTAGTCCTGGCGGGCATCCGCCTGGGCCAGCACCGTGCTGTTCGGCGCCGACTGCGCATGGGCGCCAGCGGCGCCGCCGTAGGCCATGGCCAGCAGTGCGCCGTGCACGGCCAGGGTCAGGGCAGGGCGCGACGGGCGGCGCAGCGGGTGGGTGGATGAATGCAACGAAGCCATGGAATGCCTTCCCTCTCAAGGTGTGTGAATGTCGGTCTCTACAGGCTTCACACGCCAAAAAGAAAAAAGGGACAGGGACAGCGAAAAATAGTCATCCGCCCGGCGCGACCAGCGTCACCCAGTAGCGCGTGCGGTACAGCACGTCCACCGGCAGCGCCTTGGGCAGACTGTCGAGCACGGGCGTGGTGTCGCCCAGTTGGAAGGCGCCCGAAATGCGCAGGTCGGCCACGGCGGGATCGCAGCGCAGGATGCCCGGGCGGTAGCGCCCCAGTTCGGCGGCAAAGTCCTGCAGGCGCATGTCGCGCACGCGCAGGATGCCGCGCGTCCAGCTGTCGGCGTCGGGGTTGGCCGCCTGCGCGGGACTGGCCTGCGTGGCGTTCATGCGCGCCTGCTGGCCGGCCTGCAGCAGGGTCACCTGTGCCGTGGATTGCGCCGGCCGCAGTTCGACGGCGTGCTCCTGCACCGCCACCAGCGTGTGGTCGGAATCCTGGCGCACCGAGAAGCGCGTTCCCAGCGCCTGCACGCGGCCGTGCGCGGTGGCGACGACGAACGGCCGGGCCGCTGCCTGCCGGTCGGGTGCGGTCTGGATATGAATGGCGCCGGAGCGCAGGCGTATCAGGCGCATGGCGCCATCGAAATCGATATCCACGGCGCTTGCCGTGTCGAGGTGCAGTCGGCTGCCGTCGGCCAGCATTACTTCGCGGCGCTCGCCCGTGGCCGTGCGGAAATCGGCCTGGCCCGGGCGGTGCTGCCACGCCATCCAGCCCGCGGGAGCGCTCATCAGCAGCACGGCCATGGCCTTGGCGGCCGCGCGGCGGCGCACGGTCGCCGGGCGCGCCAGGACCGGCAAGGCCAGCGCGGGCGGCAGGCCGCCGAAAGTCTGGCCCACGCGCTGGGCACGCTGCCAGGCCGTGGCATGCGCGGGCTGGGCCGCGCACCACTGCGCCCAGCGCTGGCGGTCCTGCGCCGTGGCTTCGCCCGACTGCAGCAGAAAGAACCATTCGGCCGCCTGCAGGGCCACGGCCTCGTTCACCACGGCAGATGGCTCGGCACTCATGGCGTGAGCAGGATGCAGCGCGCCATGGCCTGGGCCATGTAGCGTTTGATGCTGCGCTCGCTGAGCCCCATGCGCCGGGCGATCTCGGCGTAGCCCAGGCCTTCGAGCTGGGCCAGTAGAAATGCCGTGCGCACGGGCTGGGGCAGGCCGTCGAGCATGGCGTCCACTTCGTGCAAGGTTTCCAGGATGATCGCCTGCTGCTCGGGCGATGGCGCCAGCGTTTCTGGCACCAGGCTCAAGGCTTCCAGATAGGCTTGCTCCAGCGATCGGCGCCGGTACAGATTGGCCATCAGCCGCTTGGCGATCAGCGTGAGATAGGCGCGCGGCTCACGCAACTGCCAGTCGTCCTTCTTCTCGGGCGTGGAGTCGGGCGCATCGAGCAGGCGCATGAAGGTGTCCTGCGCCAGGTCGGCCGCGTCGAAGGTATTGCCCAGCTTGCCGCGCAGCCAGCCATGCAGCCAGCGATGGTGGTCTGTGTAGAGGGCAGTGATTCCGGGGTGCGATGCGCTCGGGGCGGAAGACATGATGGACGGATACCGGCGTGACGGAAAGACAGCTTGCTTGATACGAAACAAGAATGATTATCATTTGATTGTATCGTTCGCGCGCTCTCTTTGGCTTGCGTCGTTCAGGGCGCCGGCCCGCGGGATCACAGCCCCAGGGCCCCAGCGGCGCTCTTTACGCTCGCTGCCGCAGATAGTCCGAGAGCAGCAGCGTCACGTCCAGTCCGGCTTTTGTCGTCCATTCGACACTCATTTTCTCGCCCAGCTTCGCCAGGTCGCGTCTGAGCTCGAAACTGGGCTGCTCGAATGCCACGTTGTGGCTTGCCAGTTCCTTGCGCGATTGAATGTCTGCGGCCTCGGCCAATTTCCAGCCATCGTTTTCGGCCTTGATTGCCAGGGCTGCAAGCGATTTCTTCGCCTTGGGGCTCAGCCGGGCGAAAGTCTTGCTTCCCATGCACAGCATGTTCTTGGGAATCCAGCTGTTGAGATCGTAAAGAAAACGCATATTGCTCCACGACTTCGAGTCCACGGCGGTGACCGTTGAAGTGAACATGCAGTCGAATTGCTTGTCGCGCACGGCATCTGTCAATGCGGTGGCCGATATGGACAGGGGCTTGGCACGGCTCAGTTCCGCAAACCTGGCGCTGGTCCTGTTATTGGCGCGCAAACGCAGGCCAGAAAAATCGGCGAGACGGTTGATTCGGTTGGCAGACAACAGCAGCTGTGCGGGCCAGGGCACGGCGTACAGAACGCGCAATCCCTGTTCCTCCATGGCTTTTTCTATGCCCGGGCGCGAGATTTTCCACATCAGGCGTGCGTCCGCATAATTTCTCACCAGAAATGGCAAGGCGTCGAAATTGAGCAGCGGATATTTCTCGGCATAGGCCGACATGAACACTTCGCCCATTTCGATTTCGCCGGCCTGCAGCGCGGGAAGAATCCTGTCCATGGGCTGCAGCGATGAATTGGAGTAGACCTTGACCGAGAACTCGGCATTCGTTTCGGCTTCCCAGGCCTTGACGAACGCGTGCAGATTGCGGGTATGGAATACATCGTCCGAGAATGCGGTGGCACAACGCATCAGTTGCGCCCCCACGGCTGGCAAGCTGGCCATGCCCGCCGAAGCGCAGGCCATTTCCATGAAATTGCGGCGGCTGAGCGGGTTTCTGGGATGCATGTCAGCCTCTGGCATTTAAAGCGGGCCCGCATGCAGCCAATGAGACACGACGTTTTTGCCGAAGAAAGAGTGCATGCATGATGGCCTTAGGAAACCAGTGGGCGAAGTACGCGAAATGGCCGCATTGATATGAAGAGGCTTGTGCGCATTCAAGCGCAACGTTGGCCTGACCCCTTCTGATGCGGTGGAGTGCCTATTGATCACCGTGCCCACCCCTGCGCTGTCAGCAGATCACTGCACCATTGCGCGCGGCAGGCGTTTCAGCATGAAGACTGATTGTTCAACAATCAATAGGTAATCACCCGGCATTCGAGACTTCCAGAAACGCAAGTTATGTGCCACGTTTTCCGCCCAAGCGTGGTGCGCTGGATTCCGCGCATGCGGTATCTGACGGCCTGCAGGACCCCGCCGACGACGGGAGCCCCAGCAAACTCTGGTCCCTGTCAAAAATCGCGCGGTCGATAAGGCGCCTGTTGCGCATCGTGGTCGCCCAATCCGCTGTTGAAATGGGCCACGGTCAAACCCCAGAGACCGCTGAAAAAATTTCTCGCCAGGATGTCCCGATTGACATAGCCTCCGGTCATTTTGTTGACCAGCGAATTCACGGCGTTGATTGCCAGCAGCGGCTGAAACGGAATTGACAGCAGGCCAGCGCCGACCTTGAGCAGATTGGTGATGACGGACATGAAGCGCTTCTCCCTGCGGTTTTTAGACGCGTTGAACGGACAATTCGCCGGCATGGGTCTCCATGGCCTGCAGCGTATCGGGATTGATGGCGGCTTGCACCAGCTGGACCCGCCAGTGCTCGAGTTGGTTGACGAAGGATTCCACGGCCTTTATGCCCTGCGCTGGCTCGAGATCGGCGAGCGCAATGCTGCGAAAGAAGATGATGCGCTCGAGTTGGTGATCAAAGCCGAAGTAGTTGCCATCGGTCAACAGACCGAACAAATGCACTTGCAGCGCGCGCGCGAGCATGCGCGCGCGTGATTCGGCCGGCCATTCACCGACGGACATGATCGGCGCAAAGAGCACGACTTTCTGATGGCTCTCCTCATGTTCGAAAGTGACTTCCAGAGTCTCGCTGAACACGATGGTGCAGCCACCGTCCTGGGCTGCGGCGCTGATATCCAGATGGGTCGCGGCGCCTATGGTTTTCAGGAAAGTTAAAAAGTCCATGAGTACTCTTTTCATGAGGATGGAGTTGGTGGACTGTTGGTAACGATGCCCGGGCCTAGGTTCCACGCACAAGCCGCTGCCGGGCGCGCAGAAAAGAAAACCCCCGCCAGTTTTCACTGGCGGGGGTTGCAGCAGTCCGAAATGATCGTTTTAGAACGGGATGTCGTCGTCCATGTCGTCAAAGCCCGAAGCCGCGCGCTGGGGTGCGGGCGCCATGGGGGCCTGGGCGGGAGGGGCCATGCGCTGGACAGGTGCCGGCGCGCGCGGTGCGGGTGCCGGTGCCGGGCGACGCGGCGCGGCTTCGTAGCCACCGCCGTTGTTGCCGGCATTGCCGCCATTGCTGTCACCGTAACCGCTGTCGTCGCCGTAGCCGCCGCCTTGCTGGCCGCCACCCATGCCCTGGCGGCTGCCCAGCATCTGCATTGTGTCGGCGCGGATTTCGGTCGCGTAGCGTTCCTGGCCCGTGGCCTGGTCGGTCCACTTGCGCGTGCGCAGCGAACCTTCGACATAGACCTGCGAGCCCTTGCGCAGGTACTGGCCGACGATTTCGGCGAGGCGGCCGTTGAACACCACGCGGTGCCATTCGGTCGCTTCCTTGTTTTCGCCGGTGTTCTTGTCGCGCCAGCGGTCGGTGGTGGCGATGGTCACGTTGGCCACCTGGTCACCGCTGGGGAAGGCGCGCATTTCGGGATCGCGGCCCAGATTGCCGACGATGATGACTTTGTTGACGGATGCCATGAATAACCTCGAGAAATGGATAGCGCGGGCCAGTAGATGGGGGGCCCGTGCCAGATGCTTGGATTGCGGAGTCGCCCCCGGAGACGCCGCAGACCGAGAGCATATCCGTTTGCCCAAGACTGCGGGCAAATCCGTGATCTCGGCAAGGGTGGGGGCTCAGTGGCCGCCGGTTTTACCCACGGGGCGCAGCGGCCAGGTCACCAGCAGCCAGATGGCGGTCAGCACGGCCGTGACGGCAAACAGGCCCGGCATGCCGGCCCATTTGGCGATCGCGCCGCCGAGTGCGCCGCCGGCGAACAGGCCCAGCGACTGCAGCGTGTTGTACGTGCCCAGCGCCGCGCCGCGCAGCGGCGTGGGCGCCATGCGCGAGACCAGGCTGGGCTGGCTGGCTTCGAGAATGTTGAAGCCGCAGAAGAACACCAGCATCAGCAGGCCCATGAGCCACATCGAAGGCGTGCTGCCGCTCGCGGCCACGGCGCCCAGGCCCACTTGCACGATCAGCACCAGCGCAATAGCGGTCAGCAGGGCCATGCGCAGCTTGCCCTTGCGTTCCAGCGAGAACATGCCGCCCATGGCGATGAACGACAGCAGCACGGCCGGCAGGTAGATCTGCCAGTGCGCGCCCTTGGGCAAGCCGGCCTGCAGCAGCAGCGCGGGCACGGCGACCCACATCGCCATCTGCACGGTGTGCAGCACGAACACGCCCAGGTTCAGGCGCAGCAGGTCGGGCTGGTGCAGCAGCTCGACCAGGCGGCCGCGCGGCGCGTCCTTGTGCTTGAGCGGCTCGGGCGGCACGACCCAGATCACCACGGCGACGCCGGCCAGCGCCAGCGCGAACGTCAAGGCGAACACGCCCGACAGCCCGGCCCAGGCGGCCAGCATGGGACCGGCAACCAGCGCCAGCGCGAACATCAGGCCGATGGAGCCGCCTATCATCGCCATCGCCTTGGTGCGCACGGCGTCGCGCGTCTGGTCGGCGAGCAGCGCGGTGACGGCCGCCGAGACCGCGCCCGCGCCTTGCAGGCCGCGGCCTATCATCAGGCCCGTCAGCGAATCGGCCAGCGCCGCGAGCAAACTGCCGGCGGCGAACACCAGCAGGCCGAACACGATCACGCGCTTGCGACCGAAGCGGTCCGAGGCCAGGCCCAGCGGCAGCTGGAACAGCGCCTGGGTCAGGCCGTACAGGCCCATGGCCAGTCCGACCATCGCCGGGTCGTCGCCGCCCGGGTATTTGCGCGCTTCGAGCGCGAAGACCGGCAGGACCAGAAACAGCCCGAGCATGCGCAGGGCGAAGATCAGCGCCAGGCTGCCGCTCGCCCGGCGCTCCAGCGGCGTCATGGTGGAGGCGTCCGGGGCGGGGGCGGGTGGGGCAGCCGAAAGGGTGGAGGTCGTTTGTGGCACGCGCAAAAATTGCAAGTGATTGAAAGAAGGCTGGCGCGACATGCAAGCAAAATTTCGCCTGCCTGCAGCGCAATAACAACCCCGATTGTCCGTGATCTGCAAGTCCGGCACTGTTCAGGGGCCAGGCTCACTATCATGCTAGGTTTCCCGCATGGAGCGCCCGCGCCCGTGAACGACCCCACTCATCCCTCTTCCGAGCAGGCTAGCGCCGCAGATTCCGGCCGCTATCTGGGCCACGCCCTGGCACAGTCGCGCATCAGCATTCGCGGAGCGCGCACGCACAACCTGAAGAATATCGACCTCGATATTCCGCGCAACCAGCTGGTGGTGATCACGGGCCTGTCGGGCTCGGGCAAGTCCAGCCTGGCGTTCGACACGCTCTATGCAGAAGGCCAGCGGCGCTATGTCGAAAGCCTGTCGGCCTATGCGCGCCAGTTCCTGGGCCGGCTCGACAAGCCCGATGTCGACCTGATCGAAGGCCTGTCGCCCGCGATCAGCATCGAGCAGAAGGCCACCAGCCACAACCCGCGCTCCACGGTGGGCACGGTCACCGAGATCAACGACTACCTGCGCCTGCTTTATGCACGCGCCGGCACGCCCTATTGCCCCGACCACCAGCTGCCGCTGCAGTCGCAGACCATCAGCCAGATGGTCGATGCGGCGCTGGCGCTGCCCGAAGACACCAAGCTGATGGTGCTGGGCCCGCTGGCGCGCGACAAGAAAGGCGAGTTCACCGAGCTGTTCGCGCAGCTGCAGGCCCAGGGCTATGTGCGCTTTCGCATCGACGGCAAGATTTACGAAGTCGAATCGCTGCCGCAGTTGCAGAAGAACGAGAAGCACTCCATCGATGTCGTCATCGACCGCCTCAAGGTGCGCCCCGACGCGATGCAGCGCCTGGCCGAAAGCTTCGAAGCCGCGCTGCGCGCGGGCGGCGGCGAGGCCGGCGGGCGCGTGGTCGCGCTCGAAATGGACACCGGCGTCGAGCACTGGTTCAGCGCCAAGTTCGCCTGCCCCATCTGCAGCTATTCGCTGCCCGAGCTAGAGCCACGGCTGTTCTCGTTCAATTCGCCCCAGGGCGCCTGCCCCACCTGCGACGGCCTGGGCCAGAGCGAGACCTTCGATCCCGAGCGCGTGGTCGCGTTTCCCACGCTGAGCCTGGCCAGCGGCGCCGTGAAGGGTTGGGACCGGCGCAATGCCTATTACTTCACCATGCTCGAAAGCGTGGCCGCGCATTACGGCGCCGACATCGAGGCGCCGTTCGAGGAGCTGCCCGAGCATGTGCGCCAGGCCGTGCTCTGGGGTTCGGGCGAGGAAGCCATTGGCTTTGCCTACTTCACCGACAGCGGCAAGAACAAGTCCCAGCCGCTGATCAAGCACCATCCGTTCGAAGGCATCATTCCCAACATCACGCGGCGCTACCGCGAGACCGATTCGAGCGTGGTGCGCGACGACCTCGCGCGGCTGCGCAGCACGCGCTGCTGCCCCGACTGCGAAGGCACGCGGCTGCGGCGCGAAGCGCGCTGGGTGCGCATTGGCGACGGCGAGCAGCAGCGCGCCATCTATGAAGTCAGCCGCGCGACGCTGTCCGAGGCCCATGCCTGGTTCGCCCAGCTCAAGCTGCAGGGCGCCAAGGCCGACATCGCCGACAAGGTGGTGCGCGAAATCACTTCGCGGCTGATGTTCCTCAACGACGTGGGCCTGAGCTACCTGAGCCTGGACCGCAGCGCCGAGACGCTGTCGGGCGGCGAAGCCCAGCGCATCCGCCTGGCGAGCCAGATCGGCAGCGGACTCACGGGCGTGATGTATGTGCTCGACGAACCCAGCATAGGCCTGCACCAGCGCGACAACGACCGGCTGATCGCCACGCTGCAGCACCTGCGCAACATCGGCAACAGCGTGATCGTCGTCGAGCACGACGAAGACATGATGCGCGCCGCCGACCAGATCATCGACATGGGCCCGGGCGCGGGCCTGCATGGCGGGCGCGTCATGGCGCAAGGCACGTTCGACCAGGTGCGCGCCAACCCCGACTCGCCCACGGGGCGCTATCTCGCGGGCACGCAGTCGATCGCCGTGCCCGCGCGGCGCACGCCCTGGCTGCCCGTGGTGAAGTCGGCCGAACCCGCTTCCGCGCCCGCCAAGTCGCGCTTTCCCGTCTCGGCCGCGGCGCTGCGCCGCGCCGAGCGCCAGGCCGAGCATGTCGCGCGCCAGGGTGCGCTGCAGGCGATCAGCGTGGTCGGCGCGCGCGGCCACAATCTGAAGAACGTCACGGTCGAATTTCCCGTGGGCCTGTTCACCTGCGTGACCGGCGTCTCGGGCTCGGGCAAGAGCACGCTGGTCAACGACACGCTGTACGCCGAAGTCGCGCGCCAGCTCTACCGCGCGAGCGAGGAGCCCGCGCCGCACGACGAAGTCGTGGGCATGGAGTATTTCGACAAGGTCATCAACGTCGACCAGTCGCCCATCGGCCGCACGCCGCGCAGCAATCCCGCGACCTATACGGGCCTGTTCACGCCGATTCGCGACCTGATGGCCGAGACCGCGACCGCCAAGGAGCGCGGCTACGGCCCGGGGCGCTTCAGCTTCAACGTCGCCGGCGGCCGCTGCGAGGCCTGCCAGGGCGACGGCGTGGTCAAGGTCGAAATGCACTTTCTGCCCGACGTCTACGTGCCCTGCGACATCTGCCACGGCGAGCGCTACAACCGCGAAACGCTCGAAGTGCTGTGGAAAGGCAAGAACGTCGCGCAGATCCTGCAGATGACGGTCGAGGACGCGCATGCGTTCTTCCAGGACGTTCCCAGCATCGCGCGCAAGCTGCAGACGCTGCTGGCCGTGGGCCTGTCGTACATCCGCCTGGGCCAGAGCGCGACCACGCTGTCGGGCGGCGAGGCGCAGCGCGTCAAGCTCGCCCAGGAGCTGAGCAAGCGCGACACCGGCCGCACGCTCTACATCCTCGACGAACCGACCACGGGCCTGCATTTCGCCGACATCGACCTGCTGCTCAAGGTGCTGCACCAGCTGCGCGATGCGGGCAACACCATCGTGGTGATCGAGCACAACCTCGATGTGATCAAGACCGCTGATTGGCTGATCGACATGGGCCCCGAAGGCGGCGCGGGCGGCGGCAACGTGGTCGCCACGGGCACGCCCGAACAGTTGGCCGCGCACGAAGGCAGCCATACGGGGCACTATCTGCGGCGGTATTTGGGGTAAGGGCAGCAATCCTTCGATCGGCGGTTGCAGGGAGGCCTGCCCCGCCTGTCACCCACCCGGCAGAGTTGACGTTCCGTGGACTTGTCCACATTTTTATCCACAGATTTCAACAAGGTCTCGCGAGGCCGGATGCAAAAAGGCCTCCCGCTTTTGGCTGGGAGACCTCTTCAACTATCAACCATGGCGCCGGAGCGAGGCTTGACAGCCTGCTACGTGCACGTTGGGATGAAAGTTATCCACATTTATATCCACAGATTCTTGCCAGCGCAAGCCGTGGCAAAAGGTGGATCAGAAACGGTGGATCACAGCAGCGCCGAGCGCGCAAAGCGCACGACCGTCACGCCCGCGCGCGCCTGACGTACAGAAGGCATGACCAGCACGCAGTCGTCGTAAGGCGTGACCACGGCTTCGCCGTCGTTGTCGCCGATCACGGTGCCGGCCTGCGCGAAGCGCTCCAGACCCGTGAACGGTGCGTTGAAGCGAAAGCCCTGGCTCTTGGCGACCACGGGGCCGGTCACGGTCAGCGCGAACTGTTCCGCCGCAGCCGGCAGGCGCCAGCCGGGCAGCAGGCGCTGGGCTTCAGCGTCATCGATGACTTCGGATGCGAGCAGAAAGCGCAGGCACTGGTCCTGGGCCACGGCACGGCTGGCCGGGTCGCCGTGGAAGCCGCATTCGACCAGCAGCGAGCGCGAGTCGCCGGCTTCTTCGTCCGACAGGCCGAAGCGGCCGTAGTCGCGCAGGCGCGTGCCGTCCTTGTGGCCCGCATCGACGACGATGTGCGCGGGTGCGCCCATCTGTTTGGCGAGCACCAGATTGCGTGGCTGCACGCCCGTGAGCAGCAGCGGCGCCGAAGGCTCGTGCATCGAGTGCAGGTCGAGCAGCCAGTCGGTCTGGCGCACGAACGGACGCAGCGCCGCGGCGCGACGGCGTTCGTTGGTGTCGCCGGCATCGATGCGCGCATCGCTCCACTGGCGGTTCAGGTCTTCATCGGTGAAGCGCGATGCATCGTGCGCGCTGGCATCGAAGCGATCGAACGCGTCGAGGTTGGCGAACACCAGCGTCAGCGTGCCTTGCAGCGGGCGCAGGCCGGCTTCGAGCAGTCCCTTGAGCGCCCAGGCGCCGCACAGCTCGTTGCCATGGACCAGAGCCGAGATCATCACCTGCCGGCCCGGCAGGCCGGAGTCGAAATGCCACACGCCTTCGGTGCCGGTGTTGCCCGCGCGCCAGGCGCTGATATCGGGCGCCGGCAGTTCAAATTGCAGTGCGCTCATCGCTCACTCTTCGATCTTGGCGAATTCGACAATCTTGGCGTACTTGGCGATTTCGGCGTCGATGAACTTGCGTGGATCAACCTTCTGGTCCATGACCGTCGAGCCCGAAGCTGCGAGCTTCTTGCGGAAGTCTGCGGAAGCCAGCGTGTCGGCCAAGGCCTTCTTGAGCTTGTCCTGGACGGGCTTGGGCAGGTTGGCAGGAGCCATCATCGCGAACCACGAACCGATGTCGACGTTCTTGAACGCCGCGTTTTCGGACAGGGCCGGGATATCGGGCGTGACTGCCGAGCGCTTGGCTTCGGTCGTACCCAGGGCAATCACCTTGCCCGACTGGATCTGGGGCAGGCCGCTGGACAGCACGAACACACCGTACTCGATGTTGTTGCCGACCAGATCGGTGGTCAGAGGTGCCACACCGCGGTAGGGGATGTGGGTGATCTTCAGGTTGCCCTGTTCCTGCACCATTTCACCAGCCAGGTGCAGCGCCGTGCCCACGCCCGAGCTGCCGTAGCTGAACTTGCCGGGGTTCTTGGAGACCGCGGCGATGAACTCGGCGGTGTTCTTCACGCCGGCCTTTTGCGAAGCGACCAGCACCATGGGCTGCGAAGCCACCAGGCCGATGGGGGTGAAGTCCTGGATCGAGTACTTCACGCTCTTGTTGATCAGGCGCGCGATCGCGATTTCGTTGTTCGCGCCGACCATGATGGTGTAGCCATCGGGAGCAGCCTTGGCAACTTTTTGCGCGCCGATGGCACCACCGGCACCACCCAGGTTCTCGATCACGACGGGCTGGCCCAGGCGCGCGGCGAGCTCGGTACCCACCAGACGGCCGATCAGGTCGGTGCTGCCGCCCGGTGGATAGCCGATGACCATGGTGATCGGCTTGCTGGGGTACGAAGCGTCGGCGAAGGCGGAACCGGCGGCCAGAAGGGCGATACCGCAGGCCAGGGCAGTGCGGCGCAGGATAGAAGTATTTTGCATGAGCTGATTCCTTATTGGGATAACCCTGATTGTCAAAAGACACAGGGTCTGATTTGGTGCCATAACGGCACGAGGCTGTGCCGTTGTGGCACGGCTTGTAACAATTATCGCTGAGTGACGCGGCGCCAGAATTCCTCGGCGGCAAAGGTCAGGCGGCGCTTGGGTCGGTACATGCGCACGTCGAAGCGCACTTCCATGTTGCGGCTGCCGGCCAGCGCCAGGCGCCTGGCCTTGCAATCCGCGTGCGCCATCGACCAGGGCAGCCAGGCCACGCCCAGGCCCTTGTGCACGTATTCGTACTGCGCGTCGGCCGAATCGCATTCGAGGATGCGTTGCAGCCGCGGCGCATCGGGGTTCTGCGACAGATGGTCTTCGACCAGCCGCCCCAGCGCCATGCGATGGGGATAGGCAAGGTAGGGCACGCTGCCAGGCGCGGCAAAGCTGTGCAGCGCCTGGCCCGCGGCGTTGGCGCGCGAGACCGGCACCAGCCGGTCGCTGGCGATGTGCACATGGATGAACTGGCGTGCGTCGAGCCGCACGGCGATCGCCGGGTGGTGGTAGATCAGCGAAAAATGGATTTCGTCCTGTTCCAGCATCGTCACGGTTTCGTGCAGCGTGCGCGTGTAGACCGTGAGCGGGCTGGTCTGCAGCAGCGGGCCCAGGCGCAGCAGCCAGTCGGCGACGATGGTGCGCGCCAGCGTGCGGCCCGTGGCCAGCGTGATGGACTGTGCCTGCAGGCCCGCAATCGTCTGCAGTTCTTCGTGCGACTGCGCGAGCGTGCGCGTCATCAGCCCGCAGGTTTCTAGAAAGGCCTCACCGGCTGGCGTGAGGCGCACCGGGCTGCTGCCCGGCGTGACCAGCGGCGTGCCGGTCCAGGCTTCAAGCGCGCGTATGCGCCGCCCGAACGCCGGGTGGGTCACGTGGCGCAGTTCGGCCGCGCGCGTGAAGCTGCGCTCCTGCGCCAGCATGATGAAGTCTTCCAGCCATTTGATTTGCATGGCCGGCCCCCCGGTCAGCCGCGCGCTTCGCGAGCGGCTTGCTGCAGGGTTTCGCGCGTGGCTTGTGCCTGGGCGCGCGCGGCCTGGGCGAAGTCGGCACCCGACGACGCGTACAGAATGGCGCGTGAAGAGTTGACGATGATGCTGCCGTGTTCGCGCAGTCCGGCCTTGACGGTGGCGACGGCGTCGCCGCCCTGGGCGCCCACGCCGGGAATCAGCAGCGGCAGCGTCGGCGCGATTTCGCGCACGCGCTCGATTTCATGCGGGCGCGTCGCGCCGACCACCAGGCCCAGCTGTCCGTTGAGGTTCCACGGGCCTTGCGCCAGCGCGGCCACATGCTCGAACACCTTGGGGTTGCCCGGCACATCGGCCAGCGTGCGCGCCTGCAGGTCGTCGCCGCCCGGGTTGGACGTGCGGCACAGCAGGAAGGCGCCCTTGCCTTCATATTTCAGATAGGGTGCGACCGAGTCGAAGCCCATGAACGGCGACAGGGTCACGGCGTCGGCGCCATAGCGCTCGAAGGCTTCCTTGGCGTACTGCTCGGCCGTGGAGCCGATGTCGCCGCGCTTGGCGTCGAGAATCACGGGCACATGGGGAGCGACGGCGCGCATGTGGGCCATCAGGCGTTCGAGCTGGTCTTCGGCGCGGTGGGCGGCGAAATAGGCGATCTGCGGCTTGAACGAGTTCACCAGGTCGGCGGTGGCATCGACGATGGCGGCGCAGAAGTCGAAGATCTTCGAGGCATCGCCTTGCATCGCGGCAGGAAAGCGGTTGGGTTCGGGATCGAGCCCCACGCACAGCATGGATTGGTTTTGCGAGCCGGCGTTGCGCAGCATGTCGAGGAAAGTCATGGGGCGGGATTTTAAGGCACGGCAAGAAAAAAGCCCCGGCGGGCCGGGGCTTAGGGCAGGGCGTTACATGGCAATCAGCCGTTCGCGCGTTTTTCCAGAATTTCGAATGCGGGCAAGGTCTTGCCTTCGAGCACTTCGAGGAAGGCGCCGCCGCCCGTCGAAATGTAGCCGACCTGGTCTTCGATGCCGTACTTGGCAATCGCGGCCAGCGTGTCGCCGCCGCCCGCAATGCTGAACGCCGACGACTCGGCGATCGCCTGGGCGATGGTGCGCGTGCCGTTTTCGAAGGCCGCGAATTCGAACACGCCCACGGGGCCGTTCCAGACGATGGTGCCCGCGGCCTTGAGCTGGGCCGCGAGACGGGCCGCGGTATCGGGGCCGATGTCGAGGATCAGGTCGTCATCGGCGACATCGGTCGCGGCCTTGATGGTCGCTGGCGCGTCGGCGGCGAAGGTCTTGGCGACCACCACGTCGGTGGGAATCGGCACCTGCGCGCCGCGCGCGGCCATGGCGTCGATCACCGCCTTGGCCTGGGCCACGAGGTCGGGTTCGGCCAGCGACTTGCCGATCTTCAGGCCCGCGGCCAGCATGAACGTGTTGGCGATGCCGCCGCCGACGATCAGCTGGTCGACCTTGTGCGCCAGCGCTTCGAGAATGGTCAGCTTGGTCGAGACCTTGGAGCCGGCGACGATGGCCACCAGCGGCTGGGCGGGCGCGGCCAGCGCTTTTTGCAGCGCGTCGATTTCCGCCGACAGCAGCGGGCCGGCGCAGGCCACGGGCGCGAACTGGGCGATGCCGTAGGTCGTGCCTTCGGCGCGGTGGGCCGTGCCGAACGCGTCGTTGACGAAAATATCGCACAGCGCGGCCAGCTTCTTCGCCAGCGCTTCCTGGTTCTTCTTCTCGCCGACGTTGACGCGGCAGTTTTCCAGCAGCACGACCTGGCCGGGCTGCACCTGCACGCCATCGACCCAGTCGGCGACCAGCGGCACGTCACGGCCCAGCAGCTCGGCCAGGCGCTTGGCCACGGGAGCGAGCGAGTCGGCGGGCTGGAACTGGCCTTCGGTGGGACGGCCCAGGTGGCTGGTGACCATCACTGCCGCACCGGCCTTGAGCGCCATTTCAATGCATGGCACCGAAGCACGCACGCGCGTGTCTTCGGTGATTTCACCGGCGTCGTTGAGCGGAACGTTCAGGTCGGCACGAATGAAAACGCGTTGGCCCTGGGCTTTGCCCTGGGCGCACAGGTCGGAGAAGCGAAGAATGTTCATGGCAGCGTATCGGCCTTGGAAGGAGGCGGTTTGGCGTTGGATTGATAAAGCGCCGCCATTGTAGGCGCCCCTTGCCGATAGGGCAGGCCGTTCATGCTTCGACAGGCTCAGCACGAACGGGAGAATCCGTTCGCCCTGAACCTGAGCTTGTCGAAGGATCGAAGGGCGTTTCAGGGCGCAGCGTGCGGTCTCGCACGGCCCGAATTACCAACCGAGTCCAATATGCAACGGCAAGTAAACCGCCATGCCCACGACGATGGTTCCCAGAATTCCGCGCCGCCAGAAATAGTAGGCCGTCGCCAGCACCACGGCCGGCAGGCGGGCGTCGAGCAGCGTCTGGATCAGCGCGCCCTGGGTGATGACCAGCTCGGGGGCGATCACCGCCGCGAGCGCGGCCAGCGGCGCGTACTTGAGGCCGCGCTTGAGCCAGTGCGGCATGGGCACTTCGCGCTCGGGGTACATGAAGAAGGCGCGCGTGAACAGCGTGATCGCGCCCAGGCCCAGGCAGTTCACGGCAAAAAGCCACCAGGAATCCATCATGGGCGTTCTTCCTCATCGAGCGGCAGCACGGGGTGGCGCTCGCCGCGCTGCGGGTCGGGCGCGCGCAGCGCGGCCGGGCCGGCGCGCCATTCGCGCAGCCGGCGTTCGGTGTTTTCCATCATCAGGCCCACGGCCACGGCGGCGGCGATCGCGGCCAGGATGTTGAGCTTGAGCGGCAGCGCAAAAGCGGCCACGGCCACGGCGGCGGCCACGCCGGTCGCGGCCCAGGTCGTGCGGTCGGTGAGCATGGAGTACAGCACGCCTATCAGCGCCAGCACGCCCGCGAAGCCCAGGCCCCAGGACAGCGGCACCAGGTCGGCGAAGAAGATGCCGGCCACCGAGAAGCTTTGCCAGACCATCCAGTTGGTCGACGCCGCGCCCCAGAAATACGCCACCTGTTCAGGGCTGCGCTGGCCGTCGGGATAGCGTTTGAGAAACGCGACAAAGATCACGTCGCCGCTGAAATAGCTGATCGCCAGCCGGTGGCGGCGCGCGAGGTGGGCGAAATAGCCGCGCCACATGCTGCTCAGGATCACGAAGCGCAGGTTCACGCAGATCGCGGTGAACCACACCACCCACAGCGGCGCGCCTGCGATCATCAGCGGCAGCACGGCCAGTTGGGCGCTGCCCGCGTAGACCACGAACGACATGAACAAGGCCATGGACACGGTCATGCCGCTCTTGACCATGGCCACGCCCGTGACCAGCGCCCAGGCGGCAATGCCCAGCGAGACGCCGCTCATGTCCTGCATGCCCTGGCGAAAGCCCGGCTCGCGCACGATGCCCAGCGCGCGGCGGGTCACGGCGTCGAGTTCGGAGCCGGATTCTGGAAGCTGGCTCATGGCGCGGCTTCGAGCAGCGCGCCCACGGGCAGCGCAAAGCCGTGCAGGAAGTCGCCCGCGGGCAGGCGTTTGCCGCCCGCGCGCTGCAGTTGGGTGAAGCGCAGCGCACCCTCGCCGCAGGCGATGACCACGCCCGCGGCATCGGCGGCGAGCACCGTGCCGGGAGCGGCGTCGGCGCTGCGCGGCTCGGGTCGGCCTTCCCAGAACTTGATGGTTTCGCCCTGCCACAGGCCCGCGGCGCCGGGAAACGGCGTGAACGCGCGCACGCGCCGGTCTATGGTCTCGGCCGGCAGGCGCCAGTCGATCCAGCTTTCGGCTTTCTCGATCTTGTGCGCATAGGTCACGCCTTCGGCGGGCTGGGGCGTGCGCGGCAGGCCGCCGCAGGCGCTCATTTCCAGCGCTTCGACGATCAGCCGGCCGCCCAGCACGGCCAGTTGGTCGTGCAGGCTGGCCGTGGTGTCGGTGGCGGTGATGGGCAGGCGTTCGATCAGGCACATGTCGCCGGTGTCCAGCCCCGCATCCATCTGCATGATGGTCACGCCGGTCTCGCTGTCGCCGGCTTCGATCGCGCGGTGGATGGGCGCGGCGCCGCGCCAGCGCGGCAGCAGGCTGGCATGGATGTTGAGACAGCCCTTGGCCGGGGTGTCGAGCACCCACTGCGGCAGGATCAGGCCGTAGGCGGCCACGACCATCACATCGGCCTGGGCGGCTTCGATGGCGGCGCGCGCCTGCGCGGCGTCCTCGGGGTATTTGCCGTCGAGCCGCAGGCTGCGCGGCTGGCTCACAGGAATGCCGTGCGCCAGCGCGCACTGCTTCACAGGCGAGGCCTGGAGCTTCATGCCGCGGCCCGCGGGCCGGTCGGGCTGGGTCAGCACCAGGGGAACGTTGAAGCCTGCGTCGAGCAGACGCTGCAAAGCCACGCTGGCGAATTCCGGCGTACCGGCAAAGATGACGTTCATGCAATCACAAGGGGGAAGGGTGCGGCCCGCTCAATCGAGGGGGTCGCGGTCGTTGAATACTTCGTCGGTGAACATCACGCGGCGCACCACATCCGTGGGGTCGATGTGCACATGGGCCTGGCGTGCAGCCCCATTGTCCAGCAAACGGTAGGTCCAGATGTCGCCTTTGAAGCTGGCTACATGCTCGACCAGCGCTGGCGGGCCGAATTGCTGCAGCACGCTGGCGCGCGTGTCGGCGTCGACGCGCAGCGCGAAGAACTGTTCCATGGTCAGCACTTGCTGCACGCGCACCAGGCGCTGCCCGGCGTCGAAGTCGAGGTGATAGACCTGCTGGCCCGCAGGCTGGCGGCTGTAGACCAGGCGTTCGCCGCCATCGGGCAGCGAACGCGTGAGCGTGGGCCGGCCCATGTCTTCGAGCACTTCGGCGCGGCCGCTGCCGATCTTTTGCCATTCGGGCACCGCGCACCCGGCGAGCCAGAGGCTGGCCGCCCCCCAGACTACCCAGCGTGCCCCTCGGAACAGCACTGGGCGGGCATTCATTGCCGGTCCAGTTTTTGCTGCTTGAGCAGCTTGGTCTTGATGCGGTTGCGCTTGAGCGGCGAAAGGTATTCGACGAAGACCTTGCCCATCAGGTGGTCCATCTCGTGCTGGATGCAGATGGCCAGCATGCCTTCGGCGTCGATCTCGCGCGACTGGCCCCTGTCGTCGAGCGCGCGCACCTTGACGGCGATCGAGCGCTCGACGCCGTCATAAATGCCAGGCACCGACAGGCAGCCTTCGTCGCCCAACTGCTTCTCGTCGCTGGCCCAGAGAATCTCGGGGTTGATCAGCGTCATAGGCTGGTCACGCTCTTCCGATACATCGATCACTACCACGCGCTCGTGCGCGTCGATCTGCGTCGCCGCCAGGCCTATGCCCTGGGCGTCGTACATGGTCGCGAGCATGTCGGCAACCAGGGTCTGGATGCGCTCATCCACCACGGTGACCGGCTGGGCCACCTTGTGCAGGCGTGGATCGGGGTAGCAGAGGATGGGAAGAATTGCCATGGCAGCCAACAAAATGATGTCGCTATTTTCGCCACTTTTGCGCTTTTTCGCTGGGCGCCGGTTCAATAATCATTGCCTGATCAAGGCCTTGCGTCGAGAATCTGCGAAGCTTTGTTACGTATTACCACGGCGCGGCCTGCAGGGCTGGCGCAGCCGCAGCGACAAGCCAGGCGTGCGGCCTGACCAAATAGAGGGATTGAGATGACGGCATTTTCCAATGCGCGTGCCTGCGGAATCGGGGCTGTGCTGCTTGCCGCGCTGTCCACCGTGTACGCCCAGGGCGGCTACCCGGTCACGGCCACGCAGCGCGCCACGGCCCAGCAGGTGGCGCAGCAAGGGGTGCCGCTGAGCGATCTCTCGCCAACCGCCCCCGATCAATACACCGTGAAGCGCGGCGACACGCTGTGGGGCATTTCCGGCCTGTTCCTGCGCCAGCCCTGGCGCTGGCCCGAACTCTGGGGCATGAATCTGTCGTCGATCAGCAACCCCCACCTGATCTACCCAGGCCAGGTGCTGTACCTCGACAAGAGCAATGGCTATGCACGCTTGCGCATGGGGGGGGGCGGCGATGGCACGCCCACGGTACGCCTGTCGCCACGCACGCGCAGCGAAAGCCTGGCCGACATGGCCTTGCCGACGCTGCCCGCGCATCTGATCGAGCCTTTCCTGGTCCAGCCGCTGGTGGTCGATGCGCAGGTGCTGACCCAGGCGCCGCGCATTGTCGCGACCACCGACGAGCGCGTGATCATGGGCAGCGCCGACCGTGCCTATGTGCGCGGCAGCAGCGGCCTGGTGCCCCAGCCCGATTCGGAGCGCACGCGCTCCTGGCGCATCTTCCGTGACGCCGCGGCGCTGAGGGACCCCGACAGCGGCGAAATCCTGGGCTACGAAGCCCAGTACCTGGGCCAGGCCGAGCTGATCGAGGGCGAGAGCCTGGTCAGCGTGCAGGACGCCAAGGGCAAGATCCGCGAAACCACGGTTCCGGCAACCATCGACATTCTCGAAGCCAAGGGCGAGATCCGTGCGGGCGACCGCCTGCTGCCCGCGCCCGAGCGCACCTATTCGAACTATGTGCCGCATGCGGCGCCGGCCAACATGAAGGCGCGCGTGGTCTCGATCTACGGCGATTCCGCGGTCAAGTTCGGCGCGCAGAACCAGGTGGTGTCGATCAACCGCGGCACGCGCGACGCGATGACCGCGGGCCAGGTGCTGCAGCTCGTGACCCAGGGCGATGTGATCGTCGACAAGACCGGCGGCAAGCGCGAGCGCGTGCAGTTGCCGCGCGAGCACAACGGTCTGGCGATGGTGTTTCGCACTTTTGACCGCGTGTCGTACGCGCTGATCCTCGATGTGCGGCGCCCGGTGGTGGCCGGCGACCACCTGATCGCACCGAACTGAACGGCATTCTGCCGCGGAGACCGCCGTGGACCCTCTAACCTTGGATCGCGATGAACTCTCGGCCTGGCTGAGGCTCACGCAGACGCCAGGGATAGGCCGCGCACTCGCCCGGCGCCTGCTCGCGCAGGCCGGCGCGGTGCAGGCGGTATTCACGCAGTCTCCCACGGCCTTGCGGTCGCTGCTCACGCCCGCGCAGCTCGCGGCACTGCTGACCATTTCTCCTGCGCAGCGCGACGCGCTGCAGACCTGCTGGCAATGGCTGCAGACGCCGCCGCCAGGGCTGGTGCATGCGGTGATTCCGCTGGGCGATCCGCGCTACCCCGCAGGCCTGCTGGCCACCGAAGATCCGCCGCTGCTGCTGTATGTCGCGGGCGCGGCCCATTTCTTCGCGCGCGCCGAAGCGATGTTTCCCGCGCAGCGGGCGCTGGCCATGGTCGGCAGCCGCCAGCCCAGCGCCCAGGGCCTGATAGACGCGCGGCGTTTTGCGCATGAGCTGTGCCTGGCCGGCCTGTGCATTGTGTCGGGCATGGCCCTGGGCATAGACGCCGCGGCGCATGAAGGCGCGCTGCAGGCCGCGCAGGAAGGCCGCGCGGCGGACGCCGGCCCGGCGACGATCGCTGTCTGGGGCACGGGGCTGGACCAGCCCTATCCCCGCCGCAATGCGGCGCTGGCGCAGCGCATTGCGCGCGCGGGTCTGCTGGTCAGCGAGTACCCGCTGGGCACGCCGCCGCTGGCCGCGCATTTTCCGCAGCGCAACCGCATCATTTCGGGCCTGGCCCAAGGCACGCTGGTGGTCGAGGCGGCGCTGGCGTCGGGCTCGCTGATCACTGCGCGGCTGGCCGCGGAGCAAGGCCGTGAAGTGTTCGCCATTCCCGGCTCGATTCATGCGCCGCAGTCGCACGGCTGCCATGCGCTGCTGCGCCAGGGCGCGACGCTGGTCGAGACCGCGCAGGATGTGCTGGGCGAACTCCAGGGCCTGCCGCAACCCGCCAAGCCCGCGACGACGCCTGCCCGCTCCCCTGAAACGCCGGTGGAAACCGGGCTGCTCGCGGCGCTGGGCTTTGATCCGCAAGGGCTCGATGAACTGGTGGCGCGCACCGGCTGGAGCGCGGCGCAGCTGCAGGCGGCGCTGCTGGAGCTCGAACTCGCGGGGCGCGTGGCGCGCCTGCCCGGGGGGCTGTTCCAGAGGCTGGAGCGGGGCTGATCTACGCTTGCAGGCGTTCCGGATTCGCCTCAAGCTTCTCCAGCGCATCGCGCGTGGCGCGCAGCGTCACGGCTTCGGCGTCATGCCACAGCAGCAGGCCCGACTGCAGGTAGATCGCGAGCCGCTGCAGCGGCATCAGATAGCACTGGCCGTCGAGCGTGGCGAACAGGTGCAGCTGGCGCTGGTTGCTGTGCCAGGCGTATTGCACCTGCACGCTCGCGCCGTTATGGTCCAGCGTGAACCAGCTGCCGGGCTGCAGCGCGCGCGCCCACTCGAGCATCGTCGGGTCGACCGGCTGGGCCGTGCTGCTCAGCACTTCCAGGCCGGCGATGTCCACGCCCAGCAGTATTTCGATGTTCTCGGTCGACAGCGGCGTGTCGTCGGGCAGGCCCTCGCCGGTCATGAAGTCTTCGAGGTGGCTGAGGCGCCGCGCCATGGCTTCGAGGGCCTCGGGCGCGATCGCCGCGGTCTTGGCGATGAAGGCTTCGGCCAGGGTGTCGGTGAGCCGCTTGATCTGCTCGGCCTGCATGCTGGTGGGCATGCCGACCAGCGTCAGGCCCTCGCGCAGGCATTGCAGCAGCTGCGGCAGGCTGCGGATCAATTGGGCGCGTTGCTCGCGCGTGGGCTTGGCGCTGCCGGCCCAGACCAGGTCGCTCGCGGCCTGCTTGAACGCCTGCGTCTGCGCGTGCATCGCGCCCATGCGCACGGCCGACAGCGCAAGCACTTCGGCCCAGTCGCGGAACAGGAAGTTGCGCAGCTCGGCGCGCACCGGCATGCCCTGGAGCAGGCGGCGCAGCTCTATCGTGTACTGGATGGTGAGCGTTTCCTTCTCTTCCATCTGCTGCACCAGCGAGATGATCCGCGCCTTCGACTGTTCCTGCGTGAGGTAGCTGGCCAGGAACTTCTCGAACTCCTGGTGGGCGAGCAGGAACACGCGCTGGCCGGTTTCGGGGAATTGCTCGATGGTCTGCACCAGGCGCGCGATCTCGGCTTCGAGCACGCTGCCGCCCATGCTGGTCGCATCGAAGCCCAGCACGCAGGCGCCCATGCGGTCGATCAAGAGGCGTGCGGGGTGTTGCAGGTTGCTGAAGAACTCGGGCTCGGCCAGCGCCACGCGCAGCACCGGCAATTGCAGGCGCGCGAACCAGACGCGCACCGACGGCGGAATGCGGTCCTGGGCAAGAATGCTCTGGAACATCAGCGCCACGACTTCGATCGCGGCGCGGTCGCTGGGCACCGTGGCCTGCTGCTTCCAGGCATGGGATCGCTGGCGCAGCGTGCGCGCGAGCTGGTCGAGGTCTACGCTGCCCGGCGCCATGTCGGAGAGCGGGGCGGCCGGCAGTTCGGCGTAGAACCGGGCCTCACCGGGCCCTTGCTCTGCCAGCGCCTGCAGCAGGCTTTGCGACGCCTGCTCGGTCGATCCGGTGCCGCTGCTGGGCATGCGCGTGGCCGGCGAAAGCATATGGCGCAGCTGCTGCACCACCTCCTGGGCGCGCTGGCGCGCACGCAGCAGGGGATGCATGGGGCCGGCCGGCTTGCCCGCCGGGCCCTTGCCCTGGCCCGCGGCCGCGGGCAGCGGCGCCGGCGCGGTGTCGGGGTTGCGGCGCAGCACCGCGAGGTCGTCGGCCGGCGGCACGCCTTCGTCGTCGTAGAGTTTGTGCAGCGCTTCGGCTGCGCCTTGCAGCAGCTCGCCCAGCGCGGATTGCAGCGGTGCCGTGAGGCCATGCAGATCGGCGCGCGGCAAGCCCGCGGCGCGCCACTGGTTGACCAGTAGCTCGCAAAAGGTTTCGGGGCGCAGCAGGTCGTCGGCCGCGAGTTCCTGGTGTTGCAGCCACTGGCTGCGCAGGCGCAGGCCTTCAAAGCTGCTGCCCGCGAGCTCATCGGTCGCGAGCGCGAGCCGCGCGGCCTGGATCTGGTTTTCTATGGTTTCGTCGCTGAGCAGCTCGAAGGTGTCGGCATGCGCGGCGTTGCTGCGCGTGGCCGGCGCTGAAAGGCCGGCGCCCGCGAGCGCGGCCTGGAGCTTGTCGCGGCAGGCCTGAACCCAGCCGGCCTGGTGCGCGCGATAGCGCTCCAGCGCCGCACGGTTGGCCTGCATTTCGCGCTGGGTGCCGACCTGGTCGGCGAGATGCTCGAGAAATGCCTCCAGCCGCGCCGCCAGATCTGGCAGCGCCTGGGTGAGTACCTGCGCCAGTTGCTCGCGCGCCTGGCGCACGAGCCCCGTGGCGGGCACGGCGGGAGGGGGGGGCGGGGAAGCCATTGGTCCCCGAGATTACACTGCCGCCCCTGCGTTCGGGTCGTTGGCGTCGTGGTCTTTCTTCGGCGACTTGATCAGGTCTTCGCGCTTGACGCCCAGCCACATGGCGATGGCGGCGGCGACGAACACCGAAGAGTAGATGCCGAACAGAATGCCGATGGTCAGCGCCAGCGCGAAGTAGTGCAGGCTAGGGCCACCGAAGAAGAACATCGACAGCACCATGGCTTCGGTAGAAGCATGGGTGATGATGGTCCGGCTCATGGTCGAAGTGATCGCGTGGTCAATGACTTCGGGCGTGCTGAGCTTGCGGAACTTGCGGAAGGCTTCGCGGATCCGGTCGAAGATAACCACCGATTCGTTGACCGAGTAGCCCAGCACCGCGAGCACACCGGCGAGCACCGCGAGCGAGAACTCCCACTGGAAGAACGCGAAGAAGCCCAGAATGATCACGATGTCGTGCAAGTTGGCGATCACCGCCGCGACGCCGAACTTCCACTCGAAGCGGAAGGCCAGGTAGATCACGATGCCCAGGATCACCATGCCCAGCGCCATCAGGCCGCTGTGCACAAGTTCCTCGCCGACCTGCGGGCCGACGAACTCGGTGCGGCGCAGCGTGACTTCGGGGTCGGCCGCCTTGAGCGCAGTGAGCACCTGCTCGCTTTGCTGCGCAGAGGTCGCTCCCTTTTGCACCGGCAGGCGAATCATCACGTCGCGCGACGTGCCGAAGTTCTGCACGATCACATCGGCATAGCCCAGTCCCGAGACCGTCTCGCGGATCTTGCCCACGTCGGCGCTCTGCACATAGGCGACTTCCATCACCGTGCCGCCCGTGAACTCCACCGACAGGTGCAGTCCGCGCGTGAACAGGAAGAAGACTGCGAGCACGAAGGTCAGCAGGGAAATCGCGTTGAGCCACAACGCGTATTTCATGAACGGGATGTCTTTTTTGATGCGGAAGAATTCCATGGTCTTCCTCCTTACTTCTTGGCCGCCACCGAACGCAGCTCAGATGCGTCTTCGGGCTTCCAGATTTGACCAATAGAAATTTGCTTGAGCTTCTTGCGGTTGCCGTACCAGAGGTTGACCAGGCCGCGCGAAACGAACACCGCCGAGAACATGCTGGTCAGAATGCCTATGCAATGCACCACGGCGAAGCCGCGCACCACGCCCGAACCGAAGGCCAGCAGCGCCAGGCCCGCGATCAGGGTGGTGACGTTCGAGTCAAGAATGGTCGCCCAGGCATGCTGGTAGCCCGAATTGATCGCCGCTTGCGGCGAGGCACCGGCGCGCAGTTCCTCGCGGATGCGCTCGTTGATCAGCACGTTCGAGTCGATGGCCACGCCGATGGCGAGGGCCATGGCCGCGATGCCCGGCAGGGTCAGCGTGGCCTGCAGCATCGACAGCACGGCCAGCAGCAGCAGCACGTTGACGGACAGCGCGATCGTCGAGAACACGCCGAACATCAGGTAGTACACGCACATGAAGGCGGCAATCGCCACGAAGCCCCAGACCACGGAGTGGATGCCGCGGTCGATGTTGTCGGCGCCCAGGCTGGGGCCGATGGTGTATTCCTCGATGATTTCCATGGGCGCGGCCAGCGAGCCGGCGCGCAGCAGCAGCGAGGTGTCGTTGGCTTCCATGGTCGTCATGCGGCCCGAAATCTGCACGCGGCCGCCGCTGATTTCGGCACGGATCACGGGCGCCGTCACGACTTCGCCCTTGCCCTTTTCGAACAGCACGATGGCCATGCGCTTGCCGACGTTCTCGCGCGTGATGTCCTTGAAGATGCGCGCGCCCTTGGCGTCGAGCGTCAGGTTCACGGTGGGTTCCTGCGTCTGGCCGTCGAAGCCGGGCTGGGCGTCGGTCAGGTTTTCACCCGTGAGCACGACCTGCTTCTTGACGATCACTGCCTGGCCGCTGCGGTCCAGATACTTCTCGGCGCCGAACGGCACCGCGCCCGAGCCCATTTCGGCCGCGCGGGCTTCGCTGGATTCGTCGACCATGCGCACTTCGAGGGTCGCGGTGCGGCCCAGGATGTCCTTGGCCTTGGCGGTGTCCTGCACGCCAGGCAGCTGGACCACGATGCGGTCCAGGCCCTGCTGCTGGATCACGGGCTCGGCCACGCCGAGTTCGTTGATCCGGTTGTGCAGGGTCACGATGTTCTGCTTGAGCGCCTGTTCCTGCACCTTGCGCAGCGCTTCGGGCTTGATCGACGCACGCAGGCGGAAATCGCTGCCGTCAGGCTGGCTCGTGGTCTGCAGGTCGGGGTATTGATCGGCGATCAGATTGCGCGCGGCCGTCAGCGAAGCTTCGTCGCGCAGACGGATCTCGATGTTCTGGCCTTCGCGCGAAATGCCGCCGTGGCGGATGTTCTTGTCGCGCAGGCCCGAGCGCAGGTCGCCCGTGAAGGACTCGGCCTTCTTGGTTAGCGCGGCCTGCATGTCGACCTGCAGCATGAAGTGCACGCCACCGCGCAGATCAAGACCCAGGTACATGGGCTTGGCGCCAATGGCCGTGAGCCAGTTGGGCGAGCGCGACACCAGGTTCAGCGCGACGATGTAAGTCGGATCGTTGGCGTCGGGCACCAGTGCGCGTTGGATCGCGTCCTTGGCCTTGAGCTGTTCGTCGGGCGTGTTGAAGCGCGCGCGGATCGACGTGCCTTCGAGCGTCAGCGTATCGGGCGTGACGTTCGCGGCCTTGAGCGCTTCCTCGACGCGCTGCATTACAGCGGCGTCCACCTTGACGGTGGCCTTGGAAGAAGACACCTGCACGGCAGGCGCCTCGCCAAAAAAATTGGGCAGGGTGAAAAGCACACCTACCAGCAGCGCGATCACGATGATCGCGTATTTCCAGACCGGATATCGGTTCATGATCGCGCTCGTATCTCTCAGAAAGCACAATGGGCTCGGCAGCCTGTGGTCAGGCGCCGGGCCGGGGTGAAGACAGGGTCTTCGACAGCGAAAAAATTACTTGACCGAGCCCTTGGGCAGCACTTGCGTGACGGCGCTGCGCTGCAGCTGCACTTCGACGCCGGACGAGATCTCGACCTGGACGAAACCGTCGGACAGACCCGTGACCTTGCCGATCAGGCCGCCGGCGGTGGCGACTTCGTCACCCTTGGCCAGCGCGTCGATCATTGCGCGGTGTTCCTTCTGGCGCTTCATCTGGGGACGAATCATCACGAAGTACAGCACCACGAACATCAGCACCAGCGGCAGCATGCCAGTGAGCGAACCCATCATGCCGCCCTCGGCAGCGGCGGCAGGAGCGGTCTGGGCAAAAGCAGAAGAAATAAACACGGCGAAGACTCCACAGGTGGATGGGGCAAAAAGGAATTCTCATTCCAGCCGCGGGCTGCGCGCTGGATGGGTAACGGAACATTGTATGCGGGTGTTTCTCATCGGCCTCAGGGCCGACCCGCAGGCGTTTGGGTATTTGGCGGCCGGAAGTCGACCTGACAAATACAGCACGCCCGCCAGACTTGGGGCCTGGCGGGCGTGACAAGTTCCCTTGGGGGGGCTTGGGGGCGTTACAGGAGGACAGGCCGTTCATGGTTCGACGGGGCCGCCAAGGCAAGCTCACCACGAACGGGGGATGTCCGTTCGCCCTGAGCCCGTCGAAGGGTGGACGTCCTGGCCTCGATGAACTCGCACATACCTCAATGCGCCACGGCGCTGCGCTGCGGCGCATCACCCGCCACCCGCGCCACCGGCCCGCGCCACTGCGCAATCAGCCCCGCACGCTTGGTCTGGGCCGCCTCGAGGTGGCGTTCCTTCACATGGCCGTAGCCGCGAATACCTTCGGGAATGCTCGCGATCTCCACGGCCAGCGCCAGGCGCTCGTTGCTCAAGCCCTTCAGCAGCTCGGTGATGTCTTCGCGATAGGACACGATCAGCGCGCGCTCGGTGCGGCGCTCCTCGGTGTAGCCGAACACGTCGAAAGCCGTGCCGCGCAGACCGCGCAGGCGGGCCAGCACGCCGAAAGCGCTGCGCACCCAGGGGCCGAACGTCTTCTTGCGCAGATGGCCCTGGTCGTCCTTTTGCGCCAGCAGCGGCGGCGCGAGGTGGTGGACCAGCTTGTAGTCGCCTTCGAACATGTTGGCCAGCTTGGTCGTGAACGCCGCGTCGGTGTGCAGGCGCGCGACTTCGTACTCATCCTTATAGGCCATCAGCTTGAACAGGTAGCGCGCCACGGCTTCGGACAGGCGCGTGCCCTTGCCCAGCGCCTGTTCGGCGGAATGCACCTGATCGACCAGCGCCTTGTAGCTGTCGGCATAGGCCGCGTTCTGGTAGCCCGTGAGGAATTCGACGCGCTTGGCGACGATTTCTTCGAGGCCCGGCTTCTTCGCGAAGTGGATGACCTGCGTGGCCTGGTACAGCGCCTGGACTTCGGCCAGGTCGTGGGCGCAGCGGCGGCCCCATTCGAACGCCGCCTTGTTGTTCTCTATTTGCACGCCGTTGAGCTCCATGGAGCGCATCAGCGCGGCATGCGACAGCGGCACGCGGCCCTTTTGCCAGGCGTAGCCCAGCAGCAGCGGGTTGGCGTAGATGCTGTCGCCTATGAGTTGCACCGCCGCCTGCTCGGCGTCGAAGCTGCCGACCAGGCCGGGACCGACCGCGCTTTCGATCGCGCTGGCGCAGCTGCCGCCAGGAAACTGCCAGTCGGGATCGTGCACGAACGCCGCCGTGGGCGTCGCGTGGTTGTTGAGCGCGACATAGGTGCGGCCGGGCTGCATCACGGCCAGCGTCGACTTGTGTGCGGCGACGATGGGGTCGCAGCCTATCACCAGGTCGGCCTTGGCGGTGTCGACCTTGGTGGTGTAGATGGCTTCGGGGCGCAGCGCGATCTGGATATGGCTCCAGGTGGCGCCGCCCTTTTGGGCCAGACCGCCTGCGTCCTGCGTGACGACGCCCTTGCCGTCGAGGTGGGCCGCCATGCCCAGCAGCGAGCCAATGGTGATTACGCCCGTGCCGCCCACGCCGCCGACGACGATGCCCCAGGCGCTTTCGGCCAGCGGCAGCACTGGCTCGGGCAGAGGCGGCAGCAGATTGAGCTGGCCTTTCTTCTCTTTTTTCGGCTTCTTCAGCGTTCCGCCTTCAACGGTAACGAAACTCGGGCAAAAACCCTTGAGGCAGGAGTAGTCCTTGTTGCAGCTGTTCTGGTTGATGCGGCGCTTGCGGCCGAAGTCGGTCTCGACAGGCTCCACCGAAAGGCAGTTCGACTGCACCGAGCAATCGCCACAGCCTTCGCAGACCAGTTCGTTGATCACCACCACGCGGTCGGGCGTGGCCAGCGTGCCGCGCTTGCGGCGGCGGCGCTTTTCGGTGGCGCAGGTCTGGTCATAGATCAGCGCCGTGCAGCCGGGCGTGGCGCGCAGCTCGCGCTGGATGCGGTCGAGTTCGTCGCGGTGGAAGACTTCGACGCCCGCAGGCAGGTCGTCCAGCAGTTCGGGGTGGCCGGCGCGCGCCGCGCTGCCTTTCACATGGTGGGTGCGGCCTTCGTATTTGCCGGGCTCGTCGGTGACCACGACCAGCTTCACGATGCCTTCGGCGCGCAGGCTGTGCGCGATCTGCGCGACCGAATGGCCTTCGGGCCGTTCACCGACCTGCTGGCCGCCGGTCATCGCGACCGCGTCGTTGTACAGGATCTTGTAGGTGATGTTCACGCCCGCGGCAATGCTCTGGCGAATCGCCAGCAGGCCGCTGTGGAAGTAGGTACCGTCGCCCAGGTTGGCGAACACATGGGGTTCGGTGGTGAACGGCTGCTGGCCTACCCAGGTCACGCCTTCGCCGCCCATCTGGGTGAACGTCGACGTATTGCGGTCGGGCATCCAGTTGGCCATGTAGTGGCAGCCGATGCCGGCGACCGCGCGCGAGCCGTCTGGCACGCGCGTGCTGGTGTTGTGCGGGCAGCCGCTGCAGAACCAGGGCTGGCGCTCGCCGGTCTCGACCAGCGGCGCGGCCAGCGCGCGTTCGCGGGCTTCGATGACGGCCAGGCGCTGGTCCATGCGCGCGACGATGTCGTCGGGCACGCCCAGCTTCTTCAGGCGCTTGGCGATGGCCTTGGCGATGATCGCCGGCGTGAGGTCGGCCTTGGCGCGCAGCAGCCAGTTCTGGCTGGGGTTGGGCTGGCTCCATTCGCCGCCCGAGGTATCGCCTTCGCCTTCGTCGAACTTGCCCAGCACGTTGGGGCGCACGTCGGAGCGCCAGTTGTAGAGCTCTTCCTTGATCTGGTATTCGATGACCTGGCGCTTTTCCTCGACGACCAGGATTTCCTGCAGGCCGCGCGCGAACTCGCGCGTGATCGTGGCTTCGAGCGGCCAGACCACGTTGACCTTGTGCACGCGAATGCCCAGGTGGCGGCAGACGTCGTCGTCCAGGCCCAGGTCGACCAGCGCCTGGCGCATGTCGTTATAGGCCTTGCCGCTGGCGATCAGGCCGAAGCGGTCGTTCGCGCCTTCGACCACGTTGTAGTTGAGGCGGTTGGCGCGCACATAGGCCAGGGCCGCGTACCACTTGTAGTCCATCATCCGTGCTTCCTGCTCCAGCGGCGCGTCGGGCCAGCGGATGTGCAGGCCGCCGGGCGGCATCACGAAGTCTTCGGGCAGCACGATCTTCACGCGGTCGGGATCGATGGAGACGCTGGCCGACGACTCGACGACTTCCTGGATGGTCTTCACTCCCGACCACAGGCCCGAGAAGCGGCTCATCGCGATGCCGTGCAAGCCCATGTCGAGGATGTCCTGCACGCTGCTCGGGAAAAACACCGGCGTGCTGCAGGCCTTGAAGATGTGGTCGCTCTGGTGGGCGGCCGTGCTGCTCTTGCTGATATGGTCGTCGCCGGCGATCGCCAGCACGCCGCCATGCTTGGCCGTGCCCGCCATGTTGGCGTGCTTGAACACGTCGGAGCAGCGGTCCACGCCCGGTCCCTTGCCGTACCAGATGCCGAACACGCCGTCGAACTTCTTGGTGTCGGGGTAGATGTCGAGCTGCTGCGTGCCCCACACGGCGGTCGCGGCGAGTTCTTCGTTGACGCCGGGCTGGAACACGATGTCGTGCTGGGCCAGATGCTTCTTGGCGGCCCATAGCGACTGGTCGTACACACCTAGCGGTGAGCCGCGGTAGCCGCTGATGAAACCCGCGGTGCGCAGGCCGGCGGCGGCGTCGCGCTGTTGCTGCAGCATGGGCAGGCGCACCAGCGCCTGCACCCCGCTCATGAATGCGCGGCCCTGGGCCAACGCGTATTTGTCATCCAGGGTGACTGTTTCCAGTGCAAGCCGCAGGTGCTCGGGCAGGGGGGCATTCATAACTTGTCTCCATCGAGGTGGAAAGGTGCTTTTCTTGCGCCGGAAAACTTCCTGGCGCAGGCACTTTGTTTTGTCTTGATCTCCCGTTCAGTGTATTCCTGAGTCAGCGATAAGTGATTGCGTTGTATGCGCTGTTTTCGCTATTCTCGGAAAGATTCTTGCTCTAAATGGAGTGATTTTGAACACATTGGACAAATTTGACGTAGCCATCCTTGCGCAGCTCCAGGCGGATGCGCGTTTGACCAACGCCGAGTTGGCGCAGCGCGTGGGCCTGTCGGCCGCGCCTTGCTGGCGGCGCGTGCGCGCGCTCGAGGAGGCGGGCTTCATCAAGGGCTACCACGCCGAGATCGACCGCCACAAGATAGGCCTGGGCGTGCTGGCCTTCGTGCGCCTGGACGCGGTGCGCACTTCGGGGCCGCTGACGCTCGAGACCGAGGAGGCGATACGCAAGATTCCCGAAGTGGTGTCCTGCCACTACATCAGCGGCTCGGGCACGTTCGAGCTGCAGGTCGTGACGCGCGACCTCGACAGTTTCGCGCAGTTCGCGCGCAACGTGCTGCTCAACCTGCCCAACGTCAAGGACGTGCACACCAGCTTTTCGCTGGGCGAAATCAAGGCCAGCGCCGCGCTGCCGCTCGAGCATCTGCTGCGTCCGGCGCCGGGAAATAGCTATGCTCGTTAAATAGGTATCGACAGCGTGCGGGGGAGTGCATCAGCCCATGAAACTGGCGTGTCCCAGCAAGGGGGCAGCGAGCAAGGGCCGCCCCGCAGCGAGGCTGCCGTCCCCCTCCACCGAAGGTTGAGAGGGGGAAGCGGCGTAAGCCGCTCAGGGGGTGCTTTTCAATTTCAAGCAAAATCACGTCCACATGCCAGACGAGATATCGCCCCAATCGCCCCCATCGCCCTCCGCCCGTGTATCGCCGCCAGGCGAGGGCGCCCGCCCACCTTCCCCGGCGGGCCGCCCGCCCGCAGGGGGATTGCTCGAAGATCCTTCGGGCATGGCCGATACGGACCGGGCCAGCGCCCAGGCCGCGGCCAGCCAGGCCGCGCAGCACAAGGCGTCCCAGGCGGTCTGGGCACCGCTGAGCCAGCCCACGTTCCGCATGCTGTGGCTGGTCTGGGTCGCGGCCAATACCTGCATGTGGATGAACGACGTCGCCGCCGCCTGGCTGATGACTTCGCTGACCACTTCTCCGGTGCTGGTGGCGCTGGTGCAGTCTGCGTCCACGCTGCCGGTGTTCCTGCTGGGCCTGCCCAGCGGCGCACTGGCCGACATTCTCGATCGGCGGCGCTACTTCATCGTCACCCAGTTCTGGGTCGCGGCCGTCGCCGTGGTGCTGTGCCTGGCCGTGCTGTCAGGCTACATGACGCCTTATCTGCTGCTGGCCCTGACCTTTGCCAACGGCATAGGCCTGGCGATGCGCTGGCCGGTGTTCTCGGCGCTGATTCCCGAACTGGTGTCCAAGCAGCAACTGCCGTCGGCGATGGCGCTCAACGCCGTGGCGATGAATGCCTCGCGCATCATCGGCCCGCTGGTCGCGGGCGCGATCATCGCGAGCCTGGGCAGCGCCTGGGTGTTCGTGCTCAATGCGACGCTGTCGGTGATTTCGGCGCTGGTGCTGATCCGCTGGAAGCGCCAGCACACCGACAGCCCGCTGGGCCGAGAACGCCTGCCCAGCGCGATGCGCGTGGGCCTGCAGTTCGTGCGCGAGTCGCCGCGCATGCGCGCCGTGCTGCTGCGCACCATCTGCTTCTTCTTCCAGACCACGGCCATCATGGCGCTGATGCCGCTGGTCGCCCAGCGTCTGCATGTCGGCGAGGAGGGCGGGGCGGCGACGTTCACGCTGCTGCTGGCCTCGATGGGCGCGGGCGCGATCATCGGCGCCACATTGCTGCCGCGGCTGCGCCAGGCGCTGCCGCGCGAGAAACTGATACTCACGGGCGTCAGCGTGCAGGCGCTGGCGACCATCACCGTGGCGCTGGCGCCGCATCTGGCCGTGGCCGTGGCGGCGATGCTGCTGGCCGGCATGGCGCTGATCTCGACCGCCAATACGCTGGGCGTCGCGGCGCAGATGTCGCTGCCCAACTGGGTGCGCGCGCGCGGCATGTCGATCTACCAGATGTCCATCATGGGCGGCACGGCGCTGGGCGCGGCGCTTTGGGGCCAGGTGGCGTCCATTACTTCGGTCTCGACCAGCCTGATCATCGCGGCCTTCAGCGGCGTGATCGCGATGCTGCTGGTGCAGCGCCTTTCTTCCGACCGGCAGATCGAGGAAGATCTGAGCCCGTCCAAGGCCTTCAAGGCGCCCGAAGCGACCATGGCTCCCGAAGCCGGGCGCGTGGTCGTGACCATCGAATACATCATCCAGCCCGCGCAGACCAAGGAGTTCCGCCAGCTGATGCAGGAAAGCCGGCGCAGTCGCATGCGCCAGGGCGCCTTGGGCTGGACGCTGCTGCACAGCATGAGTCAGCCCGAGCGCTTCGTCGAGCAGATCATCGACGAATCCTGGACCGAGCACCTGCGCCGCTTCGACCGCGTCACGGCCTATGACGTCTCGCTGCGCGACCGCAAGCTGGCCTTCCATGTGGGCGAAGGGCCGCCGCGCGTCACGCGCTATTTCGCCGAATCCTCATAGGTCGCCCGACGCTCCACTGCCTGGGTTGGTATGCGAGGGTGGTGAGATCGTACCGACCACTTCCACATCGCTGATGTCGCTGTCGGAGTCTGTCCAGTAGGTCTCCTGGCTGCGGGCCAGCGCCTGCGGGTACTCGGCGTCGTGCCGGTCCGACGCGCGCTGCATGGGCGGCAGGACCGCAGGCAGCCGCGTCAGCGGCGGCAAAGCGCTTTGGGGCACGTTCCCGGTGGTGGCCGCGGGCCGTGACTGGTGTGCGAGCCAGGCATTGTCGAATGCCGCGGACAGCGACGGCCTCTGCACCTGGTCGATATCCGGCTGGAAGCTGCTGGGCTCCTCCTCGTCCTGCGGCAAGGGAATCCGCATGATCTGGTGGATGCTGTCGAACTCCGGCGTCACATGCCGCAGCAGCACCGGGCTGCTGTCGGGGCTGGACAGCAGCAATTCCGGGGCAGAGGACAGCTCGTTCGGAAGACCCACCGTGCCCTCCAGGCTGGTCAGCGGCGAGCCGGCAATCTCGCGCAGGCCGCCCGGCAGCGCCGGCGGGTGCAGCTGCTGGCCATCGTTGGATGCCCGCGGGGTCGATTCCTCGATGTCGATGTGAAGCGCCGGCAGCTGGGGCTGGCTGGGTGCCGGCGGCAATGGTGCGGGCGGCATGCGCGGCGCGTACAACAATTCCACCGGTCCAGGGTCGGGCTGGTTTGCCAGATCGTCCTCGGATTCCAGGCTGTCGTCGGGGAGCGAGAGCGGAGGGGATGGGGTGGTGTCTTTGCTGGGATCTGTTGGCATGTGGATAAAGTGCAGTGAAGGAATGAAGAGCCTGCGTCCGGCAGCTTGCATTTTTCCTGCAGGCCGCATGCCCGCACCGTCGGCAGCGTGCGCTGCCCGAAGTCGGCGCAGGAAGTGCGCCATTGTAGTATTTATCCTATCGATAATCAAATATAGATAGAATTTAGCTATAAACCGGGGCTGCCGGCGTGGCGCCGGCAGCCGCTATCAGCGGTTGGCGCCCGGCGTCAGATGGCGTGGCCAGAAGGTCCACAGCCGCAGCGTCTGCTTGAGCCGTCCGGCGATCTCGCCGGCTTCCACGCCCCAGCCGGTGAAGTAGTCGGCGCGCACCGCGCCCAGGATGGCGCTGCCCGTGTCCTGGGCAAACACCATGCGGTTGAGGGCCACCGTGGGGCCTGGCGTCGACAACCAGACCGGCGTGCCATAGGGAATGCTCTGGCGGTCCACGGCGATCGAGCGGCCGGGCGTCAGCGGCACGCCCAGCGCGCCCTTGGGGCCGAATTCGGCGTCCAGGCCTTCGAGCGCTTCCTCGCGGAAGAACACATAGCGCGGGTTGCTCCACAGCATTTCGTTGACGCGCGCCGGGTTGGCCGCGATCCAGGCGCTGATGCCTGGCCAGGTCGCGTCGCGCACCAGGTTCTGGTCGAGCAGCCAGCGGCCCACGCTCTTGTAGGGTTGGTCGTTGGTGCCCGCATAAGCCACGCGCACCAGGCGCACCTGGCCGTTGGGCTCGGTCAGGCGCAGCCGGCCCGAGCCCTGGATATGCAGTACCAGCGCGTCGACGGGATCACGCAGCCAGGCGATCGCGCGACCGGCCAGCGCGGCCTGGGCCTCGGGCAGGGTGTCGATCTGCTGGCGCGAGTACCAGGGCTTGCGCGTGCCAAAACCCGTGGGCACCTGGTACAGCGGCACGTTGTAGCCATTGCCGGGCAGGCGCGCGGCGTCGAGCTGGGGTTCGTAGTAGGCGGTCAGCAGGCCTTCCGGGCTGCCGTTGCTGGCTTCGACACGGTAGGGCTGGAACTTGGCGAGCATCCAGGCGCGCTGCTCGTCGCCGGTGGCGATGCTCAGGCGGCGCACTTCGCTGCACAGGCCGGCGAACGCCGGCGTAGGGCGCTCGCAGTTCTTCACCCAGGCATTCCAGGCCTCGTGCAGCGCGTCGCTTTCAAAGCCGGGCAGCTCGGTCCAGGGAACGGGCAGCCAGCGGCTCTTGGGAAACGTGACGGGCGCGGCCGTGATGGGCGCCGGCGTGCTCAGGGAACCCTGGGGCCGCAGCTCGGGAATGGGCGAAGGATCGACGGGCGGAAGGGCTGTGGTGGAACACGCGGCAAGCGTTCCTACAATCAACGCCATTGACGCAAGGCGCAGGAGGTTGAGATTCATGGGGCTGATTTTGCTTGAAGCGTTGCTGGCATTGATCGTTTTGATCGCTATTGTCTGGTGGACCATGTTTTCCGGGCGCAAACGCGGGGAACTTCCTGCGGCGCATTCAGAGGATGACACGCCGCCGGGACCTCCCGGGCCGAGGCCCTGACCCACGCTCCGGTTGTCGTGTCTGTCCTACGGGCGTGGGGATGAGAGGCTGATACGCTGGGCAGCAATTCGTTTTACACGAGGGCGCCTGCGTCGGCAGGTTTCCACGTGGCAGGTAGCGCCCGGATCATTTACGTGAAGGAGTTCATATGCGCAAAAATATTCTCGTGGCCGCAACGGCTGCAGTTCTGTTGATTTCAGGTTGTGCCAACACCGGTATGTCCGACACCCAGCGCCGCACGGCCACGGGTGCGGGCGTGGGTGCGCTGGCCGGCGCGGTGCTCGGCTCGGCCACGGGCGGCAAGGCCGGCACGGGCGCCCTGGTGGGCGCGGGTGTGGGCGCCCTGGGCACCTACATCTGGTCGCAGAACATGGAAAAGCAAAAGCGCGAGATGGAAGCCGCGACGCAGGGCACGGGCATTGCCGTGACGCAGACGCAGGACAACCAGCTCAAGCTCGACATTCCCAGCGACATTTCGTTCGACACCGGCCGCGCCGACATCAAGAGCAACTTCGCTCCGGTGCTTGACCGCTTCGCCGATGGCCTGCGCAACAACGTGAACACCGATGTGCGCATCGTGGGTCACACCGACAGCACGGGTTCCGACGCGATCAACAACCCGCTGTCGCTGCAGCGCGCCAACAGCACGCGCAACTACCTCACCAGCCGTGGTGTGGGCGGCACGCGCATTCAGACCGAAGGCCGCGGTTCGTATGAGCCCATCGCCTCCAACAGCACCAACGAAGGCCGGGCACGCAACCGCCGCGTCGAGATCTACGTAGGCGAACGTCCGCGTTAATCATAAGCACCCCCTGAGCGGCTTACGCCGCTTCCCCCTCTCAACCTTCGGTGGAGGGGGACGGCAGCCTCGCTGCGGGGCTGCCCTTGCTCGCTGCCCCCTTGCTGGGACGCGCCAGTTTCAGAGGCCGTGAGCGAGGCAAGTACTGAAAAACACTCTCCCCCCGACACTCCAGGGCATGGATTTCATATATCCGTGCGCAGCAGATTCGCCAGCTCGACCGCCGACTTGACCTGCATCTTGTCGAACACGCGCGAGCGGTGCACTTCCACGGTGCGCACGCTGATGTCGAGCTGGTCGGCGATCAGCTTGTTGGGAATGCCTTCGACGACCAGGCGCATCACGTCGCGTTCGCGCTCGGTCAGATCGGTCAGGCGCGAGCGCAAGGCGTCGCGTTCGCGCATGCGTGTCAGGTGCTGGTCGGAAGCCGCGAGCGCCTGCTCGATGCGGTCGACCAGCGCATTGTCGGAAAACGGCTTCTCGCAGAAGTCGAAGGCGCCGCGCTTGACGGTGTCGACCGCCGTGGGCACGTCGGCATGGCCGGTGAGAAAGATCACCGGCATGGCCGCGAGCTGGCCTTCGGCAAGCAGTTGGTTGAACAGCGCAAGGCCGCTCATGCCGGTCATGCGCATGTCGAGCAACAGGCAGCACGGGTGGCGCGCGGGCGACTGCGACTGCAGCATGTCCAGAAACGATTCGGCGCAGTCGAAGGACTCGCTGAGCAGGCGGCGCGAGCGCAGCAGCCATGCCAGGGCTTCGCGCACATCGGCATCGTCGTCCACGATGTAGACGGTGGCGTTTTGTACGGGTTCCATGGGATCAATTCTGAGGTGGAGCGGGCAGCGTAAAACTGAATACCGTACCACGCGGAAGGTTGGCACTGTGGCGCAACGTCCCTCCGTGCTGCTCGATCACGGTGCGGCACAGGCTCAGACCCAGGCCCATGCCTTCCTCGCGCGTGGTGAAGAACGGGGTGAACAGCTGATCGGACACGGCTTCATCGATGCCGCTGCCGCAGTCGATCACGGAAAATTCTAGCCAGCTCGCATGCGCGCTGGTGGTGGTCTGGCGCACGCGCAGCGTGAGCTCGCGCGGATGGGTTTCCATGCCGTCCATGGCCTGGGTACCGTTGCGCGCCAGATTGAGCAGCACCTGCTCGATCATGGTCGGGTCGCAGAGCACCGGCGGCAGGTCGTTGTCGAGTTGGGTGATGACGCGCACGCCCAGCTTGCGCGCCTGCATGCGCACCAGCGGCAGCACGGCGTCGACCAGTTCGCTCGCATGCACCAGCTCGCGCGACTGGTCGCGACGGCGCACGAAGTCGCGCACGCTCTTGATCACCCGGCCCGCGCGTTCGGCCTGGTGGGCGATGCGCTGCATCGCGGTGCGCAGGTCCTGCAATTGCTGGCGCAGCGTAGCCGGGTTGTCGCTGGCGGAGTCGTGCTGGCCGAGCATGTTGAGCGAGCCCGTGGCGTAGCTGGCGATGGTCATCAGCGGCTGGGTCAGCTCGTGGCTCAGCAGCGAGGCCATTTCGCCCACGGTCGCGAGCCGCGCCGTCGCCTGCAGGCGCTCCTGCGAAGCGCGCGACAGCTCTTCCATGCGGCGTTGCTCGCTGATGTCGAGGAAGGCGCTCATCCAGCCCGTATGCCGGCCCTGCGCGCTGATCAGCGGAGCTTCGAAGATCAGCACCGGAAAGCGCGTGCCGTCCTTGCGCATGAACACCGATTCATAGCCTTCGCGCGATGGCGGGGCCTTGCCGGCCAGGCGCTTGAGCTGGCGCTGGTGGTATTCCTCGGACAGCTCGGGCGGCCAATACGGCGCGAAGTTCAGCCCCAGCAACTCTTCGGAGGAGAAGCCCACCATGTCGCAGAACGCCGGGTTGACATAGCTGATGCGGCCCTTGAGGTCGCGCGCGCGCAGGCCGGTGATCAGCGAGTCTTCCATCGCCTTGCGAAACGCCAGCGCTTCGCCCAGGTCGCGTTCGGCGCGCAGGCGACGGCGGTTGTCGCGCACCAGAATCACCAGCACCGTGCCCAGCGCGATCGACATGGTGGTGACCAGGGCCGTGAGCACGTTGGGGAACACGCTGGGCGCGCGGTGCCAGTGGTCCAGCCGCAGCACCAGCATATTGCCCGGCAGATCGAGAATCTGCTGGGCGGTGAACACGCGCGTGCCGCGCCAGGCCGCGCCGACCAGCGCCAGCCGCGTGCCGTCGGGCTCGGTGAACGAGACTTCCTGGCTGTGTGCGAGGTTCTTGCTGACCTGGTTGACCAGAATGCTCTGCAGCGAATAGGTGGCGATGATGAAGCCGTCGACCCGGCCGCTGTGCGACAGCGGCAGGCAGACTTCCATCATTTCCGAGCCCAGGCCTTCGTTGAGCAGCTGGAAATAGCTGGGCGAATACGCAGGGCCGTTGAGCCGGCGCGCGTTGGCGCAGGTCAGCTGGGCGTGCGACTGGCTGTCGTCGCGCAGGCCCTCTTCCCATTGCATGGGCCGGTAAGGGGTTTCGGCGTACGACTGCAGGCGCACGCGCGAATCACGCCATTCGATGCGCAGGATCTCGCGCCGCACCTGCAGCACTTCGGCGGCGCGCGCGCGCCATTCCTGCGGATCGCTGGACTGGGCGCTCAGCGCCTGCAGGTCCTGCAGATTGCGATTGAGCGCGGCGCGCACGTCGGCGACCGCATTCGCGGCGTCGCGCTCGAGCCGGTCCTGCACCTGCACGGCCTCGTAGCGGCCCGCGAGCCAGACCAGCGTGATGAGCATGCTGACCACGAGCACCACCAGCACCGTCCACAGCGACCAGCGGCGCCAGGCGCTGCGCCAGCGGCGCCAGGGCCAGCGCGGCGGCGCGGGCTCGGCGCCGGTCGGCGTGCTGTCGGGGAAGCCCGGAAAGGAAATCGAGTCGGGCGGGGGCGTCGGAGCACTCATCGGCAGGGCATTACAGGATACGGTGTTGCAGGGCGGGCAGTTGCGCGCGCACATGGGCGATGTGCTGGCGGTCGAGCTGGGCCAGCGCCAGGCCGGGGCCCTGGTCGCGCACGGCCAGCACCTGGCCCCACGGGTCTACCGCCATGCTGTGGCCCCAGGTCTGGCGGCCGTTGGGGTGCAGGCCGCCCTGGGCCGGCGCGAGCACATAGGCCTGGTTCTCTATCGCCCGCGCGCGCAGCAGCACTTCCCAGTGGGCCTGGCCCGTGGTGTGGGTGAAGGCGCTGGGCACCAGCAGCAGGTCGCAGCCGCGCTGCGCATGGGCGCGGTACAGCTCGGGAAAGCGCAGGTCGTAGCAGATGCTCAGGCCCAGGCGCCAGTGTTCGCCGCTGCGGTCGGTGATGTCGAGGCGCACCGGCGTCTGCCCGGCGGCGATCACCTGGGATTCGTCGTAGCGCTCGCGGCCGTTGTCGTAGCGAAACAGGTGGATCTTGTCGTAGCGCGCCACGCATTCGCCGCCGGGCGAGAACACCAGCGTGGTGTTGCGCACATGCTGGGGGTCGTCGGCTTCGATCGGCAGCGTGCCGCCGACGATCCACAGGTCGAGCTCGCGCGCCGCGCGCGCCAGGAACTCCTGGATCGGGCCCTGGCCGAAGGCTTCCATGTAGCCTAGCTTGTCGGTGTCGCGCAAGCCCATGGCACAGAAGTACTCGGGCAGGGCCGCGAGCTCGGCGCCCGCGTCGCGCGCCTGTTGCAGCAGCTGCCAGGCGACTTCGAGGTTTTCGGCCACGTCGGGCGTGGACACCATTTGCAGGGCGGCGACTTTCATGGCGGAGTTTCTCCTCGGGGGGCGGGCGGGGTGCTGGCGCGGGGTTCGGACTTGGAGGTGATGGGGTTGACCTGGGGGTCGGACCAGGAGCCGTCGATGCGGAATTCCTTGGTGGCCGCGGCGATCAGCGGCCCGCGCAGCAGGATTTGCGCCAGAAAGCTGCTCAGGCCCACGACCGGGTTGATGGCCGTGGCGACCAGCGAGGCCGTGCCGGCGTTGATCTCGGGAACGACCACCACATGCAGGTTCTGCGTTTCGCGGTGCATGTCGGCCTCGCCTTCCATCAGCACCGCGGCATTCACGCCCTTCATCTGCAGGTTGTTGGTGCGCGCAATGCCCTGTGCGATCTGCACGTCGCCGCGCACGAAGTCGAAGCTGAAGCCTTTGCTGAACACATCGCGGAAATCGAGCGTGAGGCGCCGCGGCAGGGCCTGCAGGCTCAGCACGCCCAGCAGTTTTGCCAGACCGGGTTCGGCCTGCAGGAACTGGCCCGAGGCCATGTCGAGGTGCATCTGACCGTTGAGCGAGTGGTAGTCGGGCGCCAGCGGCGAGCCGTTCCAGGCCACCTGGCCGTCGAGCCGGCCGCGGCCGTTGCGTATCACGCCGGGCATGGAAAAGCGGCTCAGCAGCGCGCCCGTGTCGGCGATGTCCAGCGCGAAGCGCAGCGCCGTGCGCGGCTGCGCGGGCTGGCCCGGCTGCAGCGCCCAGCTGCCGCTGGCCTGGAGTTTGGCTTCGGGGCTGATGATGTTGAACTGTGTCAGCTGCCATTCGCGCAGCGCCGTGTTGCTGGGGCTTTCGCGGTTGCGCGCCTGGACTTCAAACCGCCCCATGGGCCGGCCGAACAGTTCCAGCGCTTCCACGGCGATGTCGAGCGCGGGCAGGCTGCGCGGCTGGGCCGTCAGCAGCGAGTCGACCGCGCCGGCCGCGCTTTTCGGCACCGCCAGTCGCGTCAGCCGCGCATAGACCTGGCCCGCGGGGTCGGCGGCATGGCCTTCACGGTATTCGATCTGGCCGCTGAGTTCGCGCGCCTCGACGCTCGCGTTCCACAGGCCGCCGTTGCGCGTGCCGCGCGCACTGAGCTCATGCAGCGTGCGGCCGCTGGCCGTGAAGGTCTGGGCGCTGAGCGTCGCGGTGTCCGGCAGATAGCTTTGCAATGACACGCCCGAAGCGGGCGGCGCAGCGGTTTCGGCCGCTGCCGCGGGCTCGGCCGCGGTCAGGCGCTGCAAGGCCTGCTGCCAGGCGTCGATGTCGACGGCCGCGAGCGCCACCTGGGCATGCACGCCGCGTGCCGGCATGTCGATCGCCGGCATGGGGTTGCCAATGGCCAGCGTGCCGCTGAGCACTTTCGCCGGCGAAGTGCCCGCATCGCGCAGGTAGCGCAGGCTGGCCAGCTCGCCCCATTGCAGCGCGATTTCGTCGTGCAGCGGCGGCAGATCGGTTTTGCTGGCGCTGACCGGCAAGACCGCGGACGGCGCCAGCGTGTGCGCGAAGCGCAGCGGCACGCTCGCCGTCGCCGCCTTGCCCAGCGGGCTGGGCAAATCGAGCGCCAGGCCCTGCAGGTTGCTGGTGATGGTGATTTCGGGCGTGCCGCGGCGCGCGCCCAGGTCCAGCACGTAGTCGGCCTGGCCCTGGGCGGCGCGCGCGATATCGGTCAGCATGCCCAGTTCGGGCGCCGCACGCAGCCCTTCGGCGCTGGCCGTGCCGGTGGCGCGCAGCGCCAGCGGCGACTGGCCCAGCGGCGCCGATGCGGGCAGCACCTGCAGGCCGCCTTCGAAGCGCACCGGCCCGCCTAGCGCCTGCGCCTGCACGCCCGACAGCGCAAAACCGGTGTCTGAAAACTGCACGTTGCCGCGAATCTGGCTCAGCAGCGGTACTTCGGGCATCAGCCGCAGGCTGTTGCCGGCCAGCGCGACGCTGCCCTGGACCTTGGACTGTTCGAGGTGGTCTATGGGCAGGTCCAGCTGCAGCTGCAGCTGCGCCGCGCCGCTGCCCTGGGAATGGTCGAGCAGCTGTTGCGTGAAGTCGGCCACGGGCGAGTTGGCCACAAAGCCCAGCATTTCGGCGAGTTCGCCCTGGGCGCGTGCCTTGACCTCGACGCGCGTGTGCGACAGGTTGGGAATGCGGGCCTCCACCTGCTGCAACTGCAGCCGTGGGTGGCCGGCGACGCGGCCCTGGGCGTTGCGCACCACCATAGAGGAGCGGTCGAACACCAGTTCGCCCGACAGCTGGGTCAGCGCGGGCCAGGGTTTGTCGCCCGCGGACTGCAGCGCCGTCGGCACGTAGACATAGTTCACATCATGCACATCGGCGGCAATCCGGAACTCGCCTTCGCCGTGCTCGAACGGCAGCTTTTTCAGATCGCCCTCGACCTTGAATTGCACGCGGCTGGCGCGCCCGCTTTGCACGCTGTCGCGCACATAGTGGCGCGCGTCGGCCGGGATTTCGAGCGGCAGATAGCGGTGCACGCGGCTGCCGTCGGCATTGCGCAGCGTCCCCGTGAGCGCGAGCACGCCGGGAAAGCGCGTGGCCGCGTCGCGGCCGGTATGCCAGGTCGCCTGGGCCTGGCCTTCGGCGTCGGCATTCGAAAAGCGCATGTCGCTGGCCTGGATTTCGATCTGCTCGCCCTGCAACTGCCAGCGCAGCGCTCCGCTCAGGTGGTCCAGCGGCACGACCGGCTCTTCAAACACGCCGGGCAGGCGAAGCGCGCCGCCTGTCATGCCGAGCTGGGCCGAGCCGCCCAGCTGGTTGAGCGAGAACTTCGCCTGCAGGCCTTCGACGCCGGGAACGCCCGTGCCCTTGGCCGCGGGTTGGTCGGCCAGCGCGAGGTCCTCGACTTCGCCGCTCATTTCATACTGCAGCGGCTTGTCGATGGGCCCGCGCCAGCTGGCCTGCAGCGCCTTGACCCGGCCGCGCGGCGCCAGCGCCTGCAGCCGGTCGCGCGCGGCATCGGCGATGGGCAGGCGGCTCGCGAGCTGGGCGGCTATTCCCAGGTCGAATTGCTCGAAGCGCAGCTCGCCTTGCTCGCCCAGCGCGCCGAGTTCGGCGGCCGCGGCATCGGCCTGGCTGTGGCGCAGCGAGAACTGGCTGGCGGGCCAGCGCAGGCCGTCGCCGGTCTCGAAGGCCAGTGACTGGCCGTTGAGCGCATAACCGCCGGGCAGGCGCGCGACGATCAGCCGCCCCTGCAGCGCGCGCAGCGCGAGCGGCGGCAAATCGGGCCGCAGCCGGGTTTCGACCGCGCTGAGCACCAGATCGGTCGTGACCTGCTGGATTTGCCCGCGCTGCACGTCGACCCAGGCGCGCAGCGCGCCGCGGCCCTGGGAGACGCTCGCGCCCTGCAAATCGATGTATTGGCCCAGGCGCGCGACGTCGAGCTGTGCGAAGTCGGCGTAGGCCTGGCCGTTCCAGCGCCGCCAGTTGCCCGCGTGGGTCGACAGCAGCGGTTGGCGGAACTGCGCGGACAGCGTGAAACGCGCGCCCCATTCGCTGTCGGGCGTGGCATCGAGCCGCACCTGGTGGCGCCAGCCCTTGTTGCGCACCACGAGATCGAGGTTTTTCAGCGACAGCGGCGGCGCCTGGCGCAGTTCATCGGTCCAGCGCAGCTGGCCGCCGCGGATCGCGATCTCGGTCTGGGAGAACAGCCAGTCGGCGCCCTGACTGTCGCCGTCGCTGGCCGCGGGCAAGGGCAGGCCCGCAATCCACAGCTGGCCTGCGCGGTCGCGCCGCGCCTCCAGCAGCGGGGCCTCGATGTAAAGCTGCTCCACACCGAAGCGCAGCAGCGAGCGCGGCGACACCGCCACCACCACCCGCGGCAGCTCCAGCGCCGGCTGGCCGCGCGCATCGAGCAGCGCCACCTGGCCCAGCTCCATGACCGGCATCAGGCCTTCGCTGCGCGCCGTGATCGAGCCTATGCGCACGGGTACCCCCAGGGTGCGCGCGGCCAGGCTTTCGAGCTGCGGACGGTACTCGCTGATTCGCGGCACAATGAATCCATGGAGCACCCCCCACACGGTGGCAAGCAGCAGCCAGAAGGCCAGCAGCAAGCCCAGTGACCACCGCGCGACGCCGGCCATCCAATGGAGCAGGCGTGAGGGGTGCGGTTGAGGTTCGATCATTGGTGGGCAGGTCAGTGCCAGGAATTATGACCCGCTGGGGACCGCAAAGGTGCGGATCCCGGGGGATCAGAGGGTTGGCAGCCGGTCCATCGTTATTCCTGTATTGCGCATGCAGACCGTTGACTATTCTCCTTCCGAGCTCGCCCCCGAGGCCCACTCCCGCCTCGAGCACTCCCGTTTTTACCAACGTTTACACCGACGTTATGCCGAGGAACTAGGGCTTTTCCCCGAAGGCGTGCCGCAGCGCGCGGGCATGGAACAGGCGCTCGACGCCTTGTTCCGCCAGGGGCTGGACCTGTCGGCCGCGCTGCGCGTGCTGCGTCAACTGGTGATGGAACGGCTGCTGCAGCTCGACTGCGCGCAGCAGGCGCCGCTGGCGGTGATCACCCAGGCCGTGACCCAGCTGGCCGAAGTGGCGCTGGACCGGGCCTGCATCCAGGTGCGGGCCGATCTCGACAGCCGCCATGGCGCGCCCACGGGCCCCGAAGGCCAGCCGGTGCAGCTGTGGATCATCGGCATGGGCAAGTTCGGTGCGCGCGAGCTCAACGTGTCCAGCGACATCGACCTGATCTATGTCTATGAGCACGAAGGCGACACCGCGGGCCTGCCCGACGGCCGCGGGCGTCTGTCCAATCACGAATATTTCGGCCGCGCGGTCAAGGGCATCTATGCGCTGATCGGCGAAGTCACCGAACACGGCTTCGTGTTCCGCGTCGACCTGGCGCTGCGGCCCAACGGCAATTCCGGACCGCCGGCGGTGTCGCTGGCCGCGCTCGAGGAGTACCTGCAGACCCAGGGCCGTGAGTGGGAGCGTTTCGCCTGGCTCAAGAGCCGCGTGGTCGCGCCGCGCGACAGTCTGCGCTCGCCCGAAGTGCAGGCGCTGCGCGGCGTGGTGCTGCCTTTCGTGTTTCGCCGTTACCTCGACTACAGCGTGTTCGACGCGCTGCGCTCGCTGCACCGCCAGATCCGCGAACACGCGGCCAAGCGCAGCGCCGGTCATCCGGGCCGCGCCAACGACGTCAAGCTGTCGCGCGGCGGCATCCGTGAAATCGAATTCACCGTGCAGCTGCTGCAGGTGGTGCGCGGCGGACAGTTTCCCGAACTGCGCTGCCGGCCCACGCTGGAGGCCCTGCAGCGCCTGGCGCGCTCGGGCCTGATGTCGGCCGAAACCGCCGAAGCGCTGACCCAGGCCTATACCTTTTTGCGCCAGGTCGAGCACCGCATCCAGTACCTCGACGACCAGCAGACCCATGTGTTGCCCACGCGCGACGACGATTTGCTGTGGATCGCCCAGACCATGGGCTATCCCGACTGCAGCCGCTTCCTGCACCAGCTCGACGCCCACCGCGAGCTGGTCGCCGAAGAGTTCGACACGCTGCTCGGCGGCAATGCGCCGCCGCAGTGCAGCAACGGCCAGTGCAGCGGCCCGCGCTCGCTGACCGTGGCCACGCCGCAGGAAATCGAAGACCTGTTGACGCAGATGCCGCCCCAGCTGTCGGCGCGCGTCGCCGAGTGGCGCGACCACCCGCGCGTCACCAGCCTGCGCGAGGAAACCCGCGCGCGGCTGTTCCGCCTGGTGCAGCGCACCGCGCAGTGGGTCGCCGACGGCAGCGTCGGCGAGGACGCCGCCGTGCGCCTGATCAACTGGCTGGAGCCGCTGCTGCGGCGCGAAAGCTATCTGGCGCTGCTGCTCGAGCGGCCCGCCGTGCACGAGCGGCTGCTGCACCTGCTGGGCGCGGCGCGCTGGCCGGCGCGCTATCTGCTGCAGCACCCGGGCGTGATCGACGAGCTGGCCAGCGATGCCTTGCTGACCGACCGCTTCGTCGCCGCCGATTTCGAGCGCGAACTCGCGCTGCGCCTGACCTCGCTGCAGACCACGGGCGAAGACGATGACGAAACCCTGCTCAATTTGCTGCGTCGTGCCCACCATGCGGAAATCTTCCGCACGCTGGCGCGCGATGTCGAAGGCCGGATCACGGTCGAGCAGGTCGCCGACGACCTGAGCGCGTTGGCCGACAGCGTGCTGCGCGTCACCGGCCAATGGTGCTGGTCGCGCCTCAAAGGCCGTCACCGCGAGGAGCCACAGTTCGGCATCATTGGCTACGGCAAGCTCGGCGGCAAGGAGCTGGGCTATGGCAGCGACCTCGACATCGTGTTTGTCTTCGACGACGACGACGAGCGCGCCCCCGAGGTCTATGCGGCCTTCGTGCGCAAGCTGATCAACTGGCTCACCGTGAAGACCGGCGAAGGCGACCTGTTCGAGATAGACACCGCGCTGCGCCCCAACGGCAGCTCGGGCCTGCTGGTCACGGGTTTCGACGCCTATGCGAAATACCAGCAGCAGCGCGGCAGCAATACCGCCTGGACCTGGGAACACCAGGCCATGACGCGCGCGCGCTTCGTGCTGGGCAGCGATTCCCTGCGCGAGCGTTTCGACGCGGTGCGCGAAGCCGTGATTTCCGCGCCGCGCAACCCCGAGCTGCTGCGCGCCGAAATCGTCGCCATGCGCGCGCGGGTGCGTGCCGCCCATCCGGTGCGCGGCCAGTTGTTCGACGTCAAGCACAGCCCCGGGGGCATGGTCGATGCGGAGTTCGCCGTGCAGTATCTGGTGCTGCTGTGCTCGCGCGAGCATCCGCAGCTGTTGATCAACATCGGCAACATCACGCTGCTGCGGCACGCCGAGGCCGCGGGCCTGCTGCCGCCTGGCGTCGGCCTGGCCGCGGCCGACGCCTACCGCGCGCTGCGCCGCATCCAGCACAAGGCGCGACTCGATGAATCCACCGGTCAGGTCGACCTGCAGACGGCCGTGGCCCATCGCGATGCGGTGCTGGTCCTGTGGCGCGCGGTGTTCGGCACGGCCGACAGCGGCGATCTGGCGCCCGGGCTCACCGCCCATATTTGAAAACAAACGTTAAATCGTCGGCAGTTACCTTACTGCCGCCCTTTCTTTGGGCGTCTCCTTGCCGCCTTTGGGCGACTCTCAGTCCAGGCATAGGAGGCACTGGGTCGGCGTGAGGAAGCCAGAAAAGTATTAGCGTTTGGTTACAGTTTTTGGGCTGCGTTGGTTTGAACTTTGGCGCAGACTTATCCTCAATCACTATGACGGTGCACGGGTGTATGCCCGGTGCAACAAACCTTTTACTGTTGCGAAGCCTTCGAGGACGCGATCCTTGAAGCCCCCCTGAAGCGCTTCTCCTCCCTCCCTCTCTTTATTCGTTTCGGGATGCTTCGCAACTTTTTTCTTCCATGAAAAATGGCCTCCGCAAGGAGGCCATTTTTTTGCTTTGGCGCGGGTTCAGGCCACGGGCACGGTGTCCTTGAAGCTCACGCGCTGGGCCAGCTTGTCGGCCAGTCGTGCGAGGTTGGGATGGTCTTCGCGCCATGTGAGCTGCGGGAAGCGGAACGCCAGCCAGCCGAGCGCGCAGCCCGTGGCGATGTCGGCCAGCGTCATGTGGATGCCGCAGCAAAACGGCTTGTCGCCCAGGGCCTTCGACATCGCCTGCAGGCTCGCATCGACCTTGCCCAGCTGGCGGTCTATCCAGGCCTGGCTGCGTTCGCCGTCGCTGCGGCCGGGCCAGGTGGCTTCGAGGCGGGCGAGCACGCCGGCATCGAGCAGGCCGTCGGCCAGTGCTTCCCAGGTCTTGACGTCGGCGCGCTCGCGGCCGCTGGGCGGCAGCAGCTTGCCCACGGGCGACAGCGTATCGAGGTATTCGACGATCACGCGCGAGTCGACGAGTGCCAATTCATGGCCTTCGATCATCAGACGGGGGACCTTGCCCAGCGGGTTGCTGGCGCTGACCGCGGCGTCGGCGCCCCAGACGTTGTCGATCTCAAACTGGTAATCGAGTTTTTTCTCGGCCATCACGATGCGCACTTTGCGTACGTAGGGACTGCTGGTGGTACCGATCAATTTCATAGGGAACACTTCCATGGCGCGGGACCCGGCAAGTGCCGGCTGGATGATTCTATCGGCAGCCATGCGCGGCATGGGCTTTAGCGGCCACCTACAATTGGGGGCATGAGCCTGTCCACCATTTCCGCCCTCTCTCCGCTCGACGGCCGTTACGCCGCGAAACTCTCCGCCCTGCGCCCGATCATGAGCGAACAGGGTTACATGCACCGCCGTGTGCAGGTGGAGATTGCCTGGTTTATCGCCCTCTCCGACGCGGGATTCGAAGAATTCCAGCCGCTGTCCATCGGCGCGCGCGCATACCTGCTGGGTCTGGTGAAGAACTTCAGCGAAGCCGATGCCGAAGCCATCAAGGACATCGAAAAGACCACCAACCACGACGTCAAGGCCGTGGAGTACTGGATCAAGTCCAAGTTCGAAGCCCGTCCCGAACTCGAGAAAGCCTCTGAATTCGTGCACTTCGCCTGCACCAGCGAAGACATCAACAACACCAGCCACGCGCTGCAACTGCGCGTCGGCCGCGACATGGTCGTGCTGCCCGCGCTGGACCGCATCGTGCTCAAGCTGCGCGAAATGGCCCACCAGTACGCTGATGTGCCCATGCTCAGCCGCACCCACGGCCAGACCGCGAGCCCGACCACCGTCGGCAAGGAAATGGCCAACGTCGTGGTGCGCCTGCAAGCCGCCGTCGATCGCATCGCCAGCGTCAAGATCCTGGGCAAGATGAACGGCGCCGTGGGCAACTACAACGCCCATCTGTCCGCCTGGCCCGAATTCGACTGGGAAGCGTTCAGCAAGAAAGTCATCGAAAGCCCCGAACCCAACGGCCTGGGCCTGACTTTCCAGCCTTACTCGATCCAGATCGAGCCGCACGACTACATGGCCGAGCTGTTCGACGCCGTGGCGCGCGCCGACACCATCCTGATCGACCTGTCGCGCGACATCTGGGGCTACGTCTCGCTGGGCTACTTCAAGCAGCGCCTGAAGGCCGGCGAAATCGGTTCGTCGACCATGCCGCACAAGGTCAACCCCATCGACTTCGAGAACGCCGAAGGCAACCTGGGCCTGGCCAATGCCGTGCTCAAGCACCTGTCCGAAAAGCTGCCCGTGAGCCGCTGGCAGCGTGACCTGACCGATTCGACGGTGCTGCGCAACATCGGCGTCGCGCTGGGCTATGCCACGCTGGCCTACACCTCGCTGATGACCGGCCTGAACAAGCTCGAACTCAACGAAGAGAAGCTTGCCGAAGACCTGGACAACGCCTGGGAAGTGCTGGCTGAGCCCATCCAGACCGTCATGCGCCGTTATGGCGTGCAGGGCGCGTACGAGAAGCTCAAGGAAGTCACACGCGGCAAGACCGTGCAGGCCGAAGACCTGCACCGCCTGATCAACGGCCTGGAAATCCCCCAGGCCGACAAGGACCGTCTGCTGGCGATGACGCCCGCGTCCTACGTCGGCAAGGCCGCCGAACTCGCCCGCCGGGTTTAACAGGCGCTGCCTGGTCCGTCCATTTCTTGGGCGGCACCGCCTTGGCAGGCTCGGGACGAAGGATGAAGAGGCGTCAAGCCCACGCACTCCGTTCGCCCTAAGCCTGCCTGGGCGGGCCCGTCGAAGGGCGTTTTAGGGCGTAACTGACGCAGTCAGCTGCAGCTCCTGCTTTTGATTCCCTTGTGGAATCTTTTCTTTTTTCCGAGCTCCCCGCCCATGGCCCTCAAATCCACCATCTTCAAGGCCAATCTCCAGATTGCCGACATCGACCACGGCTACTACGCCGACCATGCGCTGACCCTGGCCCGCCACCCCAGCGAGACCGACGACCGCATGATGGCGCGCCTGATCGCGCTGGCGCTCAACGCCCACCAGCTCAACGACCTGTGCAATGGCGATGCCACGCTGGCGTTTGGCGCCGGCCTGTCCGATCCCGAAGACCCGGATGTCTCGTTGACCGACTACACGGGCCGCAAGCGCCTGTGGATCGAAGTTGGCCAGCCCGAAGACAAGCCCATCGCCAAGGCCTGCAGCAAGTCGGACCAGGTGCTGCTGTACCCGTTCAGCCATTCGGCCGACGTCTGGTGGCGCGGCATCGAGAGCAAGTTCAGCCGCCTGCCCAAGCTGCAGGTCTGGCGCCTGCCCTCCGAAGCCGGTCCCGAACTGGCCCAGCTCGCAGAACGCAGCATGCAACTGCAGGCGACGATCCAGGAAGGCAGCATCACGCTCAGCAGCAAGCTGGGCAGCGTGGTGGTCGAGCCGATTCGCTGGAAGTAAGCCGGCCGCTCAGCGCCCCGGCCTGTTTTCTGCCGCGCGCTCCGCATAGCGGTTGAAGCGCCAGGCGTTGTTTTCGATAGTGATGCGCCGCCAGACGGTGCGTTTTTCCACCGGGTCGAACCCCGGCCACAGCTGCACTTCCTCGAAGGTGCGGCCGCAGCCTTTGCAGAGGTTGTCGCCCTGGCTGGTCGAGCAGATCGCGATGCAGGGGGTGTCGGGCGTGGTGTCGTACCAGGCGAGCCACGCGGCCTGGGCATGCGAAGGCACCTCGGCGGCGTCGACTTCGCTGGCATGGCGGAAGATCATCAGCGCATACACATCGGCCAGCGCCCGCGCCTCGGGTGCGAGCAGTACGCCGTCAGGAGACGGCTTCTTGTGGCGCCAATAGTTGATGGCTGCCTCGATGTCGGTGATGTGGATGCCTGCCATGGGGGGTGGTAACAATGCGGCCCTGGATGATAAGCGCCGTGTCATCGGCGCGACGCCGCCATGGCTTTTGGCTTGCAGGTCTCCGGCAAAAAAACAGGTTTATGCCGAAAACGTCGCCAAATGTGTTCAAATCTCGAGCTTCGAAGGGGAGTAGCTCTCATGCGGTGTTCGGCAGTGCCGGTACATCGCAGGTGCGTGGAGGTCGTCAATACGAAGCGCAAGCTTCCGGCCTCCCGGGTTCCGTGCAAAACGGTGCCGAGCAAGACCTTTGAGAGACCGGTGTGATGGTCTGTCAAAGCATTTCCCTTCGGCCCAGCTTCCTGGTTCTGGCTGTCGCAGGAAAGTGCTTGAGAGTTCGCGCATCCGCTTCCTTCCGACGCGGGGGAATCCATTCAGGGCTTGGCGCCCTTGGGTTCCTGCCGCTTTATGGCATTCGACTACGAGGTTTTTATGGATTTGGACTTCCTCACGCATACGCCGTTCTGGATTGCACTGGGACAGATCATCATCATCGACATTCTGCTCGGTGGTGATAACGCGGTGGTAATCGCACTGGCCTGCCGCAAGCTGCCGGCGGAGCAGCGCCGCAAGGGCATCATCTGGGGCACGGCGGGTGCCATCATCCTGCGCGTGATCCTGATCGCTTTCGCGATGACGCTGCTGGCACTGCCGTTCCTGAAGTTTGTCGGCGCAATCCTGCTGGTCTGGATCGGTATCAAGCTGCTTGCTCCCGATGAAGACGCGCACGACGGCATCCAGGGCAGCGACAAGCTGCTGGCCGCGATCAAGACCATCATCGTCGCTGATCTGGTGATGAGCGTCGACAACGTGATCGCCATCGCCGGTGCCGCACAAAGCTCGGGCGAACACCAGATGCTGCTGGTGACGCTGGGTCTGCTGATCTCGATCCCGATCATCGTCTGGGGCTCGCAGCTGGTCATCACGCTGATGGACCGCTTCCCCATGATCATCACGGCCGGCGGCATGCTGCTGGGCTGGATCGCCGGCGGCATGCTGGTCTCCGACCCGGTCTTCGCCAACACCGAAAAATGGCTGTGGATGCCCAAGCTCGAGCAGACCAAGGTTCTGCAGTACGGTGCCCAGGTCGTGGGTGCGCTGCTGGTGCTGGCCATCGGCAAGTACGTCGCTTCGCGCAAGCCCAAGGCCGCCCACGGCTCCGGTCACGCCTGATGTGGCAGGGTTTGCGGCAGGCTCAAGCCGGCGCCGCAAGCCTTTTTCTTGCCAAGGCAGGCCCTTCCAGGCCTGCCTTTTTCATTGGCGCAGCCAGACCGGAGTTCTCTTGAACCGCACTACCTTCATTGTCTACGTCGACGATGCGTCCCACGCATTGCCGCTGCTCACGTCGTTGGCGACCTCGTTCGAGGCGACCAATCCCCGCTGGCTGCTGGTCGCCTGCGCACCGCGCATCACCCACCGCGCAAGCAAGTGGGCCAGTCACCGCAGCCGGGAAAACTGGCGCAACCAATGGGCCGACAAGCTGTTTGCCCAGCTCGCACCCAGCCTGCAGCGACCCGAGGCGCAGGCCGATGTGACGCAGCTGCTGGCGCGCCAGCCCTTGCCTGAGTTGCTGGCCGAATTGCAGCAGACCTATGGCCAGGTGCAGGTCGTCGACGCGCGCCGCCCCAAGCGCGAAGAGCCGGCGCCGCAGCGCTGGGGTCCATCGGGCCTGATCGCGGGCATAGGCAGCCTGCTGGCGTGGACATTGGGCGAAGCCATCGCTTGATGGCAGGCCCCCCTGGATGGGGTGCGACCTGAAGCCCGCGCTGCTATGCTGGCAGCATGAAACTTCTCATCCAATGGTTCCTCTACGCCGCCGCGCTGCTTGCCGTGGCGGCAATCTACGGTGGCGTGGAAATCAGCAGCTTCGGCTCGGCGATGATCGCGGCCCTGGTCATCGGCCTGCTCAATGCCGTGGTCCGGCCGGTGCTGGTGGTGTTGACGCTGCCGGTCACGCTGCTGACGCTGGGGCTGTTCCTGTTCGTCGTCAACGCGCTGATGTTCTGGGCCGCGGCCAGCGTGCTCGACGGCATACAGGTCAGCGGCTTTGGCGCGGCCTTTCTGGGCTCGCTGATCTACTCGGCGCTGGGCCTGGTCATCGATTCAGCGCTCCGCCGTCTGTTCCCTTAAAAGCTCCTGCGTCGCGCGCAGCCGGGTGTCGATGATCGACGCCTCGAAGTGGTCGTTCTGCGTGCCGCCGCGGCGCGCGAGTTCCTGGCCGGCGCGGAAACGGTCCACCGCCGCCGCATAGTCGTAGTGCGCGGCCTGGGCTTCGCCTTCGGCGCGCAGCGCGCGCAAAGGCTGGCTCTGTGCCTGCCACACCTGTGCGATCGCCTGCCATGCCGCGGCATCGCGCGGATACAGCGTGACCCAGGTCTGCAGCGGGCTCGCCATGCTTTGCGCCTGACCCAGGCGCAGCAGGATCTGCGTGCGCAGCAGCAACACCGGCCGCGAAGGCTTGTCGGCCTTGTCGTCGATTTCAATCACCGGAGTCAGTGCCTGCAGCGCCGCCTGCGGCTGACCCGCGGCGAGTTCGAGTTCAGCGGCGAGCAAGCTCAGCTGGCGCATGCCTGCGGCGTCGCCTGCCAGCGCCTGCGTGAGCGCCGGCAAACCGGCGCGTGCAGGCCCATAGTCCTGCAGCTGAATATGCGCGAGCACTGCCGCATACAGGGCCGCCACGCGCTGGCCCTGGGGCTGGGCCGCAAAGCCGCTGGATTCGGGCAGGCGCGCCCATTGGCGCAGCACATCCACGCCGGGGCGCGACAGCACGCGAGCACGCGCCGCCATCATGCCGTGTTCGAGCGACGGCGCGGGCTGGGCCTGCACCTGGCCCGCGGGCAGCCGTGACTGCATGTCGGAAATGCGTTCGCTGGTCAGCGGATGGCTGCGCAGGTAGGGCCAGCTGCCGTTGTCGTTGAGCCGGTTGGCCTGCTGCAGCTTGTCGAACATGCCGACCATGCCCTGGGCCGAAAACCCCGCGGGCGCCATCAGGCTGTAGCCCATGCGGTCGGCTTCGCGCTCCATGTCGCGCGAGAAGTTGAGCTGGTTCTGCACCATCGCCGCCTGGCCGCCTATCATCAGCGCCTGGGCCGCGTCGGGGCTCTTGGAGGCGGCGAGCGCACCCAGGATCATCGAGGCGATCATCAGCGGCGTATGCCGGCTTTGCCCGGCGATCATGCGCGCGATATGCCGCTGGCTCACATGGCTCAATTCATGCGCCAGCACCGAAGCGAGTTCATCGCGCGTGCCGACCACGCCGATCAGCCCGAGGTGCACGCCGAAGTAACCGCCCGGCAGCGCAAACGCATTCACCGAGCGGTCGCGGCCCAGCAGGATCTGCCAGGCAAAGCGTTCATCGAGCTCGGGCGACAGCTCGCCGCGCGCGCGCGCCGCGGCCAGCAAAGGCTTCCAGATGCCTTCGACATACTCCTGCAGCGGGGCATCTTCAAGGTAGTCGGGGTCGCGGTACAGCGAGCGGATGATGCGGTCGCCCATGCGCCGCTCGTCGCTGGTGGTGATGCTCGCGCCGTCGCCCAGCGTGGGCAACTGCAACTGGGCCGCAAGCGGAAGAGGCAGCAGCGTGGCACCGGCCATGGCCAGTGCGAGCAGCGCGCGCAAGGGGTTTTGTCGGTAAAAAGGCATTGTTTGGAACCTGGGGGCATCGCCGAACCAGCCGGCGGTGGCAGTGGTACACCCCACTATGATGCCTTGATTGACTTTAACGTTCCGTCGGACACGCGTCCAGCGCGCGGCCCGCACCCACACCATGACTTCTCCTCTCACCCATTTCGACGCCCAGGGCCAGGCCCACATGGTCGACGTCGCCGCCAAAGCCGCAACCCATCGCATCGCCGTTGCCGAAGGCCGCATCATCATGCTGCCCGCAACGCTGGCCCTGATCGCCTCGGGCAGCGCCAAGAAAGGCGATGTGCTGGGCATTGCCCGCATCGCAGGCATCATGGCCGCGAAGAAGACCAGCGATTTGATTCCGCTATGCCACCCGCTGGCGTTGACGCGCGTGGCCGTCGATTTTGAATTGCTTGCCTCAGAGAACGCCGTGCAATGCCGCGCCACGGTTGAAACCGTTGGGCCTACCGGCGTTGAAATGGAAGCTTTGACGGCGGTGCAGATCGCGCTGCTGACGATCTACGACATGTGCAAGGCCGCGGACCGGGGGATGACCATGACCGGGGTGCGCGTGCTGGAGAAGCATGGGGGGAAGTCGGGGTCGTGGCAGATCACCTGAAGCACCCCCTGAGCCGCTACGCGGCTTCCCCCTCTCAACCTACGGTGGAGGGGGGCGGCCGGCCAGGCACGGCACCATCGCTGCGGGGCGGCCCTTGCTCGGTGCCCCCGGGCTGGAACATGTCGGTTGCATGGGCCTTGGGTGGCGCGAGCGCCAGAGATAAATGACGTTGTCTCCCGTTTGTTCTGGGCCCGGAATCGGATCCAGATTCCCGAGCGCATCACGGCACCAGGTAGCGACAATTTGCCGGCACATATTTGAATGCCGCCACGGTGGCAATGCCGCAGCCCCAGACAATCGGTTCAGCTGAGCGCATAGGACTGGAAGGTAGCGCCGAGTTGGTCACAGTGCCGCTGCCAGGCGTGAGCAAGATGGGCGCGCCCAATGCCATGGCGGTTTGGCCGGCATAGGTGATTGTGATGCGCCCATTTCCCATGACGGGCGTTGCCAATACAGGAATGCCGGCAATGGCAATCGACGCTACCTGGGTGCCTGCCGTGTATTCGTAGTTATAGGAGGCCAAGGCTGCACTGGGTGCAGTGGAGGCACCTGTGCCCGCATAGTCCGCAACCCCTGCGGTCGTCACGGTCGAGAAGGTATCTGCCACAGCGGTTTTGGCAGCCGTCGCCAACCCCAGCCCTTCGCTGACGCGCGTGCGCACGACGTAATCCTGGTACGCCGGCAAAGCCACGGCTGCCAAAATTCCAATGATTGCCACGACTACCATCAATTCGATCAACGTGAAACCTTGCTGTAGAGTGCGTTTCATTGAAAGCTCCTGATTAAAGACTTCTCGCCCATGGCCTCATGCATTTCGGCGGGGAATTGCCCGATGATAAATGGATGAGAGGAAGTGGCTGTGGGTTTTACAATATTTCAACGTCTCACAAAATACTGCCCGAATGGTCGTTCTGAACCAGATAAAACGACGAGTCTTATTGCTGGTGCAAGGCATGCAGCATGCCACGAGAACCCGCCGTTCATGGTTCGACAGGCTCACCACAAACGGTTATCCCGTTCGCCCTGAGCCTGTCGAAGGTTGAACGGCCTGTGCTTAAAGATATTTATTTGCGCGGAATGAATCCGTCGCCCGGGAGATAGGTGAAAGGCTCCATATTTCGGGAGTCGATCAATGCAATCCAATCCATGGAACGCACGCTGGTAAGTGGAAGCCAAATTACCGATGAATAAGGTACATTGAATTTTTCCGCAAGCTGGGTGATTGCCGTCTGCATGTCCGGATAGACCGCAAGCAGTTCGGGCAGGGTTCTGCTGGCCGCGCGAATCCTCTCTTTGGCGGACGCATACTCTTCCCACATTTCTGGTCGTACTGAAGGCTCCTTGCCAGCCAGGGATAAGTCAATGCTGCGCAACATTTCGGCGCTGTCCTTGGGTGTGCGAGTGCTTATCAACTGTGGACCCAGGGAAGGGAGTTTTCTCCAGCGGTCGGGTGCTTTTCTCAAATCGTCGGAATCGACTTCCGTGGCATTTATCATTCGCAGACGGTCAATTTCAAAAACAATATAAACTGGCCGAATCTGATGGATGGTCCAGACACCATAGGCGAGGGCGGTTAACTGGATTGCCGCGACAATGGTCGCATCGGTGAGCAATGCCCGGCGAGACTTCTCGGGATTCCAGATAAAAAGCAGGAGCAGAGGACCGCATAAAACGTCCATGGAGATGACCAGCCAATAGAGCGAAGTGCTGCCGGTAATCTCGGAAATTTCCCGAGGAAACCAGACTTTGAAAACAATGGCTGAAATCCCTATGGCGATAATAAGTGAAAGTGCCGCATGTGCCGCTGCTACCTTTATTCTTTCATTTGCTTTATGCTTTTTCATTTCGATAAGTGTGCGCGAATAAAAAAGAGGACCACACTGTGGTCCTCTTTGTAATCTGCATTTAATGATCAGGGCGCTGCGATGCTGGCGACATCGGGATCAAAGCGGCAGTTTGCTGGGACGTATTTGTAAGATGCGGGGGTGTTAATACCACAGCCCCAGACCACAGGCGAGCCTGCAACCATGGGAGCAGAAGGTCGACCAGCGTTGATCAAAACACCGCTGCCAGGGGTCAGAACGACAGTGTCATTCAGCGCAGCAGCAACTTGCCCGCCATAAGTGACTGTAACAGCGCCTTCGCCGGCTGCAGGTGCGGCCACGTTGGCAATGCCTGCGATTGCAATGCGGACGACATTAGTGCCGGCTGTGTATTCATAACCATAAACGGCAGTGCCTGGAGCAACTGCGGCTTGTGCGCCAACGCCAGCATAAGCACCAACAGCACCAGTGTTGACACTTGAGAAGGTGTCGGATACTGCCGTCTTTGCCGCAGTCGCCAAACCAATACCTTCAGTGACCCGCGCACGTGTCGTGTAATCCTGATAAGCCGGCAGTGCCACGGCAGCCAAAATACCAATGATCGCCACAACGATCATCAGTTCGATCAAGGTAAAACCTTGCTGGATAGTGCGCTTCATGAAAGCTCCTGAGTAAAAAATTAGGTAACCAGCATTAGCAATTGTCGTGCCAATGCGTTTGGGTGATCTGTCCTGCGCCGCTGCAAGGGGGTTGGTTGCAAATCCAGCGACGTACAAACATTTTCTGACAAGTTTGCCGCAAGCGTATGACAAAGTTGTCATTCGAGCGCGACTTTGCCAAAAGATGTCAGGTCTGCTCTGGCGAAGTCTCCGAGGCGTTCGCCTGGGCCAGCAGAAAGTGCAGGCGCGTGCCCGCGAGCTCGATGAGATCGCCGTGCTGCAGCGGTCTGGCCTCGGGGCCCACGGCCAGGCCGTTGAGGCGCAGGCTGCCGTCCGCGCCTTCGGTGCGGGTGACGGTAAAGCCTGCGGCCTTGCGCGTGATCGCGGCCACGGCCACGCCGGGTTTGCCCAGTGTGGTCACGGGTTTGACCAGCGGGACTTCACGCGCTGCGTCGCCGTCGATGCGCAGGCAGGCGGGTTGGGCGGCCGCGGCCGCGGCGGCCCAGGCGGCATATTCCTGCGACGTGAACTGCAGGCTCAGTTGGTATTGGCCGATATGCAGCTGGTCGCCATGCTGCAGTTCCTGGCGCGTGATGCGCTGCTGGTTCACGTAGGTGCCATTGGTGCTCTGCAGGTCTTCGATGGAGACGCGGCCGTCCGCGCAATGCAGCAGCGCGTGCTCGCCGCTGACGGCGAGGTTGCTGATGACGATGTCGTTGTATGGCCTGCGCCCGAGCGTGGTGCGCTCCTTGGTCAGCGCGACTTCCTTGATGATGGTTCCGTCAATTGAAATGACCAGGCTGGGCATGCACGGGACTCCTGCGGGTGATGGGTGCGCAGCCTTGGGTGAAGGCAGGCAACACGGGAGTTTAGAGGGTTTTTTCCGTAGCCGCCGGCCGCGCGACGCGCCTGGATGCGGCTTGGGGATCAGTCCGCGGGCGCGGGCTCCACGCTGGCAAGAATGACGCTGATGTTGTCATGCCCGCCCAGCGCGTTGGCGCGCGCGATCAGCTGCTCGGCCTGGCGGGTCAGTGGCTCGGGCGTGGCCAGCAGCGCCGCGATGTCGCTTTCAGGCAGCATGTCGCTGAGACCGTCGGAGCACAGCAGGATACGGTCGCCGGCTTCGAGTGCCTGTTCGTGCAGCGAGGGCCGCGCGCGCTCCGAGACTCCCAGTGCGCGCGTGACCAGATGGCCCAGTCCGGACTGGGCCGCCGCGTCTGCGCTGATCTGGCCGGCGTCGATCTGTTCCTGCAGCCAGGAATGGTCGCTGGTGAGTTGTGTCAGCGTGCCGCGACGCCACAGATAGGCGCGCGAATCGCCGAGGTGGGCCAGGACCAGCCGGTCCTGCATGAATACCGCCGCGACGACGGTGGCGCCCATGCCTTGGCAATCGGCATGTTCGCGCGCATGGGCACGCACCGAAGTGTTTGCCGCCTGCACGCAATGTTCGAGCGCGCGGTGCACCACTGCCATGCGCGGCCGCTGGTTTTTCGTCGCCGATTTCAGCGCGCTGCGCTGCAGCGATTGCGTGATGCATTGCACCGCGAGCGCGCTCGCGACTTCTCCCGCCCGGTAGCCGCCCATGCCGTCGGCGAGCACCGCCACGGACCAGGCGGCCTCCACCTCTACGTGTACTGCGTCTTCATTGTTGGGCCGCACCATGCCCGCGTCGCTGCGCTGCGCAAATGCGTAGCGCCACTGTGGCCGTGGCGGGGAGGGACGGCAAAAGCGCAGGAGCACGGGCAGATGGGTAAGGAAGGCAAGAAAGGACGCATCAGGGGAGGGCGTACCCGAGGATTGTCCCGGGGGCGTAATGACCCTTTGGCTATTGGGGCACATCGTACCGCGCCCCATGAAAAAAAGGATGGTGCCCTGCGCGCCATTGCAGCGCGAAAAGCATCCATCCTTTGTGTCCCGCGGGCTGCGCTGCGAGAGCGCGGCCCGAGGGTGAGCGTCAAGCGCTGGGAATCAGATCAGGCCCTTGAGCAGACGCGCCATTTCCGACGGGTTGCGGGTGATCGTGAAGCCGCACTCTTCCATGATGGCGAGCTTGGCATCGGCCGTGTCGGCACCACCGGAGATCAGCGCGCCGGCGTGGCCCATGCGCTTGCCTGCGGGAGCGGTCACGCCAGCGATGAAGCCGACGATTGGCTTCTTCATGTTGGCCTTGCACCACATGGCGGCTTCGGCTTCATCGGGTCCGCCGATTTCACCGATCATGATCACGGCGTCGGTGTCCGGATCGTCGTTGAAAGCCTGCATCACGTCGATGTGCTTGAGGCCGTTGATGGGGTCGCCACCAATGCCGACAGCCGACGACTGGCCAATGCCCAGTTCGGTCAGTTGAGCGACGGCTTCATAGGTCAGCGTGCCGGAGCGCGAGACCACGCCGATGCGGCCCTTCTTGTGGATGTGACCGGGCATGATGCCGATCTTGATCTCGTCAGGCGTGATCAGACCGGGGCAGTTGGGGCCCAGCAGCAGCGTGCGCTTGCCACCAGCGGCTTCCTTGGCCTTCATGCGGTTGCGCACTTCGAGCATGTCACGGACTGGAATGCCTTCGGTGATGCAGATCGCCAGGTCCAGGTCGGCTTCGACGGCTTCCCAGATCGCGGCAGCGGCGCCAGCGGGCGGCACGTAGATCACCGACACGGTAGCGCCGGTTTGGTGTGCAGCTTCCTTGACGGAACCGTAGATTGGGATGTTGAAGATCGACTCGCCGGCCTTCTTGGGGTTCACGCCCGCGACGAAGGCATTCTTGCCGTTCGCGTATTCCTGGCACTTTTCAGTGTGGAACTGGCCTGTCTTGCCGGTGATGCCCTGGGTGATGACTTTGGTGTCTTTGTTGATATAGATCGACATGTTGCTCTCTCCAGGGTCTATTACTTGACGGCTTCGACAATCTTGGTGGCAGCTTCAGCCATGGTGTCGGCCGAGATGATGGGCAGACCGGACTCGGCCAGCATCTTCTTGCCCAGCACTTCGTTCGTGCCCTTCATGCGAACCACCAGAGGCACTTGCAGGTTCACGGCCTTGCAAGCCGTGATCACGCCCGTGGCGATGGTGTCGCACTTCATGATGCCGCCGAAGATGTTGACCAGAATGCCTTCGACCTTGGGGTTCTTCAGCATGATCTTGAAGGCTTCGGTGACCTTCTCGGGAGTGGCGCCGCCGCCCACGTCCAGGAAGTTGGCCGGTTCGCCGCCGAACAGCTTGATGGTGTCCATGGTCGCCATGGCCAGGCCAGCGCCGTTGACCAGGCAGCCGATGTTGCCGTCGAGCGAGATGTAGGCCAGATCGAACTTCGAGGCTTCGACTTCGGCTGGATCTTCTTCGTCCAGGTCGCGGAAGGCAACGATTTCGGGGTGGCGGAACAGCGCGTTGGGATCGAAGTTGAACTTCGCGTCCAGGGCGGTGATGGTGCCCTTGCCGTCACGGTTCAGCGGGTTGATTTCAACCAGCGAAGCGTCGGTGTCCATGTAGCACTTGTAGACCTTCTGGCAGATGTCGATGAACGATGCCACCGAATCCGCAGGCATGCCGATGCCCTTGGCGAGTTCTTCGCCATTGGCCTGGGTGAAACCTTGCAGGGGGTCGACCATCACGGTGATGATCTTCTCGGGAGTGGAGTGAGCCACTTCCTCGATGTCCATGCCGCCTTCGCTGGAGGCAATGAACGCCACCTTTTGCGTGGCACGGTCGGTCACTGCCGACAGGTAGTATTCTTGCTGGATGTCAGCGCCGTCTTCGATGTACAGGCGGCGGACCTTCTGGCCTTCGGGGCCGGTCTGGTGCGTCACGAGTTGCATGCCGAGGATTTCGCCGGCAATGCGCTTGACATCTTCAATGGTCTTGGCGACCTTGACGCCGCCGCCCTTGCCGCGGCCACCCGCGTGGATCTGGGCTTTCACGACCCATACTGGGCCGCCGAGCTTTTGAGCCGCTTCGACGGCTTCTTGTACTGTGAATGCAGGAATGCCGCGCGGAACGGGCACGCCGAACGTACGCAAGATTTCCTTGCCTTGATATTCATGAATCTTCATGAGCTGTCTCTCTCTCAGGAATGGTGGTTTACCCGGTTGCCATAATGCTGTCTGGCCGCGGGCGTGGGACATGGCAATCCGGGAATGTATCATGCTGCGATGCACCATCCCTGGTGTAAAACTACTAACCCATATACTGGCTTTAGTGCTGCGCGTGTAGTGCAGGGCTGGTAACGATTGCAGGAGTTTTTCCATGTCCAAAGTCTTCATCGACGGCGAAGCCGGCACCACGGGTCTGCAGATCCGCGAAAGACTGCAGGCAATGCCTGGTGTCGAACTGATCAGCATTGCCCCCGAACTGCGCAAGGATCCTGCCGCCAAGCGCGCGCTGGTCGCTGGCGTGGACCTGGTGATCCTGTGCCTGCACGACGACGCCGCGCGCGAAACCGTGGCCATGGTCGATGCCATCGCCCAGGAGACCGGCCGCGTCATCAAGATCATCGATGCGTCCACGGCCCACCGCACCGCGCCGGGCTGGGTCTATGGCTTCCCCGAGCTGTGCGAAGGCCAGCTCGAAGCCGTGAAGAACGCGACGCGCGTCTCCAACCCCGGCTGCTACGCCACCGGCGCGATTGCGCTGCTGCGCCCGCTGGTCGACGCCGGCCTGGTGCCCGCAGACTTCGCGGTAAGCCTGCCTTCGGTGTCGGGTTATACCGGCGGCGGCCGCCCCATGATCGAAGCCTACGAGGCCGGCACCGCCGCGCCGTATGAGGCCTATGCATTGGGCCTGGCGCACAAGCACATCGCTGAAATCCAGCGCTTCACCGGCCTCACACGCCGCCCGCTGTTCATTCCCGCCGTGGGCAACTTCGCCCAGGGCATGCTGGTGCAATTGCCCCTGCATCTCGACCTGCTGCCCGGCGCGCCCAAGGCCGCCGATCTGCACGACGCGCTGGCCAGCCACTACGCGCGCACCGCGACGCCCGAGCAATGGGTGTCGGTGCTGCCGCCCACCGACGACGGCAAGCTCGCCGCCGACACGCTGGCCAATACCAACAAGCTCGAACTGCGCGTGTTCGCCAATGAGCAATACCGCCACGCAGTGCTGATCGCCCGCCTCGACAATCTGGGCAAGGGCGCGAGCGGCGCGGCGGTGCAGAACCTGCAGTTGATGCTGGGAGTTTGAGGGGGCGCGGCCGATAGGCCGCGCGAGCTCACCACGAACGGGATTTCGTGGCCATGCGTCACGCTGTGCCAACGGTTTTCCCCCGTTCGCACTGAGCTTGTCGAAGTGCCGTTTGCTTAGTGCAGCTGCAGCGCTATTCCTCCGGCACCTGCCCCGCCACCACCTTGCGCACCACATCGCCCGAGAACCCGCGGCTCGCCAGAAAACGCATCTGCTTGAGCTTTTCCTGTGGCGTGTCGGCCGGCGCGCCAAAGCGCTGGCGCCAGATGACGCAGGCGCGCTGCCATTCGGTGGCGCGCAGTTCCTGCGTGGCGGCGCGCACGGTGTCGTCGTCCAAACCCTTGCTGCGCATTTCCTGGACCACGCGCGCCGTGCCCAGCTTGCTGCCGCGGCGGTAGGCAACAGACTGTGCAACGCGTTCGGGGTTGATGAAGTTCTTGGCTTCGAGCTCGTCGAGCACGGCCGTCAGGTCGTCGCCTTCGGCGACATGGCTCGCGAGCTTGCGTTCGAGCTCGAGCCTGGAGTGTTCACGCTGCGCGAGCAGGCGCAGCGCACG
>NZ_JAHCDD010000100.1 GCF_018413525.1 Acidovorax sp. CCYZU-2555
CCGGCAGCCTGCTCAAGGCCTCGGGCCGCCTGCATGTGGCCCAGCCCGCGCTGGGCCAGCAGATCACCGCGCTCGAGGACGAAGTCGGCGCGCGGCTGTTCGAACGCTCCAGCCGCGGCGTGGCCCTGACCGACGCCGGCCGTATCTTTCTGGAACATGCGCGCGTGGTGCTGGCCGATGCCGAGCGCGCGAAGATGGCCGTGCGCGAGGCCACGGCCGTGCCGCAAGGCGAAGTCGCGCTGGGCCTCACGACCACCGTGGCGCTGGCGGCGATGATGCCGATTCTTTCCGCCTGCCGCGCCGAGCTGCCGCGGGTGCGGCTCAAGCTGGTCGAGGCCTACAGCGGCTTTCTGCGCGAGCGCCTGCAGTCGGGCCAGCTCGATCTGGCGCTGATGTATGGCGACGCGGCCGACTCGGGCCTGTTCAAGCGCCCCTTGCTCGACGACCAGCTGGTGTTCATCACCAGCGTGGCGAACACGCATCTGCCGGAGCGCATCCCGCTGACCGCGCTGGCCGATTGGCCGCTGGTGCTGCCCGGGCGCGAACACGCGCTGCGCCGCATGATCGACGACGCCTGCGCGCCGCAGAACATCGAACTCGACATCGTGGCCGAAATCGAGTCGCTGAGCAGCGTCAAGCTCGCGACCGAAGCCAATATCGGCAGCACCATCTTGCCGCTGGGTTCGGTGGCCGAGGAAGTCGCGGCCCACCGGCTGCGCGTGGCGACGATAGACAGCCCGCTGATGCGCCGGCGCGTGGTCTGCGCGACCAATGCCGCGCGGCCCACCTCGGTGGCCTGCGCGGCCGTGACCGAACTCACGCAGCGCGTGCTGCGCCAGATGGTGGAGTCGGGCGCCTGGCCGGCGCAGTGGGTGGGCGGCGACTGATCAGTCGCGCTTGAGCCCGCCCATCGACTGGATCACCGCGCGCCATTTGTCGGTTTCGGTCTTGACCAGCGTGGCCAGCGCTTCGGGTGTGGAGCCCACGGGCGTGGCGCTCAGTTCCTTGAGCTTGGCCTGCACATCGGGCAGGGCCAGCACCGCCTGCAAGGCCTGGCTCAACTCGTCGACCATGGGGCGCGGCATGCCCGCGGGGCCGAAAATCGCATTCCAGGTCCAGGTCTCGTAGCCCGGCACGCCGGCTTCGGCCATGGTGGGAATGTCGGGGAAGGACGCGACACGCTCGCGCGTGGTCACGGCCAGCGCCCGCACCGAGCCGGCGCGGATATGCGCGGCCGCGCCCGTGAGCACGTCGAACAGAATCGGGATATGGCCGGCGACCAGATCGCTCATCGCCGGCCCGCCGCCTTTGTAAGGCACATGGCCCATGTCCAGGCCGGCCATGGACTTGAGCAGCTCGCCCGACAGATGCGGCGGCGTGCCCACGCCCGAGGTGCCGTAGCCGAACTTGCCCGGCTGCGCCTTCACCAGCGCAATCAGCTCCTGCACATTTCTGGCCTTGACCGATGAATGCACCAGCAGCACATTGGGCACGGTGGCCAGCAGCGAGATCGGCGTGAAGCCGGTCTGCGCGTTGTAGGGCAGTTGGGCCATGGTCAGCGGATTGATCACATGCGTGGCAATGGTGCCCATCAGCAGCGTATGGCCGTCGGGCACGGCGCGCGCCACCTTGGCCGCGCCTATGGCGCCTCCGCCACCGCCCAGGTTCTCGACCACCACGCCGCGCTGTATGCGCTCCCCTAGCTTTTGCGCCACGAGGCGCGAGACCACGTCGGTGGCCCCGCCCGCGGCAAAGGGCACGACCAGGGTGAGGGTGCCCTTGGGCAAGGCCGAGGCGGCGGGCTGGGCCAGGGCCCGCGTGGACGCCGGCGCCAACGCCAGGCCCAGCAGGGAGGATGCGCTGGCGTGCAGCCACAGGCGTCGAGAGGAACGGTGCATGGTTTGTCTCCATTGGTGGTTGAGGCCAGAGCGTTCTGTGCGCTCTGTGCCGGGGAAAGCGCTGTCGCGTATCTCAGCGCAGCACGAACGGATTACCCGTGACCGCGCCGCTGTTGATCCATACCGCCTTGGTCTGCAGGTATTCGCGGATCGCATCGATTCCGTTCTCGCGGCCCAGGCCCGAGTCCTTGTAGCCGCCGAACGGCGCCATGAAGCTCACCGCGCGGTAGGTGTTGATCCACACCGTGCCGGCCTGCAGTTTTTCCGACATGCGGATCGCGCGGCCTATGTCGCTGGTCCAGACCGCGGCGGCGAGGCCGAAGCGCACGCCGTTGGCGATGCGCAGCGCATCGGCTTCGTCCTGGAAGCGGATCACCGACAGCACCGGGCCGAAGACTTCCTCCTGCGCGATGCGCATCTCGTTGTGCACGCCGGTGAAGATCGTCGGCTGCACGAACCAGCCCTGGCCGCATTCGGGCGCATCGCCCTTGGCGCCGCCGAGCACCGCCGTCGCGCCTTCGCTGCGCGCGATGGCGATGTAGTCGAGCACCTTCTGGTACTGCGGCTGGGTGGTGATGGGGCCGACCTGGGTGTCGGGATGCATGGGGTCGCCCATGCGCGCGGCGCGCGCCACGGCGATCAGCTTTTCGACAAAGGCGTCGTGGATGCTGTCCTGCACCAGCAGGCGCGAGCCCGCAATGCAGGTCTGGCCCGTGGCCGCGAAGATGCCCGAGATCGCGCCGAACACCGCTTGGTCGATGTCGGCGTCCTCGAACACGATGTTGGGCGACTTGCCGCCCAGCTCCATGGCGGTGTGTTTGAGCAGGCGCGCGGCTTTCTCGTTGATCAGCCGGCCCGTGGCGTCCGAGCCCGTGAAGCTGATCTTGCTGACCAGCGGATGCTCGACCAGCGGTGTGCCCACTTCCTGGCCAAAGCCCGTGACCACGTTGAACACGCCGGCCGGAAAACCGGCTTCGTCGAACAGTTCGGCCAGCTCCAGCGTAGAGGCCGAAGTGAACTCCGACGGCTTGACGACCACAGTGCAGCCCGCGGCCAGCGCGGGCGCGATCTTCCAGGCCAGCAGCAACAGCGGCGAATTCCAGGGCGTGATCGCGGCCACCACGCCCACGGGCTCGTGCCGCGTGAACGCGAAGTAGCCTTTCTTGTCGAGCGGCAGCGTGCTGCCCTGCACCTTGTCGGCCAGGCCGCCGTAGTAGTAGAACCACTGCGGCAGGTAGTTGAGCTGGGCGTTCATTTCGGCGAACAGCTTGCCGTTGTCGCGCACTTCGGTCGCGGCCAGCTTGGCGGCGTCGCGCGCAATCAGGTCACCGAGCGTGCGCAGCAGCGCGCCGCGCTGGGTCGCGGTGAGTTCGGCCCAGGGGCCGCTGGTGAGCGCGTTGTGGGCGGCCTGCACCGCGGCATCGACGTCGCGCGCGTCGCCGCGGGGAATCTCGGCCCAGGTTTCGCCGGTGTAGGGGTTCTGGGTCGCGAACCAGGTGCCGCCTTGCGGCGCGCAGGGCTGGCCGTTGATGCGCAGTGAATAGCGTTGCATGGGCACTCGTCAAAAAAGGGAAAAACGGCCAGCGCCCGGCATTGCAGGCGCTGGCGGCCGTAGCGGCTCAGAAAGGCTTGAGGCCCAGGGCCGCGCGAAAGCGGTTCTTGATGTACGGGCCGTCGCGCGGGGGCAGGGCGCGCTCGGGCTCGTTGGCCTCGATGAACACCTGCACGAAACGCGTGCCCTGGCGCGCATTGATGCCCTGGGCGATCTCGGCGCTGGCCGCAGTGCGGTCGACCGCGAAGGCGTCGGCAATGCCGAAGCCCTTGGCCACGGCCACCAGGTCGGTGCCCAGGCTCGAATGGCTTTGCTGCATGCCGGTCTCGCCGAAGTGGCCGTTGTCGAGCACCACGATGGTCAGGTTCTTCGGCTGCTTGGCGGCAATCGTCGCCAGGCTGCCAATGCCCATCAGCTGCTCGCCGTCGCCGGTGATCACCACCACCGGCTTGTCGGGCTGGGCCAGCGCCAGGCCCAGGCCCAGCGCGGCGGCGCCGCCCATCGCGCCCCAGAGGTAGTAGTTCTGGTCGCGGTCGCCGCTGGCGAACACGTCGTACGACGCCGAGCCCAGGCCGGAGACGATCAGTGCATCGGGCGTGGCCGCGATCAGCTGGGCCACGAGCGCGCGGCGGTCGGCGCGTGGGGTCGATTGCTTCTGGTTCATTACTTGCGCTCCCACTTCTTGCGGCCAATCAGTTCCTGTCCCAGCAGCACGGCGACCTTGGCGCCGGCTTCGAACGCGGCATCAAAACCGGCGCTGACGATCTCCTGCACCTCTTCGGGCTTGTTGACCCGCAACACCTGTATGCCCATCAGTTCGAGCGCGGCCTGCGTGGCCTGGCCCATGGGGCTTTGCCAGGGATTGAACTCGGCGTATTCGCCGCGCATGGTGACCAGCGTGAAGAACGGGAAGTCGGCGGCCTGCAGCAGCGAGAACATGTTCACGCAGTTGCCCACGCCGCTGCTTTGCATCAGCAGCACCGCGCGCTGGCCGCCGAGCCAGGCGCCGCTGCACACGGCAACGCCTTCTTCTTCGGTGGTCAGCACCACGTCGATGATGTCGGGGTCGGCGATCGCGCTGCGGATGACATGGGAGTGGCCGGCGTCGGGCACATAGGCGATCTGATTGACGCCGCCGGCCTTGAGAACGTTGAAGACGGCTTTTTGCCAGTCAGGCGCCGTGTTCGAGTGGGAGTTCATGGGAAGTGCTTGAAGTGGTTGCAATGTGGAAATAATAAAATGTGATGACAGGCAATCTCAAATAGAATTTCGGCATTCCACAATCAGGCTTTTTGATAGGCGTTTCCCCCATGGATCTCAAGCAGCTGCGCGCTTTTCTCACCGTCGCCGAGACCGGCAATGTGACCCGCGCGGCCGACATGCTGCACCTGGTGCAGCCCGCGGTCTCGCGCCAGATCCGGCTGCTCGAGGAAGACGTGGGCACGCCGCTGTTCGAGCGCGAGCGCCACGGCATGGCGCTGACCGAAGCCGGCCAGGCGCTCGTGGGCTATGCGCGCCGCGCGCTGCTCGAACTCGACCGCGCGCGCATGGAGCTCAGCGGCAGGAGTGCGGACAGCGTCAGCGGCCTGGTGACGCTGGGCCTGCTGCCCAGCACGGTGGACCTGCTGTCCAGCGCGCTGGTCTCGGCGCTGGCCGCGGCCTACCCCGAAATCCGCGTGCGCATTGCCGTGGGCTATGCCGGCACGCTGATGCAGTGGCTGGCGTCGGGCGAAGTCGACGCCGCGCTGCTCTACGGCGCCGAGCGTTCGGCGGAGATCCAGACCACGGCGCTGATCGAGGAAGCGCTGTGGGTGATAGGGCCGCCGGGCAGCGGCCTTGATGCGCGCCGGCCCGTGACGCTGGCGGAACTCGCCGGGCACAGGGTGGTGCTGCCCAGCGCGCCGCATGGCATACGCACGCTGGTCGAGCACGCGTGCGCGCTGGCCAAGGTCACGCTGCAGATTTCAGCGGAAACCAACGCGCTGAGCGTGCAAAGAAGCCTGGTGCTCGGCGGCCATGGGCTGACCATACTGCCGCCGATTGCCGTGGCCGAAGACCTGCAGGCGGGCAAGCTGCTGGGCGCGCCGCTGGCCGAAGACATACGCCGCACCATCGTGCTGGCCCTGCCCGCGCAGCGCCCGACGGCAAGGCATGTGCGCTGCGCCATTGAAATGCTGGTGCAGCAGGCGCGCGCGGCGATAGACGCCGGCGCCTGGCCCGAGGGGCTGTGGGTCGGGGCCTGAGATGCGGCCGCGGCGCCGGCGCGGCCCGGTGCCGCGTTCGGGCCGGCGCAGCTGCGTAGAATTCGCGCGATGACCGACGGCAACGTAACCCTCAAGCAAATCGAAGCGTTCTACTGGGCGGCCACGCTGGGCAGCTTCGTGCTGGCGGCGGACCGGCTGCATGTGACCCAGTCGTCGCTGTCCAAGCGCATTGTCGAACTGGAGCAGGAGGTCGGGGTTGCGCTGTTCGAGCGCTCCGGGCGGCGCGCGCAGCTGACCGAGCGCGGCCATCGCCTGCTGCCGACCGCGGCGCAGATGCTGCAACTCAAAAGCGCCTTGCGCACGCTGGCCAGCGATTCGCCCCAGCTCAGCGGCACCTGCCGCTTTGGCGTCAGCGAGCTGGTGTCGTTGTCGTGGCTGCCGGCGTTCATTCGGCTGGTGCGCAACGACCATCCGCAACTGGTGCTCAAGCCCTATGTGGACCTGGCGCGCAATCTCGAGCGCCGCGTCATCAAAGGCGAGCTGGACTTCGCCATTGCGCCCGGGCCGGCCGACCCTTCGGCCGTCGATGGGTTCATTGCCGGGCGCGTCGAATTCTCCTGGTTCGCGTCGCCCGCGCGCCTGCCTGCGGGAACGCTGCTGACCCATGAGGAACTGGCGCTGCATCCGGTGATCACCATGACCGAAGGCTCGGGTCTCACGCGCGCTTTTGACGCCTGGGCCGCGGAGCAGGGCCTGCAGGTGCAGCGCAGCCTGGCCTGCAACAGCCTGATGGCGATCGTGGGGCTGACCCTGGCAGACATGGGAATCAGTTTCCTGCCCACGCAGTTCATGCGGCCCTGGACAGAGCGCGGCAGCCTGGTGTGTCTGCCCAGCGATCCCCCGTTGCCAAGCCTGGGCTACTACTTCCTGCAGCGCACGGGGGAAGACCGCGAATTGCTCCGCATCATGCAGGCCTGCGTGATGCGCACGGCGGACTTCAGCGCCTCCATCGATCTGGGCGTGCAGCGCAAATAAGCCGCCGGCGGCGCAAGCCCTTATGCCGCCAGCGTCGGCAGGCCTGCCTGCCTGAGCGCTGCGTCCAGCCAGGGCGACACCAGCTCGCCGCGGGCGATCTCGTCCAGGCGCTGCTGCTCGGCCGCGATTTTTGCGTCGGCGGCGTCGAGCACGGCTTGCACCTGTTCACGCGGAATGACCACCACGCCGTCGACATCGGCGACGATCAGATCCCCGGGATTGACCGCCACTCCGCCCACCGCCGTGGGCTGGGCCAGGCGTCCCGGCAGGCCCTTGGTCGGGCCGCAGGGGTTGGTGCCGACGGCGAAGATGGGGAAGTCGCCCGAAGCCAGCGCGGCCGTGTCACGCGATGCCGCATCGACGACAAAACCGCCCAGTCGTGCCGCGGCCGCCTGCGTCACCATGAGATCGCCGAACAGCGCGCAGCTGGTGTCGGCCTTGCCGTCCACGACGATCACGTCGCCCGGCCTGGCCACGGCCAGCGCCACATGGAACATCAGGTTGTCGCCGGGGCGAACTTCGACGGGAAATGCGGGGCCGACGATTTTCATCGCCGGATGCAATGCGCGAATGCGCGCATCCATCGTTCCCCGGCGGCCTGCGACGTCGCACAAAATGGCGGCCTGGTAGGTCTTGGCGCGCTCGATCAGCGCCGGCGACACGCGTTCGAAGTCGGCGGATTCTTGGTAGGTCATGGCTGTGTTTTCGGAGTTTCAGGCGGCTGCAGTCAATTCCAGTTCGGCAAGGGCGCGCGCACGGCGGCGCGCAAAGGTTTCCCAGACTTCGGGGTTGACGAGGCGCGCCGGACGTTCACCCCGCAATAGATCAATCAGCTGGTTTGCCGCCATGGACGCGACGTTGTGCCGGCCTTCGTGCGACACCCCCGCGGTGTGGAATGTGGCGACGACATTGGCAAGCGCCAGCAGCGGATGGTCTAGGGCCGGCGGCTCTTCCTGCCAGACATCCAACCCGGCGCCGGCCAGATGCCCGCTGCGCAGGGCCTGCGCCAGCGCGAGTTCGTCGTGTATGCCGCCGCGCGCGGTGCTGATGAAGAGCGCGCCTTTTTTCATCGCGGCGAAGCGCTCGGCATTGAACAGGCCCAGCGTCGACGCGTCGCGCGGGCAGTGCAGGGAGACGATATCCGCGGTCTGCGCCAGCGTGGCCCAGCTCACGGGCTCGGCCCCGCGCTCGCGAATCTGCGCATCGCTCAGCAGCGGGTCCACGGCCACCACCTGCATGCCGAATGCGCGCGCCAGCTTGGCGGTATGGGCGCCCGCATGGCCTATGCCCACGAGGCCCAGCACCTTGCCGCCGATGTCATGCCCCATCAGCGATTCCCTGGCGAACCCGCGTTCCGTGCGCAGCTTGCGATCGGACTCGACGATGCGACGCGAGACCGCGAGCATCAGACCCAGCGCCATCTCGGCGACCGCCGGCGCGTTGCCGCCAATCTGGCTGACCACGGCCACGCCGGCCGCGGTGCAGGCGTCTACATCGACGGTATCGTAGCCCGCGCCCGTCGACGAGACACACAGCAGCTGCGGGCATTTCTCCAGCAGTTGCTGCGTGGCGTGCCATTGCAGGGGCAGTTCGTCCTTGGCCGCCGTGATCTGATAGACATGGGCGGCGCGCAGCACGGCCGACGTGCGCGCGTCATCGCCCAGTCGCTTGACGACATCCAGCGCGATCGAAGGCTCTTGCGACAGGCGTTCGTCGAATACCGGGTTGATCCAGACATCGAAGCGCGCGACGCGCCAGGGTTTTAAAGTATTCATCACGAAGCCTCTTTGGGTTGTACGCCTTACTGCTTGGGTGCAGTCTTGGCAAGTTCCTGCAGCGTCTTGCTGTTGCGCTCCAGCGAGCGCTGCCATTGGTCGCCAGGCATGTAGGCCAGCACCGGCGCATCGGCAGACGCCGCCGCGATGAACTCGGGGTCGCGCAATGCCTCGGCAATGGCGCTGTCCAGCTGCTTGATGATCTGCGCGGAGACGCCCTTGGGCGCGGCAAAGCCGCGCTCGGAACTCATCACCACGGCAATCCCGGCTTCCACAGCGGTGGGCACGTTGGGCAGGGCGGCAGAGCGCTTTTCTGCGAACTGGACGATGGCCTTGAGCTGGCCGGCGCCCTTGCCATGCAGCTCGGGGATTTCACCTGCGCTCACCAGGCCGAATGCCAGGTGGCCGCCGATGACATCGGTTTTCTGCGCGGCCGTGCCTTTGTAGGGGATGGTGTTGAGCTGGACCTTGCTCTCCTTGCCCACCAGCAGAAGCGCCAGATCGCCGTTCGTGCCCACGCCGTTGTGGCCGAAAGACAGCGATCCAGGCTTTTGGCGCAAGGCGCTGACTGCCGCAGGCAAGGTCGAGATGGCATTGTCGTGCTGCGTCACCATGACCGTGGGATCGTCGACAACGCGCGACACCAGCGTGAAATCGCCGGCTTCGTACTGCGATTTCTTGATCATCGGCACATAGAGAAAGCCTGGAACGTTGATCACGGCCAAGGTATAGCCGTCGGGCTTGGCGCTCTTGGCATAGGCATTGGCGATCTCTCCCGCGGCGCCTGGCTTGTTCACCACGACGAACTGCGCCTTGGCGCCCAGACGCTTTTGCACAAAGGGCAGCAGCTTGCGCGCCATCAGGTCGGTGCCTCCGCCCGCAGAGAAACCCACGACCACCTCTATGGGTTTGTCTTCGGGCCAGGCGGCATGGGCCTGGAACGCGATGAGGGTCATGGCGGCGGCCGCCGCTGCTTTGAGGCTGATGGATCGCATGGATGTCTCCTGATGTTATGGAGCGGGATGATCCGCCGATCCCTCTCATTCATCAAACGAGTAATTCGACAAGCCTGCTAGTCGTTTTGCGACTACTTGAAGGCGCCGCCGCGCCCGTCTCAGTCGGTCAGCGCAGCGCAAAACGCGGTGACGGCCTCGCAGGCCGCGCGCAGCGATGCGTCGTCCAGCGCATAGGCAATGCGGATATAGGGCGCCAGGCCGAAGGCACTGCCGTGCACGCAGGCCACGCCGGCCTCGTCGAGCAGCGCATGCACCACGTCTTCGTCGCTGTGCAGCTTTGTGCCTGCGGGCGTGGTCTTGCCCAGCAGTCCCGCGCAAGATGCGAAGGCGTAGAACGCGCCTTGCGGCACTTCGCAATGCAGGCCCGGCGCCTGATTGAGCAGCGCGACCACCATGTCGCGGCGCCGCTGGAACACGCTGCGCGACGCGTGAATGAAGTCCTGCGGGCCGGTCAGCGCGGCCAGCGCCGCGTGCTGCGAGATGGTGCAGGCACCCGATGTCTGCTGGCCCTGCAGCTTTTCCATGGCCTCGATCAGCCAGCGCGGCCCGGCGCAAAAGCCTATGCGCCAGCCGGTCATGGCATAGGCCTTGGACACGCCGTTCATGGTCAGCACGCGCGGCTGCAAGCGCGGCTCGACCTGGGCCAGTGTGTGGAACTTCAGGCCGTCGAAGATCAGGTGCTCGTAGATGTCGTCGCTGAGCACCAGCACCTGCGGGTGGGCCAGCAGCACTTCGGCCAGCGCCTGCAGCTCGGCGCGGCTGTAGACGGCGCCTGTGGGGTTGGACGGCGAGTTCAGTATCAGCCAGCGCGTGCGCGGCGTGATCGCTGCTTGCAGCGCCGCGGGCGTGAGCTTGAAGCCGCTCTCGGCCTCGCAGGCGATGGTGACCGCCTTGGCGCCGCACAGCTGCACGATTTCCGGGTAGCTGACCCAGTACGGCGCGGGCACGATGACTTCGTCGCCTTCGTTGAGCGTCGCCGCCAGCGCGTTGAAGATCACCTGCTTGCCGCCGCTGCACACCAGGGTATCGCGCCAGTCGACGCTCAGGCCGTTCTCGCGCCTGAACTTGGCGGCGATCGCTTCGCGCAGCGCGCGCAGCCCGGCCACCTGCGTATAGCGCGTGTGGCCGTTGCGGATGGCGGCAATGCCGGCTTTGCGCACATGGTCGGGCGTGTTGCAGTCGGGCTCGCCCGCGCTCAGCGAGATCACCTGGGCGCCGCGCGCGCGCCGCGCCGCGACGCGGTCCATGACCTTGTAGGTGGCCGAAGGCCTGGCCGCGGCGAGAAAGCGGTTCAGCGGCTGGGCCGCGGCGTTTTCAGGGGTGTGCATTGCTTTGCTCCGGCGCGGCCGCGATGGCCTCGAATTCCTTGTCGTGCATGACTTCGGCCACCGAGCGGCCGGCGCGCACGGCGGCGACCATGCCGTCCTGGCGCCGGGCGATGCGCTCGGCCATGACCAGCACGTCCTCGATGCGCGCCGCGGGCACGAACACCGTGCCGCAGCGGTCGGCGATCACATAGTCGTCTTCGTGCACCGTCACGCCCGCCATCCGCACGGGCTGGCCCGAGTCGATCTGGATCACGCGGTTGCGCGCGCTGATCATGGTCACGCCGCGGCCGTAGACCGGGTAGTTCACCGACTCGCTGCCTTCGATATCGCGGCTCAGGCCGTCGATCACCGAGCCGCGCACTCGCTTGGCCACGGCCGCATTCGCCAAAATGTCGCCCCAGCACGAAATGCCTTCGGCGCCGCCGGCGATCACCAGCACGCGGTCGTCGCTGGTCACGGCGTCGATAACCGGCGAGATCAGATGCACCGTGGGCTTGGCCTCCTTCTTCGGCCCCAGCTGTATGGTCGAGGCGCGGCCGACGATGCGCGGGCAATCCCACAGGGGGCGCAGGCCGTAGGTGGCGCCGGCGAGGCCCAGAAAGTCGAGCGCGTCCGAGACCGTGTTGGTGTCAAACGCCGCGAGGCGGTCGAGAGTGGTGTGTGAGGGCATGGTGCAAGGTCTCAAGAAAGAACCTGTGCATGGTCTGGCGCGCGCGCTGATATGTAAATTCCGAACTACCTATCTCAGTGATACTGAAATCGGATCAAGACTAAGATGGCGCGCGCCGCGCCGCTGCGCCTACCTTCCTGGAGTCCGTGCATGAGCAACACCATAGACTTTCGCCTGATACGCCAGCTGTGGATGTTCCTGGCCGTCGCCGAGGAGCAGCATTTCGGCCGCGCCGCGCAGCGGCTCAACATGTCGCAGCCGCCGCTGACCGAGCAAATCAAGGTGCTCGAGCAGTCGCTCAAGATGCAGCTGTTCGAGCGCTCGCGCCGCGGCACCCAGCTCAGCGCCGCGGGCGCGGCGCTGCTGCCCGCGGTGCGCCAGTTCGCCGGCCAGGTCGAGCAGCTCGAACGCGTGGTGCGCGAAGTCGCGGCCGGGCGCAGCGGCGTGCTGCACGTGGGCGCGATCACCTCGGCCATGCTCGACGCCGTGCCGCCGCTGCTCGACCATATGCGCCAGGCCCACCCCAACGTGACGGTGTTCGTGCGCGAGATCGACAGCGTGGACGCCATTCCCGGCCTCGAGGCCGGCGAGCTGGATCTGGCCTTCGCGCGCATCGATGGCGAGCCCGGCAACGGCATCTCGGCGATCCCCATGACCGAAGACCGGCTCGCCGTGGCCTTGCCCAAGGACCATGCGCTGGCCGCTCAGTCGCGCGTGCGCCTCAAATCCTTGAGCGCCGAGCAGCTGGTGATGTCTTCGCGCCAGGTCAGCCCCGTGTATTTCGACATGCTGACCGGCGTCTGCCGCGCGCATGGCTTTGCACCGCGCGTATTGCACGAAGTGCGCTCGATCGCCTCGCAGATTGCCTATGTGAGCTGCGGCCAGGGCGTGGCGCTGGTGCCCGCGTCCATGCGCAAGCTCGCACCCGAGAACGTGGTGCTGCGCCCGCTGCACGAAAAGATCATGGTGGTCACGGCCGCGGCCGCGTGGAATACGAACCGCCACCATCCGCTGGTCGACGAAGCGATTGCCTGGGTGCGGGCCCAGCCGCCGAAAACGTCCGCGCGCCGCGGCTGATCAAGCCGGCGGCGCCGGCACCTGTTCGCTCAGCTTGCCCAGGAAGGCCTCGACCAGCGGTTGCACGGGCCCGGCCTTGCGCACCGCGAGCACCTGGCTTTGCACGGCCAGATCGGCGATCGGCACGAAGCGGATGTCGCTGCGGTTGTTCGCGGCCACGCTGCGCCCGACGATGGTCGTGCCCAGGCCTGCGGCGACCAGGCCCAGCGCGGTGTGGATCTCCTTGGCCTCGTGGCCGACTTCGACGCGCGCGCCGGCCTGGGCCAATATGCCCAGCACCTGGCGCGAGAAATGCGCATTCGCCACCTTGGGGTAGCTCACATACGGCAGGGCCTCGAGATCGGCCGCGCGCAGGCTGGAGCGTTGCGCCAGCGCATGCTGGGCCGGCAGCGCCGCGACCAGCGGGTCGTCGAACAGCGCGGTGTAGTGCAGATCGGGTTCGCGCACAAATGCCCCCAGGCTGCGCGCAATCGCCAGGTGAATCGCGCCGCTGCGCAGCGCCGCGGGCTGATCTTCGGTCAGGATCTCCACCAGGTCGATGCGCACGCCGGGATAAGCCGACTGCATCGCGCGCACGGCTTCGGGCAGGATGGAAAAGATCGTCGAGCGCGTGAAACCAATGCCCAGCCAGCCCAGCTTGCCCGCGGCCATGCCCTTGGCCTCGAACTCCAGCCGGCTGCTGGCCGCGAGCAGTTCCCTGGCCTTGGGATAGACGAATTCGCCCAGCGGCGTCAATTTCATCGGCCGACTCGCGCGGTCGAGCAGGGCGCCGCCCAGCTCGGCTTCAAGCTGGCTGATCTGCATGCTGATCGCGGTCGGCGCGACAAACAGCTTTTCGGCCGCGGCGCGGGCATTGCCGGCCTCGACGACTTCGCAGAAATAACGCAGCTGTCTTAGGTTCATTATTTCTGAATATTAATTCAAAATTCAACAATTGCATTCAGATATTCAGTGATTCATGATGCTTTCCCATGAACACCGACATCACTTCATCCGACTGGTTCGAACAGGCCAGAACCCTCTCCACCGCCGAAATCTCCGACGCACTAGATGCCTTGAAGCTGCCCGGCAGCGCTTTCGGCATTCGCCCCGTTGCCGGCCCGGCCAAGCTGTTCGGCCTGGCGTTCACCGTGCGCTTTGCGCCCATAGACCGCGCCGCGCCCGGCACCGTCGGCGACTTCATCGACACGCTGCAGCCCGGCGCCGTGGCCGTGCTCGACAACGGCGGGCGCCTGGACTGCACGGTCTGGGGCGGCATTCTGAGCCAGCTCGCAGCGCACAAGGGCCTCGCGGGCACGGTGGTGCACGGCGTATGCCGCGACACCGCTGAAGCCGATGCCGCCGGCTACCCGCTGTATGCCAACGGCCGCTTCATGCGCACCGGCAAGGACCGTGTGCAGGTCGAGGCCTATGAACAACCGGTGTCGCTGGGCGACGTGCGCGTATGCCCCGGCGACCTGATCGTCGGCGACGCCGACGGCATCGTGGTCGTGCCGCGCGCACGCCTGCAGGAAGTGCTGGAAAAAGCGCTGGCCACGCGCGTCATCGAGCAGCAGATCCTGGCCACCGCGCTGGGCGGCGTGCCACTGGTCGAAGCGCGCAAGCAGTTCAAGTACCACAGCCTGCAACGCGCGGCCGACTCACCGCTGAACGCCTGAGCGCACGCGCCGTACGAATAAAAAAATGGAGACAAAAAGCATGAACCCCGTCCGCATTCTTTCCGCCGTTGGCTTCGCTGCGCTGGCCGCCGCGTCTGGCGCGGCCAGCGCGCAAGCCGCCTATCCCTGCAACACAGTCAAGCTGGTATCGCCCTATCCACCGGGCGGCACCACCGATCTGCTGGCGCGCCTGATACAGCCCGGGCTGTCCAAGGAACTCGGCGCGGTGGTGATCGTCGAGAACAAGGCCGGGGCCAGCAGCAACATCGGCACCGAGCAGGTGGCCACGGCCGCGGCCGACGGCTGCACCTTGCTGCTGGGCAACAACACCGGCGTGGCGATCAACCGCAATCTCTACAAGCTGCGTGTCGATCCGGTCAAGGGCCTGGCGCCCATAGGCCAGGTCGCGTCCGTGCCCTTGGTGCTTTACGTCAATGCGACCGTGCCGGCGCAGACCCTGCCGCAGCTGGTCGAATTGGTGAAGAAGAACCCCGGCAAGTTCAGCTATGCCTCGGGCGGCAGCGGCAGCCCGCAGCATCTGATGGGCGAGCTGCTCAAGCTCGAACAGAACATCGACATCGTGCACATCCCCTACAAGGGCCAGGGCCCGGCGATGCAGGACGTGGTTTCTGGCCAGGTGCAGATGGCGTTCGAGACCACCTCGGTGATCGTGCCCCAGCTCGCATCTGGCCGGGTGCGCGCGCTCGCCACGACCAGCGCGGTGCGCGCCAAAAGCCTGCCGAACGTTCCGACCATGAAGGAGCTGGGCATGGCCGACTTTGTCACCGAGAACTGGTATGGCCTGTTCGCGCCGGCCAAGACCCCGCCAGCGCTGGTGCAGCGCCTGGGCGTGGCGCTCAACAACGTGCTCGACGGCAGCGAAGTGCGCGCCAGCCTCGAAAAAATGGGCTCCACCGACCACCGGGGAACGCCCGAAAGCTTCGCCAAATTCATCGCCCAGGAACTGCCGCTGTGGGAGTCGGTGGTCAAGCGCTCGGGCGCCAAGGCGGACTGATATGACTTCAATGATTTTGGGAACAACGCCATGATGGGACTTCGAATTCTCCAACGCCGCCGCGCTGTCGACCTGGCGCTGGCGCGCCAGTTTCTGGACGTGCCGGTGGCCAATGTCAGCGATTGCATGGCCCGAATGACGGCCGCGGGTCCGCGCCTGCGCCCCATGCATGCGGGCGGCCGCATGGCCGGCCCGGCGCTGACCATCAAGACCCGGCCCGGCGACAACCTCATGATCCACAAGGCGCTGCAACTGGCCGTGCCCGGCGACATTCTGGTGGTCGACGGCGGCGGTGATCTGACCAATGCGCTGATCGGCGAAATCATGACCGGCGACGCGATGCAGCAGAAACTCGGCGGCATCGTCATCAACGGCGCGATCCGCGACGCCGACTGGATCGCCGAACGCGACTTCCCGGTGTTCGCCGCCGGCATCACGCACCGCGGGCCCTACAAGGACGGCCCGGGGGAAATCAATGTGCCTATCGCCATCGACGGCATGGTGATCGCGCCCGGCGACCTGGTGATAGGCGACGGCGACGGCCTGCTGTGCGTGCCCTATGACGAAGTCGAGGCCCTGCTGGCAGCGGCGCGCGCCAAGCAGGACGTGGAAGCGCAGATGGTGGCCGACATCGAGGCCGGCACGCTGGACCGGTCGTGGGTGGACGCGACGCTCACGCGCTTGAATTGTTTCGTCGAGCGCTGAGGCCAGGCCCTGAGGCCGCCGGCGCGCTGCACTGGCGGCGGCGCTTCTAAGCTTCAGGCGGCGCCCAGATGCTCCATCAAGATCACCGCGCCAATGCCCATCAGCAGAATGCCGCCCAGGCCTTCGGCCCAGCTGCCGACCACATTGCCCAGCATCCGGCCCAGCATCACGCCCAGCGTGACCATGGTGAAAGTGGCCAGGCCGATCGCCAGCGCTACCGTGACGATATTGACATCGAGGAAGGCCAGACCCACGCCCACCGCCATCGCGTCGATGCTGGTGGCGAAGCCGGTCGCGACCAGCAGCCAGAAGCCATGGCGCCTGGGCTTCTCGACGGCTTCTTCCTCTTTGCGGAATGCTCCCCGCAGCATGTGGCCGCCCAGCAGCAGCAACATGAAAAATGCAATCCAGTGGTCCCAGGCCTTGACATAGTCGGACGCCACGGAGCCAAGGCCCCAGCCTATGACTGGCGTAATTGCTTCGATGACGCCAAAAATGGCGCCGGTGCGCAAAGCTTCGGACCAGCGGGGTTTGAGCAGCGCCGTGCCTTTGCCGATCGCGGCGGCAAACGCATCGGTGGACATGGCAAAGGCCAGCAGGGAAATCGCGGTGATATTCATTTTTTGGTCAATCGGTCGGGCGACAACGCATGGGCATACCTCCGCTGCCCGACCTGCGTCGCGGTGATATGCCGATGGTCTCGCCAACCGAAAGACGGCTACCTGCGCCACAGCATGCAAGATGCCGAGTGTGTTGACGCAAGCGCCTCCAGAAGCTGGAGGCAGGCTACTCCCCAAAGGGACCTCGAGTGTAGAGGCCATTGCCCGTTGGACAGCGATTGCCCGTAGGGAAGGGCAGCTCTCTAGATTTGCGTCTTGTTTGCGTTTCGAATGGTGATCGCTACTGACGGATTTCGCGAATCGGCCAATGTGGGCATGGCCTGCTCCATAGCCAGCAATCGCTGCAAAGCCGGCCTGGTTATGAGAAGGCTTGAGGCTGGCCTGAGTCATTCACGGTCCAGTGCCTGAGCGGCAGCAACAGCCAACACCAACCGTTGAACGCTGCTCGTGCTGAACGGCCGCTTCTCCCTTTGGACCGGCCGCCCGTTTGCACGGTTCGGGGACCGTTTCTTCAGTTGCGACAACCTTGTGTCGACCTTGGGCCGACGGGGGGCCTGACTCTCCAAAGCGTTCATTGGTCCAAAAACAGCTGATCGCAGCCCGAGACCTGCCGCTAGATAGCCCGTTCCTTGCCTGCTCGCAAGCTACATTGCGCTCCCCCGCCGGGTTTCGCGGGAATATTCATAATTGCATTTCCAAACAGTCGTGGGTTTTCAAACCCAGGCTGTAAGTCACTTCCAAGCGTAATCAGCGTCCAGAATATGCCGCAGGTATTGCGGTGTAAATGACGCAGGGCCGCACGACAGGTAGCACCATGACCATCCCATCGCACGTTCTCGCCATGTGGTCCGCATTCTCTCTGGAAGAAGGCGGAATCAAAGACGAAAGATTCTACGAAGCATTCAGCTTCGGCGACTCACCGTCCATGGCGGATGAGCTCGGAAAACTCGTGCTGGCTGGCATCAAGCGCGCAACTGCGGGATCGGTCTGGTCGTACGAGTCCACCGGCAAAGGTGTCCCAAAGCCCGGTGACTTGAGCGTGGTGACCGACTCCAATGACACCCCTTTGTGCATCATCGAGACAGTTCAAGTCGATATCGTGCCGTTGGGTGCCGTGTCCGAGGGAGTTTGCGGCAACGGAGGGGGAAGGTGATGGCTCTCTTGAATACTGGCGCCAAGCCCATTTCGAATATTTCACCAAGTGCGCGGGAAGCCCCGGGGTTTAGCCCGGGGTTGAGAGCGCGGACACCGTCGGTGTCCTAATGAGGGGTTTGCTGCTCTTCGATGTATTGGCGCAGGATGTCA
>NZ_JAHCDD010000101.1 GCF_018413525.1 Acidovorax sp. CCYZU-2555
CTCCGCGGAGCAACTGGCCTCCGACGGCTTCCCGATCAGCGGCCGCATGGCCAGCGCGATTTCCGGTGCCATCGTCGGCCTGTCGCGCGATCCCGAAGCCGTTGCCTACTTCTTCAATGCCGACGGCAGCCCCAAGGCTCTGGGCACGACCATCAAGAATCCGGCCTACGCCACCACGCTCAGGATCATCGCCGCGGGCGGCGCCGACGCGTTCTATACCGGGCCGGTGGCACAGGGCATCGTCAACAAGATCAAGGCTTCGAGCGGCGGCACGCCCGCCGTCGCCATCACGCCCGGCCTGACCGAGCTGAGCGATCTCGCCAACTACCAGGCCAAGCGCCGCGACCCGGTCTGCACCACCTACCGAGCGTATTGGGTCTGCGGCATGTCGCCACCGTCGTCGGGCGGCATTGCCGTCGCCTCGGCGCTGGGCATTCTGGAGAACTTCGACCTGGCCAGCCACAAGCCCACGGCGATCGACATCGAAGGCGGCAAGCCCACGGTGATGGGCGTGCATCTGGTCAGCGAAGCCGAGCGCCTGGCTTATGCCGACCGCGACAAATACGTTGCCGACACCGACTTCGTGTCGCTGCCCGGTGGCTCCCCTGCCATGATGCTGAGCAAGACCTATCTGCGCAATCGCGCGGCTTTGATCAGCACCACCAAGAGCATGGGGACGGCAGCCGCGGGCGACTTCGGCACACCGGCAGCGGGCGTGACCGCGCTCAACGAGCGCGGCACCACGCACTTCACCATCGTCGACAAGCAGGGCAATTCCGTGGTGATGACCACCACCGTGGAAGCCGGCATGGGCTCGTTCCACATGACCCAGGGCTTCCTGCTGAACAACCAGCTGACCGACTTCTCGGCGACACCGACGGACAGCACCGGCGCTCTCGTGGCCAACCGCGTGGAAGCCGGCAAGCGCCCGCGCAGCTCCATGGCGCCGACCCTGGTGTTCCACAAGGCAGCCGATGGCAGCATCGGTGACTTTGTGATGGGCACGGGTTCTCCGGGCGGCGGCACCATCATCCAATATGTCGTCAAGACCGTTGTCGGCGCGCTGGACTGGGGCCTGGACGCACAGCAGGCCACGTCGCTGGTGGATTTCGGCGCCAGCAACAGTGCCACCACGTCGCTGGGCGGTGAGCATCCGGCGATCAACACGGCCAACAACGGCGCGGATGACCCGCTGATCACCGGCTTGCGTGCTCTGGGCCATACGGTCTCCACGGGTGCGCAGTCCAGCGGTATCAGCACCATCATGCGCGTGCAGCGCAACGGCCAGAGCGTGCTGCAAGGTGGCGCCGACCCCCGCCGCGAAGGCGTGGTGCTGGGAGACACTTTCCAGCCCTGACAGGGCCCTGGTCCAGGCCACAAGCATGAACGCCGGCAGCGAGCAGATCGCGGCCGGCGTTTCGGGGTTGCAGCGCAGGCTGCTGCCCTGCGTCTTGCGCCTTGAAAATGCCGCCATTCCCACCGCGCTTGCCTTGGCCTGGATTGATGCGGCCATGATGCGGGCTGCCCTGCACGTCGCGTGCCGCCCAGCGATCAACTGCGTTTGCTCGCCTTGCGGCCCAGGGTATTGAAGAAGAAATCGCCGTTGAGGCCCGGCATGGTCAGCTGTCCATCCGCGTCGAGGCGATATTTCAGGCGTGGTTGAAGCCGCCATATCTGCGCGTCCGTCCGCAATAAATCAACGCATCTGCAGGCTTTGGTGAAAATGTAAAAATCACATAACAATCTGCAAATTATGCGCAAACGAACATGATGAAAGCTGTTGCAATGAGGATTGATCACTTCTCCGATATTGCCCATGACTTCATCTACATCGCTTCATTCGCCCTCGCGCCGCCGCTGGGTGGCAACGCTTTCCTCGCTCTCGTCGGCCCTCGTTCTGGGGCTGTGCGGCCTTGGCGGCGCGCAGGCCGCCGACGCGCCACGCAGCGGTGGCGATGTCACCTTCCTGATCGATTCGCTGGGCAACACCTGGATACCGAACAACAGCGCGATCTCCAGCTTTCAGGGACACATCTGGGGCCATGTCACGGACAAGCTGGTCTATGTCGATGAAGACGGCAAGAGCAGCCCCTGGCTTGCCGAACGCTGGGAGCAAAACGCCAACGCCACGCAGTTCACGCTGCATCTGAAGAAGGGCGTGACCTTCTCCGACGGCACGCCCGTCGATGCGGCCGCGGTGGTCGCCAATCTGGACATCTGGCATGCCGGGCGCAAGAGCGACGGCATCAATCCTATCGGCCTGTTTCCTAAGACCTATGAGCGTGCCGAGGCGGTCAATGCCACCACGGTCCGGGTCTTCTTCAAGGCGCCCACGCTGGGTTTCATCCCCACCCTGGGCTATCACGGCTCCATCCTGATTTCTCCCAAGGCGCTGGCGCTGCCCGCCGCGCAACAGGCCGATCTGGCCAAGAGCGCGGGCAGCGGCCCCTTCGTTGTCGAATCCTGGAAGGAGGGCGGCTTCGTCAAGCTGGTCAAGCGCAAGGACTACAACTGGGGACCGGCGGCGGTCGGCCACACCGGGCCGGCCCACCTCGACTCGATCACTTACAGGCTGGTGTCCGAGCCATCGCTGCGCGTGTCGGCCGTGCAGTCGGGACAGGCCGACATCGCGTACAACGCCTCGCCGCAGGAGTTGAAGTCGCTCAAGCAGGAAGGCTTTGGCGTCGCCACGCCGCGCTACCTGGGCTTCGTCAACGGCCTGGCCGTCAACACCAAGCTGCCCCCCTTCGACGACGTGCGCGTGCGCCAGGCACTGCAGTCCGGTCTCAACCGCCAGGAGATCCTCGACACGGTCTATACCCCCGATTGGAAGCTGGCGACATCGTTCATCCAAAGCAACGTGCCCGGCGCCGCCGACCACAGCAAGCTGCTCGCCTACGACCCGCGCCGCGCGGAAAAGCTGCTCGACGAGGCCGGCTGGGTGAAAGACAGCAAGGGCCAGCGCAGCAAGGACGGCAAGCCGCTGACCCTGACGCTCAATTCCAACCCCTACCTTGCCACCTCCAAGGCCATCGACGAGCTGATCGCCCAGCAGCTCGGCAAGATTGGCTGGCGCGTCACCATCCGCGCCTATGACGTGCCGACCTATGGCGAGAAGGTGCGCATCGGCGGCGCGGGCGTGCCGGCTTACGAGGTCACGCGCAGCTTCATCGACGCGGGCACCGTGGCGAGCATCCTCACGGATGCCAACAATGGCGAGAACTGGTTCGCGCTCGGCGACCGCGACAAGAAGCTCAACGAACTGCGCGACAAGATCGCCAGCGCCGCGACCATCGAAATCCGCCGCCCGCTGCTCGACGAGCTGCAAAAGCACGTGCTCGAGCAGGGCTACTTCATTCCCCGCACCCAGATCGTGCAACGCATCTACGTGCAGTCGCCCAAGATCAAGGGCGAGAAATACAACGGCGTGGCTTACGCGAGCTACTACACGGCCACCAAGGCGAAATAAGAAGTGCCGCCCGGCCGCCATGGCCGGGCCGGACCGTCCATCGTTCAAGAAGGCCTCTCCATGAACAACGCCTACCTGGGGTATAGCGCCAAGCGCGTGACCCAAGCCCTGGTGGTCATTCTGCTGACCTACGTCTTCACCTTCGTCGTGGTCAGCATATTGCCGGGCGACCCGGTGACCAATCTCCTGCGCAGCCCCGACAGCGGATTCAGCGAGGCGGAGATCCAGGAGATCATCGCCGCCCAAGGGCTGGACAAGCCGATTCCCGAGCAGCTATGGACCTCGCTGTCGAACTTCGTGACCGGCGACCTGGGCCAGTCCATGCGCTCGAGCCGGCCCGTGGCCACGCTGATCGCCGAAGTGTTGCCTTCGACACTGATACTGGCGTCGACGGCGCTCGCCGTGGCGCTGGTGCTGGCGTTCGGCATTGCCTACGGCACACAGTTCCTGCCGCGGCGCTTCGGCCAAGGCCTGCTGCGCGGCGCGCCCTCCTTGTTCCTGTCGGTGCCCAATTTCGTGATCGGGCTGGTGCTCATCCATGCCTTCGGCTTCCAGCTCGGCCTGTTCAACGTGATCGACCCCGACAGCCTCTGGGCGACGCTCTTCGCCGCCGTGGCCTTGGGCATTCCGGTGTCGGCGCAAATCGCCGAAGTGCTGATCGCCAACCTCGACAACGAAGCCCGGCAGGAGTACGCCACGGTCGCGCGTGGCCGCGGCCTGGGCCAGACGCGCCTGTTCGTGAGCCACCTGCTCAAGCCGGCCGCGCTGCCGGTGGTGACCGTGATCGCGCTGACCGTCGGTGAATTGCTGGGCGGCTCGCTCATCACCGAGACGGTGTTCGGCCGCACCGGCGTGGGCAGTCTGGTTCAACGCTCGGTCAGTACCCAGGACCTGCCTGTGCTGCAAGCCGTGGTCTCGCTGGCGGCCGTGGTCTTCGTGGCCGTCAACCTGCTCGCCGACCTGATCTATCCGCTGCTCGATCCGCGGGTCAAACTCCTGGGTGAGGGCCGAACCGCGGCGGCAACGGGTGACAGCACCGCGGGGGTGGCCGCATGAGCGCCGTCCTCTCGCCATCCCCAACGCCGGTCGCCCGGCGCGCGACGCGGCTGCCGCGAGTACCCTTTAGCGTGCTGCTGTCGTTCCTGGCGATCGGCGTGATCATCGCCTGGTCGCTCGTTCCCGGCCTGTTCACCAGCTTCGACCCGGCGAGCGGCGTGCCCGCCAACAAGCTGCTGGGCCCGAGCGCCGCGCATTGGCTGGGCACGGACCATCTGGGACGCGATCTGTACACCCGCATCGTCTATGGCACGGCGTCCTCGGTGGCGAGCGCGCTGATCGCCGTGGCCATCGGGGTGTTCGTGGGCGGACTCATCGGCCTGCTGGCCGGCTTTCTTCAGGGCTGGACCGACATCGTGCTGGCGCGGCTGGTCGATGTGCTGCTGGCCATCCCCAATCTGTTGCTGGCCGTCATCGTGGTCACCGCGCTGGGCTTCGACACCACCAACGCCGCGATCGCCACCGGTGTCTCGGCCGTGGCCGTGTTCGCCCGGGTGATGCGCGCCGAGGTCATCAAGACCCGCCAGGCCACCTTCATCGAAGCCGCCTACCTGCAGGGCGGCTCGCGCTGGTACATCCTGCTGCACCACGTGCTGCCGAATGCGTCGCGCTCGGTGGTCTCCCTGGCGGTGCTGCAGTTCGGGCTGTCTATCCTGGTGATCGCCAGCCTGGCGTTCCTGGGCTATGGCGATCCGCCGCCGGCCTCCGACTGGGGCCTGCTGATCGCCATCGGCAAGGACTACCTCAAGTGGCCGTGGCTGGTCTATGCGCCGGCCTTCGTCACCATCATCACCGTCCTCTCCATGAACAGGATCAGCAGATGGCTTCGCAATACACATTGAATCCCGCAGACGCGTGGACCGCGCCCGATGGCCCGCTCACCGCCTTCCGCCGCTTCGAGCCGCGCTGGCTGCTTCGCCGCCCTGGCAGACCCTCGGCGGCGGCTGTGGCCGAGAGCCGCGCGCGCTCTGCCGCGGCGCCGCTGCTGCGCGTCGAGGGCCTGTCGGTGTCTTACGGATCGCAGCAAGTCGTCACCGATGTCGGCTTCGAGCTCGGGCGCGGCCAGAGCATGGCGCTGATCGGCGAGTCGGGTTCGGGCAAATCGACCATCGCGCGTGCCGTGCTCCGGCTGCTGCCGCAGGCGGGCCTGGCGACCGGGCGCATTGCGTTCGAGGGCGAAGATGTGCTGGGCTGGTCCGACCGCCGGTTTCGCCCGCTGCGCGGACGCGCCATCGGCTTCGTGCCCCAGGATCCCGCGCACGCGCTCAACCCGGTGCGCACCATAGGCGCCCAGGCGCAGGAGGCGGCTGCGCTGCTCGGTGAGCGCAGCGCCGCGCTGCGCAAGGCGCTGATCCTGGATGTATTCGCCCAGGTCGGCCTCGACCAGCCGCAGCGCATCTACGACGCCTACCCGCACCAACTGTCGGGCGGCATGCTGCAGCGCGTGCTGATCGGCCTGGCCGTGCTGCCCCAGCCCCTGCTGCTCGTCGCCGATGAACCCACCTCCGCGCTCGATGTGACCATCCAGAAGCGCATACTCGATCTCCTCTCCAAGCTGCAGCAGGAGCGCAACATCAGCCTGCTGCTCATCACCCACGACCTGGCGATCGCGGCCGAGCGCGCCGACACCCTGGTGGTGCTCAAAGACGGGGCCGTGCAGGAAGCGGGCAGGACCGCTGCCGTGTTCTCCGCGCCCGCATCCACTTACGCGAGAAAGCTGCATGCCGACGTGCCTGCGCTCAACCCTGACCGTTACGACGCGCTGCGCGCGCACGGACTGCAGCGGCTGAACCAGCCCTCCAGCGACGCGCCCAAGATCGATTTTCGCGGGGTCAGCAAGACTTTCACTGTCGACGGCCGCGCACACAGGGCCGTAGACAACCTGTCGTTCTCGGTCGCGCCAGGCACGACCCATGCGCTGGTCGGCGAGTCAGGCTCGGGCAAGACCACCACCATCCGCCTGCTGCTGGGCCTGGAACAGCCTGACAGCGGCAGCATCGTCGTCGCGGGCGAGGCCATCGCCGGGCGCTCCTTCGAAGCGCTGCGCGGGCTGCGCCGGCAGCTGCAGCTCGTCTACCAGAACCCGTTCACTTCGCTGGATCCGACCTGGAAGGTCGAACACCTCATTGCCGAACCGCTGGAGCGCTTCGGCATAGGCACGGCGCGCGAGCGCGCCGAACGCGTGCGCGAGGCTTTGGCGCATGTGGGGCTGGGGGCGCAACTGCTGCAGCGCAAGCCGACCGCGCTGTCGGGCGGCCAGCGCCAGCGCGTGGCCATCGCCCGCGCCCTGGTTCTGCGGCCCGATGTGATCGTGCTCGACGAGCCCACGTCTGCCCTGGATGTGAGCGTGCAGGCCGACATCGTTGAGGTGCTGCTGTCGCTGCAGGCGCGGCTGGGGCTGACCTATGTGTTTGTCTCCCACGACCTGGCGCTGGTGCGTCAGCTGGCACACACGGTGTCGGTCATGCGCCATGGCCGCGTGGTGGAACACGGCAGCGTCGCCGAGATCTTCGACCGGCCGCAGCAGCCCTATACGGTCGCGTTGCTGGAATCGATCCCGTCCGGGCTGGGGATTGCAAAATCGCCCCAAGTCCCGGCCGTGTCGGACGCGGTGGCCTAAGGGAAGGTCCCAGGGGCTTGCCCCGGGGATATGATGAACAGGCAATGTTTAATCATCTCTTATATTCGTTTCCTGCATGAAAGTAGAAGACATCGAAGCATTCGTTGCGGTCATCCGCAGCGAGTCGCTGAGCCGCGCCGCACAGGAACTGGGCCTGACGCAACCTATCCTCACGCGCCGCATCCAGGGCTTCGAAAGCGAGCTGGGCATCGCGCTCTTCGACCGGCAGACCAAGCCGCTTCGCCCCACGACGCTGGGCCAGCGCCTCTACGACCCGTGCCGCAGCGTGCTGCAGGCGGTCGAGACGGTGCGCGACCTGGCCGCCTCCGATTTGCCGCCGACGGGGGGCTTGCGTCTGGGGCTGACACAGGGTCTGGGCGAACTCACGCTGTTGCCCCTGCTGGCCGAGTTGCGTGGGCGATGGCCGGAGCTTGAGCCCCAGGTATCCACCGGCTGGAGCGCGCAGTTGGCCGAGCGCATAGGGCTGGGCGAACTGGATGCGGCCGCCGTGTTCCAGGGCCGGGGCAAGGTGCTGGCGCGCCATGTCGAAGGGCGCGTGCTGCAAGCGACGCGCCTGGTGGTGCTGGGCCGCAAAGGGCAATGGACCAAGCGTAGCTACCGCCTGGCCGACTGCAGCGAAGCGGGCTGGGTGCTCAATCCCGACGGCTGCGGGTTTCGCGCCGGTCTGCAACGCGCCCTGGCCGAAAAAGGCCTGCTGCTGCGCGTGCGCCTGGACACCTACTCGCGCGACCTGCAGATGGAAAGCGTGGTCAACGGCCTGGGGCTGGGGCTGATGCCCGAGCCGCTTTTCGAGCGCAGCGGCTTTGGCGACCGTCTGGACATCATTCCCGTATCGGACTTCAAGCCGGCCGTCGATCTGTGGCTGGTACACGGCAAGATCCCGGCCCGGTTGCAGGCGCCCGTCGATGCGTTTGCCGACAGCCTGCTGCGTCTGCTGCAAGGCCCAGCCAAGGCGGCCGCCGCGGCCTGATTCAGTTTGCCGACGAACGCGCGGTGCCAGGAAGCGGGGCTTATGCCCGGCGAGTCGCCAAATGCGCGTGCCGACCAACGATCGATCGCAGATATCGATGCTCCTTTTTATTATTTCGGATTTACATATTTTGTTGATAACTTTATGTCTTGAATAGGGCTTGCTGATTCGCATCGGCAGCCCTGCAGATTCCCCATGTCGAACCCAGGAGTGCCATGTCCGTCGAATTCATCGGAACAATCCAGAGCCCGAAAGTATCGCCAGCCCATCTGCCGCAAGGCCAGATGGTTGATCCGGTCCATGCCGGCGCACGAAAGGGGGGCTGAACATGTCTGCCGTCCTTCAAAGCGTGGCCGCTGCCGAATCGCCAGCGTTGGCGCAACGTCCCCAGCCGGTCTTTCCTCCGAGCATCGAGAAGCTGCGCAGCCGCGCGCCGCAGCGCCGCGATTGGTTCGAACCCCAGCCCGAGCGCAGCATAGAAGCCGAGCGGCTGCACCGCAAGCAGCGGCTGGCGGCTTCGTTCCGGCTCTTTGCGCGCTACGGCTTCGACCAGGGCCTGGCCGGCCACATCACCGCGCGCGACCCGGAGTTCCACGACCATTTCTGGGTCAACCCGCTGGGGCTGCACTTCTCGCGCATCCGCGTCTGCGACCTGCTGCTGGTGAGCAGCGAAGGCGAGATCGTCGTGGGCGACGCGCCCCTCAACCGCGCCGCCTTTGCCATTCACGCGGCGCTGCATGAAGCCCGCCCTGACGTGGTGGCCGCAGCGCATACGCATTCCACCTATGGCAAGGCCTGGTCGACGCTGGGCCGCCCGCTGGACCCGCTGACGCAGGACAGCTGCGCGTTCTACCAGGATCATGCGCTGTTCGACGACTTCCGTGGCGTGGTGCTGGAGACCGACGAAGGCTTTCGCATCGCCAAGGCCTTGGGCCAGCGCAAGGCCGTCATCCTGAAGAACCACGGCATTCTGACGGCCGGCCCCTCGGTCGAGGCCGCGGCCTGGTGGTACATCGCGCTGGACAACGCCTGCCGGGTCCAACTGCTGGCCGAGGCCGCGGGCACGCCCGTGCCCATAGACGCCGAAACCGCCGAGCTGACCCATTCGCAGGTGGGGCGCGCCGGCGGGGCCGTGTACGCGTTCGATGCGCTGTACCAGGGCCTGATCGCCGCCGAGCCGGACGTGCTCGACTGATTGGCATCCCACCCTCGAAATGGTGCTCACGCCGCGCGACAGGCGCAGAGCATCTTTCAGCGACGCGCTGACCTCGCAAGGGCAAGAAACCGCGCCAGAACTGCGGATGGATTGCTTTGCGAGTACGCCATGGCAATGCCGCTGGTCAGCTTGCGGGCTTGCTGCTTGAGCGGTCGAAAGACAACGCCCTGGCGCTTGACGTTCTGCAGGGAGGCGGAGATCAAGCCTATGCCCTGTCCTTCGGCGATGAGGCCGAGCAGGATATGGTGGTCGTCGGGTTCAGGAATCGTGCGCGGCTTGAAGTTGATCTCTTCGAAGAATGCCTGGCAGTGGTCGTAGAAGCCCGGATTGAGCCGACGTTCGAACCGGAACACCGACTCTTCGCTCAGCTCATCGAAGCCTATCGAGCGCTTGCGGGCCAGCGCATGGTTTGCGGGCAGGGCAACGATGAGCGGCTCTTCGAGCAGCGTCTCCACCTTCAGGCCCTTGGCCTCGGTGTGCAAGCCGATGAAGGCCACGTCCATGCTGCCATTCTTGATGTCTCGCACGAGGCTGATCGAATGCTTTCCCTTGGTGACGATACGCCAGTTGGGAAAGCTTTTTTGCAGTGGCTCGAACACATCGGGAATGGCGCTTCGGTCGAACACCGTCGTGTAGCCGAGCACGAACAGGCCGCTCTCGACAGGTCGTGCGGCCTGCGCGGCCGCCACGGCCTTGCCTGCCTGCGCCAGTGTCCGCCTGGCCTCGGGCAGGAATGCCGCCCCGGCCTTTGTCAGCGTGACGCCGACCTTGGTGCGTACAAACAGCTCGACGCCAAGCTGCTCTTCCAGCTGACGAATCTGCCGGCTCAACGGAGGTTGGGAAATGTGCAGCAGCTGCGCCGCCCGCCCGAAGTTGAGCGCATCGCTGAGGGCTATGAAATATCGGAACTGTCGCAAGTCGATGTTTCTATCCATACGGAAAAGGTATCACAGAAAAGGTATTGGATGAGCCGCCCAGCCACTCATAAAGTCACCTGACTAACTCATGCGAAGGCGGATATATGAATGACGACAGGTATTTACGAGGTTGGGCAAAGCTCAAGGAAATTGATGGCCGGGCGGGAGAGAGCGTCATTGAAAGCCTGCAAGATATCGCGCCTGATTTTGCGCGCTTGCTCATCGAGTTTCCGTTCGGCGACATCTATTCGAGGCCGGGTCTGGACCTCAAGACGCGCGAACTGGCCGTGGTGGCGGCACTCACCGCCATGGGAAACGCCGCGCCACAACTCAAGGTACACATCCACGGTGCCCATAATGTGGGCTGCACCCGCCAGGAGATCGTGGAAGTCATCATGCAGATGGCCGTTTATGCCGGCTTTCCCGCAGCGCTCAACGGGCTGTTCGCAGCCAAGGAGGTCTTTTCTCAAGAGGCCGACCTGGCCATTCGCTCTGGCGGATCGCCTGCGGCGGCCACTGACGCTGTGCGTTGAGGCACAGCATTCAATGAAGCCGTCGCAAGTTACCGGTCCTGGGGCCGTGCCCCATGCTCCCTGTAACCGTCTCTTGCGCCCGTCTTTGCTTCGTAAAGCGCTGCGTCGGCCTGTTCGATCAGTTCTGTGAGAGTCAACGCCATCGGAGGCGCAAACTGCGTGGTCGTGCCACCGGCGCTGATGGTGACGATTCCCAACGGACTGCGTGGATGGTCGATGCGCAAGGCCCGCACCGCCTGTATCGCATTCTCCGCGATGGTGCGTGCTCCCGCGGCATCGGTCTCCGGCAGCATCATGATGAACTCCTCGCCGCCATAGCGCGCGAGCACATCGGCAGGACGTCGGGCCGCGCTTTTCAATGCATTGGCCACCAACCGAAGGCACTCGTCCCCGGGCTGATGCCCGAAATGGTCGTTGTACGCTTTGAAGTGATCGACATCGAGCATCAGCATGGACAGGCTGCGCTGGTGCCGGGCACTGTGGCTCACGAGGGCGGCCGCCCGTGCGTCAAACGCTCGGCGATTCAAAAGGTCAGTCATTCCGTCGTGTGCGGCCAGGTGCTGCAGCCGCAGGTTGGCTTCGCTGACCTGCTGATGCGCGCGTTCGATCTCCAGCCGCTCCTGACTGCGCAAGCGGATGATGTGAACCACAAACCGGCCAAAAATGGCGATGAAAACCGACAGCACCAGCACCATGATGGACTGAATGAAAAGTGAACGCCACCAGCTTCGAAGAATCTCACTCTCGGCACGCGCTACCGCCACGACCACAGGATGATTCTGCGTGAACTCGAAGCCCAAGACGCGCATGACGCCGTCGACCGGCGACACCATACGGGCGGTGCCGGAGCGAAAGCTCTTGAGCCCGGCGGTGATGTGTGGATTTGCTATGTTGCGTCCCAGATCGGCAACGTCGAACGGACGACGTACCAGAATGGTTCCATCCGCGAGAGACAGGCCTGCCGCGCCATGTTCACCAATGGCATAGCCATCGAGCACATCTCGCACATAGTCCACGCGGATGCTCGCAAGAATGACGCCAATGAAGTTTCCGTTGCCGTCATTGAGCCGCCGTGTCACGGGGATCACCCAGGTGCCTGTGGTACGGCTCAGCAATGGGGCGCTGATGCGCATCCTGGTGCTTGGGTTTGTCATGTGGGCCAGGAAATAGGGCCGGTCCGCATTTCTGGTCGAGGACGATCGGCGCGGCTGCGTATCGACGAGGGATAGACCATCACGGTCAAAAACGAAGATCGAATGCAGGTGGTCGCTGCGACTGAGGCTGTTGACCAGTTCGGGCTGCAAGGCTTTGATGGCCTGGCGCGACATGTTGCCCTGCTCGATCCGAAACCCGATGTTCTCCAGGGTTCGGTCCACGTCGGAAAAGACGCTGTCGAACTGCTGCGAGACCGCGTGCGCCAGATTGAGGGATGACTCCTTTGCCAGCCCCAGTTCTTTCTCGTACCCTCGCCATGCCAGCCAGGCATTGCTGCCAATCAGCGTCACCAATGTGAATGCGATGAATGCCATGACGACATGTGTGCCGTTCACTCTATCGCGCCGCTTGAGCACCTGGGAGCCAGGGGCATTCTTCACATTGAGGCTCACCGAAGCTCCTGCATCATTGGTATGCAAGCCCAGCGATGGGTTGCGGCTCGAGGCCTGGAAGATGAATTGGCTTTCATCTCACAGACTGATCTTCACATCATGTCCAGTGTGCTGCGCGATCCTGCATGCGATCCAACTGCGTCGGCAAGGTGACAATATGGAGCCAAGGCAATGGGTCAGCAGGCTGCTGACCAAATCGGGCGTGCGCGCAATACTGGGCAAAAAACCGCTTGCATTTTAGGTTGCTGGACGAAAAACCTCGAGAATCTGGGAATGTCTACTGCAGGGCGCGCGCCAGCCATCAGCGCAATGGCCCTGGTTTGCGTGGTTGCTTGCGCCAGCCAATGGCCTGGCAGCGGCCTCAATGCTTGGGCAACTCCATGGTGAAGCGAACGCGTCGATTGCTGCAACTGCCGGTGACGTCGCCCCCATGTGCTCTTGCGACCTGCCGCACGATGAAAAGGCCTAGCCCAAGGTGCGTGCGGTCTGATTGCGCGGAGCCACTTGTTCCTTGACGAAGAGGCTCAAACAGCTTTTCGATTTCTCCGGGTGGCAACTCGCCGGCATTCTCCACGCACATCCGCACGCCAACATCGTCGCCCTCCAGATGGACTGTGATTGGCTCGCCGGCATCCCCATGTTTGATCGCATTGGATACCAGATTGCCAAGCGCTTCTCGCACCCAAGAGGCATCGAATGCGCCTTCTGTCGGACCCTGGGTGACGAAATCGATCTTCGCATCTGGATGTGCAGCGCGTTGGAGTTCAAGCTCATCGGCACAGGCGATCGCGAGATCGGCTGGCGCCAATTGCAAGGCCATGCCTACGCCAAGCGTTGACCTGCTGTACTCAAGCAGCGTGTCCAGGAGTGACTTCATCCGAGTAACGCCTCGCGTGAGCATCGCGGTCTGCTGTACGGGCGCGATCCCTTGCTGGCGCAAAACAGCCACCGTAAGCGATATGGTGTTGAGCGGGCCGCGCAGATCGTGCCCAAGGACACCGAGGAAGATCTCGCGCCACCGCTCACGCGCCTGCGCGTAAAACTTCACCGACTCGGCCACTGCTTGGTCAATCGCCTCGTTGAAACGAATGATGTCCTCGATGGCATTTGACTGTGCCGGATGAGCCTCCGTCCATAGTCGAAGAATGCTGGAGCGCAATGCCCTGAACTCGGCGACCAGTTGCTCTATGTCGATACCGTCTTGGGCTCGCATCAAGCCGTGCGTTTCGGCCGGCGTCTGGGACGACGTATCCGGAGCGTCCCCATGCGACTTGGCAATAGCCTCAGTCCTACTTTGGGAGGTTCTGAGGTCAGTTGAAATGGCTTCTAGCACCTGCGGTAGATGATCACGCAAGGCCTTTTCACTTGTGTGTTCCAGGGCAGGGATGGTTCGCGCAAATGCCACCGCTTCCTCCAGGATTTGCACCTGAGCAGATTCTAAAAATGTCGCGAGTCGCATGTTGATTGATCTTTCTCAGCACTTTTATACATGCATCTAGCGACACCAGCGAATTTATGACCAAACCGATGATCTTGATTGTGGATGACGACCCGGATTCCGCAGATGCTCTCGGGCTTGTTGTAGAAATGCGATTTCCCGCGTCAGCCGTGGTTGTCAGCTACGCAAGCCCAGAAGCGCTTGACATCGTTTCTCGGCAACGTCCCGATGTGGCACTGCTGGACATGGAAATGCCTGAAGGCGGAGGCGAAGCCTTAGCCCGTGCTTTGCGAGAAATGTACGCTGACGAAACACCACTATTGATAGCGGTTTCAGCGAACACCGTGCTGCTCAATCTTGTCAGAGATCACGGTATTTTTGACCAGTTCATCAGCAAGCCTATCGATGTGCCAGCCTTGGTGCGCATGGTTGGAAGGCGACTTGCTGTGATTGACGACAATCCTTCCAGAGTTCCCTAGGGCAACGCTGTCATTGCACGCCTGATCGGTCTTGAGTATGATGATCGTCATGCGAAAAACGCAAGCCAACATCCGTACCGCCGCCAAAGAGGCCTCGCACGAGCGCATTGTGCAGGCGGCCGCGCGCGCCATCCGGCGCAGCGGCTATGACGGGACGGGAGTCGCCGACATCATGAAGGAGGCGGGCCTCACGCACGGAGCGTTCTACGCCCACTTCGAGTCGCGCGAAGCCATGCTGGCCGAGGCGGCGGATCGCGCGGGCGCCGAGTCCAATGCCTTCGCGGCCCGTGTCATTGCCGCGGCCGCCCCCGAACAGGCTTTGCAGGCGCTGATGCAGACCTATCTCTCCAAGGAGCACTTGGCGGCCATTGAAACCGGTTGCCCGGTGTCGGCCCTGGGTTCCGAAATGCCGCGCCAGTCGCCCGAAGTGCGCCGGGCCGCTACGCGCCGCATCAAGGAGATGATCGATCTGGTGGCCCGCCAGTCGCCCGACTGGGGTCAGCCCGGCGCCCACGAGCGCGCACTGGTGACCGTGGCCACCATGGTGGGCACCTTGATGCTGGCCCGTGCGGTGGATGACCCGGCCTTGTCGGATGCGTTCTGCAAGGCCGCACTGAAGCGCCTGGACCCTGCCGGTGCCTGACCCAGGACCGGTTTTTTTTGCTTATACATATGATGACCATCATGCCAATGTTTCTTCCGTATCGGCCCTTGGGGTCCGTCTCTTGCACTCTGTTGAAAAAGGAAATGCCATGAAAGCCTTCGTCCTGGACCGATACGGCAAGAAAGAAACACTGCGCGCCGCCGAGGTGCCGGAGCCGGAGCTGCGCGAGGACGAGGTGCTGATCGAGGTACACGCCGCGGCTGTGAACCTGCTGGACGCCAAGCTGCGCAACGGCGAATTCAAGCTCATCCTGCCGTACCGCACCCCGTTTGTGCTGGGACACGACGTGGCTGGTGAGGTGGTGCGTGTCGGGCCGCGCGTGCGCCAATTCAAGGTGGGTGAAGCGGTCTACGCCAGGGCCGATGATTTCCGCATCGGTACCTTCGCCGAGCGGATTGCCGTCAAGGAAGTTTCGGTCGCACTCAAGCCCGGCAATATCACCATGGAAGAAGCCGCGTCCATCCCGTTGGTGGGCCTGACGGCCTGGCAGGCGTTGCTCGACAAGGCCAAGCTCAAAAAAGGACAGAAGGTCTTCATTCAGGCTGGCTCTGGTGGCGTCGGCACTTTTGCCATTCAACTGGCCAAGTACCTGGGCGCGACGGTCGCCACCACCACCAGCGCAGGCAATGCTGCCCTGGTCAAGAGCCTGGGCGCGGATGTGGTCGTCGACTACAGGAAGGAGGCGTTCGAAGAGCGCCTGAGCGACTACGACGTGGTGCTCAACAGCCAGGACGGCAAGACACTGTCCAAATCCCTGGGCGTGCTCCAACCCGGCGGCCGCCTCATTTCCATTTCGGGGCCACCCGATCCGCAGTTTGCACAAGACATCCAAGCGCCATGGTTGGTGAAGCAGGTCATGCGCGTCCTCAGCTTTGCTGCCCGCCGACGAGCCCGGCAACTGCGCGTGGACTACTCCTTTCTGTTCATGAAGGCGAACGGAAGTCAGTTGCGTCAGATCACTGCGCTGATTGAGTCCGGCGCCATCCGCCCGGTGATCGACAAGGTTTTCCCGTTCGAGGCCACCAACGAGGCCTTGGCCTATGTCGAAAGCGGCCGGGCTAAGGGCAAGGTCGTGATCAAGGTGCGCTAAGCCTTTTAGCTGCCGCTTTTTTTTTGCTCGTACATATGACGATCGTCATGTGAAATTCTTACCCCACTTTATTGGAGCCTTCCATGAACATTCAAAACGCCGTCGTGCTGATCACAGGTGCCAACCGCGGCATCGGCCTGGCTTTCGCACGCGAGCTGCTGGCACGCGGCGCGCGAAAGGTCTATGCCGGCGCACGCGATCCCGCCACGGTCACCTTGGCAGGCGTGCAGGCCTTGCAGCTCGACGTGACCCAGCCTGCGCAAATTGCGGCCGCCGCGCGGCAGGCCAGCGACGTCACCCTGGTGATCAACAACGCGGGCATTGCCCAGCCCGGCGGCTTCCTGCAGGAGGGCAGCGACGCCGTGGCGCGCCGTATCTTCGAGACCAACTTCTTCGGCATGCTGAACGTGAGCCAAGCCTTTGCGCCGGTGCTCAAGTCCAACGGTGGCGGCGCACTGCTCAATGTGCTGTCGGTGGCGTCGTGGGTCAATGACGGCCAACTGGCAGCCTACTCGGCCAGCAAGTCGGCGGCTTGGTCCTTGACCAATGCCCTGCGTCACGAACTGGCAGGGCAGAGCACCCAGGTAGTGGGCCTGCATATGGCCTACGTGGACACTGACCTCACGCGCGGTTTTGAGGTTCCCAAGAGCAGCGCTGAGGAGATCGTGCAGCAGGCGCTCGACGGGCTGGAAGCAGGCGCCGACGAGGTGCTGGCAGACGCGCTTACCCGGCAGATTCGGCCGGGCCTGGCGGCAGCGCGCCCGGTCTATCTCCCCCAGCGTGCTTGAGTCCAGCCGCCCGGCCCCTGCAACGCCACGCAGACAGTGTGGATGGTCGAGGCGCACGATCCTGGCCGCCACCCACCTCACCAAGTGCGCGGGAAGCCCCGGGGTTTAGCCCGGGGTTGAGAGCGCGGACACCGTCGGTGTCCTAATGAGGAGTTTGCTGCTCTTCGATGTATTGGCGCAGGATGTCAATCGGCGCCCCCCCCCGCAGCTTGAAGCAAACTAGGAAGGCGACCACAGAACGCCCCGGCGTTTAAGCCACGGGTGAAAGTCCCCAAACTGTTTGCGCAGCAGCCTCGACGACACGCCTTTGAGCGAAGCAACCAGAAGGGACAGGGCCACTTTGGGCGGGTAGTTGATCAGCAGATGTACATGATCGTGTTCGCCGTTGAACTCCACTAACTG
>NZ_JAHCDD010000102.1 GCF_018413525.1 Acidovorax sp. CCYZU-2555
GGAAACCCCAACAGAAGATCGGCCTGGCGGGCGAGCTCATTGAGCGCGCTGGCCAGCGGCTGGGCCGCAATCGTGAAACTGCGGGCCGCAGCCGCCGAGGTCTGGGCATGGGCGGACAGCGTCTGGCTCGCGGCGGCGCCGAACAGGACGGCAGCCGCCAGAGACAGCGGGGCAAGACGGAAACGGGACAAGGGCGCAGTGCGCATGAACATGTAACTCCTGGGTCGGCGATGGGTGGGCATGCCGGCGGCACTGCTCCTCTCCACCCCCATGAAGACGCATGAGCGAATGCGAACCTCAGGTCGGTTTGCAAAAAATTCGAAAATTTTTTCAACGGACTCTCACCACACCCGAGCGCCCCCCCAAAAACGCCCCCGCTGGCCGGCGCCCAAGTCCTTGCGTGTCTGCGGGTGACTCAAGTATTTCGACCTGGCAACCGATATCCAGATCAGCTTCCGTGACCCAAAAAAACTCTGACAGCACGGCACTGAAACTTCCCACCACTTTCAAAGTTCATCGATGTTCCAGACTCTGCGTGCGCGCCTTATCGGCATCAGCGCCTTCATCACCGTGGTCGCACTGGCATTCCTGTCGGCGGCCACTTTTTTCATCGTTCGCAACGATACGTTGGAGAGCATTGATGTCCGCGTCGGGCAACTGACCGATCTCTATGCCAATGAATTGACGCAATGGGTGCACGACAAGCAAAGTGCAACCTCCTCGATCAAGTTCGCGGTCGAAAAAGACGATCCCATTCCTTTTCTGCGCGCGGCAAAACAAGCGGGCGGGTTCGACGATGCGTACTTTGTCTATGCCGACAAACGCAGCGTATTCATCGCACCGAAAGACGCCAGCTACGATGGCACGGCACGCCCCTGGTACCAGCAGGCGGTGCAGACGCGCGGCCCGGCACTCACGCCGGCCTACGTGGACATGACCACGGGAAAACTCACCATCAGCTTCGTTGAGCCGGTGCTGTCTGCGGGCCAAGCGATTGCGGTGGTCGGCAGCGACATGCTGCTGGAATCCGTCACCAGCCGCGTCACCAGCATCCGGCCATTCACCAAAAGCTTTGCCTTCCTGCTCGACGGCGAAGGCAAGATCCTGGCCCACACCCAGCCCGATCTGGCCCTCAAGCCCGTGACCGCCATTGCCGACACGCTGAATTTCCCGCTGATCCAGCGCATTGCCAAGGACAGCACGCGGGCAGATGTCGCCATCAACGGCGCGCAGCAGATGCTCTACGCCAACAAGGTCGAGGGCACGCCCTGGACGCTGGCGATTGCCGTCGACCAGGAGCAGGCCACGGCGGCGGTGCGTTCCTTGCTGAACATCTCCCTGGTGATCGTCACGCTGTGCGTGCTGATTGCCGTGGGTCTTTTGGGCATCGCCGTGAGCCTTCAGCTGCGCCGCCTGGCCGTGGTACGCGATGCGCTGCAGGAGATCGCCAGCGGCGATGGCGACCTGACGCGCCGCCTGTCCACGCATGGCAACGACGAACTCACGCAGATCGCCCAGGCCTTCAACCAGTTCGTCGACAAGATTGCGGCCGTGCTGGTGCGCATTCGCGAATCATCCCAATCGGTGCGTCTGGCGGCGACCGAGATCGCGGGCGGCAACCGTGACCTTTCGGCACGCACCGAACAACAGGCCAGCTCGCTGGAGGAAACCGCAGCGGCCATGGAGCAGCTCACGGCGACGGTGCAGCAGAACGCCGAGAACGCACGCCAGGCCAAGCAGCTGGCCACGGACACGTCCGAAATCGCCGCGCAAGGCGGCGCGGTCGTGAGCCAGGTGGTCGATACCATGGACGGCATACAGGCGTCCTCGCGCAAGATCGCCGACATCATCAGCGTGATCGACGGCATCGCCTTCCAGACCAATATTCTGGCGCTCAATGCCGCCGTGGAAGCCGCGCGCGCGGGCGAACAAGGCCGCGGCTTTGCGGTGGTGGCCAGCGAAGTGCGCACGCTCGCTCAGCGCAGCGCCGCGGCCGCCAAGGAAATCAAGGAACTGATAGACGCTTCGGTGCAGCAGATCAATGCCGGAAACCTCCAGGTACAGGATGCGGGCAGCACCATGGCCAAAGTGGTGGACAGCGTGCGCAATGTGACCACCATCGTGGCCGAGATCAGCAACGCCAGCCAGGAACAAAGCACGGGCATTTCGCAAATCGGCACTGCCGTGACCCAGATGGACCAGACCACGCAGCAGAACGCCGCCTTGGTGGAGGAAGCCACGGCCGCGGCGCAGTCGCTGCAACAGCAGGCCATACAGCTGGCAGACGTGGTTGCAGACTTCAAACTCTGATCAGACTTGAAGGACAGGGTCTGCCGCGCAGCGGTGCAAGGTCGGCACCAATTGCCCGGCCACAGTGCGCAGCTCGTCCAGCAAGGCCAGCACCGCGGGCGAGAGGCAACCGCCCAGGCGCGTCGACGCGCCTATGGTGCGGCTGGCATGCAGGCCCGGCAGCGGCACGACGGCCAGCTGGCCGCTGCGCAGTTCGGCCTCGATCTGCAGCGGCGACAGCAGCGCCAGGCGATCGCTGCCCAGCAGCAAGGTGCGCACCAGCGCCGGGCTGTTGACTTGCAGGCGCGCAGTCGGCAGCGGCAGGTCGGCGCTCTGGAACAGGCGATCGAACACCAGGCGCGCCGGCGTCTGCGGCAGCGGCACGATCCAGGCATGGTCCACCAGCTCGGCCAGGCAGCGCGGCGGCTGGGCCAGACAGGGATGGCCGGCACGCGCGACCAGCATCAGCCGGTCCTGGAACAGCGGCTCCTGCACCAGGTCGTGCGGCGCGCCCAGCGGGCGCAGCGCACCCACGATCAGGTCGATCTCGGCGCGGCGCAGTTGCTGCACCAGCGCGTCGTAGGTGCCGTCGACGATGGTCACCTGCAGGTGCGGATGGGTGCACAGCAGGCGGTCCACGGCCTGGGGAACCAGCACGCCTATGGACAGCGGCAAGGCGCCTATGCGCACCTGGGCGGTCGGGCGCCCGCCGAAGGCCGAAAGTTCCTCGTGCGCCACGGCCAGGTAGGCCAGCGCGCGCTTGACGCCGCACAGCAAGGTCTCGCCGGACTCGGTCAGGCGCGTGCCGAAAGCCGTGCGCTTGAACAGCACCGCGCCCGCCAGGTGTTCGAGCTCGGCCAGATTGCGGTGCACCGTGGGCTGGGTGCGGCCGAGCTGGTGGCCCGCCTGGGGCGCACTGCCGCGTTCTGCCACCGCCACCAGGCTCGACAGCAGATGCGGCGCCACCATGGCGGCGAAGCGCTGGCCCTGGGCCTTGCGCCCGGCCCCGGCCAGCACGGTGACCTCGGCGCTGGCCTGTTCCAGTTCGGAAAAGGCGCGGCGCGCGCGGTCGGTAAGAATGCGCCCCGCGGGCGTGGGCAGCATGCCGCGCGCGCCGCGCTCGAACAGCGCAAAGCCCAGCCCGTCCTCCAGCCCGCGCAGCGCCCGCGTCACCGCGGGTTGCGACAGGTGCAGCACTTCGGCGGCGCGCACCACCGTGCCCTGGTCGGCCACGGCCACCATGGCGCGCAGGCCGCGAAACTGCGGCAACCAGCCGGGAGCGCAGTCTGCGCCGTCGGCGGGCAGCGAGGAAGTGACGCTGGCAAGCATGGCGCGGCGGCTCAGCAGGGCGCGAACATCGGCACCAACTGGCCGTCGGCGCTGGCCACGAAGCGCACCTGCACTGCCTGGCCTATGCGCAGGCTGGCGAAGTCGTCCGTCAGCAGATTGCTCAGCATGATCGGACCTTCGGCCAGTTCGACATAGGCGATGCAGTACGGCGGCTGGGCGCGCGGCAGCACGCTGAACGAATACACCGTGCCCTGGCCGCTGGCCTCCATCCATTCGGTGTTGGCGCTGCCCGTGAACGGGCTGTGCGGGCGCGGGTAGTGGTAGGCGCGGCCGGTGTCCAGGCAGCGGCGCAGCAGCAGCCGGCCTTCGTTGGCGGCGTCCCAGTAAGGCGCGGTCTCGGGCCAGATTTGGGGGGAAAGGGGGATGCGGTCTTGCATGTTCAGGCCTCGCGTTCCAGGATCAGGGTGGCGCTGCCGTGGCGCGCGCCGAGTTGGCCGCCGGTGCCGTGGGCCAGCGCCAGGCGGCAATCGGGCACCTGCACTTGGGGATGGGCTTCGCCGCGCAGCTGGCGCACGGCTTCTATCACCTTGGTCATGCCGCCGCGGTTGCCCGGGTGGTTGCTGCACAGTCCGCCGCCGTCGGTATTGACGGGCAGACGACCGACGCCGCTGATCAGGCCGCCGTCGGCGACAAAGCGCCCGCCTTCGCCGGGCGCGCAAAAGCCCAGGTTCTCGAGCTGCATCAGCACCGTGATGGTGAAGCTGTCGTAGAGCGAGGCGTACTGGATGTCGACCGGGCGCACGCCCGCCTGGGCAAAGGCTTCGCGTCCGGTCTGCACGCCGCCCGAGGCGAGGATGTCGAAATGGCCGCCGTTGAGGTGCTTGACCGCGAAGCCCGCGCCTATGGGCGTGACCAGCGGGCGCTTGAGGCTGCGCGCCACTTCGGGGTGGGCCACGACCAGCGCGCCGCCGCCGTCGCTGATGACGCAGCAGTCGAGCCGGTGCAGCGGCGTGGCGACGATGGGCGAATCGAGCACGTCCTGCACCGTCACCAACTGGCGCAGCATGGCATGCGGGTTGTGCTGGGCGTGGTGCGAGGCCGCGACCTTGATCCAGGCCAGCTGTTCGGCCGTGGTGCCATGCTCGTACATGTGGCGTTGCGCGCACATGCCGTAGACATTGGTCACCACCGGGCCGTAGGGCGCCTCGAACGGCGACTCGGCCGCCGACTGCGTCTGCAGGCGGTGGCTGGCCTCGGGCGAGAACTTGTCCGCGCGCGGCCGGCCGGCCTGGGTGATCAGCGCCACGCGGCATTTGCCCGCGGCAATCGCCTGCACCGCATGCGTCACATGGTTGAGATAGGCCGAGCCCCAGCTTTCGGTGGTGTCCAGATGGCGCAGGTTCAGGCCCAGGTACTCGACCATGGACAGCGGGCCCGCGCCCTGGGCCTCCCAGCCGGGCACGTCGCCGGCGCAGAAGTAGCCGTCGACATCGGCCCACGTGAGGCCGGCGTCGGCCAGCGCACCGGCCGCGACGTCCACGTGCAGCTGGCCCAGGGAGCGATCCAGCGCGTGCCGCGTGGGGTGTTCATAGGCGCCCACGATGTAGGCTTGTCCTTTGAGTTGCATGGTAGGGGGTACTCCTGTCAGTGGGATGCCGCCAGCAGCGCGGCGGTGTCGCTCGCCGGTGCCAGTGCCGCGGCGCGCAGCGCCTGGGTTTCGGGCAGCATCTGGGTGAAATAAAAGCGCGCGGTTTCGAGCTTGAGCGCGTACCAGGCATCGCCCTGCGCCGCGCCGGCGTGACTGGCCTGCGCCATGCGCGCCCACAGCCAGGCCAGCACCAGATGGCCGGCGATGCGCAGATAGACCGTGCCGGCGCCCAGCGCCGCCCCCGGGGCCGCGCGTTCGCGCGCGCCCAGGGTCTGGGTCAGCGATTGCAGTTCATCGAGCAGACGCGCCAGCGGCGCGGCGAACTCGGCCATCGCGGCGCCCTGGCCCGGGCCCGCGAGCCAGTCGCGCACCAGTGTCAGCAGCCGTTGCAGCCGGCTTCCGCCGTCGCCCAGCACCTTGCGCAGCAGCAGGTCCTGGCCCTGGATGCCGGTCGTGCCTTCGTAGAGCGTGATCACGCGCGCATCGCGCGCGAGCTGCTCGATGCCCGTCTCGCGCACATAGCCATGGCCGCCGAAGGTCTGCAGCGCCAGGCTGATCGACTGCTGCGCGTTCTCGCTCAGAAAGCCCTTGATGATGGGCGTGAGCAGGCCCAGCAGTTCGCCGGCGGCGCGCGCCTGGTCGGCTTCGGGGTGGCGGGCGGCGTCGTCGATCAGCAGCGCCGCCCAGTGCACCAGCGCGCGCCCGCCTTCGGTCCAGGCCTTTTGCGTCAGCAGCATGCGCTGCACGTCGGGGTGTTCCACCAGCGTGCAGGGCTGCCGGCCCGCGGGCGAACGGCCCTGCCGGCGCTCCTTCGCATAGGCCAGCGCGTTCTGCAACGCCAGCTCGCTCAGGCCCACGGCCTGCAGGCCCGAAAGCAGGCGCGCCTCGTTCATCATCGGAAACATCGCGGGCAGGCCGGCGTTCACCTCACCGATCAGCCAGCCGCGCGCGTCGTCGAAACGCAGCGCACAGGTCGGGCTGCCATGCAGGCCCATCTTGTGCTCTATGCCGTCGCAATGCACGCCGTTGCGCCGGCCGTCAGGCAGGCGCTTGGGCACGAGAAAGAGGCTGATGCCGCGCGAGCCGGCCGGCGCGCCCGGTACGCGCGCCAGCACCAGATGCACGATGTTGTCGCTGAGGTCGTGTTCGGCGCCGCTGGCGAAGATCTTGCTGCCGCTCAGCCGATAGCTGCCCTGGTCGTCCGGCACGGCGCGCGTGCTGAGCAGGCCGATGTCGGAGCCGGCCTGGGGCTCGGTCATGCACATCGACGACAGCACGCGCCCGCTGGCCAGGCCAGGCAGCCACTGCGCCTGCAGCGCGGCGCTGGCCGAATGCCGCAGGCAGGCCGCGGCGCAATGGTTGATGGCGGCGATCATCACGAACGCATGGCTGGCCGAAGCCACCAGTTCATTGACCGTGCTGAACACCACGGTGGGCAGGGCCTGGCCGCCCACGCCGGTGTCGGCGCAGATCGCCGGCCAGCCCAGTTCGCGGTAGGCCTGGTAGGCCGCGGCAAAGCCCGGTGGCATGGTCACTTCGCCGTCGGCCCAGCGGCAGCCCACGGCGTCGGCCGCGGCGTTGACGGGCAGGATGCGATCGGCCGCGAAGCGGCCGGCTTCCTCGGCCAGCGTATCCAGCGTGGCGGCGTCCATCTCGGCGTGGCCTGGCAGGGCCTGCAGCCGCTGGGCCGCGCCCAGCACTTCGTGCAGCACGAAGCGCAGGTCGCGCAGGGGGGGCGTGTAATGCAGCATCGGACTCAGCGCGGCGCCAGGCGCACCGCGCCGTCGATGCGAATCACTTCGCCGTTGAGGTAGCTGTTGCGCGCGATGTCGCCCACCAGTTGCGCGAACTCCTGGGGCAGGCCCAGGCGGCGCGGAAACGGAATGCTGTCGGCCAGCGCCTGCTGGGCCGCGAGCGGCAGGGTCTCGAGCAGCGGCGTGTGGAAGATGCCCGGAGCGACCGCCATGGCGCGCACGCCCTGCGGCGCGAATTCGCGCGCCAGCTGGATGGTCAGCGCCGCGAGCGCGCCCTTGGACGCGGTATAGGCCGCCTGGCCCACCTGACCTTCGAAAGCCGCGACCGAGGCCGTGAAAAGCACCAGGCCGCGCTCGCCGTTCACGGGATCTATAGGCTCGGCGCCCATCATGTCGGCCGCGGCCAGGCGCGTCATGTTGAACGCGCCGAACAGGTTCAGGTTCACCACCTTGATGAAATCGGCCATGGGCATGGGGCCGTCCTTGCCCACGACGCGGCGCGCCGCGCCGCCGCCCGCGCAGTTCACCAGCAGACGTGCCACGCCGTGGCGTGCGCGCGCCGCGGCGATCGCGGCTTCGGCGCTGGCCGGGTCCGTGACATCGCAGTGCAGCGCCAGGCCGCCTATGCGTTCGGCCACGGCCTGAGCGCGTTCCAGTTGAATGTCGAGCACCGTGACGCGCGCGCCCAGCGCCGCCAGATGCAAGGCCGTGGCCTCGCCCAGGCCTTGCGCGCCACCGGTCACCAGTACGGGAGTTCCTTGGAGTTCCATGTTGTCTGTCCTTTAATTCACTGCGTGACGATCAGCGCATCCAGCGCCACCACGCCCTGGCCCTTGCCGTAGGCGACCAGCGGGTTGATGTCGACTTCGGTGATCTCGGGGTGTTGCAGCATCAGCTGGCCCACCAGCGCGACCACGTCGGCGACCGCGTCCAGATCGACCGCGGGCGCGCCGCGAAAGCCGTCGAGCAGCTTGGCGGCCTTGAGGCTGCGCAGGCGCTCGACGATGGCCGCGCGCGGCAGATCGGGCGCGAGCAGCTGCACATCGCCCAGCGCCTCGACCCAGATGCCGCCCAGGCCGACCATGAGAATCGGTCCCCAGTTGGGGTCGCGGCTCGCGCCCACGACCAGCTCCAGGCCGCGCTCGCCCATCTTCTCGACCAACGCGCCATCGAGCACCAGCGAAGGCTCGGCGCGGCGCACGTTGTCGTGCAGGCGCTGCCAGGCGGCGCGCAGCGCGGCCTCGTCGGCGATGTTCAGCAGCACGCCGCCCACCTCGCTCTTGTGCGCCAGCGTCGCGGCCTGGGCCTTGAGCACCACGGGATAGCCGATGTCGGCCGCAATGCGCACGGCTTCATCGGGCGTGGTCGCCAGCGCCCCCGCGGGAACGCGCAGGCCCAGCCGGCCCAGCAGCTTCTTGCCCACCCATTCGGCCTGCGTGCCGCGGCCCAGGCCCAGCGGGCCGTCGAGGCGCACGGCAGGCGCCGTATCGGGCAAGGCCTGGGCCGCGCGCGCGCGGCCGAACCGCGTGATGCGCGAGAGCGCGCGCAAGGCGCGTTCGGGCGAACGCATGACGATGGCGCCGCTGCGGTGTGCTTCCTCGATGAAGGCCGGCGGCAGGGGCTCGTCCTCGCTTTGCATCACCAGGATCGCGGGCTTGGCGCTGGCGCTGATGCCTTGCAGGTAGTGGCGCAGCCAGACCACGGCGGTCTCGGGGCCGGGCATGGGCAGCGACACCAGCACGCTGCCCAGATCGGCGTCGGCCAGCAGCGAGGCCGTGCCCAGCGAGATCAGTTCGGGCTTCCAGGCGACCAGCGTGCCCAGGTCCAGCGGATTGCGCGGCGGTGTGAAGTCGGGCAGGTGTTCGCGCAGGCGCTCGGTCTGTTCGGCCGACAGTGCGGGCAGATCGAGGCCCAGCGGCTCGACATAGTCCTGGGTGATGCCGCACAGCGCGCCCGAGGCCGTGACCAGGCCCAGGCCGCCCGTGGGCGCCTGCGGGTAGCGCAGCAGCAGCTGGCCCAGATCGATGGCCTCTTCCAGCGTGTCGACGTTGACCACGCCCGCATGCTCGACCATCAAATGCATGGCCGCATGGTTGCCGGCCAGAGCGCCGGTATGCGACTGCGCGGCCGCCTGCGAGCGCTCGCTGCGGCCCGGGTGCAGCAGCACCACGGGCTTGCCGGCCGCACGCGCCCGGCCCGCGGCGGCCAGGAAGTCGGGCGCGCTGCGGATCTGCTCAGCATAGACCACGATGACGCCGGTGTACGCGTCGTCGGCGAAGAAATCGATCATTTCGGCCAGGCCTTGCTGGGCCTCGTTGCCGGTGGTCATCATGTACGACAGCGGCACGCCGCGCATGCGCAGCGAGGCCGCCAGGTGGGCGCCTATGCCGCCGCTTTGCGCCACCACGGCCACGGCCTTGCCCGCGGCGCGGTCCAGCGGCGGCGGAATGTTCTGCTCGACCATGAAGACCGTGAACGCGTCCACATAGTTGAAATAGCCCACGGTGTTCGGGCCCAGCAGCGCCAGGCCGCCGGCGCGCGCGACTTCGCCTATGCGCCGCTGCTGTTCACGGCCTGCGTCGCCCATCTCGGCAAAGCCGGACGCAAAGCAGACCGCGCCGCGCACCTTGCGCGCCACGCAGGCCTCGATGTTGGCGAGAACGGCATCGGACGGCAGCATCAGAATGGCGAGGTCCACGCCTTCGGGCAGCTGCGCCACTTCGGTGAGCACCGGCCGGCCCATGATCTCGCCGCCGCTGCGCCCGACCAGGTGCACGGTGCCGGTGAAGCCGCCCTGCAGCATGTTGCCCAGCACGACCTGGCCGGCCGAGCCGGGCTTGGCGGACATGCCGATGATGGCCACCGAACGCGGCCGGAAAATGGGATCGAGGGGCAGGCGCGCAACGCCGGCGACGGAAGGAGGAAGTTGGGTCATGGCAAAGACTTGAAGAAGATGGAAGGGACTCAGTTGGGGCTCACGACCTTGGCCGCGCGCTTGTCCAGGAAGGCGGCGACGCGCTCCTTGGCTTCGGGCGCGCTCTGGGTCACGGTGGCCATCAGCGCCTCGGTCAGCAGGCCGTGCGACATCGGCTGCTCGGCGATCAGCGGCAGCGCATTGAGAATCGCGAAGTTCGACAGCGGCGCGTTGCCGGCAATGCGCTCGGCGAGTTCCCGCGCCTTGCGCAGGCCTTCGCCCGCGGGCGTGACGTAGTGCGCCAGGCCGATGGCATGGCCTTCCTGCGCATTCACCACATGGCCGGTGAGCATCATCTCGGTGACGCGCGAGAAGCCGATCAGCTTGCTCACGCGCACCGAGCCGCCGCCGCCCAGGAAAATGCCGCGCTGGCCTTCGGGCAGACCGAAGTAAGCGCTCTCCTCCGCGACGCGCACATGCAGACAGGAGGCAAGCTCCAGCCCGCCGCCGACCACCGCGCCCTGCAGCACGCCGATGACGGGAATGCGGCCGAACTGGATCTTGGAAAAGGCTTCGTACCAGGCCAGCGAATGCTGTATGCCTTCGGCCGCCGTCGACTCGGACAGTTCGGACAGGTCCAGCCCGGCGCTGAAGTGGGTGCCCGCGCCGGCCAGGATGGCCACGCGCACGGTGGTGGGCAGCGAGGCAAAGCACTCGCGCAGGTGCTCAATCACGCGCAGGCTCAGCGCATTGCGCTTCTCGGGGCGGTTCAAGGTGATGATGGCGACGGCGCCGTCGATCTCCAGCGTGACCAGACGCGGTTGTTGCAGGATGTCGTTGTTCATGTTCGGTTCTTCCGGTGTTGGTATTCAGTTCGTCACGGCGGCCGCGGCGACTGTGTCGCCGGCCGTCATGCCCATGTAGCTCTGCGCGATGCGCGGGTTGTTGGCGAGTTCGCCGGCCGGCCCCTGCAGCGCGATGCGGCCGTTCTCCAGCACATAGCCGTAGTCGGCCAGCGCCAGCGCGGCGCGCGCGTTCTGCTCCACCAGCAAGGTGGACACGCCGTGGGCGCGCAGACCGCCGATGACATCGAGCATTTCCTGCACGATGCGCGGCGCCAGGCCCAGGCTGGGCTCGTCGAGCATCAGCAGGCGCGGCTTGCCCATCAGCGCGCGCCCCACGGCCAGCATCTGGCGTTCGCCGCCCGACAGCGTTCCGGCCAGCTGGCTGGAGCGCTCCTTCAGGCGTGGGAACAGGGCGTAGACCCAGTCGAGCTGGTCGGTGGGCGCCTTGTCGCCCAGGCGGTGGCGGCGAAAGCTGCCCAGCAGCAGGTTGTCGATCACGGGCATGTCGGCAAACAGCTCGCGGCGTTCGGGCACCAGCGAAATGCCGGCCATCACGCGCTCTTCCGTGCCCATGCCCGCCAGCGACCGGCCGTCGAAGACCACCTCGCCGGTGCTGGGCAGCAAGCCCATCAGGCCGTTGAGCAGCGTCGACTTGCCCGCGCCGTTGGGGCCGATCACCGTGACCACGCTGCCCGGCGCCATCACCAGGTCGGCGTCCTGCAGCGCGCTGACCTGGCCGTAGCAGACGCCGAAGTTCTTGATCTCGAACAACGCTGCAGTCATGGCGCGGCTCCCAGGTAGGCTTCGAGCACGGCCGGATGGGTCTGTATGACCTGCGGCGAGCCTTCGGCGATCTTGCGACCGAACACCATCACCACGATGTGGTCGGTGAGCTTCATTACGAACTCCATGTCATGCTCCACAAGCAGGATGCCCATGCCCTCGTCGCGCAGCTCCGACAGCAGCACGGCCAGGGCCTGTTTCTCGAAAGCGCGCAGTCCGGCCGCGGGCTCGTCCAGCAGCAGCACGGCGGGGTCGCAGCACAGTGCGCGCGCGATTTCCACCAGCCGTTGCTGGCCCAGGGCCAGGCTGCCCGCGGGGCGGTACATCAGCTCGGCCAGCCCGACGCGGTGCAAGGCGCGCGCCGCCTCCTGCAGCATTGCGGCTTCGATGCGCCGGTCGCGCCGCAGCACGGCAGCGACCACGCCCACCTGGGCGCGCTGGTAGGCGCCCAGCGCCACGTTCTCCAGCACGCTCATGTCGGCGATCAGCTTCACATGCTGGAAAGTGCGCGCCAGCCCCAGGCGCGAGATGGCGCGCGCGGCCTGGCCGTCGATGCGCTGGCCGCGCAACTGCACTTCGCCGCCGCTGGGCGGCAGCACGCCGGTGATCAGATTGAAGGTCGTCGACTTGCCCGCGCCGTTCGGCCCGATCAGCCCGACAATCTCGCCGGCCTTGACGCTCAGGTCCACGCCGTCGACCGCCAGCAGGCCGCCGAAGCGCTTTTGCACGCCGCGCACCTGCAGCAGCACCTCACCCGCGGGCACGGGCGTGCGCCGCGGCAGTGCGGTGGCGCCCGGCACCACGGCGATGCGGCGCGTGGGCAGCCAGCGGCCCACGGCGGGCCACATGCCGCCGGGCGCGAAGCGCAGCAGCAGCACCAGCACCAGGCCGAAGACGATCACCTCGAAGTTGCCCGCGCTGCCGAACACGCGCGGCAGCAGCACCTGCAGCTGGTCCTGCAGCAGCGTCATCACCGAGGAGCCCAGCACCGCGCCACCCACATGCGACATGCCGCCCGCGACCAGCATGATCACGTACTTGAGGCTCGCTTCCAGCCCGAAAGGCGTGGGATTGACGGCGCGCTGCAAGTGAGCGAACAGCCAGCCCGAGACCGAAGCCAGCAGGGCCGCGATGACGAACACCGTGACTTTGAGGCGCGCGCTGTCGACGCCCATGGCCTCGGCCATCTGCACGCCGCCGTGCAGCGCGCGGATGGCGCGGCCGGGCCGCGAGTCGAGCAGGTTGAGCGCGCCCCAGGCCGACAGCCCGACGCTGAGCCAGATCAGCGCGTACATGGCGCGGCTGCCGCCCAGGTCCCAGCCGAACAGGCCTATGCTGGGCAGATCGGACAACCCGTCGTACTTGCCCAGCGCCTCTACGCTGCCGAACAGGTAGTACAGCGCGATGCTCCAGGCGATGGTGGCCAGCGGCAGGTAGTGGCCCGACATGCGCATGGTGATCGTGCCTATGAGCCAGGCACTGAGGCCGGTCGCGCCCAGGCCGACGAACAGCGTGAACCAGGGCGACCAGCCGAACGTCAGCGTGCAGTAGGCGGTCGCATAGGCACCTATGCCCACGAAGGCCGCCTGGCCGAACGAGGTCAGGCCGGCAATACCGGTCAGCAGCACCAGGCCCAGCACCACCAGGGCGTAAAGCCCCACGTAGTTGGCCTGGGTGATGAACAGGTCGGGCACGGGCGCCAGCGGCAAGGCCGCGGCCAGCAGCACCAGCGCGCCCGCCAGCAGGCGGCGGCTGCCGGCGCCCGCGCGCGGGCTCGCGCCCACGGCGGTCGAGGAGGAAACGGATTTCTGTGTCATTCAATGCTCCTCGCTCGCGCCGCCGCGCCTGGACAGCCACCACAGCACGGGAATCACCAGCAGGAACACGATGGTTTCCTTGTAGGCGCTGGCAAGAAAGGACGAGAACGCCTCGACGATGCCTATGGTGACCGCGCCCAGCAGCGTGAAGCCGTAGCTGGCCATGCCGCCGAAGATCGCGGCGACGAAACCCTTGAGCCCGATCAGCAGGCCCGAGTCGTAGTAGATGGTCACGATGGGCGCGATCAGGATGCCGCACAGCGCGCCTATGAAGGCCGCGATGGCAAACGACATCTGCCCCGAGAACGCGACCGAGATGCCCAGCAGCTTGGCGCCGGTGGCGTTGGACGCCGCGGCGCGCAAGGCCTTGCCCGAAAGCGTGTAGCCGAACACCAGCGCCAGCAGCACGATCAGCGCAATGGCCGCGCCGAGCACGATCACGCCCTGGCCGTTGATGGCCCAGCTGCCGATCATCAGATCGCCATCCCACAGCGCCGGCGTGCGATAGCCTTCGACGCCGAACAGCCACAGCCCTATGCCGGCAAGCACGAAGTGCACGCCCACCGACGTGATCAGCAGCACCAGCACGCTGGCGTTGGCCATGGGCCGGTAGATCAGGCGGTACAGCAGCGGCCCCAGCGGCGTGACGATGGCCACGCTCAACAGGCACTGCAGCATCAACGGCAGGCCGCGCGGCGCGGCCCAGACCAGCAACGCGGCCAGCGCGCCCGGCGCCGCCAGGTAGTACAGCGCGATGCGCGCCAGCCGGCGCGGCTGGCCTTCGCGCAGCGCGGCCGCGGCTTCCAGCGTGCCCGCGATCACCGCCATGGCCAGCAGCAGCCAGACCGTGCCGGGCATCTGGCCCGCTTGCAGCCAGGCCAGCGTCAGCGCGCCGAAAGTGACGAATTCACCCTGTCCAAAGAAAATGATGCGCGTCACGGAAAACACCAGCACCAACGCCACGCCCAGCAGGGCATAGATGGCGCCGGTCGTGACGCCATCCTGGACCAGCAGGGCTCCCAGCTCAAACGAATTCATAGACCTGACTCCTTGGTTGTCGTCAGGCGCTCAGGGCAGCAGCTTCCACTGGCCCTTGTCGACGAGCAGCAGCGCGCGCGCGTCCGGACCATGGCCCCAGTGATTCGTCGCCGTGTAGCGCAGCACGCCCTTGGTCACGGGAATGCCGTCGGTGTTCTCCAGCGCATCCTTGAGGGCCGTGCGGAACTCCGGCGATCCGGGCTGGGCCTTCTTCAGCGCCACGGGAATGACTTTCTCCAGCACCAGGCCGATGTCGTAGACATGGGCCGCGAACTGGGTGCGCGATCCCGCGCCGTACTTGGTCTCGTACTCATCGACGAAGGCCTGGGCGATCTTGCGGCCCGGGTGCGAAGCCGGCAGCTGCTCGGGCACCTGTTCGGGGCCGGACATCACCAGCGCGCCTTCGGCATCCTTGCCCGACAGGCGCAGGAAGTCGCCCGAGACCGAGGCCGGCGTGTGATAGATCTTGCCCTTGTAGCGGCGCTCGGCCAGGGCCTTTTGCGGCAAGGCGGCGCCACCGCCCACGGCCACCACCAGCACTGCGTCAGGGCGTGCGGCCAGCACCTTGAGCGTCTGGCCGGCGACGCTGGTGTCGGCGCGCGTGAAGCGCTCCACGGCCACGACCTTGACGCCGGCCTTCTCGGCCTGCTGGTTCAAGGACTTCAGATAGACCTCACCGTACGCGTCCGACAGGCCCAGAAAGCCCACGGTCTTGACGCCCGAGCGCTTCATGTGCGCCAGCACGCCTTCGGTGAAGAAGCCCGAATCCATGGTCGAGCGGAAAGTCCAGGTGTCGCGGCCCGGCGGCAGCTCGACCGGGTTGGGCGCGAGATGCAGCACGCCGGCTTCGTTGGCCACCTGGGCGATGGCGATGGTCGCGGGCGTGTTGGCCGCGCCAATGATCACATCGACTTTTTCTTCCAGGAAGCGGCGCGCGTTCTTGGTGGCGATGGTCGGATCGCCCGCGTCATCGAGCACCTGCAGCACCAGCTTCTGGCCGCCCATCTCCTGCGGCCACATGGCAAAGGCATTGCGCACGGGAATGCCCAGCGAGGCGCCGGGGCCCGTCAACGATGTGCTGATGCCGATGCGAATTTCGGCCCAGGTGGCCTGGCTGACCAGCACCAGGCCACCCAGGGACAGTTTCAACGCGGTCGTGAACCTCATGTCATCTCCATTTTGTTAGCCTACAAATCTGTTTACTTGGTAAACAGTTAGTTCATGCTAATCTAAAGCCTGAGATCAAAAACTAGAGGTAACCCTTGAAAACTGCGCATCCCGTAGCCGCAAAACCAGGCGCCGACAAAAGCCTGGCTGCAACCCAGAAGAATCCGGCCTCGGGCGACGTGCCCGACATACTTCATGATTCGCTGGGCTATGCGATACAGCGGGCCAAGGTCCGCACCTACGAAATGCTGTTCGCCGCCTATGGCGAAGACACCATTTCGCCGGCGCGCATGACCGCGCTGTCGATCATCGGCACCCAGCCCGGCACCAACCAGTCCGCGCTCGCCGAGCAACTGCGCATCACGCGCGCCAGCATCGTCAAGGTGATAGACAACCTCGAAGCGCTGGAGCTGGTGGAGCGCCGCTCCATCCCGGGCGACCGGCGCAGCTACTCCCTGCTGCTGACCGAGAAAGGCCGCCAGGAATTGCTGAGCCTGCACGAGAAGACACGCCGCTACGAAGTGCGCATTGCGCAAGACCTGAGCCCGGACGAGCGCGCCTTGCTGATCAAGCTGCTGGACCGCGTGGCGCTGTCCGACAAACCAGCCGCATAGGCGTCACGCCCTTTCCTGTTCGCGTGCTTGGGGTCGGTAGGGCGCGCGGCTCATGGCGTTCTTGCTCGCGGTGAAATGCCGCAGCAGGCGCAGAAATTCGCGTTGATCGTGCGGGCTGAACTCGTCGAGCAAAGTCTTTTGCATGGCGTGCATGCGCAAGTCGATTCGCTGCAGCATGTCGCTGCCCTGCGCGGTCAGGAACAGACAGCGCTGGCGTTTGGGCGCGAGCTGGCGCGCAATCCAGCCCTTGGTCTCCAGGCGCACGGCAGTGAGCGCGGCCGACGAGGTGTCCAGCGCCACTTCCTGCGCCAAGGTCACCTGGTCTATGCCGGGCCTGGCCTGCAGGCATTTGAGAATCGCGTACTGCACCGGCGTGATGTCGCCGCCCATGGTGCTGTGGAACACCGACACCGCGATCTGATGGGCGCGCCGTATCAAGTGCCCGGGCTGCTCGTCGAGCGCCAGGGCGGCGCCCTCTTCCTGGCGCGTCGCGGTTGGCGCGGCCATCTACAGGTCCAGCACCAGCAGCGGCGAGCGCGAGCGCGAGCAGCAAGGCGTGAACTGGTCGTTCGCGGCCTGCTCTTCTTCCGTGAGGTACATGTCCTTGTGCTCGGGAATGCCCTCCAGCACCTTGGTCAGGCAGGTGCCGCAGACTCCTTGCTCGCACGACATCTGGATTTCGATGCCGCACAGCGCCAGCGCCTGCGTCACCGTCTGCTCCTGGGTGACGGGAATCACCTGGCCGGTGCTCGCGATCTTCACAGCGAAACTTCCTGCGTCCGACAGATCGACCGCCTCGCCCGCGAAGAACTCGTAATGCAGTTGAGCTT
>NZ_JAHCDD010000103.1 GCF_018413525.1 Acidovorax sp. CCYZU-2555
GCCGCGCCCTGCATGCGCAGCAGCGGCGGCGCATCGGCCGGCGCGGCGACGACCACGGCCCGGCCGCGGTCCTCGGCGCCGAGAATGTCTTCGACGAATTCCTTGACTTCACGGCCGCGCTCGCCGATCAGGCCCACGACGATCACGTCGGCCTTTGTGTAGCGCGCCATCATGCCCAGCAGCACGCTCTTGCCCACGCCCGAACCCGCGAACAGGCCCAGGCGCTGGCCGCGGCCCACGCTCAGCAGCGCGTTCAGCGCGCGCACGCCGGTATCGAGCGGCTCGCGCACCGGGTCGCGGTCCATCGCATTGATCTGGCGGCGGTCCATGGGCTCGGCCGTGACGTCGGTCACCGGGCCCGCATGGTCCAGCGGAATGCCTTGCGAATCGACCACGCGGCCCAGCAGGCCGTCGCCCATGGGCAGGCGCAGCATGCCCGTGGCCAGCGACACTTCGGCCACCGGCTCGCCAAAACGCGGCATGGGCACGAACGCCGGCGCGGGGGTCACCACCGCGCCGCTGGACAGGCCCTGGATGTCGCCCGCAGGCATCAGAAACGCTTTTTCACCCGCGAAGCCGACCACTTCGGCCAGCACCGGCGCCTGGTGGGGCATCTGCACATGGCATTGCGCGCCCACGGGCACGCGCAGGCCCGAAGCTTCGAGCACCAGTCCAGTCAGACGGCTCAGCGTGCCGCGGCTTTCGAGCGCCACGGGTTGGGCGTAGCGCGCACGCGCGCCGGCCACGAAATCTTTCCAGGGGGCGAGTGCGGTCTCATTCGGCATGGCCGCCCTCGTACCAGGAAGACACCAGGCCCAGAGCGGCCACGGCACGACGCCAGCGGCTGTCGAGACCGGCCTCGATCACCGCACCACCCGAGTCGACGCGCACATCGCCCGCGGGCACCGACGCATCGGCGATCCATTGCAGCTTTCCCGCTGCGCCATGTTCGGCGCGCAGCGGCGCGTCCAGCACTTCCCAGTCGACCGGATTGAGACGCACCGTCACGGCACGGCCTTCGGTGACCAGCATGTCGAGCGCTTCGCGCACGACGGGCAGCAAGGCCTCGGGCTTGCAGGCCAGCTCCTGGCGCACCACCTGGCGCGCGATGTCGCAGGCCAGTTGCAGCACTTCGGAGGCCATGTTCTGTTCGAGCGCCAACAGGCTGTCTTCGCACTTTTCCACCAGCCCCTGCAGGCGCTGCGCGGTGTCGCGGCCTTCGCCCGAGGTGTAGCTGTCCATGCGCTGCTGCCATTCGTTCGTGGCTTCGGCGCGGCCCTGGGCCAGGCCCTGGGCGCGGCCTTCGGCATGCGCCTGTTCGCGCGCCTGCTGCAGCATGGCCTCGATTTCCGCGGCGTCCTGCTGGGGCACGGCGGCAGGCGCGGGTGTTTCCACCACGTCCATGTCCAGATCCATGTCCTGGCGCAGATCGCCGATCGGGCCATGCGGCAGTTTCGGCACCAGGCCGGCGTCGCCGACCGCACCGAAGCGCCACTGCACCACGGCGCGGGCGTCGATTTCCTCGCTGGGAATGAAGCGTGAATTCGATCCGTTAGACATAGCTGTCTTCGGCTGCGCCGCCTATGGTGACCTGACCTTCTTCCGCGAGGCGGCGCACCACCTTGAGAATTTCCTTTTGCTGCGCTTCGACTTCGGACAGGCGCATCGGGCCGCGCGACTCGAGGTCTTCGCGCAGGGCTTCGGAAGCACGCATCGACATGTTGGCGAGAATCTTGTCGCGCACTTCCATGGTCCCGCCCTTGAGCGCGACGATCAGTGTTTCGGACGCCACTTCGCGCAGCACCAGCTGCAGCGAACGGTCGTCGAGCTTGACCAGATCGTCGAACACGAACATCTTGTCCATGATCTTCTGCGCCAGATCGACGTCGTAGTTGCGGATGGTGTCGAGCACCGCCACGTCGGCGTTGCCGCCCAGCTGGTTGATGATTTCCGCAGCGGTCTTCACGCCGCCCAGCGACGTCTTGCGAATCTTGTCACCGCCGGCGAGCACCTTGAACAGCACTTCGTTGAGGTCCTTGAGCGCCGTCGGCTGAATGCCTTCGAGCGTGGCCACGCGCAGCAGCACTTCGCTGCGAAAGCGCTCGGGCAACTGCATCAGCACCGCGGCCGACTGCTCGTGCTCGAGGTGGACCAGAATCGCCGCGACGATCTGCGGGTGCTCGCCGCGCAGCAGCTCGGCGACCGACAGCGGATCCATCCACTTGAGACTTTCGATCCCCGAGACGTCGCCGCCTTGCAGGATACGGTCGATCAGCAGCGATGCCTTGTCTTCGCCGAGCGCGCGGCGCAGCACCGAGCGCACGTAGTCGCTGGCGTCGTTGACCAGCAGGCTCTGGGCCGCGGCATCGTCGGTGAAACGGTTGATCACGAAGTCGACTTTCTCGCGCGAAACGCCGCGCATGCGCGCAATCGTTTCGCCGAGCTTCTGTACTTCTTTGGGCGACAGGTGCTTGAACACCTCGGCCGCCTCTTCCTCGCCAAGAGACATCAGCAAGATGGCGGCGTCGTTGAGGCCTCGTTCATCCATAGGAAACTTCGTCCATGTGTGGGTTCGATCAGCTTTCGCCGTTCACCCAGGTTTTCACAATATTCGCCACGGCGATCGGGTTCTGCTTGGTCAACTGACGTGCCTGCTCCAGGCGCACTTGGCTTTCCGTCGGCGTCAGTTCCGCCACGGGTCCGCCCAGCAGCGGCGGACGGTCCGGATCGTCGGCTTCCAGTGCGTCGAGCTGCGAGCCCTTGGCCTCGACGGCCCGGCTCTTGAGCAGCGGCCGCAACAGGCCCAGAATCAGGATCGCACCAAACAGTGCCAGACCCAGAGGCCAGGCCAGCGTGCGGGCCAGCTCGATCACTTCGGGCTGCTTCCACAGCGGCAGTTCCACCACTGGAACGCTGTCGTCGCGGAACTGCGCATTCATCAGGTTGACCGAGTCGCCGCGCTCCTGGCTGAAACCAATGGTTTCGCGCACCAGGGCCAGCATCTTGGCTTGCTGCTCGGCCGAGAGGGCCTGCTGCACCGGCGCCTGGCCCGCTTCGGTCGTCACGGGCTGGTAGTTGACCACCACGGCAGCGGTCAGGCGCTTGATCGCACCGCTGCTGCTGCGCGTCACACGCACCGTCTTGTCGACTTCGTAATTCGTCAGCGATTCACGCTTGGCGCCGGTCGCAGCGCCCTGGCCATTGGCCGCGGCGGGTGCGGGGTTGGCGCCATTGACGGGGGCGGCCGCGGCCACGGGAGGCTGGTTGCTGGTCGCGCCGGGCACGCCTGTGGGCTGTGCGGGTTGTTGCGAGCCCGAGCTTTCGACCACCTGCTGGCTGCGCACCGCGCTGCTGTCAGGTCCCTGGTTGGGGCGGTGCTGCTCGGACGTGGACTCGGTCTGGCTGAAATCCATGTCGGCCGTGACCTGGGCACGCACATTGTCCTTGCCGACCACAGGCTCGAGGATGTCCAGGATGCGGCGCGTGTACTGCTGCTCGATCTGCTGGGTGTACATCAGCTTCTGCACATCGACCTGGTTGCCATTGCCGTCGGGCGACTGCGACAGCAGCTTGCCGGTGTCGTCGAGAATGCTCACGGCCGCGGGCTGGAGTTCGGGCACGCTGGACGCGACCAGATGCACGATGCCGGCGATCTGCGCGCGGTCCAGGAAACGGCCCGGGTGCAGCGTCACCAGCACCGAAGCCGATGGCTTTTGCTGTTCGCGGAAGAAACCGTTCTGGTTGGGCAGCGCCAGGTGCACGCGGGCGTTCTGCACCGAAGCCAGCGCCTGGATGGAGCGCGTCAGCTCGCCTTCGAGGCCGCGCTGGAAGTTCAGCCGCTCCTGGAACTGCGTGATGCCGAAGCGGCTGGTTTCCATCAGCTCGAAGCCGGTCACCGAGCCCTTGGGCAGGCCCTGGGTCGCGAGCTTGAGGCGCACATCGTGCACCCGGTCGGCCGGAATCAGGATAGCGCCGCCACCTTCGCTGTACTGGTAAGGCACATTGAGCGTGGTCAGCTGGGCGACGATGGCGCCGCCATCCTTGTCGCTCAGGTTGGAGAACAGCACTTTGTAATCGGGCTGGCGATTGAACATCACCGCCGCGACCAGACCGACCACCACCAGAACGGCGACGGCGCCCAGGCGCAGGCGCTGGCCTTTATCCAGGGAGGACATCCGCTGGGTCCACGAAGGGCTGGCGGGAGGATTTACGACGACGGGGATTTCAGCGACTGCAGACATCTTGGTTCCAATTTGGTGAGGCCCAACAGGGAGCCTGACGTGCGACCGATTATTCGGACTTCGGGCCGGCACGTTCCGCCGATAAGGCGCGCCTTTGGGCATCTATTCCCCGAGATGAACTGTCGCCGAGCACCTACGATTCAACCCATCTCACAAACTCCCAAGGGATTTGTCATGGACCTGCGCATCAATACTTCGATTCCTTCCCTCTCCGGCACTGACCTGCCCCGCCGCGTTGCTGCAACGCCTACCTCTACCCGGGAGATCGACGGGGGCTTTACCCAGGCACTCAAGGGTGCGCTGCAGTCGGTGAGCGCCGCGCAGGAACACTCGGGCAATCTGCAACGTGAAGTGCAGCTCGAGAATCCCGCCGTGAGCCTCGAAGAGACCATGGTCGCGATCCAGAAGGCGCAGATCGGCTTCCAGGCATCGCTGCATGTGCGCAACCGCCTGGTTCAGGCCTATACCGATGTCATGAACATGCAGGTCTGACAGCGGCGCGCTGGCGCGCTATTTCTCGCTCTCCATGCACCGCCGGCCTGCGCTGGCGGTTTTTTTGCGTCTGGTGTTTGGTGCTGCGGCGCACTGACCGGTGCGATGGAGGGTCCTTCAGGCCTTCCATAGACTCAGGGCCGATGGGATTGCGTGCTGAGTCGGTCTGGAGCTCTCAAGCCATCGCACGGCATCGCCGGCGGCAGACAGCCCGCCCTGAAACGCCCTTCGACAGGCTCAGGGCGAACGGTAGTGAAGAGTTTGAGTCCGCACCGTCCAACACGCCATAAAAAAACCCGCCATCTCACGAGGGCGGGTTTTTTGCTGCCTGCAGGCGGCGCGCGGGGCGCCGCCGTGGGTTCAGTGCAGGACCTGGGGCTGGCCGTCGAACATATGTTCGACCTGCGCGAGCCAGGGCTCGGCCAGCGTGCGGATCTGGGCGTCGTTGCGCAGGATGCGCTGCATGATGCGCGCCTTTTCACGGCGCTGCTCTGGCAGCAACTCCTGCTCCTGGGACTGAAAGCGCAACTGCTCGATCAACACCGCACAGGCACCTTCGTAGCGGGCAACGCCTTCCCAGTCTTTCCCCCGTGCGGCCTCGAGCATCTTGAGGCTGCTGTCTTCTATGGCCTTGTAATAATCGATCAATTGCGTCCCCATCGTTAGTAACCTCCGCCACCTGAGTCCACTTGCGCCTGGCCCATTTCCTTCCAGCCTTGGGCCACGGGTTCAATCAAACCCACAACCTCTTCGACCAGAGCCAGGTCATTGCGCAAATTGGCCATCGTCAGCCGAGAAATGCAATAGTCATAGAGCGTGCCCAGATTCACGGCAAGTTCGCCGCCTTGAACCGGATTGAGCGCGCCCTTGAGCCCTTCTTCAAGAATGCGCACCGACTTACCGATGTGCGTTCCCTTGTTCTCTATTTCGCCCCGCTGCAGCGCTCCGCGCGCCGCGTTCAGCGACTGCAACAGACCATCAAACAGCATTTGCACCAGTTGATGGGGCGTTGCACCATCAATGCCGGATTGCACGCCAATTTGCCGATATGCATTGGCAGCACGGGAACTTACGGGGGTATACATGACTGGCATCCTTGTGAACTACTTGCCTTTGTTTTCGGCAGAAGTCCTCCAAAATCAAGCGAAATCTTAAAAAAATTTGCGTGTGCCTATCCGTACACCCAAACCCGATACAGGGCGCGCGGCCCCGGCCACATCAACTCGTGGACTTGTTCCATGACGCAACCTGCTGCGTCACGTAGGCATCCAACGCATTCAGTGACGCCATTTTGACGTCCAGCGCAGTGTATTGCGCCAGCAGCCGACTTTCGAGCGTCGAGGCGCGGTTGAGCACCTTATCCTGATCTGTGCCGTTGCGCTTGAGCGAGCTTTCGAGCGAATCGGTCTTGGCGTTGAGCGTGCCTTCATAAGCCAGCATGCCATCGGTGAACGCCTTGAAATTCACACCAATGCCGCCGTTTGCGCCCAGACTGTCGCTCTTGGTGGCGAACAGGCCCTTGAGCGAAGACACATCGGTCAGTGCCTTGGTCAGGTCGGTGTCGTTGACGGACAGACTTCCGCCCTGCTCCATCTGGATGCCGATGTCCGACAGCCGCGTGAACGCACCACCGCCCTTGACGATGTTCATGGTCATCATGCGCAATGCGTTCTGGATGCTCACGGTCGTGCTGTCGGCCTGAAGAAGGCCCTTGACGCCGGTATCCGGGTCGTACTTGGTCAGCGCACTCAATTTGTCGTTCAATGCGTTGTAAGCATCGACAAAGGCCTGAATGCCTTCCTTCATGGCCTTGGTGTCCGCGGCCACGGAGATCAGCGTCGGTGAATTCGACACCGTCGACACGGTGAGCGACATGCCCGGCAGCGCATCGGCAAACGTATTGCTCGTGGACTCGACTTCCACACCGTTGAGTTCGATCTTGGCGTTCTGCGCCACTTGCGAGACGGTGTAGTAGCCTGGAGTGGAGCTGCCGATTTGGCCCAGCGTGCTGCCCGGGTCCGTGGCCGTCGCCGCGATGCTGAACTGCGCATCGGTGCCGGTATTCTTGGAGCGCATCATCAGGCGCTGCGTGCCGTCGGCATTGGTGATCACCGTGGCCTGCACGCCGCTGTCCTTGTTGTTGATGGCCGTAGCCAGCGTGGTCAGCGTGTCCGAGGCGGTCAGTGTGATATCGAAGGTCTTGGCACCCACGGTCAGCGTGAACGTGCCCGCGCCCACCTTGGCATCCTTGGCAAAACCCACACCTGCGGCACCGTTGCCGATCACCGAGGTCTGCGACTGCGCGAGCTGCTTCACCTGCACGCTGTACGAGCCAGGCTGGGCAATGCCCGTCATCGCGCCCGCCACATTGCTGTTGCTCGCCGAGATGTTGACGCCATTCCAGGCGCTGTCGCGCGAGAGCTTGGCTGCCGCAGTGTTCAAGGTGTCGGTCAGCGACTTGATCTCGGCATAGGTCGAGATCTTGGACGTGATCGTCTCGGCCTTGGCCTCGAGCGTCTTCAGCGGCGCCTTTTCGAGCTCGACCAACTGCGTGACGATCTTGTCGACTTCCAAACCACTGCCAATACCTACCGAAGTAATAGCCATCACAGCACTCCTGCGCAAAAGCCTGTCATCAGGCTTTCACAAAAATTTCATTGCGCTCATTCTTGCAAAGAACGCACTATTTGAAAGCGTGAAAAGAGCCGTCCCCCCCTCCCTGTAGATAGCTTGAGCGCGGCCCATTGCATGGATATCGGCCATTGCGTGACGAACTTGACCCCTTTCAACGCAAAAATGCCTCGCGAGGCGAACCTCTCAAGGCATCTTTCGTCACACCACGGACCTGGGCGCCCGGCTGCGCCCCAGGCCGGCGCGATCAGCGCAGCAGCGACAGCACGTTCTGCGGCAGCTGGTTGGCCTGGGCCACCATGGCCGTGCCGGCTTGCTGCAGGATTTGCGACTTCGACAGATTCGCGGTTTCCACGGCAAAGTCGGCGTCGGTGATACGGCCCTTGGCGGCAGAGATGTTTTCGTTCTGGATGTCGATGTTCTCGACAGTCTTTTCGAAACGCGTCTGCAGCGCGCCCAGATCGCCCCGTGCGGAGTTGACCTGGTCGATGGCCTTGTCGACCTTGTTCAAGGCTTCCCAGGCACCCGATTGGGTTGCCACCGACAGCGCGGAGACACCACCGGTCTGCTCGTCAGCCGCCGTTGTCGCTATGGCCGCGAAGCCAGTGTCAGCAGCGCCGGTCACGGCAATCGCGAATTCCGTTTCAGCCTTGAACTTGAGCGTTTGCACGCCGGCATCGTCCTTTTCCAGGAACGCGGTCACGCCGGTGTCTGCGGTCTTGGCGTTGATCGCCGCCACGGCCTGGCCCAGGCGCTCTTCTGCAGAGTCTGCGGCCGCGAGGGAGATCTCCACGGGCGCGGTCGCCGAAGCGCCCTTGCCGGTGATGGTGATCGCGTTGTCCACAGCATCGAAATTGGAAGCCGCGGTTGTCAAGACACCGTCCGCAGTCGCGAACTCTGCCTTGCCCAGGCCTTCAGCCGTGGCCTTGGTCAGTGCACCGACGGTGATGTTGTTGCCGGCGTTGGCGCCGACCTGGAACATCGCGCCCGAGAACGAGCCGTCCAGCAGCTTCTTGCCGTTGAACTCGGTGGTCTTGGCCACGCGGTCGATTTCCGACACCAGCTGGTCCACTTCGGACTGCATGGCCTTGCGGTCGCTGATGCTGTTGGTCGCATTGCTCGACTGCACGGCGAGTTCGCGCACGCGTTGCAGCATGTCGCCCACCTTGCCCAGCGCGCCTTCAGCGGTCTGCGCCAGCGAAATGCCGTCGTTGGCATTGCGCGCCGCAACCGTCAGACCCTTGGTCTGGGCGGCCATGCGTTCGGAAATGGCCAGGCCGGCGGCATCGTCCTTGGCGCTGTTGACGCGCAGGCCCGAAGACAGGCGCTGCATCGACGTGCTCAGCGAGCTGCCCGACAGGCTCAGATTGCGCTGGGCGTTGATCGACGCCACATTGGTATTGATGGTCATTGCCATGGGAATTACCTCTCAGGAAACAAACAAGCCTCCCGCGCGCCCCAGGGCGCCGGGAGACAAAACTCTTTCAGCGCAACAGCGACAGAACGTTCTGCGGCAGCTGGTTGGCCTGGGCCACCATGGCGGTGCCGGCCTGCTGCAGGATTTGCGACTTCGACAGATTCGCGGTTTCCACGGCAAAGTCAGCGTCGGTGATACGGCCCTTGGCGGCCGAGATGTTTTCGTTCTGGATGTCGATGTTCTCGACGGTCTTCTCGAAACGCGTCTGCAGTGCGCCCAGGTCGCCGCGCGCGGAGTTGACCTGGTCGATGGCCTTGTCCACCTTTTGCAGGGTTTCCCAGGCACCCGATTGCGTCGCCACCGACAGCGCGGAGACGCCGCCGCTCTTCTCTGCCGCAGTATTAGTTGCCGTGGCAAAGCCAGCCGTACCGGCAGTGACTTCGGTGACGGTGAATGTCGTCTCGCCCTTGAATGTCAAGGTTTGCGCACCTGCGGCGTCGGTCTCCAGGAATGCGGTCACGCCAGTGTCCGCGGTCTTCGCATTGATCGCGGCCACGGCCTGGCCCAGCCGCTCTTCAGCCGTGTCTGCCGCCGCGAGGTCGATGCTTACCGCCGTGGTCGCGGATGCCCCCTTGCCCGAGATGGTGATTGCGCCTGCGGATTCGGTCAAGACCGTGGCATCGGCCAAGGCGCTGGTTGCAGATGCATACGTGGCCTTGCCCAGGCCTTCGGCCGTGGCCTTGGTCAGTGCGCCGACGGTGATGTTGTTGCCGGCATTTGCGCCGACCTGGAACATCGCGCCCGAGAACGAGCCGTCCAGCAGCTTCTTGCCGTTGAACTCGGTGGTCTTGGCCACGCGGTCGATTTCCGACACCAGCTGGTCCACTTCGGACTGCATGGCCTTGCGGTCGCTGATGCTGTTGGTCGCATTGCTCGACTGCACGGCGAGTTCGCGCACGCGTTGCAGCATGTCGCCCACCTTGCCCAAGGCGCCTTCAGCAGTCTGCGCCAGCGAGATGCCGTCGTTGGCATTGCGCGCGGCGACTGCCAGACCCTTGGTCTGCGCGGCCATGCGTTCGGAAATGGCCAGGCCGGCGGCATCGTCCTTGGCGCTGTTCACGCGCAGGCCCGAAGACAGGCGCTGCATCGACGTGCTCAGCGAGCTGCCCGACAGGCTCAGATTGCGCTGGGCGTTGATCGACGCCACATTGGTATTGATGGTCATTGCCATGGGGATCTACCTCAGAAAAAACAGACAAGCCTCCCAGCCGCGCTTTGCGCACCGGGAGGCGAAAGGCTTTAGCGCAGCAGCGACAGCACGCTTTGCGGCAGCTGGTTGGCCTGGGCCACCATGGCCGTGCCAGCCTGTTGCAGAATCTGCGAGCGCGACAGGTTGGCGGTTTCAACGGCGAAGTCGGCGTCGGTGATACGGCCCTTGGCCGCCGAGATGTTTTCGTTCTGGATGTCGATGTTCTCGACGGTCTTCTCGAAACGTGTCTGCAGCGCGCCCAGGTCGCCACGTGCGGAGTTGACCTTGTCAATGGCGCCATCGACCTGCTGCAGTGCCTTCCAGGCGTCGGCCTGGGTGGCAACCGAGAGAGTGCTCAGGGTATCGTCCGCGCCTTCCGTCAGAGTCACTGCGCCCACATCAAAACCCATCGATGCCTCCGTGCCGCCAGCCGTTGCTGCAAAGGTCACATCCGCGACGGCTGTGCCGCTCTTGTCTGCTTCCGAGTACAACGCATAGGTGCCGTCATCGTTCATGAAGGCGGTAACGCCGGTATCGGCGGTCTTCGCGTTGATTGCCGCGACCACCTGGCCAGTACGCTCTTCCACACTCGAAGCTGCGGCCAGATCACCCAGGTCGATTGCCGAGCCGCCGGTCACGGTCATGGTCAGACCTTCCACGGCGATGGCGGCACCGGCTACGTCGATCGTACCGGAAGCATCAGAGCTGGAGTAAGTCAACTTGCCCATGTTGTCAGCCGTGGCCTTGGTGATCGCGCCCAGGGTGATGTTGTTGCCGGCGTTGGCGCCGACCTGGAACATCGCGCCCGAGAACGAACCGTCCAGCAGCTTCTTGCCGTTGAACTCGGTGGTCTTGGCCACGCGGTCGATTTCCGACACCAGTTGCGTGACTTCAGACTGCATGGCCTTGCGGTCCGATTCGCTGTTGGTCGCATTGCTCGACTGCACGGCGAGTTCACGCACGCGTTGCAGCATATCGCCGACCTTGCCCAGCGCGCCTTCGGCGGTCTGCGCCAGCGAGATGCCGTCATTGGCATTGCGCGCGGCAACCGTCAGACCCTTGGTCTGCGCGGCCATGCGCTCGGAAATCGCCAGGCCGGCGGCATCGTCCTTGGCGCTGTTGACGCGCAGGCCCGAAGACAGGCGCTGCATGGACGTGCTCAACGAGCTGCCCGACAGGCTCAGATTGCGCTGGGCGTTGATCGACGCCACATTGGTATTGATGGTCATTGCCATGGGAATTACCTCTCAGGAAACAAACACGCCTCCCGCGCCCCCCAGGGCGCCGGGAGACAAAAGACTTTCAGCGCAACAGCGAAAGCACGTTCTGCGGCAGTTGGTTGGCCTGGGCCACCATCGCCGTGCCGGCTTGCTGCAGGATCTGCGCCTTCGACAGACTCGCGGTTTCCACGGCGAAGTCGGCGTCGGTGATGCGGCCCTTGGCGGCCGAGATGTTTTCGTTCTGGATGTCGATGTTCTCGACGGTCTTCTCGAAACGCGTCTGCAGCGCGCCCAGGTCGCCCCGTGCGGAATTGACCTGGTCCATCGCGCTGTCGACCTGCTTGAGCGCCTTCCAGGCTGCCGATTGCGAGGTCACATCGATGCCGTCGATGCCTTTCGAATTGGCATTGTCAGTGTTATCTGCCGCGATATTCGCTGCCGCCGTCAGACCCGTGGTTGCGGCGCCGAAGCCAGCGCCGAACTCCACCGATTGCGCAGAACCATCATCCTTGACGTTCTCCGACATGATTTCGACGGTGAAATCCTTGGTGCTCGGGTCCTGCGTCAGGAAAGCCGTGACACCCGTATCAGCGGTCTTGGCATTGATGGCCGCAACCACTTGACCCATGCGCTCCTCGGCCGAGCTGGCTGCAGCCAGCGGGCCCAGCTCAATCGCCGTAGCTCCATTGATAGCAATGGACAGATCGGTACCGTCATGGGCATCCAGCGTAGCGACCGTAGCCTGCGTCACCACTTCGCTGTTGGTGGCATAGGAAATATTGCTCAGGCCTTTGGCCGATGCATTGGACAGGCTGCCCAGCGTGATGTTGTTGCCGGCGTTGGCGCCGACCTGGAACATCGCGCCCGAGAACGAGCCGTCCAGCAGCTTCTTGCCGTTGAACTCGGTGGTCTTGGCCACGCGGTCGATTTCCGACACCAGTTGCGTGACTTCGGACTGCATGGCCTTGCGATCGGATTCGCTGTTGGTCGCATTGCTCGACTGCACGGCGAGTTCACGCACGCGTTGCAGCATGTCGCCCACCTTGCCCAGCGCGCCTTCAGCGGTCTGCGCCAGCGAAATGCCGTCGTTGGCATTGCGCGCTGCCACCGTCAGACCCTTGGTCTGCGCGTTCATGCGCTCGGAAATGGCCAGACCGGCGGCATCGTCCTTGGCGCTGTTGACGCGCAGGCCCGACGACAGGCGCTGCATCGACGTACTCAGCGAGCTGCCCGACAGGCTCAGATTCCGCTGGGCGTTGATCGACGCCACATTGGTATTGATGGTCATTGCCATAGTGATCTACCTCTCAAAGAAACAGAAACATCCCGGGCTCCATCACCTACTGGCGATGGCGCACCGGGAGACAGAAAGCTTTAACGCAGCAGCGACAGAACGCCTTGTGGCAACTGGTTGGCCTGGGCCACCATCGCCGTGCCGGCCTGCTGCAGGATTTGCGCGCGCGACAGGTTGGCGGTTTCGACGGCGAAATCAGCGTCGGTGATGCGGCCCTTGGCAGCGGAGATGTTTTCGTTCTGGATGTCGATGTTCTCGACAGTCTTTTCGAAACGCGTCTGCAGTGCGCCCAGGTCGCCACGTGCGGAGTTGACCTGGTCAATCGCGCTGTCGACCTGCTTGAGCGCCTTCCAGGCACCCGATTGGGAGGTCACATCGATGGTTTCGATGCCCTTGTCATTGGTCGCGGCGGCCGCGGCAATGTTCAAACCGGTGGTATCGACACCCGTCGCTGTAGCGGTCAAGCCTTCGAACGTCACGGCCACTGCATTGCCCGTCGTTGCATCCACCTTCTCGGACAGGAGCTCCACCGTGAAGACCTTGGTGGCTGCGTCCTGCGTCAGAAAGGCGGTCACGCCGGTATCGGCGGTCTTGGCATTGATTGCCGCGACCACCTGGCCCATGCGTTCTTCGGCGGAGCTGGCAGCGGCGAGAGGGCCCAGTTCGATGGCCGGGTCGGTACCGACGGTGCCAACGGTCACCTTCAGAGTACCGGTATCAATTGCTGTCAGTGTGTTGAGGACCGCTGCGGGATCTGCCGTCACCGTCGGCGCTACCGTCGCATAGGAAATGTCGCTCAGGCCCTTGGCCGAAGCATTGGCCAGGCTGCCCAGCGTGATGTTGTTGCCGGCATTTGCTCCGACCTGGAACATCGCGCCAGCGAACGAACCGTCCAGCAGCTTCTTGCCGTTGAACTCGGTGGTCTTGGCCACGCGGTCGATTTCCGACACCAGTTGCGTGACTTCGGATTGCATCGCCTTGCGGTCCGATTCGCTGTTGGTCGCATTGCTCGACTGAACAGCCAGTTCACGCACGCGTTGCAGCATGTCGCCCACCTTGCCCAGCGCGCCTTCAGCGGTCTGCGCCAGCGAGATGCCGTCGTTGGCATTGCGTGCGGCAACCGTCAGACCCTTGGTCTGGGCGGCCATGCGCTCGGAAATGGCCAGGCCGGCCGCATCGTCCTTGGCGCTGTTGACGCGCAGGCCCGACGACAGGCGCTGCATGGACGTGCTCAGCGAGCTGCCCGACAGGCTCAGATTGCGCTGGGCGTTGATCGACGCCACATTGGTATTGATGGTCATTGCCATGGGGATCTACCTCTTTAAAAAACAGAGATGCCCCTGTCATTGCGCGCGAGCCCCGGGCTTTGGCAAGCAGTGAACAGGGGGACAGAAAGCTTTAACGCAGCAGCGACAGAACGCTTTGCGGCAGCTGGTTGGCCTGGGCGACCATGGCCGTACCGGCTTGCTGCAGGATTTGCGAACGCGACAGGTTGGCGGTTTCCACCGCGAAGTCGGCGTCGGTGATACGGCCGCTGGCGGCCTTGATGTTTTCGTTCTGGATGTCGATGTTCTCGACCGACTTCTCGAAACGCGTCTGCAACGCACCCAGGTCGGCACGCGCCGAGTTGACCTGGTCGATCGACTCATCGACCTGCTTGAGCGCCTCCCAGGCATCGGCCTGGGTCTTGACCGACAGCGTGTTGATGCCGACCGAGGTGGGCAGAGCGTCATAGGCGGTTTGGTCGACGGAGTCACCCGCGTCCAGCATCGTTGTGGCTTCCGCAAAGCCGACCAGTTCAATCTTGCCTTCGGCGCGCAGCTGCACCGTCAGCACGCCCTCGCTGTCCTTTTCCAGGAAAGCCGTCACGCCGGTATCGGCGGTCTTGCCGTTGATTGCCGCCACCACCTGACCCAGGCGCTCATCCTTCGAGCTGGCTGCCGCCAGATCATCCAGCGCGATGCCATTGACCGTCAGGCCGGTGACATCGGCGCCATAGGTGGCGGGCGTGGTGACGATGGGGTTCAAAGGGTCCGTGTTGTCGATCACGGCATCCGCAAATGCGGTCACCGTCGTGGAATCCGTCGACACGGATCCGACTTTGACGCCACCCAGTGCATCGACCTTGGCGTTGGCAATGCCGCTGACGGTGATGTTGTCGCCGGCGTTGGCGCCGACCTGGAACACGCCGCCTGCAAACGAACCGTCGAGGATCTTGGTGCCGTTGAAGCTGGTGGTCTTGGCGACACGGTCGATTTCGGAGACCAGCTGCGTGACTTCGGCCTGCAGCGCGGTGCGATCCGATGCGCTGTTGGTGGCATTGCTCGATTGCACGGCCAGTTCACGAACACGTTGCAGCATGTCGCCGACCTTGCCCAGCGCGCCTTCGGCGGTCTGCGCCAGCGAGATGCCGTCGTTGGCGTTGCGGGCAGCCACCGTCAGGCCGCCGCTTTGTGCCTTCATGCGCTCGGAGATCGCCAGACCGGCGGCATCGTCCTTGGCGCTGTTCACGCGCAGGCCGGAGGACAGGCGCTGCATGGACGTGGTGAGGGAGCTGCCCGACAGGCTCAGGTTGCGCTGAGCGTTGATCGATGCGACGTTGGTGTTGATGGTCATTGCCATGCTTATCTACTCCTAAGATGCGTTTGCGTTCAGCGCCTGTGCGCTCCGGCGATATGCCTGTTTTCGTTGCGGCGCTGATTGCTGCCACTGAGTTCTATATCGGTGCTTTGGGTCGGCGCTTGAGGCTTATTTAGGGGAATCGCCCCGGGAAATGACGGTTTTCGGCAGGACTTGCACCTTTCGACGAGCGCAGGGCAAACGCCCGGGTGGAGTGAACGATGGAGGCGGTCCTCCGACAGGCTCGAAACGCACGCCAGGCACGCAAAAAAAGCCTTGCACGCACGCGGCGCAGCAAGGCTTTTCGGGCAGGGTGCGGCCCGGGGCCGCAGGGCTTACTTCAGCAGCGACAGAACGCTTTGCGGCAGCTGGTTGGCCTGGGCCACCATGGCCGTGCCGGCCTGTTGCAGGATCTGCGCCTTAGACAGGTTGGCGGTTTCCACCGCGAAATCGGCGTCGGTGATGCGGCCCTTGGCAGCCGAGATGTTTTCGTTCTGGATATCGATGTTCTCCACCGACTTCTCGAAACGCGTCTGCAGCGCACCCAGGTCGGCACGTGCCGAGTTGACGGTGTCGATCGCGCTGTCGACCTTCTTGATCGCCAGCCAGGCATCGGACTGGGTCGACACGGAGATGCTGTCGATACCCTTGGCGGCGGCGGTATCCGCCGCGTTGCCGGCCACCAGCGTGGTGTTGGAGTCAGCCACTTCCAGACCGACCGCGGCCGCGTTCCAGCCGACCGTGGCGCCCGCACCGTCGGTCAAGGCAATGCCCTGATCGCTGTCGCTGCGCAGGACGAAGCTGCCGTCTTCAAGGAAAGCCGTCACGCCCGTGTCGGCCGTCTTCGCATTGATTGCCGCCACCACCTGGCCGGCGCGCTCGTCGGCACTGCCGGCAGCGGCCAGCTCGCCCAGGGCAATGCCGTTGACCAGCAACTCGCCAGCGGGGACCACGGCGTCGTAGCCTGCAACACCGCCGCCAGCGGCAGCGATTCCGGTCGTCACCTTCGAAGCCGCGTAGTAATCCACGCTCGCCAGGTCCGCCGTCTTGGCATTGGCGATGCCGCCCACGGTGATGTTGTCGCCGGCGTTGGCGCCCACCTGGAACACGCCGCCTGCAAACGAACCGTCGAGGATCTTGGTGCCGTTGAAGCTCGTGGTCTTGGCCACACGGTCGATTTCGGAGACCAGTTGTGTGACTTCGGACTGCAGTGCCTTGCGGTCGGATTCGCTGTTGGTGGCATTGCTCGACTGAACAGCCAGTTCACGCACACGTTGCAGCATGTCGCCGACCTTGCCCAGCGCGCCTTCGGCGGTCTGCGCCAGCGAGATGCCGTCGTTGGCGTTGCGCGCTGCCACCGTGAGGCCGCCGCTTTGCGCCTTCATGCGCTCGGAGATCGCCAGACCGGCGGCATCGTCCTTGGCGCTGTTGACGCGCAGGCCGGAAGACAGGCGCTGCATCGAGGTGCTCAGCGAGTTGCCCGACAGGCTCAGGTTGCGCTGGGCGTTGATCGATGCGACGTTGGTGTTGATGGTCATTGCCATGGTGTCTACTCCTGGATGCGGTTACGTTCAACGTTCAGCACGGTGCCCCTTGCATGCCAGGGCTGGCGCTGTACTTGTTGGCGGGAGGAAGTCCCTGCCACTGAATGAGTTTTCGGACGTTTCTGACCGGGCTTGAGGACTTTTTTGCAGCACACGGAAAATAAGGCTGCA
>NZ_JAHCDD010000104.1 GCF_018413525.1 Acidovorax sp. CCYZU-2555
AGCGGAAAGCGGGTTTCGGCGGTGACGCGGGGCAGCGCATGCCAGCCCCGTTGCCGCGGCACGAACGCCAGCTCGACCACGGCGCTGGCCTGGGCCGGTACATCGGTCCAGGCCCATTGCGGCTGGCCTTCAAGGTCTTGCGTCACGGCCAGCGCGATGCCATGGCGTTCGCGCCGTGCGGGGTTGTCGATGGTGATGCGCAGCGCGCAGCGCTGGCCCGCGAACACCGGTGCAGGCGGCAGCAGCTGCAGCACCAGTCCGCGCAGGTTGGCATGGCCGACGAGCATGCCCGCGGCCGCGCTGCCGGCGAGCAGAAAGGTCAGCAGGTAGCCGAGGTTGAGCTGGTAGTTGATGCTGGCGAGCAGCAGCACGGCCAGCGTCAGCGCGAGCATCCAGCCGGCGCTGGTCGGCAGGATATAGACATTGCGCTGGGTCAGGGGCAACTGATCGGTGCGCGGCAGCCGCGCGAGCCAGCGGTTTTGCAGCTCGCGGCGCATGGCGCGCAGCGGGCGCCAGCCTGGTGCCGGGCGCGCGCCGCTCATGCGAGCGGCGTGGCGTCGAGCATGGCGCGCACCTGCTCGAGCGCGCCGCGGCCCGCATGCATGGCCGGCACCAGCCTATGGGCCACGGTCTGCCCAAGAATGGCCTGCACGTCGTCGGGCGCCACATAGTCGCGTCCGCTGATCAGCGCCTGGGCCTTGGCCGCGCGCAGCAGGCCTATGCCGGCGCGCGGCGACAGGCCTTGCACGAACCAGCGGCCCGAACGCGTGGCGTCGATCAGGTCTTGGACGTAGTGCAGCAGCGCGTCGGACGCATGCACGGCCAGCACCTGGGCCTGCAGTTGTGCCAGTTGATCGGCATTGATCAGCGGCTGCAGCGCGTCCAGCATGTCGCGCCGGCCGTTGCCGCGCAGCAGTTCGCGCTCGGCCGCGCGGTCGGGGTAGCCCAGCGAAATGCGCATCAGGAAGCGGTCGAGCTGGCTTTCGGGCAGCGCGTAGGTGCCGAGCTGGTCCAGCGGGTTCTGCGTGGCGATCACGAAGAAAGGCTGGGGCAGGCGATGGCTGCGGCCTTCGATCGATACCTGCTTTTCTTCCATGGCTTCGAGCAGCGCGCTTTGCGTCTTGGGGCTGGCGCGGTTGATTTCGTCGGCCAGCAGCAGCTGCGTGAACACCGGGCCCGGGTGAAAGACGAAATTTTCCTGGCCGCGGTCGTAGATGGACACGCCCGTGAGATCGCTGGGCATCAGGTCGGCGGTGAACTGCACGCGTGAGAATTGCAGCCCGAACGTGTGGGCCAGCGCGTGTGCCAGCGTGGTCTTGCCCACGCCCGGAACGTCCTCGATCAACAGGTGGCCGCCGGCGAGCAGGCAAGCCACGCAGTCCTGGACTTGCGCTGTCTTGCCCACAATCACCGTGTTAAGCTGATTCAGGAGTGATTGGATGTGGGGCTGTGCTTGCATGGTGCCACGTTAGCCGAAAAACGACTGCGGAGACATGACACAGTGGGCAAGACCGGTTATTTTTCCCATCGAGAGTGCTGGAAACACGACATGGGCCCTGGGCATCCGGAATGCCCGCAACGGCTCGATGCGATCGAGGACCGGCTGCTGATCAGCGGCGTGGGCGACGCGCTCGAACGACGCGACGCACCCGCCGCACCGCTGTCCGATATCGCGCTGGCCCATGACGGCGAATACCTGAAGGCCTTGCGCTTGCGCTGCGAGCAGCTCGAGCAGGCCAAGCTGATCGGCGGCGCGCCCTACGCGCAGATCGATCCCGACACCGCCATCAACGCCCACACCTGGAGCGCCGCGCTGCATGCGGCCGGCGCTGGCGTGGCGGCCACCGACGCGGTGATCGCCGGCGAACTCGAAAATGCGTTCTGCTCGGTGCGCCCGCCGGGCCACCATGCGATGCGCGACCAGGCCATGGGCTTTTGCTTCTTCAACAACGTGGCGATCGCGGCGCTGCACGCGCTCGAACACCACGGCCTTGAGCGCGTGGCCATCGTCGACTTCGACGTACACCACGGCAACGGCACGGAGAACATTCTGGCCGGCGACCCGCGCGTGCTGATGGTCAGCGTCTTTCAACACCCGTTCTTTCCTTTTTCCGGCGACCAGCAGCCCGCGGACAATATGGTCAACGTGCCGCTGCCGGCTTATACCAAGGGCATGGACATCCGTGAAATCGTCGAGATGATGTGGATTCCACGGCTCGAAGCGTTCAAGCCGCAGATGATCTTCATCAGTGCCGGCTTCGACGGCCACCGCGAAGACGACATGGGCCAGTGGGCGATGAACGAGCAGGACTACGCCTGGATCACCAGCCGCGTCAAGGACCTCGCCAAACGCTATGCCAAGGGCCGTATCGTCTCCTGTCTTGAAGGCGGCTACGCCATGAGCGCGCTGGGGCGCAGCGTAGAAGCGCATCTGCGCGTGCTCGCCGATCTTTGACCGCGCACGGATTGCGGTCGCACTTTTTTCCTGGGAATTTTTCACATGTCTGACGCTTCAACGATTGCCTGCACCAGCGGGCCGCACGCCTCGGATGCGCTGGTGCTGGTACAGCGCGATGCGCGCGGCGTCGTCACCCTGACGCTCAACGACCCGGCACGCTTCAACGCGCTGGGCAGCCCCATGCTGGCCGCGCTGCAGGCCGCGATCGACGCCGTGGCGGCCGACGCCTCGGCGCGCGTGCTGGTATTGGCCGCGCAGGGCCGGGCGTTCTGCGCCGGCCATGACCTCAAGGAAATGGCCGCCGAAAGCGACCTGGCCAGCCACCAGAAGCTGTTCGCGCAGTGCAGCCGCATGATGCTGAGCCTGCAGAAGCTGCCCGTGCCGGTGATCGCCCAGGTGCAGGGCATGGCGACGGCCGCGGGCTGCCAGCTGGTGGCCCAGTGCGATCTGGCCGTGGCCAGCGATGCGGCGACGTTCGCCACCAGCGGCATCCGCTATGGCCTGTTCTGCGCCACGCCCAGCGTGCCTTTGGTGCGCAATCTGCCCATCAAGAAAGCCATGGAAATGCTGCTCACGGGCGACTTCATCGACGCCGCGACGGCGCTCGATCAGGGTCTGCTCAATCGCGTGGTCGCGCCCGAGGCGCTGGCCGAATCCGTGGAGCAGCTGGTGCAGGCCATTCTCGACAAGCCGCGCGTGGCCGTGGCCATGGGCAAGGCGCTGGTCTACCAGCAGCGTGAACTGGGCGTCGAAGCCGCGTACCAACTCGCGGGCCAGACCATGGCCGTCAACATGCAGCACGCCGACGCCCAGGAAGGCGTGAGCGCCTTCGCGCAAAAACGCCAGCCGAGCTGGAGGGCGGGCGCATGAACAGCAATGGACTCGATGCTTTCGACCGGCTGATCGATGACTTCCAGCGCTCGAGCAGCTGGACCGAGTTTGGCCTGATCGCGCTGTGCCTGGCGCTGGCGTTCCTGATCACGCGCGGCCTGCGCACGCAGTACGGCAGCACGCACTCGGTCTGGCTGGGGCCGACGACGCTGGGCGGTGCGATGTTCCCGCTGCTGTGCCTGGTGCTGGTGGCCACGGCGCAGGCCGTGCTGTCCCATTTTCAGCCCGTGTTCTGGCTGCGCGTGGCGACTTCCATTTTGCTGTCGCTGGCGGTGATCCGCTTTGTGGTGCGCGTGCTGGCCAAGACCTTTCCCGAATCGACGCCTGCGCGGCTGTTCGAGCGCATCTTCTCGTGGCTCGCCTGGGGCGTGGCCGTGCTCGCCAGCCTGGGCCTGCTGCCCGGCGTGATGGCTGATCTCAACAGCGTGCACCTGCCGCTGGGCAAGACCCAGGTGAGTCTGCTGACCTTGATCGAAGGCCTGATATCGGCCGGACTGATGATGATCGCGGTGCTGTGGGCCGCGGCGCTGTTCGAGCAGCGCGTGCTCAACCAGGTAGTGACCGACCTGTCGATGCGCAAGGTGGCGATGAACCTCATGCGCACCGTGCTGATCACCGTGGGCCTGCTGGTTTCGCTGTCCATCGTGGGCGTCGACCTGACCGCGCTTTCGGTGATGGGCGGTGCCGTGGGCGTGGGCCTGGGCTTCGGCATGCAGAAGATCGCCTCCAACTACGTCAGCGGTTTTCTGGTGCTGATCGAGCGCGCGCTGCGCATTGGCGACAACGTGCGCGTCGACGGTTTCGAGGGCCAGATCACCGACATCAAGACCCGCTTCACCGTGATCCGCGCGTCCAACGGCCGCGAGTCCATCGTGCCCAACGAGACGCTGATCACCCAGCGCGTGGAAAACCTCACCGATTTCGATCAGCGGTTTTCGCTCACCACCACCATCGTCGTCGATCTGGACAGCGATGTGGAGCAGGTCACTGAGCTCCTGCTGGCCGCGGCCCGGGCCCAGCCGCGCGTGCTCGAAAAGCCCGCGCCGTCGGTGCTGCTGGTCGACATCCTGGCGCACGGCCTGCAGTTCACGCTGACTTATTACATCAACGATCCCGTCAATGGCCAGGGCAATGTGCGCTCGGCCGTGAACATGGCGGTGCTCGCGGGCCTGCGCGCCGCGCATGTGTCGCTGGCCGTGCCGGCGCAGCGGCTGTCCTGGCCCATCGATCCCGAAGCCCAGGATGCGGGACGCGGCGACTGGCGCCCGCCAGTTGCACCGCCGGCGAAAAATGGCGCCGCGCCCGTCGATAACGCCTAGAATAGAACGATCGTTCTTTTTATCTCCTGCCCCTGGCAGGGACGCGGATCGCTGCATGGAATGCTGCTTTGCGGCATAAAATGTTTGAGGTTTACGTTTACGTCAATTCAACTCATAAATCGAGGAGCCGCAGCAATGAAGGTACTGGTCCCAGTCAAACGCGTCGTGGACTACAACGTCAAGGTCCGCGTGAAGTCCGACGGCACGGGCGTCGATATCGCCAACGTCAAGATGAGCATGAACCCGTTTGACGAAATCGCCGTCGAAGAAGCCGTGCGTCTGAAGGAAAAGGGTGTGGTCACCGAAGTCATCGCTGTCTCCTGTGGCGTGACGCAATGCCAGGAAACCCTGCGCACCGCCATGGCGATCGGCGCCGACCGCGCCATTCATGTGCTGACCGACGTCGAACTCCAGCCCCTGGCCGTGGCCAAGCTGCTCAAGGCCCTGGTCGACAAGGAACAGCCCGGCCTGATCATTCTGGGCAAGCAAGCCATCGATGACGATGCCAACCAGACCGGCCAGATGCTCGCCGCGTTGGCCAATCTGCCCCAGGCCACGTTTGCCTCCAAGGTGGAAGTTGCCGGTGACAAGGTCAATGTGACGCGTGAAATCGACGGCGGTCTCGAAACCCTGCAGCTCTCCACGCCCGCGGTGATCACCACCGATCTGCGCCTGAACGAGCCGCGTTATGTGACGCTGCCCAACATCATGAAGGCCAAGAAGAAGCAGCTCGACTCGGTGACCCCTGAAGACCTGGGCGTCGACGTGACGCCGCGCCTCAAGACCCTCAAGGTCTCCGAGCCCGCCAAGCGCGGCGCGGGCGTCAAGGTCGCTGATGTGGCGGCGCTGGTGGACAAGCTCAAGAACGAAGCCAAGGTGATCTGAGCGAAGCCACTTCAAGCAGGTAAATGCCGTTCGCCCTGAGCCTGTCGAAGGGCCGGCTGCCTCATTTCAGAGGGCAGGCCGTTCATCCTTCGACAAGCTCAGGACGAACGGAATACCCCGTTCGCCCTGAGTCCTGAGGACGTCGAAGGATTGCAGGGCCGGTCCCCATACCGAAAGAATTCCATGACCAATCTCGTTATTGCAGAACACGACAACGCATCGATCAAGCCCGCCACCCTGAACACCGTCACGGCCGCCGTGGCCTGCGGTGGTGACGTGCATGTGCTGGTCGCCGGTGAAGGCGCTGCCGCTGCCGCTGCGGCCGCGGCGCAGATCGCCGGCGTTTCCAAAGTCATTCACGCCGATGGCGCATCGCTCAAAAACGGCCTGGCCGAGAACGTCGCCGCCCAAGTGCTGGCGCTGGCGCCTGGCTATAGCCACATCCTGTTCCCCGCCACCGCCGGCGGCAAGAACGTCGCGCCGCGCGTCGCGGCCACGCTCGATGTGGCGCAGATCAGCGATATCACCAAGGTGATTTCGGCCGATACGTTCGAGCGCCCGATCTATGCCGGTAACGCCATAGCCACCGTGCAATCGGGCGATGCGACCAAGGTCATCACCGTGCGCACCACGGGCTTTGACGCCGCCGCTGCCACGGGTGGCTCGGCTGCCGTCGAAACCATTGCCGCGGCAGCCGACAACGGCAAGAGCCGCTTTGTGGGCAGCGAAATCGCCAGGAACGACCGCCCCGAACTGACGGCCGCGAAAATCATCGTGTCCGGCGGCCGCGCGCTGGGCTCGGCAGAGAAGTTCAATGAAGTGATCACGCCCCTGGCCGACAAGCTGGGCGCGGCGATTGGCGCATCGCGCGCTGCTGTTGATGCCGGCTATGCCGCCAACGATCTGCAAGTCGGCCAGACCGGCAAGATCGTTGCGCCGCAGCTGTATATCGCGGCCGGCATCTCGGGTGCGATCCAGCATCTGGCCGGCATGAAGGACTCCAAGGTGATCGTCGCGATCAACAAGGACCCCGAAGCACCGATCTTCTCGGTCGCCGACTACGGCCTAGAAGCCGACCTGTTCACTGCCGTGCCCGAACTGGTGAAGGCACTTTGATCGTGGCCGACTGGGCCCCAAAATCTCCACCTCTCTAGGCCAGCCGCACTCCCGACTTGATGCGCTGCAACAGCAAAGCGGTCAGCAGCGCATTCGCCACCGCCAGCGCCGTCAGTGCCCACAGCGTGCCTTGCGCTCCGAGATGGGTGAAGAGGAATCCACAGGCCACGGGCGTGAATGCCTGGCACAAGAGCGAGGAACGCGAAAGCCGGCCCATCACCAGCGGCAGGCTGGCCGGTGAGAGCAGCGACAGCGGCAAGGTGCCGCGCACCACGGCACGCAGGCCATTGCCTATGCCGTAGCACACGATGCCAAAGGCCGCGGCCATGGGCGCGAGGCTGATCAGCGCCAAGCCCAGCGCCACACAGGCCGCGGAGAACAAGGCGAGCCAGACGGGTGGCAGGTGGCGAAACGGCATGCTCAGAAAACGCACGAACACCATGCTGGGGCCGATCAGCGCCGCCAAGGCAATGGCGGCGGCATCCGAGTGGCCAGACCCTTTCAACAGCAAAATGATCTGCACCGACATGGCGGTCATCAAAATGGCCGCAATCGAGAACACCAGCGAGAGCAAGCCATAGAGGCCGGCTGGCAGCTCGTCCACCCCCTGGGGCGACATCGCCTTGCTTTCGACAGCCTTTGGTTCGTCGAGCACCAGGTGGTGGCGCGGCATGGCGTAGCAGTACAGCGGCACCACGGCCACCATGAGCACCGCGGCATAGACCAGGCAGGCATCGCGCCAGCCCCAGGCAGCGACCATCCAGGCCTGAATCGGCCAGGCCACCGTGGAGGCGAAACCCGCGACCAGGGTCACGGTGTTGATGGACTTGCGAGACTCGCGCCCGTAATGCCGTCCCAGCGTCGCAAACAGCGGGTCATAAAGCCCGCCGGCCATGCCGACGCCGATCAGGCACCAGCCCAGCAAGAACACCGCAAAGTACTCGGCGATGCCGACGATGGCGATGCCCAGCGCAATGGCCAGGCCCGCGGCAATCAGGATGGCGCGTCCCTGCCCTCTGGCAATGCGCCGCCCCGCCGCGGGAGACAGCAGCGCAGACACCAGCACGCCCACCGAGAGCGCGCCGTAGATCCAGGTCATGGACCAACCGGTGTCGGCATGAATCGGTTCGGCCAGTACCGCCAGAAGAAAGAGCGACCCGCCCCAGACCATGATCTGCGCAATGCCCAGGCAGACATCCCCATGCCACGCAATGCGCTTGCTGTTTTGCGCTGCAGGCGCGGTCATGCCGCCACCCACACGACTTCCTTGAAATTTTTCACTGTCGCACCAGACCATGCGCCCGGGAGCGCGTGAATGAATCCACCCAAGAACGTGACACCAATTGACGCGTAGCATAGCGCCAAGACCAAGGGTTATCCCGAATTCATCGAAATCATTACCGGCCTTCAATTCACCGCGCTGTCGTTGCGAAGCCGGGTAGCGCCGAAAAATCGCAGTGGTCCTTTGCCATCTTGGCCACGGTGGGCGCCAGCGCGTGGCCGATTCCCCGCCGATAGATGGCAAAGTACTCGACGTGGTGCAGTTCGGGCGCGGTAGCGGCTGCCGACCAAGTGCCGTCTTATCCCCACGACAGACCATCAAGCTTGTGCATAACTACGACAACAACCCCGCAAAGCCGCGCCAGTGCTGGCTTTCCAGGGGTTGCTCAAAAAACAGGCAATACGCGCAAAAATGCCGTCCCGGCGCAGGCCACGCCGACGGTTAGGCCATGCGGACCGGCTCGGAGATCTCGATCAGATTGAGATCGGGGTCGCGCAGATAGATCGAACGGATCTTGGAAGTCGCACCGGTGCGCAGCACGGGGCCTTCGGCAATCGGCACGCCGCACTGTTCCAGGTGGGCGATGACTTCGTCCAGCGGCACCGAGGCCAGAAAACACAGGTCCAGCGCGCCCGGCACCGGCGTGTGCGCCTTGGGTTCGAACTCGCGGCCCTTGACGTGCAGATTGATTTTTTGATTGCCGAACATGAAAGCCTTGCGTTCCACGGGCGGCGTTCCGCCGATGAACGCTTCGAGTTTCATGCCCAGGACTTCGGTGTAAAAGCGCACGCATTGCGCTTCGTTGGCGGTGGTGAGAACCAGGTGGTCGAGATGGCTGATCATGGTGGTGTGATTACTTGGCGGCAGCTGCGTCGCGTGCCAGTGCACGTTCGCGAATTTCGTGGAAGCCTTGCGGCGGGGCGTGGTGAATGAGCCGGTCACCAGATCGGCTGACCTGGGCCGGGAGTTCATGCCCTACCAGCCGTTCGAGTTCACGGGCCGCGAGGATCAGACCGGGAAGCTCGACGCCGGTGTCATAGCCCATCCACTGCAGCATGTGCACCACGTCTTCCGTGGCCACATTGCCCGAGGCGCCAGGGGCGTAAGGGCAGCCGCCTATGCCGCCAAGCGACATGTCAAATTGAGATATGCCAGCCTGCACCGCAGCCAGTGTGTTGACCAGGCCCATGCCGCGGGTGTTGTGGAAATGGCCGGTGACATTGAGTTCGGGATAGGCCTGGGCGACGCGGGCGCAAACGCGCTGCACCTGGGTCGGGTAAGCCATGCCCGTGGTGTCGCACAGCGTCACGCCGGTGACCCCCATCGCCGCGAACCGGCCCACGAGTTCCAGCACCGTGTCCTCGGGCACTTCGCCTTCCATCGGGCAGCCGAACACGCATGACAGCGAGATATTGACCGGCACGTTCACGCCCAGCGCCAGGGCACTCACGTCGGCGAGTTGGCGCAGCGACTGCGCACGCGTCATGCCCAGGTTCGCAAGGTTATGGGTCTCGCTGGCCGACATCACCAGATTGAACTCGTCGACGCGGCATTCGAGTGCGCGCTCGCCGCCGCGAACATTGGGAATCAGCGCGGTATAGACCACGCCCGGCGCGCGCTCGATGCGCTGCATCACCGCTTCCGCATCCTTGAGCGCAGGGATCGCCGCGGCGGAAGTGAACGAAGTCACTTCGATCTTGGCGTAACCCAGTGCGCTGAGCCGGTCGACCAGCGCAACCTTGTCATCGGTCTCGACAAAGCTGGCTTCGTTTTGCAAACCGTCGCGGGTCGCGACTTCATTGATCAACAGCTTGCGGTTATTGACTTCAAACATGTTTTGCCTCCGTGGCGGTGCGCACCGGCCAGCCTGCGGCACCGGTGAGCGCAGCGTTGTGCTCGCCCAGCAAGGGCGCGGGGAACGAGAAGCGTCCTGGCGTGGCGCTGAGTTTCGGGACGATGCCCGGCACCTTGATGCGCGCGCCGTCGGCGGTCCGCTGCTCGACAAGCATTTCGCGCGCCAGGTACTGGGGGTCGTTGACGATGTCCTGCACGGTGTAGACCTTGCCCGCAGGTACCCTGGCCGCATCGAGCACGCTCAGCACCTCATCGAGAGTCTTGGTCAGCGTCCAGGCCTCGATGGCCGCATCGATTTCCTGCACCCGGGCCACGCGGCCGTCGTTCTGGGCCAGCGCCGCGTCCTGCTCGAGGTCGCTGCGGCCAATCGCCAGCATCAGGCGCTTGAAAATGCTGTCGCCATTGCCCGCGATCAGCGCATAGCCGCCATCCGCGCAGCGGTAGGCGTTGGTCGGAGCGATGCCCGGCAGCGCACTGCCCGAGCGCTCGCGCACGGCGCCGAAGGCGTCGAACTCGGGCACCAGGCTTTCCATCATGTTGAACACGCTTTCGTAGAGCGCGACATCGATCACCTGGCCTTCGCCGCCGCGCGCGTCGCGGTGGTAGAGCGCCAGCATCACGCCCAGCGCGCCGTGCATGGCCGACAGGCTGTCGCCCAGCGACACGCCGCAGCGCACGGGAACGCGGCCGGGCTCGCCCGTCAGGTGCCGCAGCCCGCCCATGGCTTCGCCCAGCACGCCAAAGCCCGGCTTGTGGCGGTAGGGGCCGGTCTGGCCGTAGCCCGAGATGCGCAGCATGATGAGTCGGGGGTTGAGCGCATGCAATGCATCCCAGCCCAGGCCCCAGGCTTCCATGGTGCCGGGCTTGAAGTTTTCGATGACTACATCGGCTTCCTTGAGCAGGGCGCGCACGGCCTCCTGCCCTTCGGGCGTGCGCAGGTCCAGCGCCACAGAGCGCTTGTTGCGCGATTGGACTTCCCACCAGACTGAGGTGCCGCCCCGCAGCATGCGCCACTTGCGCAGCGGGTCGCCGACACCGGGCGGCTCGACCTTGATCACATCCGCGCCGAAGTCGGCCAGCGTCTTGCCGGCAAACGGGCCCGCAATCAGCTGCCCGAGTTCCAACACCTTGATTCCTTGAAGTGCTTGCACGTTCGCCCTCACGTTGTTCATGGCGCCAATGTAGGGCGATCAGAGCCATCGCGGAATTGCTCAGTTTCACTCCGGCGTTCGCGTTTTGCGAACGCTCATACAATGCCGCCATGGCCACGCTGATCAACCCTGCCCGCGTCGATTTCGTCACCTTGCGGCTTTTCTGCGCCGTGGCGCAAATGGGCAGCATGACGCGCGGCGCCCAGGCCTGCAGCCTGGCCGTCTCGGCCGCGAGCCGGCGCCTGGCGGACTTCGAGAGCGCCGCGGGCACGCTGCTGCTCGAGCGCACGTCCCGGGGCGTGAAACTCACGCCCGCGGGCCATCTGGCGCTGCAGCATGCGCTGCGTCTTTTCCAGGGCTTCGAGCAGTTCAGCAGCGAGATGCGCGACTACACCCTGGGCACGCGCGGCCATGTGCGGCTCTGGGCCAATATGTCGGCGCTGACCGAATTTCTGCCCGCGAGCCTGGCGAGCTTCATGAGCGCCCACCCCGACATCCATGTCGAGCTCGAGGAGCAGCTCAGCGGCGACATCGTGCGCGCCGTCGTCGACGGCGTGGCGGACATAGGCATCTTTGCCGAGAACACGCCCGTGGGCGACCTGCGCGTGGAGCCTTTCCAGCAGGACGAGCTGGTGGCCGTGTGCGCCCACGACCACCCCCGGGGAAAACGCAGGAAAGTCAGCTTCAAGGAATGCCTGCGCTACGACTTCGTCGGCCTGAACCGCGGCAGCTCGCTGCTGGAACTGACCTCACGCGCCGCCGAGCAATACGGCGAAGTGATGCATGTGCGCATCCAGGCGCGCAGCTTCGACGCCATGTGCCAGTTGATCAACGCCAACCTGGGCATAGGCGTGCTGCCGCTGGCGGTGGTGCGGGCCACGCAGCCCCATCCGCTGAAGATCGTGCGCCTGTCGGAGCCCTGGGCCCGGCGCAAACTGCTGCTCGGGGTGTCGCAGACCTGCTCCTCGGCGGCGCTGCTGTTGCGTGCCCACTTGCAGCACGGCGCCATGGCGCCCGTGGCCGGCAATGCGCGCTGAATCCGCCGCGGGCCGCGAAAGTCTCAGCGTCCCTTGGGCGCAATCCACTCGGCCGGCCAGGAGCCGCTGCGCACCAGGCCTTCGATCTGCTCGGTCACGATGGAAATCATGGCCGCGGTGGCCGGCGTCACGGGCCGGGTGATCGACGTGGCGCAGGCCACCTGGCGCGCGATGTGCGGGCCGGAAATGGTGGTCATCGACAGCACGCCATCGTCCAGATCTTCGGCCATGGCGCCGGGCGAAAGAATGGTCGCGCCCATGCCCGCGCGCACCGCCTTCTTCATGTTCGGCAGCGAATCGACTTCGGCGATGACATCGAGCTGAACGCCATGCTGCGCGCAGACGCTGTCGATGATTCGGCGCAGCCCATGCTCCTTGGATGGCAGCAGCAGCGGGCGCTGGGCCAGCGAACGCAGCGAGGTCTCCCGGCCGCGCGGCGCATCGCCCGCCAGCGTGACCAGGGCCAGTTTTTCCGACAGCAGCGGCCGGCATTCGAACGCGGCTTCATTGCCTGAGACAAACAGCACCGACAGATCGAGCCGCCCGGCCTGCAGCCATTCGCCCAGAAAACCGCTGTGGCTTTCGATGATCTTCAGTTTCAGGTGCTTGAAGCGCTCGCGCGTCGCCTGCAGTATGGGCAGCGTGGCCACCAGCGCCACCGTCGTCGGCAGGCCCAGCACCACCTCGCCCTCGATCTGGCTGGACAGCGAGCGCACCGACTGCCGCGCGCGCTCGACATCGGCCAATACAACATGCGCGTGCTCGAGCAGATGGCGGCCTTCGGCGGTCAGCGTCATTCCGCGGTTGGTGCGCAGAAACAGCGCCACCCCCAGCTCATCCTCGAGCGCCGCAATGCTCTGGCTCAGCGCCGGCTGCGCCACATGCAGCGTGCGCGACGCAGCCAGCACACCGCCGGCCTCTGCCACCCCAATCAAGTAACGCAGCTGTCGGAGTTCCATCGGTATTGATTATTGTGATAGTGACTAGATTGAGAATGTATTTTACAGATATCAAGTCGCCAGCGAGACTCGCGCATCAGGAGTCATCAATGGAACAACCGCACCTCGAATCACCGGACGAATCCGTCCAACCGCTGGACCGCGTGAAGGTCGTCGATCTGTCGCGCCTGGTCTCCGGAAACATGCTGACCCATGTGCTGGCCGATCTGGGCGCCACGGTCATCAAGGTCGAGCCGCCGCGCAAGGGCGACGAATTGCGCGCCTGGCAGCGCGAAGGCATGAGCACCTATTGGCTCGCCTACAGCCGCAACAAGCACAGCGTGGAACTCAATCTGCGCACGCCCGAAGGCATGGACGCGCTGCGTGGCCTGCTGGGCGACGCCGACATCCTGGTGGAGAACTTCCGGCCGGGAACGCTGGAGCGCATGGGCCTGGACAAGCCCACGCTCAATGCGCTCAATCCCAAGCTGGTGGTGGTGCGCATCTCGGGCTGGGGCCAGACGGGCTGCTTTGCCAACAAGGGCGGCTTCGGCTCGCTGATCGAAGCCATGAGCGGCTTCGCGGCGATGAACGGCTTTGCCGATCTGCCGCCCGTGCTGCCGCCGTTCGCCATGGCCGACTCCGTCGCTGGCATCTACGGCGCGGCGCTGGCCCTGGCCGCGATGCACGGCCAGCGCGGCCGCGCAAAGCCTGCCGTGCAGGAGATCGATCTGTCGCTGTTCGAGCCGCTGTTCTCCATCCTGGGGCCGCAGGCGGCCGAGTACCAGCTGACCGGCAAGACCACGCCGCGTTCGGGCAGCCGTTCGCCTACGCATGCGCCGCGCAATGTCTACCGCACCAAGGACGAGAAGTGGGTCGCGCTGTCGGCCGGCATGGAAGGCACGCTGGCGCGGCTGTTCGACGGCATAGGCTATCCGCAGGGGCTGAGCGATCCGCGCTTCTCCACCCACGAAGCCCGGCTCAAGAACATCGACGCGCTTGACGCTCTGATTCAGGGCCACATCACCCGGCTGACGCTGGCCGAGGCCCTCGATTTCTTCGCCCAGCGCGACATCACGGCCGGCCCGGTCTGCGATATCTCCGATCTGCTGACCCACCCCTACATCGTCGAGCGCAATCTGCTGGTCGAACAGCAGGCGCCCGACGGCCGCAAGGTGCTGGTGCATGCCGCGCCCTACCGCATCAACGGCCAGCGCCCCGCGATCGCACGCGCCGCGCCCACCCTGGGCCAGGACAACGCGCGCTGGCTTGCCGCAGCACCTGCCGCCGCCCAGCCCCAGACAACCTCCGCACCCCGCTGACCCCATGAAAACCATTCGTTCCTTTCTTTTCGTCCCCGCGGCCAACGAGCGCCTGCTGCAAAGCGCGCTGGCCAAGACCAGCGACGCCATCATTCTCGACCTGGAGGACGGCACGCACCCGTCGCTGCGCGCCCAGGCGCGCGAACGCCTCGCGGACTCGATCGCGCGCGTCAAGGCCAGCGACAAGATCGCCGCGGTGCGCATCAATGGCGACTGGCTCACGACGGTGATCGATCTGCAGGCCGCGGTCGCGCCCGGCCTCGATCTGCTGGTGCTGCCCAAGGTCGAGCACCCGCGCGACGTGCAGATCATCGAGCAGATGGTCGCCGAACTCGAGACCCGCGCCGCACTGCCGGCCGGGCATATCCGCTTTCTGCTGCAGATCGAAAGCGCCCAGGCCTTGCCACGGCTGCACGAGATCGCCGCGGCCTCGACGCGCACGATGGGAATGATGCTGGGCAGCGAAGACTACTCGCTGGACTGCGGCAGCCTGCCCACGCCCGACGCGCTGCTGTACCCCAGCATGGCCGTGCTCACGGCCGCGCGCGCGGCGCGCATCCAGCCGATTGGCTTCATCGCCTCGATCGCCGATCTGGGATCGGTCGACGAATTCCGGCTGGTTCTGGAACGCGCCCGCACGCTGGGCTTTCGCGGCGCGGTGATCGTGCACCCCAAGTTCCTCGACGCGGTCAACGAGGCCTATACGCCGTCGCCGCAGGCACTGGCCCAGGCACAGCGCCTGGTCGCCGAGTTCGAAGCCGCGCTGGAACGCGGCGAAGGCGCGATCAAGGTCGACGGCGTGATGGTCGACAAGCCGGTCTACCGCCGCGCGCTGGACCTGATCGCCGAAGCCTGAACGTTTGCAGCATTACCAAAAATAACGGAGACAAGACATGCAACCCAACCGACGCGAATTCGGCCTGCTGGCGGCCAGCGCGCTGCTCACCCTGCCCGCCTTGGCGGACAGCTACCCGTCCAAGCCCGTGACCATCCTGGTGCCCCAGGCACCAGGCGGCACCAACGATGTGGTGGGCCGCATCCTGGCGCAAAAGCTCACCGAGCTGGCCAACAGCAGTTTCATCGTCGAGAACCGTGCGGGGGCCAACGGCAACATCGGCACCGACTACGCGGCGCGTGCGCCCAAGGACGGCTATACCTTGCTGCTCACGGTCAGCAGCACCCAGGCGATCAACCCGGCGCTCTACAAGAAAGTCGCCTTCGACCCGATCAAGGACTTCGAGCCCGTGGCGCCTGTCGGTGTCGTGCCCAATGTGCTGGTCGTCAATCCGTCCGTGCAGGCGAAGACCCTGGAAGAGTTTCTCAAGCTCGCGCGCACCACCAAGCCCGAACTGCAGTACGCGTCGGCGGGCAATGGCTCGCTCAACCACCTGCTGGGCGCGATGCTGTCGAACAAATCGGGCGTGCCTTTGCAGCATGTGCCCTACCGCGGCGTCGCGCCCGCGCTCACCGATGTGATGGGCGGACAGGTGCCCGCGGCCTTCGCGAGCCTGCCCTCGTGCATACAGTTCATCAAGGACGGCAAGCTGCGCGCGCTGGGCGTCAGTTCCTCCAAGCGCTCGCCCGCGCTGCCCGATGTGCCGGCCATCAATGAAGTGGTGCCGGGCTATGTGGGCGAGCTGTGGGTAGGCCTGTTCGCCGGGCGCGGCGTTCCCAAGGCCGTGACGGCGCGGCTGGCGGAACTGGTGAGCGCGGCTGTGGCGTCGCCCGATCTGCGCGAGCGCTTCCGTACCGCGGGCGTGGAACCCCTGACGGGCGGGCCCGCGCGTCTGGAGCAGATGCTGCAGGAAGACATCGCGCGCTGGGCGCCGATTGTCAAGGCGTCGGGGGCCGTGGTCGATTGAACATGACAAATGCAGGCTTGAAAGTACCCATGAAGATTGTTTTTCTGGACCGAGGCACGCTGTCTCCCGAGACCACGCTGCGCGCGCCATCCTTCGCCCACGAACTGGTGTGCCATGACCACACCGCGGCGCACGAAGTCGCACAGCGCATCGCCGATGCCGACATCGTCATCAGCAACAAGGTCAAGATCACCGCCGATGTGCTGCAGTCCGCCGCACGGCTGAAGCTGGTCGCGGTCGCGGCCACGGGCACCGACTGCGTGGACTTGCAGGCCTGCGCAGCCCGCGGCATCACCGTGAGCAACATCCGCAACTACGCCGAGCACACGGTGCCGGAGCACACCTTCGCGCTGATGTTCGCGCTGCGCCGCAGCATCTGCGCCTACCGCGAGTCGGTGAAGGCCGGGCGCTGGCAGCAGTCGGGCCAGTTCTGCTATTTCGACTACCCGGTGCGCGATCTTGCGGGCTCTACCCTGGGCATCATCGGCGACGGCGCGCTGGGATCGGCCGTGGCAACGATTGCGCGCGCGCTGGGCATGAAGGTGCGGATGGCAGCGCACAAGGGCCGCGCGGGCATGGGCAAGCTCTACACGCCGTTCGAGGAGGTGCT
>NZ_JAHCDD010000105.1 GCF_018413525.1 Acidovorax sp. CCYZU-2555
CGACGACGATGGGGCCCAGGCCGCCGATCGCGCGGCCGATGTTGAACAGCACGTTCTGCGCGGTCGCGCGCGCTTCGGTCGGGTAGGCCTCGCTCATCACCGCGCCGTAACCGCCCATCATGCCGTTGACGAACATGCCCAGCAGCGCGCCGGCCCACAGCATGGCCGTGGGGTCGCTGAGCTGCGAATAGGTCAGCAGCATCACCACCGAACCGGCCTGGAACAGGATGAAGCTGGGCTTGCGGCCTATGCGGTCGGCGAGCTGGCCGAAGACCCAGATGCCGGCCATCATGCCCAGCACCGTCACGGCCGTCCACAGCGAGGACTTGGTCAGGTTGAAGCCCAGCTGCTTGGACAGGAAGCTGGGCATCCAGATCATGATGCCGTAGTAGCCGAAGTTCTGCACCGAGGTCAGCACGATCATGCCTATGCTCACGCGCGTCGTCGCCTTGTCGCGCATCAGCAGCTTGAGCGCATGAAAGCGCGGCGCCTTGACGCGCTGCTTGCGCACGAACACTTCGGGCTCGTGCAGCTTGTTGCGAATCACCCAGGCGACCAGCGCCGGAATCACGCCGACCAGGAACATGCCGCGCCAGCCGATCATGGGCAGCAGCAGCGGCGTGAGCAGCGCCGCGGCCAGCACGCCGACCTGCCAGCCCAGCGCCACATACGACGACACGCGCGCCCGGTGGCGTGCGGGCCAGGCTTCGGCGGCCAGCGCCATGCCGATGCCGAACTCGCCGCCCAGGCCTATGCCCGCAATCGTGCGGTAGACCAGCAGGTCCCAGTAGCCTTGCGCGAACGCGCACAGGCCGGTGAACACCGCGAACAGCACGATGGTCCAGGTCAGCACGCGGATGCGGCCGTAGCGGTCGCTCATCGCGCCGAAGAAGAAGCCGCCGATGACCGCGCCGATCAGCGTCCAGGTCACGAGCGAGCCGGCCTGGCCGGGCGTCAGATTCAGGTCGGCGGAAATCGCCGACAGCATGAAGCCCAGGATCAGCAGGTCGAAGCCGTCCATGGCATAGCCCACGGCCGAGCCCGCAAGGGCTTTCCAGCTGTAGCCGTTGATCTCGTCGGGAGCGCTGGCCTGCGCGGCTGCGCCAGGCATGTGAGGGAGGGAGGACAAGTCGATTCCTTGGTCAAACAAAATGCCTGCGCGCCAATAGGCCGTGGCTGCGCCTGCTGCGGCGCAGCAGTCTCCGGGCGCGGCTGCGCCCGGCAGGCATGGGGGAGTCAAAAAAATGGGGGATTCAGGCCGGTCGCGGCTGCGAGGGCTTCTGATAAAAGCGAAAGCCCGGCAAACGGGCAATTTGCAGGGCTTGGAAGAGGTGCGTGAAGCGCGCGCAGGCGCTCGCTGAAAGCTGGCCGCATTGTACATAATCGTCCGGTTCGTGTTGCGCACCACCGAGAAAGACCCATGCCCCGCTTTGCCGCCAACCTGTCCATGCTGTACCGCGAAGTCGATTTTCCCGCGCGCTTTGCCGCGGCCGCGGCCGATGGCTTCTACGCCGTCGAATACCTTTTCCCTTACGACCATGCACCCGAACAGCTGGCGGCGCTGCTGCGCGAGCATGGCCTCACGCAGGTGCTGTTCAATGCGCCGCCCGGCGACTGGGACGCGGGCGAGCGCGGCCTGGCCTGCATCGCGGGCCGCGAGGCGGAGTTTCTGGCGGGCATCGAACGCGCCTTGCACTACGCGCAGCAGCTGGCGTGCCCGCGCATCCATGTGATGGCCGGCATCGTGCCCGCGGCGGGCAACGCCCATGCCACCTATGTTGCCAACTTGCGCGCTGCAGCCGCGCTGGCCGCGCCTTGGGGCGTCACGCTGATGATCGAGCCCATCAACGGCCGCGACATGCCCGGCTATTTCCTGCAGCGCCAGGACCAGGCGCATGCGCTGCTCGAAGAGATAGGCGCGGCCAACGTGCAGGTGCAGATGGATCTCTACCACTGCCAGATCGCCGAAGGCGACCTCGCGACCAAGCTGCGCCAATACCTGGCCACAGGCCGCGTGGGCCACCTGCAGATAGCGGGCGTGCCCGGGCGCCACGAGCCCGATGTCGGCGAAATCCACTATCCCTATCTGTTCGCGCTGCTCGACGAGCTGGGGTATGCGGGCTGGGTGGGGTGTGAATATCTGCCGGCGGGCGCGACCAGCGCGGGACTGGGGTGGCTGGGCCGGTCATCGGCCCTTCGGCAGGCTCAGGGCGAACGGGGGGGAGCTCGGGGCGAACGGTAAAAACCGCTCAAAGCGTCATATGGTTGTCCTTGATGACCTTGCCCCAGCGCGCCAGGTCTTTGGCGATCAGTTCGCCGAACACCGCGGGGCTGCTGGGCATGGGCTGGGCGCCTTCGTTCTGCAGGCGTTCGAGAATGGCCGGGCTCTTGAGCGAGGCGTTGATCTGGGCGTTGATGCGCGCGACGACGTCGGCCGGCATGCGCGCCGGGCCGACCACGCCGTACCACTGGTCGGCTTCGAAGCCGCGTACCGGAACGCCGGCCGCGGCCGCTTCGGCCACAGTGGGCACATCGGGCAGGATGGCCGAGCGCTGCGGTGACGACACCGCCAGCGCCTTGATCTGGCCCGCGCGCAACTGGGCCAGCACCGCGGGAATGCCGGTGAACAACGCCTGCACCTGGCCCGCGACTAGGTCGTTGACGGCCGGCGCCGTGCCCTTGTAGGGCACATGCTGCATGTCGATGCCGGTCTGCTGCGCCAGATAGGCCATGGTCATGTGCGCGGCGCTGCCGTTGCCGCCCGAGCTGTAGTTGATCTTGCCGGGATGGGCCTTGGCATAGGCGATGAACGCGGCCAGGTCCTTGACCGGCAGCGAGGGGTGGACCACCAGCACGTTGGGCACGCGCGCGACCCAGGCGATGGGCGTGAAGCTCTTGATCGGGTCGTAGGGCAGCTTGGGGTACAGGCCCGGCGTGATCGCCAGCGTGCCTACATGGCCCATCAGCAGCGTATAGCCGTCGCCCGCCGCCTTGGCCACGCGGTCGGCGCCTATGCTGCCGCCCGCGCCCGCGATGTTTTCAGGCACGACCGACTGGCCCCAGGCCGTGGTCAGTTCATGGCCTATCGCGCGGCCCAGGATGTCGGCCGAACCGCCGGGCGTGAACGGAATGATCATGCGTATCGCCTTGCTGGGATATTTGGCCTGCGCGAAGGCCGGCCCCAGCGCGGCGCCCAGGCCGCCGGCGAGCGCGAGCTGTACCCATTGGCGGCGATCGAAGGAGGCGGGGGACGGGAGAGAACGAGGTGCGGTCATCAAGGCTTCCAGGCGGCAAAAAATCAGTGGCCCAGTCTACGGAGTGCTACATTGGCTGCGCTCAGGGTTTGCCCGTGGGGCAGGCCGCAATCGCCGCTCGTACCCGCTTGCGGGTCGGGTGTTTCTTCTGTCAACAGCACAAGGACGATCGACTATGGAAACAACACGCCGCCAATGGCTGGTCTGGGGCGCGGGAACGATGGCCGCGGCCGCAGGCGTTTCAGGCTGCGCCCACGCGCCTGTGGCCAGCACCCAAGGCTTCTTTCGCCAGAAAATCGGCAAGGCCCATGTGGTGGCAGTGAGTGACGGCGTGGGGCGCAGGCCGCTGGCCGAAGGCTTTGTGCGCAATGCGCCGCTGGCCCAGGTGCAGGCCGCGCTCGCGGCCCAGGGCCTGCCCACCGACACCATCGACGTTCCCTACACCTGCTTCGTGCTCGAAGTCGACGGCAAGCGCTACCTGCTCGACACCGGCTTTGCCGACAACGGCCCCGCGGGCACGGGACAGCTGCACACCAATCTGCGCGCCGCGGGAATCGATCCGGCGACCATCGACGCCGTGGTGCTGAGCCATCTGCACGGCGACCATATCAATGGTCTGCGCCGCAAGGACGGCAGCCTGGTCTATCCCAATGCGCTGGTCTATCTGCCTTCGCCCGAACACGCGTACTGGCTCGATGCGGCACGTCGCGACGCGGCGCCCGAAGCCGCGCGCGGCGGCTTCCTGGCCGTGCATCGCGTGTTCAATAACTATCCCGCGGACCAGCTGCGCCTGTACGAACCCGGCCTGACCGTGGTCGGCGGCATCGAGAGCATTGCGGCGTTCGGTCATTCGCCGGGCCATACGGTGCTGGCGCTGGGTTCGGGCAAGGACCGTTTCACCTATCTGGCAGATGCCGCGCATTTCCCCGCGCTGTTCGTGCGCAACCCCGACTGGCAGGTGCAGTTCGACATGGACCCGGCCCAGGCCAGGACCACGCGCCACGCGCTGCTCGCGCGCATGGCGCAGGAAGGCGGCCTGGTCGGCGGCTTCCACTTCCCGCTGCCGTCGCTGGGCCGGATTCGCAAGCAGGGCGAAGGCTACCAGTGGGTTCCCCAGACCTGAGAAGACTTTAATCAGGCACTTGAAAATGCGCGACCAGCAGGCCGCGCAAGGCCTGGGCCGCGGGGCTCAGCGGCGGTGACTTGCGCCGCACCAGCCCCAGCGGCCGCTGAATGCCTGGCGCGCGCAGCGCGCGCGTGACCAGGCCGCGGTGGGCGATCAGCTCGCAGGCGGTCTCGGGCAGAACGCCCACGCCCAGCCCCGCCGACAGCAGCGCGCCTATGGTCGCGATATGGTCCACCTCGAAGGCCGGCGCAAAGCGCAGATCCTCGCGCCGCAAGGCTTCATCGACATATTGGCGCACGCTGGCAGTGGGCGACATGGAGACATGCGGGTAAGCCAGCGTCTGCGCCAGCGCGATCGGCGTGCGCTGGCGTGCGAGCGCATGGCCGGGCGCGCACAGCAGCACGAAATGGTCTTGCGTCAGCGGTTCGTAGACCAGGTCTTCCTGTTGGGGATCGGCGGCCGTGAGCGCGAAGTCGACCTTGCCGTCGCGCACCAGCGCGAACGCATGCGCCGACAGCGTGTCGATCAGCGACAGCCTGACCTGGGGATGCGCGGCATGAAAGCGCGCGAGCAATTCGGGTACCAGCGATGCGGCCAGCGAAGGCAGGGCCGCGACCGCGACCTTGCCCTGGCGCAGCGCCAATGTGTCCTGTATGGCCTGCACAGCTTCCTGCGTCTGGCGCAGCAGGGATGCGGCGTGGACGGCGAAGGCCTGGCCTGCATCCGTGAGCGACACCGAGCGCGTGGTGCGGTCGAACAGCCGTGCGCCCAGCTGTTCCTCCAGGCGCGCGATCAGCGCCGAAAGCGCCGACTGCGAGGTGTGCAGCTGCAGCGCGGTCTGGCCGAAATTGCGCGTCTGGCTCAGCGCCAGAAAGGCGCGCAGGTCCTTGGTCGAAAGATTGGTTTCCACCGCGCGCAGTATAGAAGTGGCGCGCCGCGCCTTACTCCACCTGGATGTTGCCGTCCTTGATCACCTTGGCCCACTTCGCATACTCCTGGGAGATCGCCTTGGCCGCGTCGTTGGGCGTGGTGTAGGTCGCGATCGCGCCCTGGGCCAGCATCGATTCCTGGACTTCGGGCTTGAGCAGGATCTCCTTGAGCGCGAGGTTGAGCTTCTTGACGATGTCGGGCGGCGTGCCCGCGGGCGCGGCCAGGCCGAACATCGAGCTGACCTGGAAGTCGGCCAGGCCGGCTTCGACCGCGGTCGGCGTGTCGGGCAGCGAAGGCACGCGCTCGGTGGTGGTCGTCGCCAGCGCGCGCAGCTTGCCCGACTTGATCTGCGCCTGGGCCGCGGGCACGGTATCGATCATCGCGTTCACCTGGCCGCCGAGCAGATCGGACAGCGCCGGGCCGCTGCCCTTGTAGGGCACGTGCATCACGTCGACCTGGGTCTGGCGCTTGAACATTTCGGTCGCCAGATGCTGGGGCGAGCCATTGCCCGCCGACGCAAAGCTCAGCTTGCCGGGCTGGCTCCTGGCGAGTGCGACCAGCTCCTTGATGTCGCGCGCCGGCACGCCCGGGTTGACGACGAACACCAGCGGCACGGTGCCGACGATGGAGATCTGGGCAAAGCTCTTGTCGATGTCGAACGGCACGGTCTTGGGCATCAGCGCCGCGCTGATGGTGTGGCTGGTGAATGCGCCCAGCATCAGCGTATAGCCGTCGGCCGGCGATTTGGCGACCTGACCCGCTCCCACGCTGCCGCCCGCGCCCGCGCGGTTGTCGACCACGAACTGCTGGCCCAGCGCGTCCGACAGGTGCTTGGCGAGCACGCGGCCGATGACGTCGGTCGCACCGCCGGGTGCATAGGGCACGACCACTCGGACGGGCTTGGTGGGGTAGGCGGTCTGGGCCTGTACCCAGGCCGGGGCCAGCGCGATGCCGGCGGCCGCGAGCGCCAGGGCCAGGTGGGTGCGGCGCGTTCGCGCTGCGGTGGATGTTGTCTTTTTCATGCGTGTCTCCTCGGGGTTTTTACTGAGTTCTCGAAAAATCCGGCCGTTGGGGCTCTTGTTGTGTTGATAATATTATTAATAATCTGAAGGACCGATCATGGTTAACCCCCAACGCCCCACGCCGCAAGCCCACGCCATCAACCCCGAGGACGCACAAAGCGGCATCCGCAAAGGCCTGACCAATTACGGCGACCGCGGCTTTTCGCTGTTCCTGCGCAAGGCCTTCATCAAGGGCGCGGGCTATACCGAGCAGGCGCTGGAGCGCCCGGTGATCGGCATCGCGAGCACGGGCAGCGCCTACAACCCCTGCCACGGCAACATGCCCCAGCTGCTCGAGGCGGTGAAACGCGGCGTGCTGATGGCCGGCGGCCTGCCCATGGACTTTCCGACGATCTCGCTGCACGAAAGCTTTTCCCAGCCGACCAGCATGTATCTGCGCAATCTGATGTCCATGGACACCGAGGAAATGCTGCGCGCCCAGCCCATGGATGCGGTGGTGCTGATCGGCGGCTGCGACAAGACCGTTCCGGCGCAGCTGATGGGCGCGGCCTCGGCCGGCCTGCCCGCGGTGCAACTGGTCACCGGCTCGATGCTGACCGGCTCGCACCGCAGCGAACGCGTGGGCGCCTGCACCGACTGCCGCCGCTACTGGGGCAAGTTCCGCGCGGGTGAGATCGACGCCGAGGAAGTCTCCGACGTGAACAACCAGCTCGTGGCCAGCGTGGGCACCTGCTCGGTCGCGGGCACGGCCAGCACCATGGCCTGCATTGCCGAAGCGCTGGGCATGAGCGTTCCCGGCGGCGCCTCGCCGCCGGCCGTGACCGCGGACCGCATTCGCGTCGCCGAGCGCACGGGCACGGTGGCCGTGGAAATGGCGCGTGCCGGCCTGACCATAGACAAGGTGCTCACGCCCGAAGCGTTCGAGAACGCGGTGCGCGTGCTGCTGGCCATGGGCGGCTCGACCAATGCCATCGTCCACCTCGCGGCGATCGCCGGTCGCATGGGCTATGAGCTCGATCTCAAGGCGCTCGATGCGATGAGCCGCGAAACGCCGGTGCTGCTCGACCTCAAGCCGTCGGGCGACCATTACATGGAAGACTTCCACGCCGCGGGCGGCATGGCCACGCTGTTGCGCGAACTCAAGCCGCTGCTGCACCTCGACGCGCTCACCGTGACCGGGCGCACGCTGGGCGAGGAACTCGAAGCCGCGGGCCCGGGCTTCGCGCAGCATGTGGTGCGCAGCCGCGACAACCCCATCTACCCGCAAGGCGGCATTGCCGTGCTGCACGGCAATCTCGCGCCCGAAGGCGCGATCATCAAGCAGTCGGCGGCTGACCAGCGGCTGATGGAACACGAAGGCCGGGCCGTGGTGTTCGAGAACGCCCAGGACCTGGCCAACCGCATCGACGACCCCGACCTCGACGTGACCGCCGACGACATCCTGGTGCTCAAGAACATAGGCCCCAAGGGCGCGGCCATGCCCGAAGCCGGTTACCTGCCGATTCCCAAGAAGCTTGCGGCCCAGGGCGTCAAGGACATGGTGCGCATTTCGGACGGCCGCATGAGCGGCACGGCGTTCGGCACCATCGTGCTGCACGTCACGCCCGAAGCCGCCGTCGGCGGCCCGCTGGCCTGGGTGCAAAATGGCGATCGGATACGGCTGTCGGTGCGCGAACGCAGCATCGAGTGGCTGGTGTCCGAGCAGGAACTGCAGGCGCGTCGCGCGGCCCGCCCGGTGCAGGAGCCGACGGCGGCGCGCGGCTACCAGCATCTGTTCCTGAAGACCGTGACCCAGGCCGACCGGGGTGCGGATTTCGATTTTCTGGCTGCCGTCGAACACAAGGGCAGCGTGCCACGGAGATAAGTGTTGATGATGGACAAGCAGGCGCAGCCCGGGGCCGTGGCCCCGGTGGCGGAGGTCGCCGAACATATCGCGCATGCGCTCGAGGAAGACATCGTGCTGGGCAGCCTGCACCCTTGCCAGCGGCTGATCGAAGACGAGCTGATCGCGCGCTTTTCGGCCAAGCGCCATGCGGTGCGCGACGCGCTGGCGCTGCTCGAGCGCATGGGCCTGGTCGAGCGCAAGCGCAATGTCGGCGCGCTGGTGCGCCACTTCAGCGCGCAGGAAGTCGTGGAACTCTACGAAATGCGCATCCTGCTCGAAACCCAGGCCGCGCGGCGCATGCCGCTGCCCGCGGATGCACAGGCCGTGCAGGCGCTGCGCGATCTGCAGCAGGCGCACGACAGCGCTGTTCAAGCCAACGACCTGCGCGGCGTGTTCCGCAGCAACAAGGCTTTTCATGAAGCCTTCTTCGGTCTGTGCGGCAGCGCGGTGCTGGTCCAGGCGATCGGTGAATATGCACGCCGCACCCATGCGATCCGTTTCGGCGCCATGACTTCGCCGGCCCAGCGCGAGCGCTCGCGCAGCGAACACCATGCGTTGATCGATGCGGTAGCGGCGGGCGCGCGCGCGCAGCTGGTCACGCTGTGCCGCGCGCATCTGCTGCCGTCGCGCGACGCCTATCTGCTGGTGCACGGCCATGCGATTCCGCGCGATGTCGACGATTCAGCGCAAGAGGGCGCGGACTTCGTCGGCCGCGGCCAGGCGTTGGCCTAGTTTGGGGGCCACGGTCACGACCAGGGGATGGGTCATGGCAATCAGGCCTGGGCGGCGTCCTGTACGGGCGGCAGTTCGGCGGCCAGCAGGCCCAGGCCGGCGAGCAGCAGGTTCTGGTAGCGCGCCTTTTCGGCGGCCATGGACTCGGGCGTCCAGGTGAAGAAGCCTTCGCCGGTCTTCATGCCGAACTTGCCCTGCGCCACGCGCTCCGACAGGCATTGCGCGGGCACATGGTTGGCCGCGAGCGAGGGGTACATGGTGGCGCCGGCCGCGCAATGCACTTCGAGGCCCGCATGGTCGCGCTGCAGCACCGGGCCCGCGGCCAGGAAGCGAAAGCCGAAGCCGAAGCGCACGGCGGCGTCCACGTCTTCGGGCGTGGCGATGCCGGCGTCGATCAGCGCGAACGCCTCACGCGCCAGCGCGTGCTGCAGCCGGTTGGCGAGGAAACCCGGCAAGTCCTTCTTGACGCGCACCGGCACCATGCCGCACTGGCGCATGAAGCTGTAGAGGTTGTCCGCGGCTTCGGCCGCGCTGTGCTCGCCCGAGACGACTTCGACCAGCGGCGTCAGGTGCGCGGGCATGAAGAAGTGCAGGCCCAGCATGCGCTCGCGCGTGGCCAGGCCCTGGGCGATGGCCGAAATCGGAAAGCTCGAGCTGTTGCTGGCGAGCAGCGCATCGGGGCGCGCGCACTTTTCAAGTCGCGCGAACAGCGCCTGCTTGAGTTCCAGGCGTTCGGGAATGCACTCTATGACCAGATCGATGCCCGCCCAGTCGAGCGCCTCGAGTTCGCTGGCAATTTGCAGCCGGCCCAGTTGGTCTTCGGCGCCCAACTGGCCCAGGCCCAGCGCGACCTGGGCGCGCAGCGCCGCATGGCGCTCGGTGGCGGTCTCGACCACCGTGGTGCGGCAGCCCGCGCGCGCCAGCACCACGGCCACATCGGCGCCCATGGTGCCGCCGCCGACAACGACGGCCTGCGATTGGCTGGGGCGAAGGAAATGGGCCGGGGCGGAAAAAGCGGGAGAGGTGTTCATGGCCTGCAGTCTGGCCATGCACCACCCATCTGTGAAGCGAAATAAATCGATCGATTGATCGTTTTATTTTGTGAATCAATGCACGGCGAAACTGAACAAGGCTTCGTAGCTGCGTTCGGTGACTTTGGCGTCGCCTTGCACCGGCTGGCGAAAGATCACCTGCACATGGTTGGTGCCGCGCGTGGTCTGGATTCTTGCGTGGCCCTTGGCGTCGGTCATCGCCTGGGGGCCGTTCTCGCCCAGGCGCACGCTCGCGCCGGCCAGCGGTCGGCCCAGCAGCTGCACCTGCAGTTCCAGCGTCTCGCCCGCGTGTGGCGCGCGGCCCTGCAGCGGCGTGACTTCGAAGTCCTGGCCCAGATCGCGCTGCGTGAGCGCATTCCAGACGATCACGGTCTTGTGGAACTTGCGCGCGTGCACGCCGCGCGTGGCGCCGGGGTTGCGGTCCATGGGCACATTGCGCATCGCGCCGCCCGCGCTGCCGCTGAAGAAGCCGTTGTCGAGTTCGACGGCGATCAGCGCGGCTTCGGGCGAGGGCACGACGCGCAAGCCTTGCTGCGCCGGCTCCACGCGCGCTTCGACACAGCGCCCGCGCCTATCGAAAGCGCGCACGCTTTGCAGCTTCTCGGGCGCAAAGGCTTCGAGCTGGCCCGCATGGCCGCCGAACTGGATCAGATAGCCGCCGCGCGCATCGGGCTCCAGCCAGACGTTGTGGGCCTGGGCCGCGCCCGCGAGAACGGCGGCGCTGCACAGCGCGATGCGCGCCAGGGATTGCAAGGTGGGCATGGTGTTGTTGTTCATAGAGAGAAATTCAGACCGAGCAGCACGGTGCGCGCGGCGCCGGGCGCGACCAGGCGTTCGCCGCCTATCACGGACATGCTCGAGGCATAGGATTTGTCGCCCAGGTTGCGCACCATCAGGCTCAGCGTTGCGTCCGCGAGGCCCAGCGCCGCGGGCAGGCGGTATTGCAGGCCCAGATCGGTCACGTGGTAGGCGGGGCTGAACGTGGTGTTGGCCGCATCGACGGCCATGCGGCCCACATGGCGCAGCGCGCCCTGCAGGGTCCAGTCCGCGTTCATCTGCCAGCGCGCCTGCAGCGTGCTGGTGTAGCGCGGCACGGCCGCGACCTGGCGGCCCACGAGCGCGGCATTGGCGTTCTGCGTGACGCGCGACTGCGCGCGGCCGTAGTTCCAGCGCAGTTCCACGGCCTTGGCGGGCGTCCAGACCGCCTGCAGCTCTGCGCCCTTGCGCAAGGTTTCGCCGAAGTTTTCGTAGACACCGGGCGCGGGATTGCGGATTTCCTGGCTCGACGCCATGCGGTACAGCGCCAGGTCCAGCCACAGCGCGCGGTGCGCGCGCCACTGCAGTCCCACTTCGGTCTGGCGGAACACATTCGGATCGAGCTGGGCCGCGCCCAGCGCGTACTTCGCGAAGTTGCTGGGCAGCGCAAAGCCTTCGGTCCAGCTCGCGCGCAGCGTCAGCGGCTCGCTCACGCGTGAACTGAAACCCAGCTTGGGGCTGGTGTGCGCCACGCGCTGCATGCGCGCGCAGGGTTCGCTGCCGGTTTCGGCGCCCAGCCGTTCGCAGTCGCCCGTGAAGCGGTCATGGCGCAGGCCAAGGCTGGGCATGAACAGGGGGTGGAGCTTCCAGTCGACCTGGGCGAAGGCCGCGACATTGTTCAGCGTCGCCTGGCGGTCGTTGATCGCGGGCGCGGAACGCCGGCGGTTTTGCAGATCATCCCAATAGCCATAGTCGGTGGATTCGCGCAGGGCTTCCAGGCCCAGCGTCCATTGCGCCGAACGCGTCGCGCCGCTCAGGTTCAGGCCGGTGCCGGCGACGCTGCGGTCATAGCGCTCCTCGCGCTGCACCCAGTTGCCGCCCTTGGGGCGCGTGAACCAGCGCACGAAATCCTGCGAAGTGCCGTAGGCATAGGCGAGCAGGCGCGTGTCTTCGCCCAGATCGTAGTTCACGTCCAGGCGCAGCGTGCGCAAATGCTTTTGCGCGCCATCGCCCTGCACGCGCGCGTCCTTGCCCTGCGGGTCCGCCTGCCATTGCGACAGCGTGAGATAGCTGGGCGAATCGCCCTGGGCCGCATGGATGCGCCCCGACAGCGCGACGCTCCAGCGTGCATCAATCTGGCGCTGCCAGCGCGCGCTTAGTGTGCTGCGCTCGTTGCCGGCGTCGGGCCGCGCGCCGTCGCTGCGCGCGTGCTGGGCGGCGATGAACAGCTGGCTCGCATCGTCCAGGCGCAGTCCCAGCGCGGCCTGGGCGTCGAGCGTGCCGTGGCTGCCGGCCTGCAGCGCGACTTCGCGGTATTCGCCGCTGCGGCGCGTGCGCAGCTCGATCAGGCCCGCGCGATTGAAGTTGCCCTGCAGCACCGAGACCGGGCCCTGGTGCACCGCGACTTCTTCCAGCTCCAGCGGCACGACCACGTTGAGATCGAAATAGCCATCGGCGTGCGACATCGCCTCGTTGAGCGAAATGCCGTCGAGCGTCGCGGCGACGTCGCCGCCATGGCCGCCGCCCGAAAACCCGCGCAGCACCACGCTGTTGGCGACGCCGCCGAGCTGGTAATCGTTGACATGCATTCCCGGCACCTGGCGCCACAGCGCTTCGACTTCGGAGACAGAGGCCTCCTTGATTTCGGCGCGGCCCAACGTGGGCACCGAGTAGGCCGCGCGGCTGGCCTGCAGCGCCTGGCCCTTGACGGTGATGGGCGCGAGCACGCTTTCCTGCGCGGCGGCGGCCAGAGGCAGGCCCAGGGCCAGCGAAACAGTCGCCAGCAGGCGCGTGGCCGGTGGACGGGGGCGAGATGGGATGGGTGTAGGGAAGGGCAGCATGTATGAAGTTTTCAGCAAACTTCATACCAGCTGGCCTGATCCGTTTGCGCACTCTTGTGGTGCGACTGCGGTGTCAGTCGTGATGATGGTGGTGCGTGTCTGCCCCGATCTGGCCCATGACCACGTTGAGCTGCCCATGGTGTACGCCGCGCTCGGCCATCAATTGGTTGGCGAACTGCCGCACCTGCTCGGCCGGGCCCTTGAGCATCACGGTCTCCAGGCACCGGGAATGGTCCAGGTGCACATGGGTCGTGGCTATCGTCAGATCGTGGTGGGCATGCTGCAGCCGCGCCAGGCGCTCGGCGAGTTCGCGTTCGTGGTGGTCGTAGACATAGGACAGATTGGCGACGCAGGGGCCCATGGCCTGCGTGGCTTCGCGCTGCTGTGCGAGGTGCGTGAGCAGCAGATCGCGTATGGCCTCGGAGCGGTTGCTGTGGCCGGTGCGCGCCATGAAGGCGTCGAATTCCTGGGCCAGGCTGTCCTGCAGGGAAATAGTGAAACGTTGCATGGCCTGAATGCTAGCGATGATCGTGCCGGGCAGCGCGGCCGGTGAGGCGCGACGGAAAACCGATTTTGCTTACTCGTTTTCGTTCGTTGTGCGCGCCGGGGGCGTGCTTCTATGCTGGTGGGCGCATCTGTTTTCGCTGTTCTCCACTGCTCCAATTTTCATGAATCTTCTCAAAGCCGGCCGGGTTCTGCGGCGTACCTTGTGGCAGGCCGTGCCCACCGTGATCGGCGTGGTCATTCTCAACTTCTGCCTGCTGCAACTCGTTCCCGGCGACGCCGCCGATGTGATCGCCGCCGAGTCGGGCTCGGCCACGCTGGAGACCATGGCGCAGATGCGCAGCCACTTCGGCCTCGATCTGCCGGTGATGCAGCAGCTGGGCGCCTATCTCAACAACCTCGCGCATTTCAGCCTGGGCACTTCGCCGCGCTACAACATGCCGGTCACCGAGCTGATCGGCTCGCGCCTGCCCAACACCTTGCTGCTGATGCTGGCCGCGCTGGGCACGGCGCTGGTCGTGGGCGTGCTGCTGGGCAGCATCATGGCCAGCCGCGTGGGCCGCTGGTCGGACCGCGTGCTGTCGGTGTTCGCGCTGCTGCTGTATTCGACGCCCAGCTTCTGGCTGGGCCTGATGACCGTGGTGCTGTTTTCCGTGCACCTGGGCTGGCTGCCCACGGGCGGCAGCGCCAGCATAGGCGCCAACCTGACGGGCTGGGACAGCGTGGTCGACCGGCTGCGCCATCTGGTGCTGCCCGCGCTGGCGATGTCGGGTTTCTATATCGCCATCTTCTCGCGGCTCACGCGCGCCTCCATGCTTGAAGTCAGCCGCCAGGACTTCGTGCGCACCGCCCAGGCCAAGGGCCTGCACCCGCTGCGCGTGAGCTTTGCACATGTGCTGCGCAATGCGCTGATTCCCGTCACCACGGTCGCGGGAATGCACTTCGGCACGCTGCTGGGCGGCGCGGTGGTCGTCGAGACCGTGTTCAGCTGGCCCGGCCTGGGCCGGCTGGCGTTCGAGTCGGTGATGGCGCGCGACTACACCGTGCTGCTGGGCATTCTGCTGCTGTCGTCGCTGCTGGTCATCCTGGCCAACATGCTGGTCGATCTGCTGCATGCCTGGCTGGACCCGCGCATTCAGCTGCGCTGAGCCTTCCCCCCGTTTTCTCATCAGGTTCCGCTCCATGTCCACTCCCTATCCCGCAACGGGCACGCGCCCCGTGCTGCCCGCCTGGTGGCGCCGGCTGCGCCACCGAACGGCCGCAGGCGCCAGCGGCAATGCCGCGCTGCAGGTCTTCGTGCGCAATGCCGCCGCCGTCGGCGGCGTGGTGTTTCTGCTGTTCGTTCTCGTCATGGCGCTGGCCGCGCCCTGGCTTTTCCCCGGCGACCCGCTCGACATGGTGGCGACGCCGCTGCTGTGGCCTGGCCAGGACCCGGCGTTTCCTCTGGGCAGCGATTCCATGGGCCGCGACGTGCTCGCCGGCATAGCCCACGGCGCGCGCATGTCGCTGTCGGTGGGCGTGGTCGCCGCGGTGCTGAGCCTGTGCATTGGCATCGTCGTCGGCGCGACTGCGGGCTACTTCGGCGGCTTTGTCGACGATGTGCTGGTGCGCATCACCGAGCTGTTCCAGACCATGCCGTCGTTTCTTTTCGTGATCGTGGTCGTGGCCATAGGCCAGCCTTCGGTGACGGTGATCGTGCTGGCCATTGGCCTGGCGTCGTGGCCCGTGATCGCGCGTCTGGTGCGCGCCGAATTCCGCACGCTGCGCGAAATGGAATTCGTGCTCGCCGCGCGCAGCCAGGGCTTCGGCCACCTGCGCATCATGCTGCAGGAGATGCTGCCCAACGCGCTGCCGCCGGTCATCGTGACCACCTCGGTGCTCGTGGCCAGCGCCATCCTGATCGAGTCGGCGCTGTCCTTTCTGGGCATGGGCGACCCCAACACCGTGAGCTGGGGCAGCATGATTGGCGAAGGCCGCGAACTGCTGCGCACCTCGTGGTACCTGTGCGCGTTGCCGGGCGCGGCCATCGTGCTGACCGTGCTGGCATTGAATCTGGTGGGCGAGGGCCTGAACGACGCCCTCAATCCTCGCCTGCGAGGCCGTTGAAATGACTCTAGAACTGATAACACCTTCCGCCCCGCTGCTCGATATCCGCGGCCTCGACATCCAGTTCCGCGGCTCGCGCGGACCCATACAGGCGGTGCGCGGGCTGGACCTGAAAATCCAGCGCGGCGAAACGCTGGCGCTGGTCGGCGAGTCGGGCTGCGGCAAGTCGACCACCGCGCTGGCCATCTTGCGATTGCTCGCGCCGGGCGCGACGCTCAAGGGCAACATCATGTTCGACGGCCGCGACATCGTCGCCATGCCGCCGGCCGAACTGCGCGCGCTGCGCGGGCGCGATATCTCCATGGTCTTCCAGGAGCCCATGACTTCGCTCAACCCCGTGCACACCATAGGCGCGCAGATCATCGAGACGCTGCGCCAGCACGAGAATCTGACGGCGGCCGCGGCGCGCAAGCGCGCCGTCGAGCTGCTTGATCTGGTGCGCATTCCCGAGCCCCAGCGCCGTCTCGACGACTTCCCGCACCACCTTTCGGGCGGTCAGCGCCAGCGCGTGATGATCGCCATGGCGATGGCCTGCCGGCCGCGCCTGCTGGTCGCCGACGAGCCCACGACCGCGCTCGACGTGACGGTGCAGGCGCAGATTCTGGAACTGCTCGACGGCCTGCGCCGCGAGTTCGACATGGCCTTGCTGCTGATCACCCACGACCTGGGCCTGGTCGCGCAATGGGCCGATCGCGTGGCGGTGATGTATGCGGGCGAAAAGGTCGAGGAGGCCGCGACGGCCGAGCTCTTTGCGCGGCCCGCACATGCCTATACGCGCGGTTTGCTCGGCGCTTCGCTGCATGGCGGCCGCTCGCTGCACTACACGGCCGAACGCCTGCCCGAGATCCGCGTGCGCGTCGATGCCGCGACGCAGGCGCGCAATTTCACGCTGCATTTGCCGACCACGGTGCCGGTGAAGAAGGACGCCACGGCCGCGGCCGCGCCGCTGCTGTCGGTGCAGGACCTGCACACCGAATACGCGACGCGCCAGGGCGGCGTGGTGCGCGCGGTCGACGGCGTGTCCTTCGACATCGCGCCGGGCGAGACGCTGGGCCTGGTCGGCGAGTCGGGCTGCGGCAAGTCGACGCTGTCGCGCACGCTGCTGCGGCTGGTCGATCCCAGCCGCGGGCGCATCGTGCTCGACG
>NZ_JAHCDD010000106.1 GCF_018413525.1 Acidovorax sp. CCYZU-2555
GTCGGTGATCGTCATGCTGGCGATAGGCGAAGGCGCGCGCCAGAAGATCGTCGCCCAGATGGGCACGCTGGGCACGACCATCATGTACATGGGCAGCAAGGCGCCGCCCACGGGCGGCCCGGCCGGCCAGCTCACGCCGGAGGACCTGGACGCGATCGCCGCGCTGCCGCAGATAGGCACCGTGATGCCCGTGATCGGCGACCCGATCACCGTGCGCCGCGGCAATGTGGACCGCCAAATCTATGTGTTCGCGGCCAGCGAACGCATGCCCGCGGTACACCATTGGCGCGTGGCGCAGGGGCGTTACTACACCGCCGCCGAAGACCGCGAACTCGCGCCGCTGGTGGTGCTGGGCCACAAGGCCAAGCAGCATTTCTTTCCCGACACGCCCAACCCGCTGGGCGAGCAACTGCTGATCGGCACCTCGCCGTTCATCGTCATCGGCGTGATGGCCGAGCGCGGCGCCGAATCGGCCGCGCAGAACTACGACGACATGGTGTTCATTCCCTACCAATCGGGCCGGGCGCGCGTCTACCAGGCGCAGACCCAGCCCGACTATGTGGTGATCGATGTGGCGTCTTCGGGCCAGGTGTTCGAAGCCGAGGCGGCGATGCGCAAGGTGCTGCTCACGCGCCATGGCGGGCGCGAAGACTTCGGCATCAGCAACGCCGCGGCGCGCCTGCAGGCCGAGGCCGCGACGCGCCAGAGCATGACCATCATGCTGGGCCTGATCGCCGCGGTGTCGCTGGTCGTGGGCGGCATTGGCGTGATGAACGTGATGCTGATGACGGTGCGCGAGCGCACGCGCGAAATCGGCATACGCATGGCGACCGGAGCGCGCCAGCGCGACATCCTGCGCCAGTTCCTGACCGAGGCGGTGCTGGTCACGCTGGTCGGCGGCACGGCGGGCGTGCTCGCCGGGCTGGCCATAGGCGCGGGGCTGATCGTCGCCGACGTGCCCGTGGTGTTTTCGGCAACGGCCATGGCCGGCGCCTTTGGCTGCGCGGTCGCGACCGGCCTGCTGTTTGGCTTCATGCCGGCCAGGACGGCGGCGCGGCTCGATCCAGTGGTTGCACTGGCGGGGAAATGAGGATGAACGTGAGACTGAACAGCAAGATGAGTGTCCTGGTCATGGCCCTGGTGCTGGCGGGATGCGCCGCACCGCTGCCGCCCACCGCGGATGCAGCGGCCCAGGCCTTGCCCGCGCAGTGGCCGGGCAAGGCGGACTCCGCGGCCTCGGCCGCCATCACGGCCATCACCGCCGATTGGTGGCGCAGCTTCGGCAGCGCCGAACTCGATGCGCTGGTGGGCCAGGCGCAGGCGCAAAGCCTCGATGTCGCCGCCGCCACGGCGCGCGTGCGCCAGGCCAGCGCCGCGGCGCGCAGCGCGGGCGCGGCACTGCTGCCTGAAGTCAATGCCAGCCTGAACGCTAGCCGCCAGCAGCGCCTGGGCGGCAACGCCAGTGTCGACGGCAGCCTTTTCGGCGCGGGTCTGAACGCCAGCTATGAGATCGATTTCTGGGGCCGCAACCGCGCGGGCCGCGACAGCGCGCTGGCAGCGCTGCAGGCTTCTGCGTTCGACCGCGACACGTTGCAGCTGAGCGTGACCGCGGGCGTGGCCACCACGTGGCTGCAGGCAGTGGCCCTGCGCGAACGCATCGTGATCGGCGAGAGCAACCTGCAAAGCGCGCAACGGCTGCTGGCGCTGATCGAGTCGCGCGCGCGCGCCGGCGCGGCCACGCCGCTGGAACTCGCGCAGCAGCGCGGCCTGGTCGCGGGCCAGCGCCGCGGCGTCGAAGCGCTGCGCCAGCAGGCGGGCGATGCGCGCAGCGCACTCGCCTTGCTGCTGGGGCAGGGCGGCGCGCCGGCGATTGCCACGCAGACCCTGGCGGCGCTGCAGGCGCCGTCGGTGGGCGCGGGCCTGCCCGCCGAACTGCTCACGCGCCGCCCCGATATCGCGCGCGCCGAAGCGCAGCTCGCCGCGGCCGATGCGAATCTGCTGGCCGCGCGCGCCGCGCTGCTGCCGCGCCTCACGCTGACGGGCGGCATCGCCACCGGCGGCGACCAGCTGCGCCGGGTTTTCGACAATCCGCTGTATTCGCTGGCCGCCGGCCTGGCCGCGCCCATCTTCGATGCGGGCCGGCTCGCGGCCGGGCGCGACTTCGCCCAGGCCCAGCGCGAGGAATTGCTGGCCGGCTACCGCGCGGCCATCGTCGCGGCCTTCACCGACACCGAAGTCGCGCTCAATGCCGTCGCCGGCGTGGCCGCGCAGTCGGCGGCCCAGGCCGAGGAACTGGCCCAGGCGCAGCGCGCGCTGACGCTGGCCGAGCGCCGCTACCGCGCGGGCGCCGACAGCCTGCTGACGCTGCTCGACGCGCAGCGTACCTTGTACGCGGCGCAGGACGCTGCCGTGCAGCTGCAGGCGCTGGGCCTGCAGGCGTCGGTCGCGCTCTACAAGGCGCTGGGCGGCGGCTGGTCGCGAACGGCCGCCGCGACGCTGGCCGAAAATTCACTGCCTCTTGAAGGCCTGACACCATGAGTACCGTCAGCATGACCATATTGCAAAGCCTGCGCGCCGCAGGGTTGACGCCTACTTCCGCACGCATAGGCGTGCTGCAGGTAATGGCCGCCCAGGACCCGCGGCGCCTCAACAGCGAAGAAATCTTTCGCGAAATGCGCCGCCGCGGCATGCGCACCAGCCTGAGCACGGTCTACCGTATCGCGCAAAAGCTTTATGCCGTCGGCATGTTGCTGCGCGAGATGGACGACACCGGCAAGGTGCATTACCGCTTGCCGCCCACCGATGCGGACACCCAGGGCGTGCGCCTCATCTGCCGGCGCAGCGGGCAAAGCGTGATGCTCGAAGACGCGCAGCTGCACGCGGGCCTGATCGCGGCCGCGGCGCGTGAAGGGCTCAACGTCGCGGGGCAGACGCTGGTGCTGGAAGTGCATTCTCTCTAAGCCCTTGCGCGGATAGAGGGCGCGTCTTGCATTGCGTTGTTTGCAGCTGTATATTTGTACAGTGGAACTGCAAACCAAACTCGCCATTCTGGCCGATGCCGCCAAATACGACGCGTCCTGCTCTTCGAGCGGCAGCGCCAAGCGCAATGCCGTGGGCGGCGGCATGGGGTCTACCGAAGGCGCGGGCATCTGCCACAGCTATACGCCCGACGGCCGCTGCATTTCGCTGCTCAAGATCCTGCTGACCAACTTCTGCGTCTACGACTGCAAATACTGCATCAACCGCGTCAGCTCCAACATTCCACGTGCGCGCTTCTCGGTCGCCGAAGTCGTCAACCTCACGCTCGACTTCTACCGGCGCAACTGCATCGAAGGCCTGTTCCTGTCGAGCGGCATCATCCGCAGCCCCACCTACACCATGGAGCAACTGGTGGGCGTGGCGCGCTCGCTGCGGCTCGATCATGGTTTCAAGGGCTATATCCACCTCAAGACCATTCCCGACGCCGACGCCGAACTGCTGGCCCAGGCCGGCCTGTACGCCGACCGGCTGAGCATCAACATCGAGCTGCCCACGGTCCAGGGCCTGGCGCAACTGGCGCCCGAGAAAGACAGCGCGACCATCCACCAGGCGATGGGCCGTCTGCACGACCATATCGCCACCTCCAAGGCCGAGCGCAAGGACGCCGCCAGCCGCGCCATCGTCTCCATGCCCCAGTCGCGCCGCACGCGCCCGACCGCGCCCAAGGCCTTCGCGCCCGGCGGTCAGAGCACGCAGATGATCGTCGGTGCCGATGGCGCCGACGACGGCGACATCATCGTCACCAGCTCCAGGCTTTACACCGGCTATGGCCTGCGCCGCGTCTACTACTCGGCGTTCAGCCCCATTCCCGATGCGACCGCCGATCTGCCGCTGATCGCGCCGCCGCTGGTGCGCGAGCACCGCCTGTACCAGGCCGACTGGCTGATGCGCTTCTATGGCTTCGAAGCGCACGAAATCGTTCCGCCCGGAGCCCAGGGCAAGCGCATGCTGTCGGTGGAGCACGACCCCAAGCTGGCCTGGGCGCTGGCCCACCGCGAGCAGTTTCCCGTGAACCTCAACACCGCGCCGCGCGAAATGCTGCTGCGCGTACCGGGCCTGGGCGTGGGCAGCGTCGACAAGCTGCTGGCCGTGCGCCGCTTTCGCCAACTGCGCAGCGCCGATATCGAGCGCCTGCGCGTGCCCCAGTCCAAGGTGCTGCCGTTCGTCGAATGCCAGGGCTGGAGCCCGGGGCGCAGCCTCGACGACCCGCTGCTCGCGGCCCGGCTGGTGCAGCCGATGGCGCCCCAACCCGTGCAGGCGAGCCTGTTCTGACACCCCATGGCCACGCACACTTTCATTCTTGAACGCGACGGCACTGACTTCGCGCACTGGCGCGGTCTCGCGCGTTGGCTGTGGGCCCAGCAGGTGCCGCCTGAAGACGTGATCTGGCACACCGAAGACGCGCAGGCGCAGACTCCCGACCTGTTCGCGCCGCCGCCGCGCGCGACGCAACTCGCTGAATTGCCCACGGCGCCCGAGCGCGCGCTGACCGTGCCGCGCTCCTGGCTCGCCGAGGCCGAGCAATGCCTGCTGCACCGCGCGCCGTCGCGCTTTGCGCTGCTGTACCGGCTGCTGTGGCGCATGCAGCTCACGCCCGGCCTGCGCCACGATCTGCTCGACGCCGACAGCGTGCAGATGCAGCACTGGATCAAGGCCGTGCGGCGTGAAGTGCACAAGACCCATGCGTTCGTGCGCTTTCGCCCCGTGGCGCTGGCCGATGACCCGCGCGACGGCAGCGGCCCGCTGTATGTCGCCTGGTTCGAGCCCGAGCACCATATCGTGCAGGCCGCGGCGCCGTTCTTCGTCAAGCGTTTCGCCAACATGCGCTGGGCGATTCTCACGCCGCAGTGCAGCCTGCGCTGGTGGCCGCAGGCGCCCGACATCGCGGCGCTCGCCGATCAGGGCGTGCAGCCAGGCTTTGCGCAGCAGCCGCTCGCCGGGCGGCCCGGCGTGCTCAGCTGGGGGCCGGGCGCATGCGCCGACGACGCACCCGACCCCGACGCCGGCGAAGGCCTGTGGCTCACCTATTACACGCATATCTTCAATCCCGCGCGGCTCAAGATCGCGGCCATGCGCAAGGAAATGCCGCGCAAGTACTGGCACAACATGCCCGAGACCCAGCTCATTTCGCCCATGATCCAGGCGGCGCAGGCGCGCAGCGCGGCCATGCTGGCCAATGCGCCGACGACGCCGCAGCGCAAATTGCCGGGCAGGCCCGCGCCACAGGCCTAGCGCGTCGCGCTCAGCCGCTGCGTTGTAGGCCGGTGCCGCCTTGTGCCGTACTGCGCGGCCATAGAGGTTGACTGGACCGCGCCGAGCACGGGTAATGCAGGTTCCCACGAAAAAAAGGAACCGCGATGAATCGCCTTGAAATGCCTGCCATCAAGCGTCGCGATGCGCTGATCGCCTGCGCCGCCACTGCCGCCGGGGCCAAGGCGGCGGCAGCGCCGCAGTCGGCGCCCGCGCCCGCTGCCGCCACCCGCGCCACGCCGCGCATGGCCGTGTCGTTGAATGTGAACGGCCAGGCGCGCCAGCTCGAACTCGACACGCGCACCACGCTGCTCGACGCGCTGCGCGAGCACCTGCACCTCACCGGCAGCAAGAAAGGCTGCGACCACGGCCAGTGCGGCGCTTGCACGGTGATCGTCGACGGGCGGCGCATCAACGCCTGCCTCACGCTGGCGGTCATGCACGACGGCGCGCAGGTCACCACCATCGAAGGCCTGGGCTCGGCCCAGCAGCTGCACCCCATGCAGGCGGCCTTCATCAAGCACGACGGTTTCCAATGCGGCTATTGCACGCCAGGCCAAATCTGTTCGGCCGTCGCCGTGCTCGATGAAATCAAGAACGGCATTCCCAGCCACGTGAGCGCCGATCTGGGCGCCCAGCCGCTGCTATCGCTGGAAGAATTGCGCGAGCGCATGAGCGGCAATCTGTGCCGCTGCGGTGCGTACTCGAACATCGTCGACGCCATGGCCGAAGTCGGAGGTGTCGCATGAAGCCTTTCACCTACGAACGCGCCCAGACCCCCGCAGCGGCCGCGGCCGCCGTCGCGCGCCAGCCCGGCGCGAAATTCATTGCGGGCGGCACCAATCTGCTCGATCTGATGAAGCTGCAGATCGAGGCGCCCCAGCATCTGGTCGATGTCAATGCACTGGCGTTCGACCGCATCGAAGCCACGCCCGAAGGCGGGCTGCGCATAGGCGCGCTGGTGCGCAATACGGATCTGGCCGCCGACGCGCGCGTGCGCCGCGACTACGCGCTGCTGTCGCGCGCGCTGCTCGCCGGCGCTTCGGGCCAGCTGCGCAACAAGGCCACGACCGCGGGCAATCTGCTGCAGCGCACGCGCTGCGCCTATTTCTACGACACCGACCAGGCCTGCAACAAGCGCCAGCCCGGCAGCGGCTGCAGCGCGCTCGGCGGCGTCACGCGCCAGCATGCGGTGATAGGCGCGAGCAGCGCCTGCATCGCCACGCATCCCAGCGACATGGCGGTCGCGATGCGCGTGCTCGATGCCGCTGTTGAAACCGTGCGCCCCGACGGCCAGGCGCGCGTGATTCCCATCGCCGACTTCTACCGCCAGCCGGGCCAGACGCCGCATCTTGAAACCGTGCTCGAAGCCGGCGAACTCATCACCGCCGTCACGCTGCCGCGGCCGCTGGGCGGAAAGCACATCTACCGCAAGGTGCGCGACCGCGCCTCGTATGCGTTCGCGCTGGTGTCGGTGGCGCTGGTGCTGCAGCCCGACGGCTCGGGCCGTGTCGGTCTGGGCGGCGTCGCCCACCAGCCCTGGCGCTCGCCGGGGGCCGAAGCCCTGCTGCCGCAAGGCGCGCCAGCCGTCACGGCCCAGCTGCTCGCGGGCGCCGCGCCCACGCACGACAACGCGTTCAAACTGCCCCTGGTCGAGCGCACGCTCGCCGCGGCCCTGCTGCAAGCGAGGAGCTGACATGAAATTCGATACGCCCGCGACCACCAATCCCATAGATCAGCTGCAGCACATCGGCCGGCCCACCGACCGTGTCGACGGCAAGCTCAAGACCACGGGCAGCGCGCCCTATGCCTACGAACGCCACGATGCCGTTGCCGACCCCGCCTATGGCTGGGTCGTCGGCGCCGGCATCGCCAAGGGCCGTATCGCTTCCATGGATCTCAAGGCCGCGCGCGCCGCGCCCGGCGTGCTGGCCGTGGTCACCGCGCGCAACGCGGGCAAGCTGGGCAAGGCGAAGAACAATACCGCGCCGCTGCTCGGCGGCCCCGAGATCGCGCATTACCACCAGGCGCTGGCGCTGGTCGTCGCCAACACGTTTGAAGAAGCGCGCGCCGCGGCGCAGCTGGTGCGCATCACCTATGCGGCGGCCGATGGCCAATATGACCTCGCCGAAGAACGTGGCGCGGCGCCGCGCCCGCCGGGCTCCAAGGACAACCCCGCGCTGTCCGTCGTCGGCGACTTCGCGAGCGCTTACGCAAAGGCCGCAGTGACGCTTGATGCGACCTATTCGACGCCCGATCAGTCGCACGCCATGATGGAGCCGCACGCGTCCATGGCCGCGTGGCATGGCAAGCAGCTCACGCTCTGGACATCGAACCAGATGATTGCCTGGGGCGTGGGCGATGTCGCCAAGACGCTGGGCATTCCCAAGGCCGATGTGCGGCTGGTCTCGCCGTTCATCGGCGGCGGTTTCGGCGGCAAGCTCTTTGTGCGCACCGACGCCATACTCGCGGCGCTGGGCGCGCGCGCCGTCAAGCGCCCGGTGAAGGTGGCGCTGCAGCGCCCGCTGATCGCCAACAACACCGTGCACCGGCCCGCGACCATTCAGCGCATTCGTCTGGGGGCGACGCCCGAAGGCCGGCTCACGGCGCTGTCGCACGAAAGCTGCTCGGGCAATCTGCCCGGCGGTTTCAGCGAGCCGGCCGTAGACCAGACGCGGCTGCTCTATGCAGCGCCGCACCGCGAAAGCGGCGTGCGCCTGGCCGTGCTCGATCTGCCAGAAGGCAATGCAATGCGCGCTCCGGGCGAAGCCAGCGGCATGAGCGCGCTCGAAGTCGCGATGGACGAACTCGCGCACCGGCTGCAGATCGACCCCATCGAACTGCGCGTTCTCAACGACACCCAGGTCGACCCCGAGCACCCCGAGCGGCCGTTCTCGCAGCGCCGCCTCAACGAATGCATGCGCACCGGCGCCGAGCGCTTTGGCTGGAGCAAACGCCAGGCCCAGCCGGGCCAGGTGCGTGAAGGCCGCTGGCTCGTGGGCATGGGCATGGCCGCGGCGTTTCGCAACAGTCCTGTCATGACCTCGGGCGCGCGCGTGCGCCTCGACAGCCGCGGCGTCGTCACGGTGGAGACCGACATGACCGACATAGGCACGGGCTCGTACACCATCATTGCCCAGACCGCGGCCGAAGTGATGGGCCTGCCGCTGGAGAAAGTCTTCGTGCGCCTGGGCGACTCGGCGTTTCCCGCATCGGCGGGCTCGGGCGGCCAATGGGGCGCAAACAGCGCGACCTCGGGTGTCTACGCGGCCTGCATGAAGCTGCGTGAAGAAGTCGCGAAGAAGCTGGGCTTCGCCGCTGGAGAAGCCCAGTTCGCCAACGGCCAGGTGAGCGCGGGCGGGCGATCCGAAGCGCTGGCCAGCGCCGCAGGCGCCGACGGCATCGAAGTCGAAGACAAGATCGAATTCGGCGATCTCGGCAAGAAACAGCAGCAGTCGACATTCGGCGCGCATTTCGTCGAAGTCGGCGTCGATGTGGATACGGGCGAAATTCGCGTGCGCCGCATGCTCGCCGTGTGCGCTGCCGGCCGCATTCTGAACCCCAAGTCCGCGCGCAGCCAGGTGATAGGCGCGATGACCATGGCCGTGGGCGCGGCGCTGATGGAGGAACTTGCCGTGGACAAGCGCAAGGGCTTCTTCGTCAACCACGACCTCGCGGGCTACGAAGTGCCCGTGCATGCCGACATTCCGCACCAGGAAGTGATCTTTCTCGACGAGACCGATCCCACGTCCTCGCCGATGAAAGCCAAGGGCGTGGGCGAACTGGGCATCTGCGGCGCGGCCGCGGCCGTGGCCAACGCCATCTACAACGCCACCGGGGTGCGCGTGCGCGACTACCCGATCACGCTCGACAAGTTGCTTGGCGGGCTGCCTGCGGCGGGGTGAGGCCAGTTTTCCCATGCAGCAGTGAATCAGCGAGCGTTGTTCAGCGCCACGACCCGCTGCGCACTGGCGATGGTTTCCGCGCGGTGGGCGACGTAGATGCGGGTCAGATGCAGCGGGTCCAGCCTCTCGATGATGCGTTGTTCGTTCTGCATATCGAGGTGGCTCGTGGCTTCGTCCAGAATGAGAAATTTCGGTTGTTTGTATAAAGCGCGTGCGATCAGAATGCGCTGCTTTTGGCCGCTCGAAAGACTGCTACCCATGTCTCCGATGAGGGTTTGATATCCCATAGGCATGGAAAGAATTTCTTCGTGGATGCACGCCGTATGCGCGCAGCGTTTCATCCGGCGTTGATTGATCTCGGGGTGGAAGAAGCTGATGTTCTCGGCAATGGAACCGGCCATCAGGCTGTCCTCCTGAATGACAGCCCCTATCAATTGCTGATAGGTCGACAGCCCCAGCCGTTGAACCGGTATCCCATCGATCAGGATTTCGCCTTCGGTGGGGGACAGGAGTCCGAGCAGGAGCTTGATCAGCGTGCTCTTGCCGCAACCCGAAGGCCCGACAATGGCGACGGATTCGCCGGGGACGAAATCGAGTTCGAGATGGCGCAGTATCCACGGCTCACCATCCGCGTAACGATAGCTGAGGTTGCGCAGGGTGATGTGGGGCCGAAGGCGTTGCACATCGGTGGCAACCGTCGGACGCGGCTCTGCTTCCTCTAGAGCGATGTCCGCGAGGCGTTCGCCATGCAGTCCTAGCATCTTCAATTCAACGGCATAGCCGATCAGGTGATTGATCCGCGCGCCGAAGATGCCTGCATAGCTGCTGAAGGCCATCAGCATGCCGACGCTCAACTGGTTGTCCATCACCTGTGTTGCTCCCAGTGTGAGCAGCCACAGCGCGGCAGCGCCCGAAATGAATGTCGACGCGGTGGCAAACAGAACACTGAGAACCTGCGTTCTCACGTCGCGGTCGATGACGTCGACCACCAGTTTTTGCCAGCGTGTGCGGCGCGCAGTCTCATGCCCGGATAGCTTTACTGACACGATGGCCCTAAGTGTTTCCAGGAAGTGGCTGTTCTCCTTGGCGGCGAGAACGAGCTGCTCGGCGCTGGCTTCGCGCAAGGGCGCATAGAACAACCAGCGCAACACGGCATAGGCAGCCACGGCGGTGACGGCGCTCAAGGTCAGCAACGGACTGTATGCAATCATGATGGCCAGCGACATCACCGCCATCAGTCCGTCAAGAATGCCTGTGACTATGCCCGTGGTCAGCGTGTGCTGGATGGTCACGATGGAGCCGAAGCGGCTGGTGATATCCCCCAAGTGGCGCCGCTCGAAAAAAGGCGCAGGGAGTCGGATAAGGTGGGTGAACAGGCCGTTGAGCCACTGCAGACGCACGTCGGCGGAGATGCGCACGATGACCCAGGAACGCAGCACCTCGATGGCGGTTTGCACTAGCAGCAGCAGACCAAAGCCCGTTGCGAGCAGGTACAGGAATTCACGATCCGACGTGACCAACACCTCGTCAATGAGCAGCTGGTTGAAGAAGGGCGCGGCCAGCGCGAAAACCTCAAGGGCTACCGCCAGAAAGAAGACTTGTACCAACGCCATGCGCAACGCGCGGGTGTGCCGTATCAGGTCGCGCAGCGGTACTCGGCGTTGCTCCTTGATGGCATGGAAGTCAGGTGTCGGCGTGAATTCCAGCGCCACGCCGGTGAAGTGACGGGACACCGCTTCGATGGGCAGCTTGCGGGCACCGACAGCCGGGTCAAGGATCCGTACGCCTCGCCGCGCCACGCTTTGCAGAACCACGAAATGGTTCATGTCCCAGTGAAGAATGCAAGGCATTCGCAGCCGTGAGAGCTCATCCAGTTCGAGCCTGAGCGGACGCCCCGAAAGTCCTAGCGATTCGGCGTGTCGGATCAGCGTGGCGAGCGTGCTTCCCTTGGGCGAGATCGACAGGCGTCTACGCAGATCGCTGATATCGACCCGGGAGCCGAAGGCATTGCAGATCATCGCAAGGCATGCCAGGCCGCATTCGCCGGCCTCGGCCTGGAGGATAGGGTACAGGCGGCTCATGCGCGCCGTGCGAACGCATAGAGTGGCTCGAACAGCCACTCGAAGATGCTTCGTCGTTCCTGAACGATGTCCGCTTCGATCAGCATGCCGGGACGCAGCGCGTGCGTCTGGCCGAAAGCTGTCATCGCCTGCGCATGCAGGCAGACAGAGATCCTGTACAGCGCTTCGGGTGGGGTTTGCTGACTGAACAGGGGTTGCAGCGATGTAGGCAATTCATTTTGCGTGAATGTGCTGCCGCTGATCGCGCAAACCTCGCCATGGTGCACGCCGAACTTTTGGTACGGAAAGGCGGCAAACCGCACCAGCACGGGCTGCCCCTTTTTCACGAAGCCCACGGTGCGGCTGGGTGCATAGAGCTGGGCTTCCAGCGAGGTGGCGGCAGGCTGGATCGTCGCGAGGCTTTGCCCTGCCGCAACGCTTTGCCCAGGGCGCACCGCAAGGGCTGAGACCGTGCCTGAGTGGGCGGCCGTGATCGCCACGTATCTTCGCAGGCGGTTTTCGGTATCTTCCTGATCCAGGTTCGCCATATCACGCGCGATGACCGCGCTGTCTGTGGCCAATTGGGTTTCTACTTGTCGCTGCTCCATCACGCTGGCGTCGCGATCCTTGCGCGCACTGACCCTGCTGCGCTCAAGGGACCGGAGGCGGGCGTCCTGATCGATCAGCGCCTCCTGGTAGAGCCGGACCTGCGAACTGGAAACAAAATGGTCTGCGGCAAGCTTCTCATACTGATTCAGCGTGAGCGCCGCCATGCCGCGCCGTTGCTGCTGGAGAATGACCTCGTCTTCGAATTTCTGGATTTCCAGTTCCAGGCTGCGCAGCCTGGATGCTATGGCCTGTTGCTGCATGCGTGCATTGTTTTGCAGCGCATGCTGCTGGGCGGAAAGCGTCTGGCGGCGGTTTTCTATCTGTTCCCCAATGATGCTGGTCACCCCTCGCGTGCCTTCCCCGGATTCGATCGTCCGGTCGGTGTCAAGAACCATTAGCACTTCGCCAGCGCGCACTTCCATGCCTTCGCGAATGCGGATATTGGTGATTCGCCCCAAGGATGGCGCTGCCACATGCAGCTCTCCGCCTTGCGGAACCAGCATTCCGCCGACCCGTGCCTTGCGCGCATAGGAGCCGATCGCACCGTAGCCCACCAGCGATGCGGCCAGCGTCACTGCAATGGCAACTCCGGACCAGGTGGGCAGAGCATTTGATGCCCGCACGCCTGCGATCCAGGAAGCGCTGGCGTTTTCAATAGCTTCGGGTCGAAATAGCAAATTGGCATCCTGGATGATGGACGTGATAAGTCATTGAGGATCTCGCTAGGCAGGCTTCAGTTTTTATCGTTTCGATGAGAGATAAACTGCTGTTCATATTTCCGAAAAATTAACTCAAAGGCTATAAAAATAAATGTCATGAAAATATATGACAACGCAGAAGTTTTGCTGATGGCTGCAACTATTAATCCAATCAGTCCAATGAAAATAATTCCAGAAAAAATATGTTTTGGCGGCGATTTGAATATGCGAATGATCCACATTCGATCAATATCTATTGGGTCATCAATAAAATAAAGTGTCATCATCAAGAAGCCGAACCAGGTTGAAATAAGTGGGGCCGTGATTGTATTAGGGTAAAATGGTATTGACGCTAAAGCAAGTAATGGCGTGGCTGCATAGAAGATTATTCTTGGTGTATATTTTTTCATAAATTTATACCGCAAGGTTTTTTTGATAATCAATGCTCTTCACTGTTCTTGACGCAGATGAATGGGCATTGATTTATTAGGGTTTTATGTATTATTCTTTGTCCATCAACCGGCCAACACCGTAGCTTGCCACTTGACCGGCGATAAATCCTCCTACAGGACCAGTGAAAGCTCCAGCCAACATACTTGCGCCGGCTCGAGCGGTAAATTTGACAAGTTCCTCACCAGAGTTTGCTCTGACTTTACGGTCGTAAACTTCCAACTCAAACGTAGTTGAGTGGTTCTTTTCCAGTGTGGTTGTCAATGTCGCTCTGCCTGGAAGGTCGTAGGTTCGACTGGAATTCGCGACCGCGTCGCGAAGATCCGAGTCATTCGGCCCGGCACCATGGACTTGTCCAATTTCAATGAAAGAAAGTGTGCGCATGATTCATTTCCTCCTTTGGGGCGGTGGGAGGAAGCGCGGCGAATAAATCGTGGTCTGCTGTCGCTTGCACTCTTTGGCCTTGGACATCATTTTTGGTCGTGGATATAAAATAGTCTGTAGGGTAGTTGCTCAAAATAAATAACTTTTGGATATGATCTGCTACGTCAATAAAATTGATGTGGATAATTTTGGATGAAGATGAGGGTTGTGGTTAATCCCTGGTCGCCTGGTCGTTGCACTGACAAGCGATGGCCTGGATCTGGATCTGTCGGTTGCCTGTTGCTGCTTGCGCACGAAAAGTGCGTCACTACCCTATATAGTCAAACGATGTAAAAGGGCTGCTAGCCGCCTGCGGGAGGGGCGAGCCCGTGTGAAAAGGTGCGGAGTCATGAACGAAATCGAACTGAAATTCCAGGTGCCGGCAGCCAAGCGCCAGGCCCTGCTGCGCGCGCTGACCCAGACCAAGGGCAAGGCCAAGGCCAATGTGAAGACGCTGCGCCTGCAGGCGCAGTACTTCGACACGCCCGATCAGCGGCTGGCGAAAGCCCATGTCTCGCTGCGTCTGCGCCAGGAAGGCGATGCCTGGGTGCAGACGCTCAAGTGCCCGGGCGAGAACCGCTGGACACGGCTGGAACACGAAGTGCCGCGCGCCGCAGACAGCGGTGAACCGGCGCTGGATGTCGCCTTGCATGCCGGCACGGCCGCGGGCGACCAGCTTGCCGCCGCATTGGGCGACCAGGCCGCACGCCTGCAGGTCTATTACGCGACCGATGTGCAGCGCACCTTGCGCGTGCTGCGCAGCACGGGCGTGCAGGCTGAAGTCGCGCTCGACGTGGGCGAGATTCGCGCCGATGGTGATCGCCGCGAGCTGCACGAGATTGAATTCGAACTGAAGAGCGGTTCCGTGGACGCGCTGGTCGCGCTCGCTGCGCGCTGGGTCGAGCGCCATGGTCTGTGGGTCGATGTGATCAGCAAGGCCGAGCGCGGTCAGCAGCTTGCGCGGCACGCATTGGCGGTGGCGCCGATGTATGCGCAGGAAATGGTGCTCAAGGAGCCGTACTCGCCTGACGCCGCCTTGCGCCAGATGGTCGGCGCCTGCCTGGCCCATCTGTTGCCGAATGCCGCCGAAGTGGCGGGTGGCGTTGCACAGCCCGAGCATGTGCACCAGACCCGCGTGGCGCTGCGCCGGCTGCGCACGGCGCTGCGCATCTATGGCGACTGGTCGCCCGCGGTCGATGCCGATTGGGAGTCCGCGCTGGCCACGCTGTTCGGCCAGCTGGGGGGCGTGCGTGACCGCGATGCGCTCGAAGCCGATCTGCTGCCCGCGCTGCGCGCGGCCGGCGCGCCGCTGGCCGAACTGCCGGCCGAAGCGCAAGGCAAGGCCATCGACGACGTGCTGCGCGCACCCGCGACCACCCATCTGTGGCTGGCGCTGATCGTGTTTGCCAACGGTGCAGAGCAGCAGACCGATGCGCCGCTGCCCGTGGGCGGCTTGCGCGCGCTGGCCGCGGCCAAGCTCGATCATCTGCACAGCCAGTTGGCCAAGGATGCCAAGTCCTATGCCGATTTCGCGGACGAACAGCGCCACCGCGCGCGTCGTCGGCTCAAGCGCCTGCGCTATGCCATCGAGTTCGCGGCCTCGCTGTTTCGCGCGAAGAAAGTCCAGGCCTATCTGCAGCGCCTCAAGCCCGCGCAGGACGCGCTGGGCGAGTACAACGATCTGGTGGTGGCCGAGCAGGCCTTCGCCCAGTTGCTGCCTGCCCAGCCCGAAGCCTGGTTTGCGCTGGGCTGGCTCGCGGCCCAGCGCACGGAGTTGCTCGACGCGTCGGAGCACCGTCTGGGCAAATGGGCCAAAAAGCCGGGCTTTTGGTGAGCCGAACAAAAAAAGCCGGTTTTTTCACAAAGGGCCATTAAAGTGCGGCTAGAATACGAAGCTTAGCGGCTGTAGCTCAGCTGGATAGAGTACTTGGCTACGAACCAAGGGGTCGTGGGTTCGATTCCTGCCAGCCGCACCAAACGTGAAACCTCAGAGTAGAAATACTCTGAGGTTTTTTCGTATGTGGAATCGATCAAGTGCAGCACAGTTCGCGCTGAATGCAAGACGGCGAACGGGCGCACAGGCCTGAGATCGAGACGCCCTTTGACCGGCTCAGTGCGAACGACCATCTGCTGTTCGCTGGCCCTGGGCCCGAACGCCACGCAACGTTTAGATCGCGGCAGCCTGGCCTTCAGGCAGTTTGGGCAGCACCAGCGTAAATGTGCTGCCCGTGCCCGCGCTGCTGGTCACTTCAATCTGCCCGCCGTGGCGCGTGACCACGGTGTGCACGAACGCCAGGCCCAGGCCCACGCCGTTGGTCTGGGTGTTGTTCTGGTTCTGCAGCCGGTCGAAGGTCTGGAACAAGCGGCCCTGCTGATCGGCGGGAATGCCCGGGCCCTGGTCGCGCACCGACAGCGCCCAGTCATTGCCGCGCGCGACCAGCGCGCATTCAATCGTCACCTTGCCTTGAATCGGCTGCGCCGGCCGGCCGTACTTGATCGCATTGCTTATCAGGTTGATGACCGCACGCCGCAGCAGCGACGCATCGCCCTGCAGCAGCGCCTCCTGTTCGGGCAGCGTGCATGTCAGTTCCATGGCTTGTGCCTGGGCCTGGGTCCAGCAGTCGTCTATGGCTTGCTCCAGCACCCAGGCCAGATCGACGGAATCCTGGCGCAGCGGCTGGTTCTGCGCGCGCGCGAGATGCACGAAGTCGTCGGCCAGCGTCAGCGAAGATTGGGCATAGCGTTCTATGCGCTGCAGCAGTTCGGCGCCGGCCGGGCCCGCGTTGGCATCGCGCATGTCTAGCAGCGTGATGATGGCGCCTATCGGCGCGCGAATGTCGTGCGAGATGAAGTGCATCGCCTGGTCGCGCTGGGCCAGCGCCTGGCGCATGGCGCTCAGGTCGACCAGCGTGATGATCCAGCCGCTGGTCGCGCCCGTGGCCAGCGGCTTGCGCAGCAGCATCAGGCTGCGGCCCTGGCGGTCCTGGCCTTCGAGGTGCAGCGGCGCATCGGCGCTGCCCAGGCTTTCAGGCGTGAGCAGCGCGGCGCCGCTGTCGCGGTCGCGCAGGCCTTGCAGCAGTGCGGGCAGGGCCAGGCCAATGAT
>NZ_JAHCDD010000107.1 GCF_018413525.1 Acidovorax sp. CCYZU-2555
GATAGGCCATAAAAAAAGCCCCGTCTCCGGGGCTTTTCAGGGTAATCCGGAGATTACTGAGCGGCGCGGGTGCCGACCACTTCGATTTCCACGCGACGGTTCTTCGCGCGGCCTTCGGCGGTCTTGTTGTCGGCGACGGGTTGCTTTTCGCCCTTGCCTTCAGTGTAGACGCGGTTCTTTTCGATGCCCTTGGACACCAAGTAAGCCTTGACGGCTTCCGAACGACGCACCGACAGCTTCTGGTTGTAAGCATCGGAGCCAACGGAGTCGGTGTGACCCACGGCAATGATGACTTCCAGATTCACGCCCTTGACCTTGGAGACCAGGTCGTCGAGCTTTTCCTTGCCAGCTGGCTTCAGAACGGACTTGTCGAAGTCAAAGAACGCGTCAGCTGCGTAGGTGACCTTGGTCGCGACTGCTGGAGCAGGTGCGGGTGCGGGTGCCGGTGCGGGAGCGACCACTGCAGGAGCGGGAGCAACAGCCACGGGTGCGGGCTTCAGAGCACCGTCGCAATCGGCAGCAGCCGTTGCAGGTGTCCAGTTGGCATCGCGCCAGCACAGTTCGTTCGTGCCATTCTTCCAGACCAGCTCGCTGGTACCGTTTTGCCAGTTGTCGATCACATTACCGCCATTGGCAGCCTTGACTTGAGCGCCAGCAGCCGTAGCCAGTGCGGCGCAGGCAAACAACATTGCAACTTTGTTCAGTTTCTTCATGGTTCTCCTCTTGGGGAAAAAGCCGCAGCCGCGCTGCGTATTTGTGGACGTCATTAGTGGCCATCACCAAGAACGTTGGAAATGATTGTGCCATACGTAACATGCGAATGACCCGGGCTCGGCGGTGGGGTCGGTACGACAAAAGCGTAATTCGCGGGATATGTTGCGCAGCAACTACAGCCCAATGACTCTAAAATGAGCCTCCCTTGCCGTCAAAGTCGCAGTCCATGACCCAGTTTGCCAAAGAAACTCTGCCCATCAGCCTTGAAGAGGAGATGCGTCGCAGTTATCTCGATTACGCCATGAGCGTGATCGTGGGCCGCGCGCTGCCCGATGCACGCGATGGCCTCAAGCCGGTTCACCGTCGTGTCCTCTATGCCATGCATGAGTTGAACAACGACTGGAACCGCCCCTACAAGAAGTCCGCGCGTATCGTCGGTGATGTGATTGGTAAGTACCACCCGCATGGCGACTCCGCGGTGTACGACACCATCGTCCGCATGGCCCAGGACTTCTCCCTGCGCCACATGCTGGTCGATGGCCAGGGCAACTTCGGCTCGGTCGACGGCGACAGCGCCGCCGCGATGCGTTACACCGAAATCCGCCTGGCCAAGATCGCGCATGAAATGATCGCCGATATCGACAAGGAAACCGTCGACTTCGGCCCCAACTACGATGGCAGCGAACGCGAGCCGCTGGTCATGCCCAGCCGCCTGCCCAACCTGCTGGTCAACGGCTCCTCCGGCATTGCCGTGGGCATGGCCACCAACATTCCGCCGCACAACCTCAACGAAGTCGTCGACGCCTGCCTGCACCTGCTGCAAAGCCCCGAAGCGACGATCGATGAGCTGATGGAAATCGTGCCCGCGCCCGACTTCCCCACGGCCGGCATCATCTACGGCATCAACGGCGTGAAGGACGGCTACCGCACGGGCCGTGGCCGCGTCGTGATGCGCGCCAAGTGCCACTTCGAAGATATCGACCGCGGCCAGCGCCAGGCGATCATCGTCGACGAGCTGCCCTACCAGGTCAACAAGAAGACGCTGCAGGAGCGCATGGCCGAGCTGGTGCACGAGAAGAAGATCGAAGGCATCAGCCACATTCAGGACGAGTCCGACAAGTCGGGCATGCGCCTGGTGATCGAACTCAAGCGCGGCGAAGTGCCCGAAGTGGTGCTCAACAACCTGTACAAGCAGACCCAGCTGCAGGACACCTTCGGCATGAACATGGTGGCGCTGATCGACGGTCAACCCCGCCTGTGCAACCTGAAGGAACTGATCGCGGTGTTCCTGCAGCACCGCCGTGAAGTGATCACGCGCCGCACGGTGTTCGAGCTGCGCAAGGCACGCGATCGCGGCCATGTGCTCGAAGGCCTGGCCGTGGCCCTGGCCAACATCGACGACTTCATCGCCATCATCCGCAACGCGCCCACGCCTCCCGTGGCCAAGGCCGAGCTGATGACGCGCGCCTGGGACAGCAAGCTGGTGCGCGAAATGCTCACCCGCACCCGTGAAGACGGCGGCGTGGTCACCGCCGATGACTACCGCCCCGAAGGCCTGGAAGTCGAGTTCGGCATGGGCAAGGACGGGCTGTACCGCCTGTCGGAAACCCAGGCCCAGGAAATCCTGCAGATGCGTCTGCAGCGCCTGACCGGCCTGGAGCAGGACAAGATCGTCGCCGAGTACAAGGACGTGATGGCGATGATCGAAGATCTGCTCGACATCCTGTCCAAGCCCGGCCGCGTGTCGGTGATCATCGGCGAAGAACTCACGGCGCTCAAGACCGAGTTCGGCCAGAGCAAGATCGGCGCGCGCCGCAGCAGCGTCGAATACAGCGCGCAAGACCTGTCGACCGAAGACCTGATCACGCCCACCGACATGGTGGTCACGCTGAGCCACACCGGCTACATCAAGAGCCAGCCGCTGTCCGAATACCGCGCGCAAAAGCGCGGCGGCCGCGGCAAGCAGGCGACGGCGACGAAGGAAGACGACTGGATCGACCAGCTGTTCATCGCCAACACGCACGACTACCTGCTGTGCTTCTCCAACCGCGGCCGCCTGTACTGGCTCAAGGTCTGGGAAGTGCCCGCGGGCTCGCGCGGTTCGCGCGGCCGCCCCATCGTCAACATGTTCCCGCTGCAGGAAGGCGAGAAGATCAACGTCGTGCTGGCACTGACCGGCGACATGCGCACCTTCCCTGAAGACCGCTACGTGTTCATGGGCACGAGCATGGGCACCGTGAAGAAGACCGCGCTCAACGAGTTCAACAACCCGCGCAAGGCCGGCATCATTGCCGTCAACCTCGACGACGGCGACTACCTGATCGGCGCCGCGCTGACCGACGGCGCGCACGACGTGATGCTGTTCAGCGACGGCGGCAAGGCCGTGCGCTTCGACGAGAACGACGTGCGTCCGCTGGGCCGCCAGGCCCGCGGCGTGCGCGGCATGATGCTCGAAGAAGGCCAGAGCGTGATCGCGATGCTGGTGGCGGAAGACTCCGACACCAACCCGCAAAGCGTGCTCACCGCCACGCAGCACGGCTACGGCAAACGCACCAGCATTTCCGAGTACACGCGCCACGGCCGCGGCACCAAGGGCATGATCGCCATCCAGCAATCCGAGCGCAACGGCAAGGTCGTTGCCGCCACGCTGGTGCGCGCCGATGACGAAATCATGCTGATCACCGACAAGGGTGTTCTGGTGCGCACGCGTGTCTCCGAAATCCGTGAACTCGGCCGCGCCACGCAGGGCGTGACCCTGATCGCGCTGGACGACGGCTCGCAGCTCAGCGGCCTGCAACGCATCGCCGAAAACGATGCCCAGGCCGTGGCGGAAGATGCCGAAGCCGAAGCCGGCGACACCTCCGCAACGGACGGCAGCGACGCAGCGCCCCAGGCGTAATTCCTGCCACTCCCAGCACGCCGGCAATGCCGGCGTGCCCGTTTACAGTTCTCCCCCAACGCACGGCCGCGCGCCGCCCTGCTCCATTTTCATTCCGGTAGACACCATGAATCGCCCCTACAACTTCTCCGCCGGCCCTGCTGCCATCCCTGCCGAGGTTCTGGAAACGGCCGCGGCCGAAATGCTCGACTGGCACGGCAGCGGCATGGGCGTGATGGAAATGAGCCACCGCGGCAAGGAATTCATCGCCATCTACGAGCAGGCCGAAGCCGACCTGCGCGAGCTGCTGGCCGTGCCCGCGAACTTCAAGATCCTGTTCATGCAGGGCGGCGGCCTGGCCGAGAACGCCATCGTTCCGCTGAACCTGTCGCATGCCGCCACGGTCGACTTCGTGCTCACGGGCAGCTGGAGCCAGAAGTCGGTCAAGGAAGCAGGCAAGTACGCAGCCCAGGCGCATGTCGCGGCCAGCGGCGAAGACAGCAACTTCACCGCCATCCCGCCCGCGGCGAGCTGGGATCTGAGCCGCGGCGCGAGCTATGTGCACATCTGCAGCAACGAAACCATCCACGGCGTCGAGTTTCATGAGCTGCCCGATCTGAAGGCGCTGGGCAGCGATGCTCCGCTGGTGATCGACTTCTCGTCGCATGTGGCGTCGCGCCCGGTCGACTGGAGCCGCGTGGGCCTGGCCTTCGGCGGCGCGCAGAAGAACATCGGCCCTGCCGGCCTGACCATCGTCATCGTGCGCGAAGACCTGCTGGGCCATGCCCTGCCCGCCTGCCCCAGCGCGTTCAACTACAAGACCGTCGCCGACAACCAGTCGATGTACAACACACCGCCGACCTGGGGCATCTACATCGCCGGCCTGACCTTCCAGTGGCTCAAGCGCCAGCGCGAAGGCGAGCTGACCGGCATCGCCGCGATGGAGCAGCGCAACATCGCCAAGGCCGAGCTGCTGTACCGCAGCATCGACCAGTCGCAGCTGTACCTGAACAAGGTCGCGCCCAACTGCCGCTCGCGCATGAACATTCCGTTCTTCCTGCGCAATGAAGCGCTCAACGACGCCTTCCTGGCCGGCGCGAAGGAGCGCGGCCTGCTGCAGCTCAAGGGCCACAAGTCGGTGGGCGGCATGCGCGCGAGCATCTACAACGCCATGCCGCTGGCCGGCGTGCAAGCGCTGGTCGACTACCTGCACGCTTTCGAACAACAACACGCCTGAGAGACTTTTCGCCATGAACACGCCCCAAGCTTCACCTGACCTTTCAGACCTGCGCCTGCAGATCGACAGCATCGACCAGCAACTGCTGTCGCTGGTCAATCAGCGCGCCCGGGTGGCCGAACAGGTCGGAGAAGTCAAGAAACGCGAAGGCACGCCGTTCTTCCGGCCCGACCGCGTGGCCCAGGTGATCCAGAAGATCGAAGCTGCCAATCCCGGCCCGCTCAAGGCCAACCATGTGTCGGCGATCTGGCGCGAAATCATGTCGGCCTGCCTGGCGCTCGAATCGCCCCAGCGCGTGGCCGTGCTGGGCCCCGCGGGCACGTTCTGCGAGCAGGCGGCGGTCGACTACTTCGGCGGCGCCGCCGATCTGATGTACTGCGCCAATTTCGACGAAGTGTTCCATGCCACCGCCGCGGGCAGTGCCCAGTACGGCGTGGTGGGCGTGGAGAATTCGACCGAAGGCGTGGTCACGCGCTCGCTCGACATGTTCCTGCACACGCCCTGCCATGTGGTCGGCGAGGTCAGCCTGCTGATCCGCCACAACCTGCTGCGCATGAGCGATTCGCTGGAAAACATCGAAGTCGTCGCGGCCCATCCGCAGGCGCTGGCCCAGTGCCAGGGCTGGCTGACCAAGCACCTGCCGCATGCCGAACGCCGCCCGGTCGACAGCAATGCCGAAGGCGCGCGCCTGGCGTCGCTCAACCCCACCTGGGCGGGCTTGGCCGGCGAGCGCGCGGCGCAGCAGTTCGGCCTGTACACCGTGGCCCATGCGATCCAGGACGAAGCCTACAACCGCACGCGCTTTGCGATCATCTGCCTGCCGCAGACGCTGGCCATGCCCCAGGCGACCGGCAAGGATTCGACCAGCCTGATCATTTCCGTGCCCAACCGTCCCGGCGCCGTGCACGACCTGCTGGTGCCGCTCAAGACCCATGGCGTGTCGATGACGCGCTTCGAGTCGCGGCCTGCGCGCACCGGCCAGTGGGAGTACTACTTCTACATCGACCTCGCAGGCCATCCGTCCGAGCCGAATGTGGCCAAGGCGCTGGAAGAGCTGCAAGGCCTGTGCGCGTTCTACAAGATGCTGGGCGCCTACCCCACGCCTGCGTGATGTCTTTATTGCCTGGTCCTTTTCTGCCGTCGGAGTGTGTGGATGTTTGAACAACTGGGGCTCATAGGCTGCGGCCTGATGGGTGGATCGTTTGCGCTGGCGCTGAAGAAAGCCGGCCTGGTCAAACGCGTGGTCGGCTACAGCAAGTCCCCGTCCACCACCGAACGCGCGCGCCAGCTGGGCGTGATCGATGTCGAGGCGCCTTCGGCGCTGCTCGCCGCGGCCGGCGCCGACATCGTGCTGCTGGCCGTGCCCGTGGCGGCGACCGAAGCCACGCTCAAGTCGATCAAGCATCTGGTCACGCCGGGCATGCTGATCATGGACGTGGGCTCGACCAAGACCGACGTGGTCCAGGCCGCGCGCTCGGGGCTGCGCGACCGCATAGGCTCGTTCGTTCCGGCCCACCCGATCACGGGCAAGGAAGTCGCGGGCGTGGAGCACGCCGATGCCAATCTGTACGTGGGCAGCCATGTGGTGCTCACCCCTACTGAACGCACGCTCACGGTGCAGCTCGAGCAGGCGCGTCAAATCTGGCAGGCGCTGGGCTGCGAAGTGCACAGCATGTCGCCCGAGGCGCATGATGCGACGCTGGCCACGGTGAGCCACCTGCCGCATCTGCTGGCGTTCGCGATGATGCAAAGCGTGCTGTCCCAGCCCGGAGCCGATGCCACGCTGGCGCTCGCGGGCCCGGGGTTTCGCGACTTCACGCGCATCGCGGCGAGCAATCCGCAGATCTGGCGCGACATTCTGCTCGCCAATCGCGAACAGGTGCTGGCGCAGTCGCGCCAGTTCCGCCAGGCGCTCGAAAACCTCGAAGAACTGATTCTCCAGGGCGACGGCCAGGGGCTACAGGACCGGATCACGCTTGCCAGCGCGGCCCGGGCCCACTGGCGCCAGGGCCCACGCGCCACTCCTCCCGACTTCCAGGGCGCCTGAGCCCGCACGCTGAGAACGCGCCATGTTCAAGACCGAATTCCTCGACATTCCCGCACTTGCCGCCGCTGGCGGCGAAGTCCTCCTGCCCGGCTCGAAAAGCATTTCCAACCGCGTTCTGCTGCTGGCCGCGCTCAGCGAAGGCACGACCGCGGTGCACGACCTGCTCGATTCGGACGACACGCGCGTGATGCTGACCGCGCTGGAGCAGATCGGCTGCATGATTGAACGCGGCGCCAGCACCCTGCGCATCACGGGCATCGCCGGCGCCCTGCCCGCAGGCACGGCCGCCGAACTGTTCCTCGGCAACGCGGGCACGGCCATGCGCCCGCTCACGGCAGCGCTTTCGTTGCTGGGCGGCGAGTTCACCATGCGCGGCGTGCCGCGCATGTACGAACGCCCCATCGGCGATCTGGTCGACGGCCTGCGCCAAATTGGCTGCCGCATCGACTATCTGGGCAATGCGGGCTTTCCGCCGCTGCGCATCACGCCCGCCGACTTTTCCGCTGACGCCAAGCAGCCGCCCATCCAGGTGCGCGGCGATGTGTCGAGCCAGTTCCTGACTTCGCTGCTGATGGCGCTGCCGCTGCGCGCCGCGCAGCAGGACATCCAGATCGAAGTCGTCGGCGAACTGATCTCCAAGCCCTACATCCACATCACGCTGGAGCTGCTCGCGCGCTTCGGCATCGCGGTGCACAACGACAACTGGCAGCGCTTCACGATTCCCGCGGGCAGCCGCTATCGCTCACCGGGCGATATCCACGTCGAGGCCGATGCCTCGTCGGCCAGCTACTTCATCGCGCTGGGCGCGATCGCGGCCCAAGGCAGCGCCGGCGTGCGCATCCAGGGCGTGGGCGCGCAATCGATCCAGGGCGATATCCGCTTTGTCGAAGCCGCGCAGGCCATGGGCGCCGAAGTCGAAAGCGGCCCCAACTGGCTGCAGGTGCGCCGCGGCCGCTGGCCCTTGCAGGCGATCGATCTCGACTGCAACCACATTCCCGACGCCGCGATGACGCTGGCGGTGATGGCGCTGTACGCCGAAGGCACGACCACGCTGCGCAATATCGCGAGCTGGCGCGTCAAGGAAACCGACCGCATCGCGGCCATGGCCTGCGAGCTGCGCAAGCTCGGAGCCACGGTGGAAGAAGGCGCGGACTATCTGCGCGTCACGCCGCCGGCCCAGACCGCCGATTGGCGCGCGGCGAGCATCCACACGTATGACGACCACCGCGTCGCCATGTGTTTTTCGCTCGCGGCGTTCAATCCGCAGCAATTGCCGGTGCGCATCGAAGACCCGCAATGCGTGGCCAAGACCTTCCCCGACTATTTCGAAGCGCTGTTCTCGGTCTGCGAAACGCCGCGCGCACAGATTCCGGTGATCTGCATCGACGGCCCCACGGCTTCGGGCAAGGGCACGATCGCCGCTGAAATCGCCCACCGCCTGGGCTATGGCATTCTCGACTCGGGCGCGCTGTACCGCATCGCGGGCCTGGCCGCGCACCGCGCGGGCATCGCCATCGACCCCGCGCACGAAGCCGAAATCGTTGCTCTGCTGGGCTCACTGGATATCCGCTTCACTCCCACCCATCAGATCCTGATCGATGGCGAAGACGTTGGCCACGCGATACGCAGCGAGGAAGCGGGCATGGATGCGTCACGCGTTTCGGCCCTGCCCAAGGTGCGCGAAGCACTGGTCGCGCTGCAGCTGGGATTCCAGCAGTTGCCGGGCCTCGTGGCCGACGGCCGCGACATGGGCACGGTGATCTTTCCGGGCGCGCAACTCAAGGTCTACCTGATCGCATCGGCCGAATGCCGTGCTGAGAGAAGGTATAAACAATTGATTTCCAAAGGAATTTCAGCTAACATCACGGCGCTTCGTGCAGACCTTGAAGCCCGTGATGCCCGCGACATGTCGCGCAGCGTGGCGCCGCTCAAGCCTGCACCAGACGCTTTGTCCCTCGACAGCTCCACGCTCTCCATCGAACAGGTGGTGACGCAGGTACTTGACTGGTGGCAAGAGCGACAGCCTTTCAAGCCGTCTTGAAACGCTGACACCGGTCCCTTTGCCGACTTTCGCCCCTGGCTAGCGAATGGCAAAGGGTTATTGAACTATAGCCCGCGGATCCGTCCGCAACCTCCGCAAGCAGCCTTAAAAACGCGAGCAATTGTGCTCTCGGAAACCTGTTTGCGGCCAAGGAAATACATGTCTGAATCTTTTGCCGCCCTTTTTGAAGAATCGTTGCAACGCACGGAAATGCGTCCTGGCGAAGTCATCACCGCTGAAGTCGTTCGCGTCGAACACAACTTCGTGGTGGTCAACGCCGGTCTGAAGTCGGAAGCCTACGTGCCCCTCGACGAATTCAAGAACGATCAGGGCGAAGTCGAAGTCCAAGTCGGTGACTTCGTGTCGGTGGCCATTGGTTCCATCGAAAACGGCTACGGCGACACCATCCTGTCGCGCGACACCGCCAAGCGTCTGGCTTCCTGGCTGGCCCTGGAAAAGGCCCTGGAATCTGGCGAGTTCGTGACCGGCACCACTTCGGGCAAGGTCAAGGGCGGCCTGACGGTTCTGGTCAACGGCATCCGCGCATTCCTGCCCGGTTCGCTGATCGACACGCGTCCGATCAAGGATCTGACGCCTTACGAAAACAAGACCCTGGAATTCAAGGTCATCAAGCTCGACCGCAAGCGCAACAACGTGGTGCTGAGCCGCCGCGCTGTCGTGGAAGCCTCGATGGGCGAAGAGCGCGCCAAGCTGATGGAAACGCTGAAGGAAGGCGCCATTGTTCAAGGCGTCGTCAAGAACATCACCGAATACGGTGCGTTCGTTGACCTGGGCGGCATCGACGGTCTGCTGCACATCACCGACATGGCATGGCGTCGCGTGCGTCACCCATCGGAAGTGGTGACGGCTGGCCAGGAAATCACGGCCAAGATCCTGAAGTTCGACACCGAAAAGAACCGCGTGTCCCTGGGCCTGAAGCAAATGGGCGACGATCCATGGATGGGCGTTTCGCGCCGTTATCCTTCGGCTACCCGTCTGTTCGGCAAGGTCACCAACATCGCCGACTACGGCGCATTCGTGGAACTGGAACCCGGCATCGAAGGCCTGGTGCACGTTTCCGAAATGGACTGGACCAACAAGAACATTGCTCCTTCGAAGCTCGTGTCGCTGGGCGACGAAGTCGAAGTCATGGTTCTGGAAATCGACGAAGACAAGCGTCGCATCTCCCTGGGCATGAAGCAGTGCAAGGCCAACCCATGGCAAGAATTCGCGCAGAACACCAAGCGCGGTGACCGCGTCAAGGGCCCGATCAAGTCGATCACCGACTTCGGCGTGTTCGTTGGTCTGGCTGCCGGCATCGACGGCCTGGTTCACCTGTCCGACCTGTCGTGGAACGAAACCGGCGAAGCCGCTGTTCGTAACTACAAGAAGGGCCAAGAAGTCGAAGCCATCGTGTTGGCAGTGGACGTGGAACGCGAACGTATCAGCCTGGGCATCAAGCAGCTGGACAGCGATCCCTTCACCACCTTCGCTACTGTCAACGACAAGGGCCAGATTGTGACCGGCAAGGTCAAGACCGTGGACGCTCGTGGCGCTGAAATCGACCTCGGCGAAGACATCCTGGGCTACCTGCGCGTTTCCGAAATCTCGCGCGACCGCGTGGAAGATGCGCGCTCGGTGCTGAAGGAAGGCGACGAAGTCACTGCCGTGGTGCTGAACGTGGATCGCAAGACCCGCAACATCCAGCTGTCCATCAAGCAAAAGGACATGGTCGACCAGCAAGAAGCCATGGCTTCCCTGTCGGCACAATCGTCGCGCGAAAGCGCCGGCACGACCAGCCTGGGCGCTCTGCTGCGCGCCAAGCTGGACAACTCCGACAAGTAAGCTCTACCGCTTAGCTTGAGTTGGATGCGGCGGGCGCTTAAGGCGCCCGCCGTTTTTTCTTAAAAAACTGGATTTGCTTTCGATGACCCGTTCTGATCTCGTCGAAGAACTGGCTGCACGTTTCGGTCAATTGACGCAACGCGACGCCGAACTCGCAGTGAAAACCATTCTGGATGCGGTGGGCGATGCCCTGGTGCGCGGACAACGCATTGAAATCCGCGGCTTTGGCAGCTTTTCCGTCAACCACCGCCTCGCACGCATGGGCCGCAACCCACGCAGCGGCGAAGCCGTGCATATTCCGCAAAAACGCGTGCCCCACTTCAAGCCCGGCAAAGCCCTGCGCGAAGCCGTTGACCAACGCACGGTAGAACTCGGCGGCGCCCAGGCCCTGTTGCTGGCCGAAAAGAAATAACCCGCGCTCGTCTGGCCCCGATCCCGTCGAACGCTTGCCCGGGATCACCGACCGACCCGATGGCAAAAGCATGGCGCAACGCCCCCGGCCTTGAGTCGGCGCGCTCCGAAGGTGAACCAAGGCCTATAGAATCAGGCCATCACACAAGGGGTCGCATGAAATACATACTGTGGCTGCTCAAGGCGGCCATTTTTTTTACTCTCTTCGCCTTTGCGCTGAACAACCAGCAAAACGCCACGGTGCACTTCTTCTTCGGCACCCAGTGGACGGCGCCGCAGGTACTGATCGTGCTCACCGCCTTTGGCGCCGGTCTGGTGGCCGGCGTGCTGGGCATGGTGCCGCGCTGGCTCAAGCACCGCAGCGCCGCCCAGCGCGCTGCCCAGCCTGAAGCGGCGCCCGCAGCCGCTGCCGCGGAACCCACCCCGCCCGCACCTCCCCTGCCCCCGCACGACCTCCATGGAATTTGATCTCAACTGGATTTTGCTGGGCCTGCCGCTGGCGTTCGTGCTGGGCTGGCTGGCTTCGCGCTTCGATGCCCGGCAAATGCGCGCGGAAAACCGCAGCGCCCCCAAAGCCTATTTCAAGGGCCTCAATTTCCTGCTCAACGAGCAGCAGGACAAGGCCATCGATGCGTTCATCGAAGCCGTGCAGAACGACCCCGATACGTCGGAGCTGCACTTTGCGCTGGGCAATCTGTTCCGCCGCCGCGGCGAATACAACCGCGCGGTGCGCGTGCACGAACATCTGCTGTCGCGCGGCGATCTGAGCCGCCCGGACCGCGATCGCGCCCAGCACGCGCTGGCCCTCGACTTTCTCAAGGCCGGCCTGCTCGACCGCGCCGAAGACGCGCTGCGCCGCCTGGAAGGCACGCATTTCGAGGCCGAAGCCCGGCTGGCCCTGCTGGCCATCTACGAGCGCTCGCGCGACTGGAAACAGGCCGGTGAAATTGCCCAGCGCATGCAGACCGCCCAGCAAGGCGATTTCAGCGTGCGCCTGGCGCATTATCTGTGCGAAGAAGCCGATGGGCTGGCCGCGAGCGGCCAGCTTGAAGCGGCGATGGCCCAGCACCAGCAGGCCCTGCTGATCGCGCCCAACGCCGCACGCCCGCAGATCGACCTCGCGCGGCTGCAGCTGCGCCTGGGCCAGCCCGCTCAGGCCTGGGACACGCTGCAGGCCCTGGCCGAAAAAAGCCCCAGCGCCCTGCCCCTGGCCGCATCCCTGCTGCCCGAGATCGCCAAGGCGCTGACCGACGCGCCCATCCAGCCCTGGCTGGAAGCCCAGTACCTGCGCACGCCGTCGCTGGATCTGCTGCAGGCGCTGGTCGCGCTCGATGCCGACAGCGGCGCAAGCCAGGCGCCGGGCCGCAAGCGCTATGTGGACCATCTGGGCAAGGAGCCGTCGCTGGTCGCGGCCACGCGCTGGCTCGCCGACGAGCCGTTTGCCGAGGAGGAGCACCATCCCGCCGTTCAGCGTGCGCTGGAACATGCCAGCAAGCCGCTGACGCGCTACCGCTGCGCGGCCTGCGGCTTCGAGGCGCGCCAGCATTTCTGGCATTGCCCGGGCTGCCAGAGCTGGGACAGCTACCCGGCACGGCGCGTCGAAGAACTTTGATCTGGCGCAAAAATGGCATGAAGAAACGGGTTTACCCTGATTCATGCCATTCAACTTCCAACCTTACGATGCGCTCCACTGGGCTGGCGATCAGAACGCCTTGCCCAGCCTGAAGTACAACGGTTCGCCGCGACGCGAAAAGTGCGAACGACCACAAGGGACGGCGCCATGTTGAAGAAAATCCTGAGCATTTCCGCCCTGCTGTGCGCTGCCTGCGCTTTTGCGGGCGTGGACGCCAACCTGGCCACCCAGGCCGAACTCGACGCGGTCAAGGGCATAGGCCCGGCGCTGTCGCAGCGCATCATCAGCCAGCGCAAGAAAGCCGCTTTCGTCGATTGGGCAGACCTGATCGACCGGGTGCATGGCGTGGGAAACACCTCGGCCGCCAAGTTCTCCGCCGATGGCCTCACGGTCAACGGCAAGCATTTTCCGGGCGGGCACCTGCCCCAGGGCCGCGCCACGCCCACCCTCGCACCGGCCAGGGCGGCCGACAAAGCCGCTTCACCGGCGGCCCCCTGACCTCGAACACAACCGCCGCTTGAGCCCTTTCCGCTTAGGCGGTTTTTTTATGTCCGCGCCATAACCCTAATTGAGAACATGCTCAGATTTTCATAGCGAAATTACGCAGCTTGCCCGTAAAATGCAACGCACATGCCCTTGATCTTCCTCATTATTCTGCCTTTCCTCGGCAGCCTGCTGGCTGCCGTATTGCCGACCAATGCCCGCAATACCGAGTCCACATTGGCCGGTCTGATTGCGCTGGGCTGTGCCATCCAGGTGGCAATGCTGTTTCCAGAGGTCGCCGATGGCGGCGTGCTGCGCCAGGAAATAGCATGGATTCCGGCACTGGGGTTGAATCTGATCGTGCGCATGGACGGCTTCGCCTGGATGTTCTGCATGCTGGTGCTGGGCATAGGCTCGCTGGTGGTGCTCTATGCGCGCTACTACATGTCGCCCGCCGACCCGGTGCCGCGCTTCTTCTCGTTCTTCCTGGCGTTCATGGGCGCGATGATGGGCGTGGTGCTCTCGGGCAATATCATCCAGCTGGCGTTCTTCTGGGAACTGACCAGCCTGTTCTCGTTCCTGCTGATCGGCTACTGGCACCACCGCAAGGATGCGCGCCAGGGCGCACGCATGGCGATGACGGTCACGGGCACGGGCGGGCTGTGCATGCTGGCGGGCATGCTGGTGCTGGGCCATATCGTCGGCAGCTACGACCTCGACCACATTCTTGCCGCGGGCCAGCAGATCCGCGACCACCATCTGTACCTCACGGCGCTGGTGCTGATCCTGCTGGGCGCCCTGACCAAGAGCGCGCAGTTCCCGTTCCACTTCTGGTTGCCCCATGCGATGGCGGCACCCACTCCCGTTTCGGCCTATCTGCACTCGGCGACCATGGTCAAGGCCGGCGTGTTCCTGCTGGCGCGCATGTGGCCGGTGCTGGGCGACACCGAAGCCTGGTTCTGGCTGGTCGGCGGCGCGGGCCTGTGCACGCTGCTGCTGGGCGGTTATCTGGCCATGTTCCAGAACGACCTGAAGGCGCTGCTCGCGTATTCGACGATTTCCCACCTGGGCCTGATCACGCTGCTGCTGGGCCTCAACAGCCCGCTGGCCGCGGTGGCCGCCGTGTTCCACATCATGAACCACGCGACCTTCAAGGCCTCGCTGTTCATGGCCGTGGGCATTGTGGACCATGAAAGCGGCACGCGCGATATCCGCCGCCTGTCGGGGCTGCGCAGCATGATGCCCGTGACGGCCACGCTGGCGATGGTCGCCAGCGCGGCGATGGCCGGTGTGCCGCTGCTCAACGGCTTTCTCTCCAAGGAAATGTTCTTTGCCGAGACCGTCTACCTCGACGCCGCGCCCTGGGTGCGCTCGTGGCTGCCGGTCGCGGCAACGATGGCCGGCATGTTCAGCGTGGCCTACTCGCTGCGCTTCACGGCCGATGTGTTCTTCGGCCCGCCGGCCACCGATCTGCCGCTGACGCCACACGAGCCGCCACACTGGATGCGCGTGCCCGTCGAATTGCTGGTGCTCGCCTGCCTGGTGGTCGGAACCATCCCCGCGTTGACGATGGATGCGTTCCTGCGCGCCGCGGCCACGCCGGTCGTCGGCGGCACGCTGCCCGTGTTCAGCCTGGCCGTATGGCATGGCGTGAATGCGCCGTTCATCATGAGTATTCTGGCGCTGCTGGGCGGCATCGCCATTCACTGCCTGCTGCGCTGGCTGCGCAAGGCCGGCCATGCCGAGGCCGCGCCGATCGCGCGCCATTTCGATGGCCGCCGCTTCTTCGAAAACGTGCTCACCTGGCTGCAAGCCGGTGCGCGCCGCGGCCGCCGCATGCTCAGCACCATGCGCCTGCAGTGGCAGATGCTGTGGCTGGTGAGCCTGGCGATGGCCGCGGCCATTTTCTCGCTGTGGAATCGTGACCTGCAACTGGGCAACCGCGGCACGCTGCCGGTATCGCCGGCGTTCGTGCTGCTGTGGGTGATGGGCTGCACCTGTGCGCTGGCCGCGGCCTGGAAAGCCAAATACCACCGGATGGCCGCGCTGATCATGCTGGGCGTGTGCGGCCTGTGCGTGTGCATCACCTTCCTGTGGTTCTCGGCGCCCGATCTGGCATTGACGCAGCTGGTGGTGGAAGTCGTGACCACGGTGCTGATCATGCTGGGCCTGCGCTGGCTGCCCAAGCGCGACAAGAACATGCGCATTCCCGCGCTGTCGACCCAAGGCCGGGCGCGTGCCCGGCGCATGCGCGATCTGGGCCTGGCATTGGCCGCGGGCGGCGGCATGGCATGGCTCGCCTTTGCGATGATGAGCCGGCCGTTCCACGACAGCACCTCGACTTTCTTCCTCGAAAAC
>NZ_JAHCDD010000108.1 GCF_018413525.1 Acidovorax sp. CCYZU-2555
TAGCCCAGAGCGACCAAGCCTACGCGCGTGGGGCGCTGGCCGACAAAGCCGCCGCCATAGCCCAGCGGCGCGCCTGGCGCGAGCCAGCGCTCGGCGAAGACCTGGCTTTGCAGCGTCATCACAGGGCGCAGCGGCTGCTGTCTATGCGAAGCGGGAAGAGGGTGGGCGCCGTACAGCATGATGCCCGCCCGGCCCCAGCTTTGGCGCGCGCCGGCCCAGGCCAGGATGCCCGCGGAATTGGCCAGGCTCACGGGCGCATCGAGCCCGCCGCAGGCCGCATGGAAGGTCGCCAGCTGTTCGGTGGTGGTGGGCATGCCGGGTTCGTCGGCGCGCGCGAAGTGGCTCATGAGCACCACCTGGTGCACGGCCGCGCAGGCCTGCAGGCGCGCAAAGCTTTGGCGCATGGCCTCGGGCGCCAGGCCTGCGCGGCCCATGCCCGAATCCATCTTGAGCCAGACGTTCAGCGGGCCGGCCAGGCCCGCGGCGCCTTCCAGCAGGCGCAGCTGCGAATCCTGGTGAACGACCACGGCCAGTTGGTGCCGCGCCGCGGCCTGCAGTTCCTCGGCGTCGAACACGCCTTCGAGCAGCAGAATGGGCGCGCTGATGCCCGCGGCGCGCAGCTCCAGCGCCTCGGACAGGAAAGCGACCGCAAAGCCGTCGGCCAGGCCGGCGAGCGCCTGGGCGCAGCGCACGGCGCCATGGCCGTAGGCATTGGCCTTGAGCACTGCGAGCACTTTCTGGCCGTGCAGGCTGCGGGCGCAGGCGTAGTTGTGGCGCAGCGCATCGAGGTCTATGCGCGCCAGGCTGGGCCGGGTCATGCGGCGAGGGGCGCGTGGGCCGAGGGCGCACGGCGTGCGGAAGAAGCGTAGCGGTCCAGGCCCAGGCCCGCGGTGTCGATTTCGGGCCGCTGGCCCGTCACCAGGTCGGCGACCACGCGGCCGCTGCCGCAGGCCATGGTCCAGCCCAGCGTGCCGTGGCCGGTGTTCAGGAACAGGTTGGCATAGCGGGTCGCGCCGACGATGGGCGTGCCATCGGGCGTCATCGGGCGCAGGCCGGTCCAGAACGTGGCGCGCTGCAGGTCGCCGCCCGGGAACAGATCGCTGACCACCATTTCGAGCGTGGCCCGGCGCTGGGGATTGAGCCGCATGTCGAAGCCGCCCAGTTCGGCCATGCCGCCCACGCGAATGCGGTCGTCGAAGCGCGTGATCGCGATCTTGTAGGTCTCGTCGAGCACGGTCGACAGGGGGGCGCGCGCGGCGTCGACCAGCGGCAGGGTCAGCGAGTAGCCCTTGACGGGATAGACCGGCAGCTGAAGGTCCAGCGGCAGCAGCATGTCGCGCGAAAAGCTGCCCAGCGCCATCACGTACGAGTCGGCCTGCAGCAGCTGGCCGCCGGCGCGAATGCCTTGCACGCGGCCGGCCTGCGCCTCGACGCGTTCTATGTCCTGGCCGAACAGGAACTGCACTCCCAGCGCGCGCGCCATGCGCGCCAGCTCGGTGGTGAACCGCTGGCAGTCGCCGGTCTCGTCGCCGGGAAGGCGCAGGCCGCCGCTGAGGCGCTCTTGCGCATGGGCCAGCGCGGGCTCGATGCGCGCCAGCGATTGGCGGTCCAGCAGTTCGTAATCGACGCCGCATTCTTCCAGCACCGCGATGTCGCGCTGCACCGCATCGATCTGCGCCTGGCTGCGAAACAGCTGCAAGGTGCCGGCGGTGCGCTGTTCGTACTGGATGCCGGTGTCGGCGCGCAAGGCGCGCAGGCAGTCGCGGCTGTACTCTGCGACGCGCATCATGCGCTCCTTGTTCACCGCATAGCGCTGCGGCGTGCAGTTGCGCAGCATCTGCGCGATCCACTGCAGCTGCCACAGGCTGCCATCGGCGCGCACCGCGAGCGGCGCATGTTTCTGGAACATCCATTTCAGCGCCTTGAGCGGAATGCCGGGCGCGGCCCAGGGCGTCGAGTAGCCCGGCGAGATCTGGCCGGCGTTGGCAAAGCTGGTTTCGAGCGCCGGACCGGGCTGGCGGTCGATGACGGTGACCTGCGCTCCGGCCTTGGCGAGGTAGTACGCGGTGGCGGTGCCGACAATGCCGCTGCCTGCAACAATGACTTTCATGGAATACCCGATGGTTGACGGTGGATAAATGAATTCTAGAAAACCATGTGCCGGGGATTTCACCGTTGTTGATATGATTTGCGATGTAATCCACTGTTTTTAATCTGCCCAACAGGGTTCGACAGAAAAATGTTCCAAGCCGACCGAATCGACCTCGCAATCCTGGATGTGCTGCAGCGCCAGGGACGTATTTCCATGACCGATCTGGCCGAGAAAGTGGGGCTGTCGGCCTCGCCCTGCACCGAGCGCGTGCGCCGCATGGAGCGCGAAGGCGTGATCGAGGGCTACCACGCGCGGCTGTCCGCCGAGGCGCTGGGCCGGACCCTGCTGGTGTTCGTCGAAATCAAGCTGTCGGCCAAATCTGGCGATGTGTTCGACAAGGTCAAGAAGGAGTTGTCGCAGATGCCCGAAGTGATGGAAGCCCACCTGGTCTCGGGCGACTATGACTATCTGGTCAAGTTCCGGCTGCGCGGCATGGGCGAGTACCGGCATCTGCTGGGCAATATTCTCAAGCGCCTGCCCGTGACTGCTGCCTCGCGCAGCGTGGTGGTGATGGAAGAGGTCAAGGAAACGCTGGACCTGCCGCTGGACCGCTAGCCGCAGCCCAGGCGCCTGGCCTTATCGCCATGCTGGCGCGGGCTCAGGCCGGGGTGGCGTGCGCGGCTTCAAGGCATTGCGCGAACAGCGTGGCCGCGCGGCTGGCCGCGGGCGATTTGCGCACCAGGCTCACGAAACGACAGGTGTAGTGAAATCGTTTCGGTGCGATGGCGCGCATGAGCTGGCGCTGCTCGAACGCCTGGGCGTAATGGTCGGGCAGGAATCCCAGGAATTTGCCCGACAGCACCAGCGTGGCGATCGACTCCTGATCGAAGCCCGTGGCCGCGCGCTGCAGCTGGGCGCGGTGGCTGGCCTCCATGTTGGGCGAGTGGTAGCCCAGGCCGGCGAAGGCATGCAGTCTGAGCTTGGCCCAGGTCAGGCCGGTGTCCGGACCGGCGAACAGCGGGTGATCACGGCCGCAAAAGAGCAGCATGGTCTCGCCGAACAGGTCGGTGTAGTCGAGGCTGTTGGAGCTGCGGTGCGAGGGAATGATGCCCACCTGGAAGCTGCCCTCGATGACGCCGCGCTCGATCGCGTTGATGCTGGCCACATGCAGGCGCAGGTTCACCGCGGGCGCGAGCTCGTGAAAGCGCGCCACGGCCTGGGCCAGCTGCGACTGCGGGTTGGTCGCGGTCTTGTCGAAGACCGCGATGTCCAGATGCCCGCCCAGGCGATGGTGGATGTCGTCGATGCTGCTGCGAAAGGCCTCGACGGCGCCGAGCAGGCGCAGCGTCTGCTCATAGACCTGCTGCCCGTCGGGCGTCAGCGCGAAGCCCGCGCGCCCGCGGCGGCACAGCACCATCGACAGCCGGGTTTCCAGGTCCTTGACATGGCGGCTCACCGTGGACGTGCCGATGTTCAGCTCGAGTTCGGCCGCGGCCATGCCGCCGCATTCGACGACGCTCTTGAAGACGCGCAGCAAGCGCAAATCCATGTCGCTGAGCTGGCCCAGCAGGGCGCGCGATTTGGGGGAGGCTTTTACTTGCATAGATCCGCAAGTAAACATTGATACTGCTCTCTTTGCAAGAGTGAAAAAGCAACGAAGAATCGAGGCATCTCAAACCATCAGGCCTGCGGTTCGCGGGGAAGAACAATGTCCAATCTCACTGAAGTTTCCCAGGTCTCGGCGCCGCACCGTGATGCGGCCTGGCTCGATGCCTACTGGATGCCCTATACCGGCAACCGCCACTTCAAGGCCGATCCGCGCATGATCGTCGCCGCGCAGGGCGCGTACTTCACCGATGGCGACGGCCGCAAGGTGTTCGACGGCCTGTCGGGCCTGTGGTGCACGGGCCTGGGCCACGGCCGCCGCGAGATCACCGAGGCCGTGAGCCGCCAGGTGGCAACGCTCGACTATGCGCCGGCCTTCCAGTTCGGCCACCCGCTGGCCTTTGAACTCGCCAACAAGCTCAAGGAACTCACGCCCGCGGGGCTGGACCGCGTGTTCTTCACGAACTCGGGCTCGGACGCCGCCGATACTTCGCTCAAGATGGCGCGCGCCTACTGGCGCGCCAAGGGCAAGGCCAGCAAGACGCGGCTCATAGGCCGCGAAAAGGGCTACCACGGCGTGAATTTCGGCGGAGTGTCGGTAGGCGGCATAGGCGCCAACCGCAAGCTGTTCGGTGCCGGAGTCGAGGCCGATCACCTGCCGCACACGCTGCTGGCCGGCAACGCCTTCAGCCGCGGCATGCCGGCGCAGGGCGCGGAACTCGCCGACCGTCTGCTGGACCTGATCGCGCTGCACGATGCGTCCAACATCGCGGCCGTGATCGTCGAGCCCATGTCGGGCTCGGCCGGCGTGGTGGTGCCGCCCCAGGGCTACCTGCAACGCCTGCGCGATATCTGCACCGCGCACGACATCCTGCTGATCTTCGACGAAGTCATCACCGGCTTCGGCCGCTGCGGCGCCATGACCGGCGCCGAGGCCTTCGGCGTGGTGCCCGACATCATGAACGTCGCCAAACAGGTGACCAACGGCGCCCAGCCGCTGGGCGCGGTGATCGCGACCAACGAAATCTATGAAACTTTCATGGACGCGGGCGGGCCCGACTACATGGTCGAGTTTCCGCATGGCTACACCTATTCGGCCCATCCCGTGGCCTGCGCCGCGGGCATTGCGGCCCTCGATCTGCTGCAAAGCGAAAACCTGGTGCAGCGCGTCAAGGACATGGCCCCGTACTTCGAGAGCGCGGTGCACAGCCTCAAGGGCAGCCGGCATGTGACCGATATCCGCAATTTCGGCCTGGCCGCGGGCATCACGCTCGCGGCGGTGCCGGGCGAGCCCGCGCGCCGCCCGTTTGACGTGGCGATGGCTTGCTGGAAGAAAGGCTTCTATGTGCGCAGCGGCGGCGACACCATCCAGCTCGCGCCGCCGTTCAATGTGGAGAAGCACGAGATCGACCGGCTCATCAACGCGCTGTCCGACGCGCTGGCCGAAGTCGATTGATTTTTCAGCCGGTCTGAGCGCGGTCCGCTCCGCGCTCAGAGCGGTGCGAGCTGCGCGCGCAAAAATGCCAGGAAGGTGCGGCTGCTTTCGGGCAGCGTGCGGCCGTTGAGCGTCTGCAATTCGATGGAGCGCGCGTCCATGCTGCGCTCGCGTATCACCGCGCCATGCAGTTCGCCGCGGCGCAGGCGGTGGCGCACGGTGATCTCGCCGGAAATCGACAGGCCGCCGCTGTGCAGCACGAAGTTGGTGAGGGCTTCGAAGCTGCTGCTGGTGAGCACCGGCGAAAACACCAGGCCGCGCTGGCTGCAGCCGATATCGAACAGCTGGCGCACGGTGTTGTCGCGGTCGGGCAGGGCGATGGCATGCGGATGCATCTGCGCCAGCGTGACGCTGCGCAGCCGCGCCAGCGCATGGTCGGGCCGCATGATGGCCAGCACCGGCATGGTCTGGCGGTACTCCACGCGCACGCCTTCCTCGGCCGCGCGGCTGTAGGTCATGCCTATGTCGGCCTCGCCGTGCAGCACGGCGGTGGTCACGGCGCCCGGGCTGCTGACTTGCAGCTGGAACTGTATGCCCGGGTACTGGCTGCGGAAATCGGCGATCACCTGCGGCAGGAACTCGATGGCGAAGCCGGCCGAGCTCGCCAGCCGCACATGGCCGCGGCGCAGGCCTTTGAGCCCCTCGATTTCGGTCACCACCCGCTCGGCCTCGAGCGCGCCGCGGCGCGCGTGCACGGCCAGCAACTCGCCGGCTGCGCTGGGCACCATGCCGCGCGGACGGCGCTCGAACAGCGGAACATCGAGCAAGGCCTCGAGCCCCGAGATCTGGCGGCTGACCGCCGAGCCCGAGACGCACAGCCGCACCGCCGCCTCGCTGATCGAGCCGCAGCGCACGACTTCCAGGAAATAGCGCAGCGAGGTCTCCTGGAGTTGGGGCGCTTGCATTCAGTGTTTCCTCGGGTTGACGGTCGGGACGAAATAATCAGCGCTTGCTGGTGTGCGAAAAACGCAAGGATAACTTGAAGAAATTGTACTGGTCGCAAGGCAATGCGCTTCCTACAATGAATTTGACAGCGGATTTTCAGCGCCTTGGCGGCCTGGATTTTCGCTACCTTTTTCCTCACCCGATGCATGCCCATGAACGAGCTCCTGACCCCTACGACACCGCCCGCGCAGCACGCCGGCGACGACATCGTCGCGCTGGACGCGGTCGCGTTATCGCAGGCGATACGCCGGCGCGCGGTCTCCTGCAGCGAAGTGCTGACTGCCTACCTCGCGCAGATCGACCGGCTCAACCCGCAGGTCAACGCCATCGTGGCGCTGCAGCCGCGCGAGGCGCTGCAGGCGCTGGCCGCCGAGCGCGACGCGCAGCTCGCCGCCGGCCAGTGGCTGGGCCCGCTGCACGGCTTTCCGCAGGCGCCCAAGGACCTCATGCCGGCCGCGGGCATGGTCACCACCAAGGGCTCGCCGCTGTTTGCGGGCCAGGTCTCGGCGGCCGACGCCGTGGTGTTCGAGCGCATGCGCAGCGGCGGCGCGCTCTTCGTCGGCCGCACCAACACGCCCGAGTTCGGCCTGGGCGGCCACACCTACAACACGGTGTATGGCACCACGCGCAATGCCTTCGATCCGTCGTTGACGGCCGGCGGCAGCAGCGGCGGCGCGGGCTGCGCGGTGGCGCTGAACCTGCTGCCCGTGGCCGATGGCTCCGACATGATGGGATCGCTGCGCACGCCCGCGGCCTTCAACAATGTGTACGGGCTGCGCACTTCGGTGGGCTGCGTGCCGCACGGCCCGACCGAAGAGGTGTTCTTCCAGCAGTTCAGCGTGGCCGGGCCCATGGCGCGCAACATCCCCGATCTGGCGCTGCTGCTGTCGGTGCAGGCGGGTTTCGATGCGCGACTGCCGCTCACGCGCCGCCAGGACGACCCGGCGCGCTTGACCGCGCCGCTGGAGCGCGATCTGCGCGGCACGCGCGTAGGCTGGCTGGGCAACCTGGGCGGCCACCTGCCGACCGAGCCCGGCGTGCTGGAAGTCTGCACCCGGTCGCTGGCGCATTTCGAGGCGCTGGGATGCCGCGTCGAGGCGGTGACGCCCGATTTCGATTTCGAGCGCATGTGGCGCGCCTGGATAGACCTGCGCAGCTTCATGGTGGCGGGCAGCAATGCGCCGCTGTACCGCGACCCGGCCAAGCGCGCCTTGCTCAAGCCCGAGGCCGTCTGGGAAATCGAGCGCGGCCTGGCGCTCAGCGGCCCCGACATCTACCGCGCCGCGGCCGACCGTTCGGCCTGGTACCAGGTGCTGCGCGGCCTGTTCGAGACCTATGACTACCTGGTGCTGCCCGCGGCCCAGGTGTTTCCTTTCGACGCGGCGCTCGACTGGCCGCACACGGTCGGCGGCCGCGCCATGGACACCTACCACCGCTGGATGGAAGCGGTGGTGCCGGCGACGCTGGCCGGACTGCCCGCGCTGAGCGCGCCCGCGGGCTTCGGCCCGGCGGGGCAGCCTGTCGGGCTGCAGATCCTGGGGCCGGCGCAATCCGACTTCGAACTGCTGCAGATCGGCCATGCCTACGACCAGGCCAGCGGCCATGCGCGCGTGCGCAGCCCGCTGCTCGCCAGCAAACGCTGAGCCGGTCCGCCATGGCGCCAGCCCCGCCATGGCCCGCGCCATGCCTGCAGTCCCGCAGGCGGCGGCCCTGTTCCCTGGTCGCCGGTTTGTTACCCCATGCCTTCCCCACCCCCAGGAGTTCTCCATGCACCCCATGCGCCGTTCCCATTTTCTTTCCTGTCTGCTGGCCGGCTGCGCGCTGGCTGCGTCGGCAGCTCCCGTGGCGGCCCAGACGGCGGTGTTTCCCGACCGGCCGCTCAAGCTGGTGATTCCGTTCGCCGCAGGCGGCGCCACCGATGTGCTGGGCCGCATGCTGGCGGTGGCGCTGGGCGAGAAGCTGGGCCAGCCCATGGTGGTCGAGAACAAGCCCGGCGCGGGCACGATACTGGCCGCCTCCCAGGTCGCCAAGGCGGCGCCCGACGGCTACACGCTGCTGCTGGCCGCGAGCACCACGCTCACGCTCAACCCGGCGATGCGCGAGCAGCTGAGCTACGACCCGGTGCGCAGCTTCACGCCGCTGGGCATCGTGGCCGACATGCCGCTGCTGCTGGTCGGCACGCCCACGGGGCCGAGCACCCTGCAGGAGCTGGTCGCCCAGTCCAAGGCCGAGCCCGAACGCTTTTCCTACGGCTCGTTCGGCTCGGGCTCGTCGGGACACTTTGGCGGCGAGATGCTCAAGACCGCTTCGGGCGCGAAGCTGATGCATGTGCCGTTCAGCGGCAGCGCGCCCAGCCTCAATGCGCTGATGGGCGCCCAGGTGCAGATCGCGGTCGACACCGTGGTGGCTTCCACGCCGCTGATCAAGGCCGGGCGCATCAAGCCGCTGGCGGTGCTGTCGGCCCAGCGCCTGCAACTGCTGCCGCAGGTGCCCACGGTGGCCGAAAGCGGCTACAGCGGCTTCGACATGGGCACCTGGTTCGCGCTGATGGCGCCCGCGGGCCTGCCGCCGCAGACCCGCGCCACGCTGGAAAAAGCCCTGGCCGATGTGTCTGCCACGCCCGCGATCCAGCAGAAGATGAAGTCGCTGGGCCTGGTGCCCGCGCCCGGCGACGGCGCCGCGGTGAGCGCGCGCGTGGAGCGGGAATTGCCGCAGATGCGCGCCGTGGCCGCGCGCTCGGGCATCAAGGCCGACTGAGCGGCGGCCCGGTCGGGCCGGCGTCAAGAAGGGGCGCGCGCAGCCATGGCCTAGAATGCGCCGTCCCAACGCAGGCTGACCCATGCACCTTCACGTCGACGAAGACATCACCTTTCGCAGGCTGGAAATCCTCCTGGCCTTCATGCAGACAGGCAATCTCACGCGCGCCGCGGAGCTTCTGGAAATCAGCCCCGTGAGCGTGCACCGCGCCTTGCATGCTCTTGAGGCCGGCCTGCGCTGCGCGCTGTTCCGGCACGAGGGGCGCAATTTGCACCCCACAGAGGCGGCGCAGGCGCTGGCCGAGGTGGCGCGCGAAGTGCTGCGCACCATGGCCGACGGCATACGCTCGACGCGTGAAGTCGCGGGCTATTCGTCGGACCGCATCCGCATAGGCTCGCTCTACTCCCTCACGGCGCGCACCGTGCCCAAGCTGGTGATGGGCATGAAGCTGCGCATGCCCGACATACAGACCGAACTGGTGCTGGGCTCCAATGCCGATCTGCTGCAAAAGCTGCGCGATGGCGCGGTCGACGCGGTGCTGATGGGCACGCCCGAAAACGCGCCCGATCTGGAATCGCAGCCGCTGTTCGAAGACGACATCTTCTTTGCCACGCCGGTCGGCTCGCCCTACTGCGCCATGGAACAGATCGATCTGGCGGCCTGCGCCAACGAGCACTTCGTCACGCTGAGCGAAGGTTTCGTGACCTACGGCGGCTTTGTCGACGCGTTTCGCATCGCCGGCTTCACGCCGAATGTGGTGATGGAGACCGGGGACATTTTCTCGCTGATGAACCTGGTGGCCGGGGGCGTGGGCCATACGCTGCTGCCCGGGCGCGTGGGCGGCATCATGCCGCAGAAGGTGCAGCTGGTGCCGCTGCAGCCGCGCTACCTGATGCGCCAGACGATATCGCTCAATTTCCTGCGCACGCGCGAGCGCGACCCCAATCTGCTGGCCTTGCTCGCGGTCTGCCGCGCATCCAGGGCGGAGCTGGGCTGAGCAGGGTTTCCATAAAACATCGGGTTAACCCTTGATTGTTTCAGTTGGCGTAAGGGTTGGCGCGACCGGTTGATTGATCCTCCCCGAGTGGCTGCGTATGGTGGGTACCCAGACGCGCAGCCCCTGTGCGTTGCCAGAAAAACGCCGCAGACCCGCCGATGCGCTTGCACCGGATGTCGATTTGCGCGTTGGCCCGCGGGTTCGTGCGGGCCAGTGCGCCGCATTGTTCAACCTCGCACCAACCCACTCCCAAATGAACACCAGATCCTGGGCCTCCAAGGCCGAAGACCGCCAAGCCCGGCTGGCGCGCGCGGCGCAAGCGCTGGGCCGGCAGCTTGTCGGCAAGCGCGTCGCCACCGAAGCTATTGGCAGCTTGCTGGAGGCAGTGCTGTCGCCCGGCGATCGCGTCTGCCTCGAAGGCAACAACCAGAAGCAGGCCGACTTCCTGGCCAAGGCCCTGGTGCAGGTCGACCCGCAACGCGTGCACAGCCTGCACATGGTGCAGTCGGTGCTGGCCCTGCCCGAACACCTCGATGTGTTCGAGAACGGCATCGCCTCGCGCCTGGACTTCAGCTTCTCTGGCCCGCAGGGCGCGCGGCTGGCCAAGCTGGTGTCCGGCGGCCGCATCGAAATCGGCGCCATCCACACCTATCTGGAATTGTTCGCGCGCTACTTCATCGATCTGACGCCCAAGGTGGCGCTGGTCGCGGCCCATGCGGCCGACGCCGAGGGCAATCTCTACACCGGCCCGAACACCGAAGACACGCCGGCCATCGTCGAGGCGACCGCGTTCTCGGGCGGCATCGTGATTGCGCAGGTCAACGAATTCGTCGACGGCCAGACCACCACGCTGCCGCGCATCGACGTTCCCGCCGACTGGGTCAGCTTCGTGGTCAAGGCGCCGCGGCCCAACTTCATCGAGCCGCTGTTCACGCGCGATCCCGCACAGATCAGCGAAGTGCAGATCCTGATGGCCATGATGGCGATCAAAGGCATTTACGGCGAGTACGGCGTGCAGCGCCTGAACCACGGCATCGGTTTCGACACCGCGGCCATCGAGTTGCTGCTGCCGACCTATGGCGAATCGCTGGGACTCAAGGGCAAGATCGGCAAGCATTGGGCGCTCAACCCCCACCCGGCGCTGATCCCGGCGATCGAGGCCGGCTGGGTCGAGTCGGTGCATTCGTTCGGCTCCGAGCTGGGCATGGAAGACTACATCCGCGCGCGCTCCGACGTGTTCTTCACCGGGCCCGACGGCAACCTGCGCAGCAACCGCGCGTTCTGCCAGGCTGCGGGCCACTACGCCTGCGACATGTTCATAGGCTCCACGCTGCAGATCGACCTGGACGGCAACAGCTCCACCGCCACGCTGGGCCGCATCGCGGGCTTCGGCGGCGCGCCCAACATGGGCGCGGACGCGCGCGGGCGCCGCCATTCCAGCCCCGCCTGGCTCAAGGCCGGGCGCGAAGCGCGCGCCGGCCGCACGGGCGCAGCGGGCACGCCGCGCGGCCAGAAGCTGGTGGTGCAGATGGTCGAGACTTTCCGCGAACACATGCAGCCGGCCTTTGTCGACCGGCTCGATGCCTGGACGCTGCAGGAGCAGGCCGGCATGGACCTGCCGCCGATCATGATCTACGGCGACGATGTCTCGCACATCCTGACCGAAGAAGGCATCGCCAATCTGCTGCTGTGCCGCAGCGACGAGGAGCGCGAGCAGGCCATACGCGGCGTCGCCGGCTACACGGCCATAGGGCTGGGCCGCGACAAGCGCGCCGTCGAAAACCTGCGCGACCGCGGCGTGATACGCCGCCCGCAGGACCTGGGCATAGATCCACGCCAGGCCACGCGCAATCTGCTGGCGGCACGCAGCATGCGCGACCTGGTGCGCGCTTCGGGCGGGCTGTACCAGCCGCCCAAGCGTTTCAGAAACTGGTAGGAGATTCCCATGAGCGACATTCCCGCAGGGCTTGAGACCCTGGACTTTTCTTTTTCCGGCGGCCAGCCCGCCGGAGCGTTCGCGCCGGTGCTGGTCGGCGTCGTCGGCTCGGGCAATCTCGAAGTGCTGCTCGAGGCCGTGGCCGGCAGCGACTGCGCGGTGCGCGTCGAGACGTCGGCGCGCGGCTTCGAGCCGATCTGGCAGGCCGTGATGAACGACTTTCATGCGCGCCACCCGCTGGCCGGCGTGCGCATCGCGATCAACGACATGGGCGCCACGCCCGCGGTGGTGAGCCTGCGCCTGGACCAGGCCGTCGCCGAACTGCAAGGAGGCCGGCCATGATCAGTTTTGCCGAATGCACGGCGCGCGAGCGCCTGGCGCTGTTGCTCGATGCGGGCAGCTTTCACGAATGGCTGCCGCCCAGCGAGCGCGTCACCAGCCCGCACCTGGCGCAACTGGGCGTGCCCAGCGCGTTCGATGACGGCGTGGCGATCGGCCGCGCCCGGCTCGACGGGCAGGGCGTTTTCGTCGCCGCGCAGGAAGGCGCTTTCATGGGCGGCGGCGTGGGCGAAGTGCATGGCGCCAAGCTCGTGGGCCTGCTGCAGCGCGCGCTGCGCGAGCGGCCCAAAGCGGTGCTGCTGCTCGCGGAATCGGGCGGCGTGCGGCTGCACGAAGCCAATGCGGGCCTGATCGCGGTGTCGGAAGTGATGCGCGCCCTGCTCGACGTGCGCGCCGCGGGCATTCCCGTGATCGTGCTGATAGGCGGCACCAACGGCTGCTTCGGCGGCATGGGCATAGTCGCGCGCTGCGCCGATCACATCGTCATGAGCGATGTCGGCCGGCTGGCGATGTCGGGCCCGGAAGTCATCGAGGCCTCGCATGGCGTGGAGGAGTTCGATTCGCGCGACCGCGCCCTGGTCTGGCGCACCACCGGCGGCAAGCACCGCTGGCTCACGGGCGATTGCGATGCCCTGGTCGAAGACGATGTCGCCGCCTTCCGCGAAGCGGCGATCGCGGCGCTGGGCAAATCGGTGCCGTTGACCCTGGAGACGCTCGAAGCCGAACACGCCTTGTTGAGCCGGCGCCTGAATGCGCTGCCCGAGGGCGATGGTGGCGACGACCAGTCTGAACTGCTTTGGCGCGCGCTGGGCGTGGCCGATGCCGCGCAGGTCCCCGAATTGTCTGTCGATGCAGTGCGTCCACTGCGCGCTGTTTAAAGGAGCATCCGATGGAGTGGACTTCTCTCGTCATCCAACTTTTCGGCCCCCATCACGGCATGCGCGAGCAGGAAGACTTCCTGCAGGGCGATGTCCTGTTCGAGGGCGCGCCCCTGACGGTGCTGGGCACGACCAACCACGCGCCCATAGGCGTCAAGCTCGCGCTGGCCCAGGCCCGGGTGGTGCTCGACACCATCGCCCGGCATCCGGGTCGCCCCATCTTGCTGCTGATCGACACGCAGGGGCAGCAGCTGCGCCGCCGCGACGAACTGCTGGGCATCAACCGCGCGATGGCGCATCTGGGCGCGGCCATAGACCTCGCCCGGCGCCAAGGCCACCGCGTGATCGGTCTGGTCTACGACCAGGCCTTGTCGGGCGGCTTCATCACTTCGGGCCTGATCGCCGACGCCTGCTACGCCTTGCCCGAAGCCGAAATCCGCGTGATGCGCATTCCGGCGATGGCGCGCGTCACCAAGCTGCCCGAGGAAAAGCTCGCCGCGCTGTCGCTGTCGAACCCGGTGTTCGCGCCGGGCGTGCAGAACTATGTGGCCATGGGCGGCGTGCGCGCGCTGTGGCAGGGCGATCTGCCCGCGGCCCTGCGCGCCGCGCTGCGCGACACGCCGACCATCGATCAGCGGGCCCAGGACGGCGCGGCGCGCGGCGGCCGCCAGCTGTCCGCGGCCGTGGTGCAGCGCGTGCTGGACGCAGCCTGACGGCGGGAGACGCGATGCAAGGCTTGCGACGCCACCGACTGGTAAGGCTCAACGCTGCGGGCTGGAGCGCCATTTTGCAGCGCGCCTGGGACGCGCAGGCGCGTGCGGCTCTGGAGCATTGGGCGCTGCACGGACTGCCGCTGGTGGTGACGCGCCAGCCGCCAGACTACGCGGCCAGCGGCACGCTGGCGCTGGGCCTGCCCGCGGCGTCGGCCTGGGGCAAGTTGCGGATTGCGGTTCAGGTGCCCCAGACGGCGGTGCTGGGCTCAGACGAGTTCCCACAACTTGGCGACGTGCTGGACTTGCTTCCTGCCGACGCCCTCGGTCTGCTGCAGGCGCTTGACGCCTGCGGCGTGACAGCACGCGTCTTTGGCAGCTACGGCTGGCAAAGCATCAGCGGTCTGCCGTATCTGCGAGCCGAGTCCGATCTGGATCTGTGCATTGGTGTCCAGGACATCGCCCAGGCGGACGCGGTCGCCGCGCTGCTGCAAGCCCATGCCTGGGCCGGGCCGCGGCTCGACGGCGAACTGATGTTCGGTGACGGCGCATCGGTCGCCTGGCGCGAATGGGCCGCATGGCGCGGTGGGCGCGCCCGCGCGGTCATGGTCAAGCACCTGGACCGCATCGCGCTGGAGCAGGGCACCGACTGGTGCATGCCGCCCGCCTTGCAGGAGGCCGCGCCATGAACGCCTCGGCACTTTTTGCGCTGCCGCGGCGTGAACCGCTGACGCCGGCCGCCATCGGCCGGGCCGCGACGCTGGCCCTGCACGACGAGCTGGCGCTCGCGCCCAAGCCCGGGCTGGTGACGCTGCTCGACAACGGCAGCCACGACGACATGGACGCGCACAGCTTCATGCGCAGCCTGTTCGCGCTGCGCCACTATTTCACGCAGATCGCGCAGGCCGGGCACGACGGCGCGGGCTTGGCCGTGCTCGAGCAATGCGGCATCGCGGCCGAAGCCCGCATGCTGCAGGCCACGGGCGGCATCAACACGCACCGCGGCGCGATCTTCATGATAGGTCTGCTGTGCGCTGCGGCGGGCGCGGCCATGCACGTGAGCGGCGGCGCACTGCATCCAGCGCTGTTGCGTGCCACCTTGCGCCAGCATTGGGGCGAGGCGCTCACGCTGCGCAGCCAGCGTGCATCGACGCTGCCCGGCGGAGTCGCGTCCCGGCGCTACGGCCTGCGCGGCGCGTCCGAAGAAGCGGCGCTGGGCTTTCCCGTGCTGTTCGACACCACGCTGCCCGCGCTGACGACGGCACTGGGGCGCGGCCTGCAACCCCGCGAAGCCCGGCTGGAAGCGCTGATGCACACCATTGCCGTGCTGGACGACAGCAATCTGGCCCACCGCGGCGGCCTCGAAGGCCTGCGCCATGCGCAGCAGCTCGCTCAAGGTTTTCTGGCGCGCGGCGGCATCGCCCGGCCTGAAGGGCTGGATGAACTGCAGGCCATTGCCGACGCCTTCGTCGCGCGCCGCCTGTCGCCCGGCGGCGCGGCCGACACGCTGGCCGCGGCCTGCTGGATCACCCGCATCTGCGCCCGGCCATGAGTTTTGCCCTGCTTTTCTCCGGCCAGGGCCACCAGCATCCGGGGATGCTGCCCTGGCTCGCCGACGACGCCAGCGTGCAGGCCACGCGCGCGCGCCTGGGCGTCGCAGACTGGCGGCTGGCGCTGACCGACCCGGCCTGGGCGCAGCGCAACGACAAGGCCCAGGTACTGCTGACCGGCCTGTCGCTTGCGGCCTGGAGCCAAATCGCGCCGTTGGTGGCCCAGCCCGCGGCGATTGCGGGCTATAGCGTGGGCGAGCTCGCGGCGTTCAGCGCCGCGGGCGTCATGGATACGCCAGCCGCGCTGGCGCTGGCCCAGCAGCGCGCCGCGG
>NZ_JAHCDD010000109.1 GCF_018413525.1 Acidovorax sp. CCYZU-2555
AAATCGGCGAACGCCGCCGAAGCCAGCGGCTGCGACGGCGCGCGGCCGGCCAGCTCGGGCACCAGATCGGCGAGCGCCGCGTAGTAGTCGTTGCCGCGGTGCGCGGCCATCAGCACCAGCGTATGCACTTCGGCCTGGCGCAGCAGGTAGTCCAGCTCGCTGGCGCGCACATTGGTGTTGACGGTCACGAGAACCGCGCCGATCTTGGGCACGGCCAGCTCCAGCAGCAGCCACTCGGGCACATTGGTGGCGAGCACAGCGACCTTGTCGCCGGCCCGCACCCCCAGCGCGATCAGGCCCTTGGCGACCGCGTTGACGCGCTCGCGCAGGCCGCGGTAATCGAGCCGCAGCTCCAGACCGTCTTCGGGATAGTGGTAGACGACCGCATCCTGTTCGCCGAAGGCCTGGGCCTGGCGATCGAGCAGATCGCCCAGCGTCATTTCAAGAAGCTCAAACCCTTCCGTCTCCGCATCCCATACGGATGCCTCGCCGCGTATTGCCATTGCACGTGTCCCACAGAAGAAATGCGATACCGCTCGGGGCGGTGGCTTCCAATGTAGAAAAGATGCGGCAATGAGGCTGTCCTCCTGGAGGACGACAGCCGCGCGCTGCGGCGTTCAGGCCGCGGCAGCGCTGGCCATGCCCACGCGCGAGAACAGCTCGTTGCGAAAGTGGATGTCCATGCGGTCGAAAGCCCTCTTGCGGTAGGTTTTCACCGTGGTCAGCGAAACGCCCAGATCGACGGCGATGCCGTCCAGGCTCCAGCCCGCGAGAATGCGCGCGCACACGTCGAGCTCGCGTTCGGTCAGCTTGGCGGTGTCGAGCTGCAGTCGGCCGCGCCAGTGCGCGAGCCAGTCGCGCGGCGAACGCGCGGGCGGCGCCAGCTCCACATGCTTGTGGGCCAGCGCCAGCAGCACCGGGCCCACGGTCTCGAATGCCGCCAGATGCCGGTCGCTGAACGCCGGCTGGTGCCGGTGCCTATAGAGATTGACCGCGAAGATCTGCCCGGCGGACTGCTGGCGCACGATGGAAATGCGCTCGGCGACGCCATGCGCGTCGTAGACGCGCTGGCGGTGTTCGTCGGGAACTTCACCGGACGTGATATGGCACAGATGGGCACGGCCCGCGTCGGCGCCATCCCATTGCAGCGTGCGGTCCTGGGCATGCGGGCCGGTCAGATAGGCCTGCCAGCAATGGGTGGTGCGGTCGGGCACCTCATGGCTGGCCGAGAAATACAGCCGCGGCTCGCACTGCGCACCCACCTGGTAGGCGTTCCAGGAGGCCGCGGGAATCAGCGACTGCAAGGTGCCCAGCGCCGCGCCCGCGAAGCCGCGCGTGCCCACCGACTCGATCAGCGACACCGTGGTGTCGGGGGCCTGCTGTGCCCCGGTAGCGAGCCAGTTTCTCATGTCCCCTCCAGCGGATTATTCAAAGCGCAGTCGGCGCTGCGGCATGTGCCCTGGAAATTAGCCGAGTTGAACGCCGGCGTCCACAGGGATTACTAGCATGGCGCGCTGAATATCAGCCCCGGCTGCGCGGCAGCTCGCCCACCGCCACGCGCGCGTGGTAGCGCGCGATGCCCAGGTATTCATGCAGCGCGAGATCGGCGACGCGGAAGTTGTGCGCCAGCGGCAGCGTCGACGGCAGGGCGCACAGATGGTCGGCGCGCATCTGCGAGGCATGGACGCCGAAGTGCGAGAAATACAGCTGGCTGCGCCGCAGATGCAGGCCCGACGAGACCAGCACCACATGGTCGGCGGCGAAATGCCGCAGCACATCGCTGGTCAGTTGCGCATGCTGCCAGGTACTGGTGCTGTGGGGCTCGACCAGCACATCGGCCCCGTCCAGGCCCAAGCCCAGCAAGGCATTGCGGTAGACCAGCGCATCGGCCGCGCCCGTGCAGCGCGCATCGCCGCCGCTGATGATGATCTTGCACTGCGCGCCGGTGCGGCGGCAGTCGCGCTGCAGCGTGGCGGCGCAGACGATGCGCGCCTGGGCGGTCGCTCCCGGCTCGACCGCGCCCGTGGCGGCGATTCTTTGCGTGTCTCCGCCCAGCACCACGATCGCATTGCGCTGCGCCCAGGCGCCGGCCGGCTGGATCGCATGGTCCGACTGCAGATTGTCCAGCAGCCACGCGGGCAGAACGCCGCAGCCCACGCCCAGGAACAGCAGCGCCGCCAGCAAGTAGATCGACCACGCCATGCGCCGCCGGCGCAAGCCCGAGCAGGCGGCGGCGAGAACCACCAGCGCGGCCAGGAATGCCAGCGTCATGCGCGGCTCCCGCGCAGCGCAAGGGGGAAAGTCTGTGGCATGGCGAGTTCCTCGAATGGGCCGCAGGCTTCAGGACAGCTTGAGCAGCAGCACGCCGACCACGATCAGCACAATGCCCGCGCAGCCGCGGCGCGCCAGCGCCTGCTTGAAGAAGACCCAGCCCGCGGCCGTGGTCAGCACGATGCCCGCGCCGCCCCACAGCGCATAGGCCACCGACAGGTCCATGCCCTGCACGGCCTGCGACAGTGCGGTGAAGGACGCGAGCACGCTCACGATGCCCAGCATTCCCCAGCCCTTGCGGCGCCAGCCCGCGGAATGCTTGATGAAGATATTGGCCGCGACTTCGAGCAGCACGGCGACCACCATATAGGCGTAATGGATGAACTGGGCGTTTTGCATTTTTTACTCCTCGACCGACTTGCCGCTGGCGTTGACCAGCACCACGCCGGCGACCAGCACGGCCATGCCCAGCGCCTTGAGCGGCCCTATGCTTTCATCGAAGAAGCGGTAGCCGATGAAGGCCACGGCCGTCAGGCCCAGCGTCTCCCAGGTGGCATAAGTGACGGCCATGGGGATATGTTCCATGGCCATGGCCAGCAGGAAAAAGGACAGGCCTATCATGGCGTACATGAACAGCAGCGCGCTCCAGCCCGCGTCCTGCGAGACCAGCTTCATGACGCTGACCCCGACGATTTCCGTGGCCACCGCCGCAAGCAAAAAAATCCAGGGGCGCAAAGCCATGACAATCCTTGGGTTGAAATGAATGAAGATAAACAGCGTTTTTCCATCGCTGATGCCTGATTATTCAAGTATTCTGCGGATTGAAAAAGTCAACATCCATCTGTTTTATAGATAGATCGCCGCCATGCATTGGACTCTGGACCAACTACGGCAATTCGTGCTCACCGCCGAAAGCGGCTCTTTCAGCGAGGCCGCGCGCCGCCTGGGGCGCGCGCAATCGGCCGTCAGCACCGCCATCGGCCTGCTCGAAGCCGATCTGGGTGTGGAGCTGTTCGACCGTTCGCGGCGCAACGCCAAGCTCACGGATGCGGGCGAACTGCTGTTGCTCGAAGCGCGCGAATTGCTGCGCCAGGCGCAGTCGCTGGAGCAGCGCGCGCAATCGCTGAGCGCGGGCAGCGAAGCCAAGCTGTCGCTGGCGCTCGACGAAGCCCTGCCCTATACGGCCGTGGGCACGCTGATACGCGAAATCGCCCAGCGCTTTCCCGACCTCGAGCTGGCCCTGCTCAACGGCACGGCGACCGAAGTGGCCGACTATGTGGACCAGCAGCGCGCGCAGATGGCCATCCATTTCGTGCGCGGCGCCATCTCCGCGCGCTTCGACCAGCGCCATATCGGCACCGTGTCCCAGGGCCTGTTCGTGCCCGTGGGCCATGCGCTGACGCAAAACCAGCCCGTGCAGCGCAAGGACCTCGTGGCCTACCGCCAGCTGATACTGCACGCCGAAGACGTGCACGAGACCGCGTACAGCCCCAAGGTCTGGCGCTCCGACAGCTTCTACAGCCTTGCCGAAATGGTCGCCGACGACCTGGGCTGGGCGATTTTGCCGGTCAACATCGCGACCGACGACACCTACCGCAAGCCGCTGCAGCAGCTCGACTGCCCGTCGCTGGCCCTGCCCCAGCTGTCGGTGCGCGTGCTGTGGTGCCAGGGCTGGCAGCCCGGGCCGGCCGCGGCCTGGGTGCAGACGCGTTTCACCGAACTGCTGGCGTAAGCAGCCGCGCGGGAAACTCCGTTTCGGCAATGCCGCGCGTTCCGGGCCGCAGCGCGAACACGCCGCCCGCGGGCGATTCTTCGGCTGTTCCGGGCAGGCGTATCGAGGTCACGAACAGCGTGTCCAGGCCCGCGCCGCCAAACGCGCACATCGCGGGCTTGCTGACCGGCACGGCGATGGAGCGGTCGAGCCGGCCTTGGGGCGTGAAGCGCAGCAGCAGGCCCGCGTCGTTCGCGCAGATCCAGTAACAACCGTCTTCGTCTACGGCCGCGCCGTCGGGCCGCCCAGGGTGCGCGCGCATGTCGACGAACGCGCGCTGGCGCGACATCTTCCCGTCCTGCGGGTCATAGTCGAACTGCCAGATCTGTTGCGACTGCGGATGCGAGTCGCTGAGGTACATGGTGCGCCCGTCGGGGCTGAAGGCCATGCCGTTGGGTGTCAGCAGGCCCGTGTGCAGCGGCTGCAGGCCGGCATCCGATGGCGCATCCAGCCCGTAGACCGTGCCCACGGCCCGGGCCGCGGCCATGTCCTGGTACATCGTGCCCGCGCGAAAACGGCCCTGGCGATCGCAGCGGCCGTCGTTGAAGCGCATCTGCGCCAGCGGATGCTCCACGCTGGCCAGCCACTGCAGCTGCGCCGCCCCGCCTTCGGGCGCGAGCGTGGCCAGCGCGACGCCGGTCTCCAGCCCGCAGATCCAGCGTCCTTCGGTCGCGGGTGCGATGCAGGCCACCTGCTCGGGCAGCAGCCAATGCACCAGGCTGTCACCGTGCGCCTGCCAGCGCCAAATCTTGCGCGCCGGAATATCGACCCAGAACAGCGCGTTCTCTTCGGCGCGCCACACCGGGCTTTCGCCCGTGGCGTGGCGGCCATCGACCAGCAACTCGACCTTGACTTCCATCTGCCCACTCCTTTGGCCCTGACGGCCTGTCGTTTCACAGCGCGCGCTGCGCGCCTGGCCGCTGCGCGGGCGGCGTGTAATCCAGCGTGACGAACTCGCCGCCCTGGAAACTGCGCGCCACGGCGTTCATGCGGTTGGGCTGGGCCACGAGCTCGGGCGCCCATTGCTCGGCGTTCTGCTCGGGTGCAAAACCGATGCGGTTGCCTTCGGACAGGTCGTAGTAGGCGCGGTCGTTGTTGGAGATACCCCAGACCACGGCGAAATCGACCGGCGCCGCTATGCAGCGCAGCGCCAGCGCCACCAGGTCCTTCGCGCCCATCCAGGTGCTGAGCTGGCGGAAGTCTTCGGGCGGGCAGTCCTTGGTCGTGCCTATGCGCAGGCAGATGCCTTCGATGCCGTGCTTGTCCCAGTACATGCGCGCCATGGCCTCGCCCCAGACTTTCGACAGCCCGTAGAGACCGTCGGGCCGGTATTCGGCATCCGAGCGCAGCTTCACGTCCGTGCCGTACATTCCGAACGCATGGTTGGAGCTGGCGAACACCACGCGCTTGACGCCGTTGCGGCGCGCGCCTTCATACACCGCGTGCAGCGCAATCAGGTTGTTGTCTATGATTTCCTGCAGCGGGCGCTCGATGCTGGTGCCCGCCATGTGAATCAGCACATCGACGCCCTGCAGCAGCGCGTCCACGGCCGCCGCGTCGCGCAGATCGCCGTGCGTCAGATCTTCCGCATCATGCAGCGCCGGGGCCGGCGTGAGCCCCACCGACGAGCGCAGATCGATGCCGTGCTTTGGCAGCTCGCGCCGCAATACGGTGCCTACATGCCCGCAGGCACCACTCAGTGCAACCTTGACCATTTTATTTCCTTGCGATTCAGTGTGCATAGCCCATGAGCAATCGCGGCAAGGCCAGCGAGAACGCGGGTACATAGGTGACGAGCATCAGCGTCGCCACCAAAGCTCCATAGAACGGCCAGATGGTGCGCATCACCTGTCCGACCGAGATGCCGCCGATGGCGCAGCCGACGAACTGCGTCGTGCCCACGGGCGGAGTGTTCAGGCCCAGCGCGCAGTTGAGCAGCATCACGATGCCGAACTGCACCGGGTCCATGCCGTACTTCATGGCGATGGGCAGGAAGATGGGCGTGGCGATCAGGATCGTCGCGGCCATGTCCATGAACGTGCCCAGCAGGAACAGGATCACATTGATCAGCAGAAACACCTGCCAGGGTTCGAGCGACACGCTGGAGATCCAGCTGCCCATGAAGTCGGCGACTTCATACAGGCCCATCAGGTACTGGAACATCGCCGACACGCCGATCAGCAGCAGCACCACGCCGGTGGTCTTCACCGCCTTGGCCGCGGCCTTGATGAAGTTGTGCCAGCTCATCGTGCGGTAGATGAAGAACGTCAGCAAGATGGTGTAGACCACGGCCACCGACGCCGCCTCGGTCGCGGTGAACACGCCCGACAGAATGCCGGCCAGGATCACGACGATGATCAGCAGCCCCGGAACGGCCGCCACGGCGGCGCGGCCCACGCCCGACCAGCCGGGAAAAGTGCCCGCGGGGTAGCCGCGGTGCACGGCGACCAGGTAGGCCGCGACCAGCATGCAGATCATCAGCAGCGCGGCCGGCAGCAGGCCCGCGGTGATCAGCGCGCCGATCGACACCGAACCGCCCGCGGCCAGCGCATAGATGATCATGTTGTGGCTGGTGGGCATCAGCGCGCCGACCAGGGCCGCGTGGGTCGTCACGTTGACCGCGTAGTCGGCGTGGTAGCCCTCCTTCTTCATCGCCGGAATCATCACCGAGCCCATGGCCGAGACATCGGCCACGGCCGAGCCGCAGACGCCGCCGAACAGCGTGCAGGCCACGACGTTGGACATTCCCAGGCCGCCGCGCACATGGCCGGCGACGCTGTTGGCCAGGCGCACGATCTTGTCGGCCACGCCGCCATAGAGCATCAGCTCGCCGCTGAACACGAAGAACGGAATCGCCAGGAACGAGAAGATGTTCATTCCGGACATCATTTGCTGGAACAGCACGCCTATGGGCAGGCCCTCGTAGAGGATGGTCACGATGGACGCCAGGCCGATGGCGAAGGCCACGGGAACGCCCAGCACCAGCAGGCCGAAGAATGCAATGCAGAGAATGGTCAGTGCCATGAGGGCTCCACTTCCGTGCCGTCGATCAGGGCAACGATGTGTTCTATGGAAAACAGGATGATCAGCAGGCCGGACAGCACCAGCGGCGCGTAGCGCACCGCTTCGGGCAGCGCCAGATTGGGGATCTTGTAGCTGATGACCGACTCGCCCAGCATCAGGCCGTTGTAGACCATGGCCGCGCCGAAGATGGCGACCAGCGCGTGGATCACGAACTCGATGCGCTGGCGCAGCGTGTCGGGCGCCAGCACCAGCAGGGACTCGAGGCCGATATGGCCGGCGTCGCGCACGCCCACGGCCGCGCCCAGCAGCGTGACGTAGAGCACGATGATCAGCGACAGGCTTTCGGTCCAGGTCGGCGAGCTGTTGAGCACATAGCGCCCGAACACCTGCCAGAACACGATGACGACGATGAACAGCAGGCCGGCGACGCTGGCGATCATGCAGGCTTTGGCCAGCGGCGCGTTGATGCGGGTCAGCAGGCGCCGGGGTGGGGCCGGCTCGGGCACGGCGCTGCCGGGGCCGGCCTTGCCGCTGCCCCCTTGGATCAGGACATTCATGATGGAGTACCTGGGGCTGGCTTACTTCGCCGACTCGCGGATGCGCTTGACCAGGTCCTGCAGCTTGGGCGTGTTCGCGAACTTGCTGTAGACCGGGGCCATCGCGTCGACGAAGGGCTTCTTGTCGGCGATGGTGATCACCTGCGTGCCGCCGGCTTCGGCGATCTTGCGCGACTTGGCTTCGCGCTCGTCCCACAGCTGGCGCATCACGGGCACCGACTCCTTGGCGGTCTTGCGGATCAGCGCCTGGTCTTCCTTGGGCAGCGTATCCCAGATCTTCTTCGAGAACACCAGCACTTCGGGCACCATCGAATGCTCGGTGACGTTGTAGTACTTCGCGGCCTCGAAGTGGCGCGAGGATTCATACGAAGGCCAGTTGTTCTCGGCGCCGTCGACGATGCCGGTCTTGAGCGCGGTATAGACCTCGCCGTAAGGCATGGGCGTGGGATTGGCGCCCATGGCCTCGATCATCGCCACGAACAGATCGGACTGCTGCACCCGCACCTTCATGCCCTTGACGTCGGCAAAGCTCTTGATCGGGCGCTTGGCGGTGTACAGCGAGCGCGCGCCGCTGTCGTAGTAGGCCAGGCCGATCATGCCTTGCGCGGCCATCGCGTCCAGCACTTCCTGGCCTATGGGGCCGTCGAGCGTCTGGCGCATGTGGGTGGTCGACTGGAACACGAAGGGCAGCGAAATCGCGATTGTCTCGGGAACGATGTTGTTGAGCACCGCGACGTTGATGCGCATCATGTCCAGGCCGCCGATCTTCAGCTGCTCGATGGTGTCGCGCTCGGCACCCAGCACGGCGTTGGCGAACACCTTGATGCCGTGCTTGCCGCCCGACTGCTCCTTGAGCGCCTTGGCCATGGAACGCACGGCCTCGACCGTGGGGTAGTCCGTGGGCTGGTTGTCGGAAGAACGGAATTCGCGTGCCGAAACGCCAGAGACCGTGAGCGCGATGGCCATTGCAATGGCGCCGTGGATGAACTTCTTCATGTGATTCCTTGGATACGCGAGCGGGCCTGCAGGCCCAGCCGCCAGTGAAACAAATCAGGCAGCCTCTATCGCGCGTATCGCCACGAGTCCTTGCTGTCTCCTTTTGGAGCCCATGCACGTTGGCTGGGCCCTCTTGTCAGCGGTTCGCCTGTTGCCAGGCTGTCGCATGCCGCAATTCTGAAACGGTATGCGCAAAACTTCTATTTCTTATTTAGTGGATCTTGATACCTTTTTGTTTCCCATGTTCGGGCCTGCTTCTCCAGCTACAGCGTGAAGACATATAGTGAAAACCCGCAGTTTTTCATGCGCTTGACCTGCCAGACTGGAGCGCTGGCGCATGCAACAGGAGATATTCTCGAAACGCAGACGTTGATACCTTTTTGTTTAGGAAGACATGGATCTCAGACAACTCCACTATTTCGTCACGGTCGCCGAGGAACGCCATCTGCGCCGCGCCGCCGAACGCCTGCACCTGTCGCAGCCGCCGCTCACGCGCCACATCAAGGCGCTGGAAGAAGAACTGGGCGTGGAACTGTTCGTGCGCACGCCGCGCGGCATGGTGCTGACCAATGCCGGCGAAACGCTGCTGCGCGACGCACGCGCGGTCTTCGGCATGGTGGAGTCGGCCGGCGAGCGCGCGCGGCGCTCGGGCCTGGGTCAGTTGGGCAGGCTGGACGTGGGCATCTACGGCTCGGCAACGTTCGGCGCCGTGCCCGACGTGCTCAACCGCTTTCGCGCCAGGCACCCCGATGTCGAGATCCAGCTGCATTACGCCCAGTCGCCGGCCCAGGTGTCGGCGCTGCGCCAGGGCCGGGTGACCATCGTCTTCGAACGCCTGCTGCCCAACGATGCCGACATCGAGATCGAACTGGTGGCGCGCGAGCCGCTGGTCGTTGCCGTCAATCAGAACCACCGACTCGCAGGGCTCAAGTCGGTGGAGCTGACCCAGCTGCGCAGCGAAACCCTGCGCATAGGCAATGCGCCCATGGAAGCCGCGCGGCTGATCGAAATGTGCCACCGCCACGGCTTCGAGCCGCATTTCGCGCCCGCGGCCAGCGACGTCATCATGTCGACGCTGCTGACCGCCATAGGCACCGAAGTGGCGCTGGTGCCCACCTCGATGACCAATGTGATGTTTCCCGGCGTGCGCTACATCCCCTTGAAGGCCAGCCCCGATGCCTATATGGACCTGCACTGCTTCTATCTGAAGAACGAGCGCTCGCCGCTGCTGTACTCCATGCTCGATGTGGTCCGCGCCTACCGCTCCGAGACGCTGCAGCGCCCGGTCAGACGGGCGGTGGGCAGCAAGGCAAAAAATTGATGCCCGGCCGGCGAGGCCAGCTCAGCACAAACAGCGAGTGGCCGTTCGCCCTGAGCGGGGTCAGCGAGACGGGGTCTCGCAAGGCGTTCAAAAGAAACAGCGGGCTTCAAAATCCCCGTTCGCCCTGAGCCTGCCTCGCCGGCCGCGTCGAAGGGTGAACGGCCTGCGCTCCAGACATGAGAACAGGCCGTTCATGGTGCGACGCGCCCGGCCAGGGAAGCTCACCACGAACGGTTTGGAAGCGCTCGTCGCTGTTTGCACAAATCGAGTGCTTTCTAAGTACTTGATTTAATTGATGAAAAAGCTGTTTCTTGAGAGCTTGCCTCGCCGGCCGCGTCGAAGGATGAACGGCCTGCGCTCAAGTCATGAGGACGGGCCGTTCGTGGCTCAACCCAGCGCCTCACGCAACCGCGCCGCATAGCCCGCAATCACCTCAGCCCCCGGTTCCTTGCGCGGCCAGGCGAAGCTCACGCCGTCGCCGGTGTGGCGCGCCACCACATGCACATGGAAATGCGCCACAGTCTGCCCGCCGGCCGCGCCATTGGCCTGCAGCAAGGTGATGCCGTCTGGCGAGAACGCGGTCTGCTGCGCGCTGGCCATGCGCTGCGCGGTCTGCATCACGGCCGCGGCCTCGGCTTGGGTCAGGTCGAGCAGCGTGGCCGCATGGCGCTTGGTGGCGACCAGCACATGGCCGGGCGTGACCTGGCCTATGTCCATGAAGGCCAGGGTCAGCTCATCTTCATGCACGTGTGCCGCGGGCAGCTCGTTGCGCATGATGCGGCAGAAAATGCATTCGCCCGGGGGCGAGCGGTCGACAAACTCAGGCATGTTTCTATCTCCTTTGGCTTGAGGATAGGTCGCGCCCCGTCTGCCGTGCCAGCGCAGAAACCCTGCGCCGGTCGGCTGCGGCGACGCAGGCTAGAATCCGCCCCGCCTGCTTCCAGTGCCCGCTGCGGCAGGCCTTGTTTTTTTCCGGGCCATGTAGAGGACCACCATGTACAAAAACCTCGCAGCCGCGCTCGCGGTCGCCTGTTTTTTCGCTCCCGTTTTTTCCCAGACTCCGGCCAAGGCCGACGCCGACAAGCCTTTGTCGGCGGCCTTCGTCTATGTCACGCCGGTGTTCGACGCGGGCTGGACGCACCAGCACGACGCCGGCCGCAAGGCCGCGCAGGCTGCGCTGGGCCCGCAGCTCAAGACCACGGTCGTCGCCGATGTCGCCGAAGGCCCCGACGCCGAACGCGTGCTGCGCGATCTTGCGCGCAACGGCCACCAGCTGATCTTCACCACCAGCTTCGGCTACATGGAGCCCGCGCTGCGCGTGGCACGCGACTTTCCCGATGTGAAGTTCGAATCGATCACGGGCTACAAGCGCACGGCCAATGTCGCCACGGCCAATGCGCGCTACTACGAAGGCCGCTATCTGTCGGGCATTGCCGCCGCGCGCATGAGCAAGAGCGGCGTCGCGGGCTATGTCGCGGGCTTTCCGATTCCCGAAGTGCTGCAGGGCATCAACGCGTTCACGCTGGGCATGCGCTCGGTCAATCCGAACGCCCAGGTCAAGGTGATTTGGCTCGACACCTGGTTCGACCCCGCGAAGGAGCGCGACGCCGCAATTACGCTGATGAACCAGAACGCCGACGTGCTCGCATTTCACTCGGCCTCGAACGCGGTCATGGTCGCGGCGCAGGAGCGCGGCAAGTTCGCCATCGCCTACCACTCCGACATGCGCCAGGTCGCGCCCGATGCGCAGATTCTCGCCGTGACCCACCAGTGGGGCGACTACTACACACGGCGCGCGCGCGCCGTGCGCGACGGCAGCTGGACCAGCGGCGATGTCTGGGGCGGAGTGAAAGACGGAATGATCCGCCTGGAGGCGTTCGGCCGCAAGGTGCCCGCGGCCGTGCAAAAGGAAGTGCTGGCGCAGCAGCAGTTGATGGCCCAGGGCCGGATCCAGCCGTTCGCCGCCGCCAAGGCCGATGTGCGCGACAACGCCGGCCATGTGGTGATCGCCAAGGGCAGCCAGCTCAGCGATGCGCAGATCCTCGACATGAAATGGCTGGTCGAAGGCGTGCAAGGCACGCTGGGCCGTTGAATACAACACGGTTTTTCACCGCCTGCCGTTAAGCTTCCCGCATGCATATCTATCGCGGCGCCTTGTTGCGCTTTACTCCCGAAGGCCGGCCCCTGTACGAGGAAGACGGCCTGCTGGCCGTGGCGCGCACGCCCGATGGCCAGGCGCGCGTTCAGGCCTGCGGCAACTGGGCCCTGCTGTCGCCCGGCTATGCGGGCCTGCCCGTGCAGCATTTTCCCGGCCGGCTGATCGCGCCGGGCTTTGTCGACCTGCATATCCACTACCCGCAGACCGATGTCATAGGCGCGCCGGCGGACGGCCTGCTGCCCTGGCTCGAGAACTACACCTTCCCGCACGAACAGCGCTTTGTCGACCCGGCCTACAGCGTCGAAGTCGCCGACTTCTTCATCGCTGAACTGCTGCGCAATGGCGTGACCACGGCGCTGGCGTTCGCGACCAGCCATCCGGCCTCGGTCGATGCACTGATGGGCGCTGCGCAGAAAGCGCAGATGCGCCTGGTCACGGGCAAGGTGTTGCAGGACCAGAATTCGCCCGACGGCGTGCGCGATGCGACCGAGCAAAGCCTGCTCGACACCGAAGCGCTGATCCAGCGCTGGCATGGCGTCGACCGGCTCGGCTATGCGATCACGCCGCGCTTCGCGCCCACCAGCTCTGTTGCCCAGTTGCGCGGCGCGGGCGAACTGGCTGCGCGTTATCCCGATGTGTGGGTGCAGTCGCATGTGGCCGAGAACCTCGACGAGGTGCGCTGGGTGCGCGCGCTGTTTCCCGACGCCCGCAGCTATCTTTCGGTGTACGACGACTTCGGCCTGCTGCGCGAACGCGCGGTCTATGCGCACTGCATCCACCTCGACGCCGAGGACCGCGCGCTGATGCGCGCGCGCGGCACGGCCGCGGCCGTGAGCCCGACCAGCAACCTGTTCCTGGGCAGCGGCTTCTTTGATTATCTGGGCGCGCAGGAGGCGGGCTTTGCCTATGGCCTGGCCAGCGATGTCGGCGCGGGCACGAGCTTCTCGCCGTTTCACACCATGCTTGCGGCCTACGCCGTGGGACGTGAAGGCCAGACCAAGCGCGGCCTGAGCCTCGCGCCCGCAGACCTGTGGTGGCAGCATACGGGCGGCGCGGCCGCGGCCATGGGGCTGGCCGGCGTGGTCGGCAACCTGCTGCCGGGCTGCGAGGCCGACTTCGTGGTGCTCAACCCCGAAGCCACGCCGCTGCTCGCGCGCAAGACGCGCGCCGCGCGCAATCTCGACGAATTGCTGTTCGCGCTGATCGTGCTCGGAGATGACCGGCTGGTCGAGCAAACCATTATTTCTCAAGCAAAATAGCCTGTTACGCTTGGTTTTCAGGCGTCTGAAGCAGTATTGGCAGGAATTCCCATGAGTATCAAGAGCGACAAATGGATCCGTCGCATGGCGGAAAGCACCGGCATGATCGAGCCCTTCGAGCCCGGTCAGGTGCGCGAGGCGGACGGCCGCAAGATCATCAGCTACGGCACCAGCAGCTATGGCTATGACATCCGTTGCGCGCCCGAATTCAAGGTGTTCACCAACATCCACAGCACCGTGGTCGACCCGAAGAACTTCGACGAGAAAAGCTTTGTCGACTTCGAAGGCGACAGCTGCATCATTCCGCCCAACAGCTTTGCGCTGGCGCGCACCGTCGAGTACTTCCGCATTCCGCGCAATGTGCTGACCATCTGCCTGGGCAAGAGCACCTACGCGCGCTGCGGCATCATCGTCAACGTGACGCCGTTCGAGCCCGAGTGGGAAGGCTATGTGACGCTGGAGTTCTCCAACACCACGCCGCTGCCGGCACGCATCTATGCGGGCGAAGGCTGCGCTCAGGTGCTGTTCTTCGAAAGCGACGAAGTCTGCGAGACCAGTTACAAGGACCGCGGCGGCAAGTACCAGGGGCAAAGCGGCGTCACCTTGCCGCGCGCCTGAGCTTCTGACGGGCGCACTGCCGAGCTATAGGCGGTATCCGACAGCCGGCAGCGTGTTTATCCGTAAGTTTCTGTCACACAGCTCTCGTACCATCCATGTCGAGACGGTAGACATCGGGTCTGCCGCGATGACGAGGAGGTCCTATGCTGGCGATGTTCAAGTTTGCGTGGCGTGCGCCGCTGAACCGCGACGCGCATGCGGCCGCACTGGTGGCCGATGCCTCCGGTGAACGTGAGAATCCCTGGCGCGTCGAGCCCTGCCACAGCGCCTATTGGCCCCAGCATGAACTCGATTCCTTCATCCTGAAGATGGCCGGCCATGGCCGCGCCGTGCATGCGGCCATGATGCTCGGCGATGCCGGCTATGCGCGCCAGCAGCTGGCTGCCGCGGCGGACATCGGCTGCCCCCAGCTGCGCGCGCTGAGCGTGCGGCTGTCAGCCTACTTCGAACATGCGCCGTGCGCGCGCAATTTCGAGACCCATTGAAGGTCAGGGTGCGGCAGGCTCACAGCTGCACCATGGCGCGGTTGCGTCCTGCGGTCTTGGCCGCATAAAGGGCGGCGTCGCTGCGGCGCAACATTGCGCTGCCATTTTCGTCGTCGGGTCGCAATGCCGACACACCGGCACTGATAGTGATATTGCTCACTTCATCGTGCGCCGGCGCGGCGGCCACCACCAGCAATTCCTGCGCCATTTCCAGCGCTGTCTCGGGCACGGTATCGGGCAGCAGCACGACAAACTCCTCGCCGCCAAGGCGCGCCACGGCGTCCGATACGCGCAGCCTGGCCTTGAGCTGCCGTGCCAGGGTGCGCAGCACGTTGTCGCCCACTTCGTGGCCGTAGGTGTCGTTGACGCGCTTGAAGTGGTCGACATCAATGGTGATGACGCTCAGCGGCCGGCCGCTGCGCTGCGCCAGCGCGAGCGCGGCGGCGAGCCGGGCGTCGAAGCCGCGGCGGTTGAGCAGCCCGGTCAACGGGTCGCTGCTGGCCTGGCGCTCGAGTTCCTGGTTGGCATGCTGCAGCTCCAGCGTGCGCTGGCGCACCACTTCCTCCATCGCTTCGTTCATGGTCAGCAGGCGGCGCGTCATGTTGTCCAGCGTGCGCGACAGGCGTTGCACTTCGCGCGTGCTGTGCGTCTG
>NZ_JAHCDD010000011.1 GCF_018413525.1 Acidovorax sp. CCYZU-2555
AATCGCCATGGCGGTGCGCAGGGTTTCCTGGCACTGGGTCACGCCGCACGAGACGGCAATGACTTCGGTGGCCTGGCCTTTTTCCTTGAGGCGCACGGCTTCCTCGACGGCGATTTCGTCGAAGGGATTCATGCTCATCTTGACGTTGGCGATATCGACGCCCGTGCCGTCGGACTTCACGCGCACCTTGACGTTGTAGTCGACGACGCGCTTGACGGGAACAATGATTTTCATGGGAGAGAGTCTCCAGAGGTTTTTGAAAAGGGGCGGACTAGGCCGAGGGGTGCAGCATTCCGGCCAGACGGGCGCTGATCAGCGCCTGTGCCTGGTCCATGATGCTGTCTATCAATTGCTGTACGGTGGGAACGTCGTCGATCAGGCCCGCCACCATGCCGCAGGACCAGGCACCGGCCTGCATGTCGCCCTGCTGCATGATGCGCGGGTAGATGCCCGCGACTTCGGGCGCGATGTCGGCGAAGGTGATCGCCGCGCCGAGTTCGCGCTCCTTGGCCAGCAGGCGCTCCACGCCCGCATTGGTCAGCACGCGCTCGGTATTGCGCAGCGGGCGCATCACCAGGCGCGTGTCGAGTTCGCTGGCCGCGACGATGGCCTGCTTGACGTTGTCGTGCACGGGCGCTTCCTGCGTGGCGATGAAGCGCGTTCCCATGTTGATGCCTTCGGCGCCAAGGGCCAGCGCGGCCACGAGCGAGCGGCCGTCGGCCATGCCGCCCGAGGCGACAAACGGAATCTTCAGTGCCTGCGCCGCGCGCGGCAGCAGAATGAAATTGGGCACGTCGTCTTCACCCGGGTGGCCGCCGCACTCGAAGCCGTCGACGCTGATCGCGTCGCAGCCTATGGCCTGGGCCTTGAGCGCATGGCGCACCGACGTGCATTTGTGTATCACCTTGATGCCTGCGGCCTTGAGCGCCGGCAGCCATTTCTGCGGGTTGTTGCCCGCGGTCTCGACGATCTTCACGCCGCCGTCGATGATCGCCTGCACATAGCCCGGGTAGTCGGGCGGGTTGACCGAAGGCAGAAAAGTGAGGTTCACGCCGAACGGCTTGTCGGTCATCGTGCGGCAGCGCGCGATCTCCGCGGCCAGCAGTTCGGGCGTGCGCTGCGTCAGGCCCGTGATGATGCCCAGGCCGCCGGCGTTCGACACCGCCGCCGCGAGCTCGGCCAGGCCGACATGGTGCATGCCGCCCTGGATGATGGGATGCTCTATGCCGAACAGCTCGGTGATGCGCGTCTTCATCGAATGTTCACTCCGAGGCAATGTGCTTGTCGCGAATCAGCTGGCCCCAGCGCGTGTAATCCTGCTGGATGCGGCCGGCCATCTCGGCGGGCGACTGGAAGAATGCGATCGCGCCCGCGTTGAGCAGGCGGGACTGGGTTTCGGGTTCGGCCAGGATCTGCTTGACTTCGCTGGCGATGCGGTCGACCACGGCCGCGGGCGTGCCCTTGGGCGCCAGCAGGCCGCCCCAGGACACGGCGTCATAGCCCTTGATGCCCTGCTCGGCAATGGTCTTGACTTCGGGCAGCATGGTCACGCGCTGGGGCGAGCCCACGGCGATGGCGCGCAGCTTGCCCGCCTGGACATGCGGCAGCGCCGCGACCAGGTCGGCATACATGATGGGCACCTGGCCGCCTATGGTGTCGGTGATGGCCGGCGTGCCGCCCTTGTAGGGCACATGCTGCATCTCGAAGCCGGCCATCTGCTTGAGCAGCTCCATGCTCAGGTGGCCGAAGCTGCCCGCGCCCGAGCTGGTGTAGTTGAGCGCGGTCTTCTGCGCCTTGGCGTGGGCGATCAGGCTCTTGAGATCGGTGACGTCGGGCAGCAGCTTGGGGTTGACCACGACCACGATGGGCAGGTCATAGACCGTGGCCACGGGCGCGAAGTCCTTGACGGTGTCGTAGCCCGCGGTCTTGTACAGGTGCGGCGCGAGCAGCGTGGGCGTGGCCAGCATCACCAGCGTATAGCCGTCGGCCGGGCTCTTGGCGACCTGGGCCGCGGCGATCGAGCCCGAGGCGCCGGGGCGGTTCTCGACGATCACCGTCTGCTTGAGGCGCTCGGACAGCTTCTGGCCGACGATGCGCGACGCGGTGTCGGTGGGGCCGCCTGCGGGAAACGGCACGATCAGCTTGACCATCTTGCTGGGCCAGGCAGCTTGCTGGGCAAAGGCGTTGCCGACGAGCAGCGGCGCGGCGGCCAGGGCCAGCAGCGCGCGCCGGGTGGTGGCGAAGGAATTCATGATGTCTCTGTCTCTTTATAGGTCTGGAGCACGCAGCCAAGGGCTGCGCGCGGGCCGGGCAACTCAGGCCGTGGGCAGCGTCAGCACGCCCTTGGCCTGCAGCGCCTGCAGCTCGTCTTCGGACAGCTGCAGCAATTGCTGCAGCACGTCCTTCGTGCCTTCGCCCAGCGTGGGCGGCGCGTTGCGGATGGGCAGGCGCTGGCCATCGAGCCGGTACGGCGGCGCAAACACATGGGTGGTGCCGGCCACGGGATGCGGCATTTCCTGCAGCAGACCGCCGCGGCGCGTGCGCTCGCTGGTCAGCGCTTCGTGCAGGCCCGCGACCCGGCCGCAGGGAATGCCGAAGCGGGACATGCGCTCGATCAGCACATCGCGCGTCTCGGCGCGTATCAGCTCGGTGAGCAGCGGCAGCAGCGACGGACGGTTCTTGGAACGCTCGACATTGGTCGCGAACTTCGCGTCTTCCAGGATGTCGGGGCGCTGCACCACGTCGCGACAAAAGCGCTCGAACTGCTGGTTGTTGCCCACGGCGATGATCAGCGGGCCGTCGGCGGCCTCGAACATGCCGTAGGGCACGATCGACGGGTGCGAATTGCCATAGCGCGCCGGGTCGCGGCCCAGCTGCATGGCGTCCAGGCCGTAGTAGCCCGTGACCATGATGCCGCAGTCGTAGAGCGCCATCTCGATCAATCGGCCCTTGCCCGTGCGCTCGCGCCGGAACAGCGCGGCGAGCACGGCCTGGGCCGCATACATGCCGGTCATCAGATCGACCACGGCCACGCCGAACTTGAGCGGCGGCTGCTGGGCTTCGCCGTTGAGCGCCATCAGTCCGGCCTCGCCCTGGATCACCAGGTCGTAGCCGGGCCGCTTGGCTTCGGGGCCCGAGGTGTCGTAGCCCGCGATCGCGCAGTAGATCAGGCCGGGCTTGAGCGCCTTGAGCTGCTCGTAGCCCAGACCCAGCTTCTCGGCGCCGCCGGTCTTGAAGTTGTGCAGCACCACATCGCACTGGGGCAGCAGATCATGGATGATCTTGATGCCTTCAGGGCTTTGCAGATCGACCGTGACCGAGCGCTTGTTGCGGTTCATCGCGCTGTAGTAGGTGGTCTCGGTCTTGCCTATGCGAATGCCCCAGTCGCGCGTGTCGTCGCCGCGTTCGGGATGCTCGACCTTGATGACTTCGGCGCCGAAATCCGCCAGCACCATGCCGCACATCGGGCCGGCAAACACGCGCGACAGATCGAGCACGCGCACGCCTTCGAGCGGGAAGTCGGTGGTGTCGTCGGCGGGTGAAGTGTTGTTGTGGTCGCTCAATGTTGTCTCCTTGCCGCCGCCGCTAGCCGCGAGGCTGGCGCAGCTGCGTGTAATCGGCCGGGCGTTTTTCGAGGAAGGCCGCCATGCCTTCGCGCGATTCCTCGCTGGCCTGGGCATGCACCATGAACTGGGCTTCCTGCTCCAACTGCTGCTCCAGCGTGTTGTCGTAGGCGCCGTGGCACAGCGCCTTGATGTTCGCCATGGCTTCGTCGGGGCCGGCGGCCAGCTGCTTGGCCAGGGTCAGCGCTTCGTTGAGCGCCTCCCCGGGTTCAGCCAGGCGGTTGACCGGGCCCAGCGCATGCAGGCGCTCGCCCGACACGCGTTCGCCCGTGAGGCACAGCTCGGTCAGCACCTGGCGCGAGACGAACTGCGCGAGAAACGCCGTGGCACCGCCATCGGGCGTCAGGCCGATCTTCACATAGGCCACGGAGAACGCCGCATTGCGCGCCGCCACCAGCATGTCGCAGGCCAGCGCCAGCGACACGCCCGCACCCGCGGCCGCGCCTTCGACGGCGGCGATCACGGGCTTGGGGCAGTCGCGCACCGCGCGAATCAGGTCATGCAGGCCTTCGAGCTTTTCGCGGCGCTCGGGCACCGACAGTTCGCGGCGCTTGACCAGTTGGCGCAGATCGCCGCCCGCGCAGAAATGGCCGCCTTCGCCCGTGAGCACGATCGCGCCCACGGTGGGATCGTTCTTGGCGTTGTGCAGCGCTTCGGTCAGCGCGAGATAGAACGCCGGCGACAGCGCATTGCGCGCGGCCGGGTTGTTGTTGCTCAGCACCAGCACCGCGCCTTCTCGGCGCGTGATCAAAGGCATGTCTTGTACGTTGCTCATTGCGCAGTCTCCCGGCCCAGCGCGATGAAGCGCGCCAGATGGTGGTCTTCGTCACCCAGTTCATGGTCGATCATGACCAGGCGCTTGGCATAGTGCGACAGCGGCAATTCCCAGGTCATGCCAATGCCGCCGTGCATCTGCACGCTCTCTTCGGCGACCAGCGCGCCTATGCGGCCTATCGTCACCTTCGCGGCCGACAGCGCGCGTTCGCGCGTCAGGCGGTCGCCGTCGAGCGCCGCCGCGGCATTGATCACCGCCGAGCGTGACTGCTCGATCTCGAGCAGCAGATCGGCCATGCGGTGCTGCAGCGCCTGGAAGCTGCCGATCGCCACGCCGAACTGCTTGCGCGTCTGCAGGTATTCGAGCGTGTCGCGCTTGGCGACTTCCATCGCGCCCACGGCTTCGGCGCACAGCGCCAGCACGCCCGCGCCCACGGCAACTTCCAGCGTCGCCAGACCCTGGCCTTCGGCGCCCAGCAGCGCGTCGGCGCCCACTTGCACCTTGTCGAACGTGATCTCGGCGACGCGGCCGCCGTCCATGCGGCCCATGCCGCGGCGGCTCACGCCTGCCGTGTCGGCGGGAACGAGAAACAGCGAAATGCCGTCTTCGCTGTCGACTTCAGCGCAAGTGCGTGCCGAGACCAGCAACAGATTCGCATGGTCGCCCTGCAGCACCACGGCCTTGGCGCCCGAGAGCGTCCAGCCGTCGCCGCTGCGCTCGGCGCGCGTGGCGACACGGCTGAGTTCGTAATGGCTGGCCGGCTCGTCGTGCGCCAGCGCCGCGATGCTGCTGCCGTCGACCAGGTTGGCGATCAGCGCCTTTTGCGCCGACGTGCCCACGGCGGCCAGGGCCCGGCCCACCATCAGCGCGCCCAGGAAAGGCTCGACCACCAGGCCGCGGCCCAGGGCCTCGAACACCACGGCGATGTCGAAGCCCGCGCCGCCAAAGCCGCCGTCGTCTTCGGCAAACAGCGCGCCTATCGCGCCGAGTTCGGCGAACTGGTTCCACAGCGCGGGCGCCATGCCCACGTCGCCATAGGCAATCGCATTGCGGGTCTCGAAACCGTATTGCTCGGAAACAAAGCGGTTGAGCGTGTCCGCCAGCATGCGGCGGTCTTCGGTATGTTCAAAATTCATCGCGCCAGCCTCACAGGCCCAGAATCATCTTGGAGATGATGTTCTTCTGGATTTCGTTGGAGCCGCCGAAGATCGACAGCTTGCGGTAGTTGAAGTAATTGGCCGCGGCCGTGGCCGCTTCCTTGGGGCCCACGCTCTCGCCCGTGTAATCCGAGTACTGCGCTTCCTCGGTGAACGGCAGCGCGTAGGGGCCCATGGCACGGCGGATCAGCGACAGGATTTCCTGGCGAATTTCGGTGCCGCGGATCTTGAGCATCGAGCTTTCCGCGCCCGGCACACCGCCGCCGGCCACGGCCGCGATCACGCGCAGGTTGGTGGTCTTCATGTTTTCCAGATCGATCTCGACCTTGGCCATGCGCTGCGCGAACTGCGGGTCCTGGTCCAGCGGCTTGCCGTTGCGCTGCACGCGGCTGGCGATCGCCTTGAGCTTTTCCAGGCCGGCGACCGAGAAGCCCACGCCGGCGATGCCGGTGCGCTCATAGGTCAGCAGGTACTTGGCGTAGGTCCAGCCCTTGTTCTCCTCACCCACCAGGTTCTCGGCGGGAACGCGCACGTCGGTGAAGAACACTTCGTTGACTTCGCGGTCGCCGTCGAGCGTGCGGATGGGGCGAATCTCGACGCCGGGCGTGTTCATGTCGACCAGCAGGAAGCTGATGCCCGACTGGGGACGCGCCTGCTTGTCGGTGCGCACCAGGCAGAAGATCATGTTGGCGTGCTGGCCCTGGGTGGTCCAGGTCTTCTGGCCGTTGACGATGTAGTGCGCGCCCTGGGCGTCGACTCCGGCCTCGGCCGTGGTCTTGACGGAGGCCAGGTCCGAACCCGCGCCGGGCTCGGAGTAACCCTGGCACCACCAGTCTTCGCCGCTCAGGATGCGTGGCAGCCAGTAGTTCTTCTGCGCCTCGTTGCCGTACTTGATCAGCACCGGGCCCAGCATGTTGACGCCGAACGGCACGATGCGCGGGCCGCCCGCGAGCGCGCACTCGTGGTCGAAGATGAACTTCTGCACCGGCGTCCAGCTGGGGCCGCCATGCTCCTCGGGCCAGTGGTTGGCGAACCAGCCGCGCTCGTTGAGGATCGCATGCCATTCGGACTGGTCGTCGCGGCTCAGGCGCTGGCCGGCCTTGACCTTGGCGGCCAGGGCCGCAGGCAGCTTGTCGCGCAGGAATTCCTGCACTTCGGTGCGAAACGCCAGTTCTTCGGGAGTGAAATTCAGATCCATATCGCGTTTCTCAATAAATTTCGAACAGGCCGGCGGCGCCCATGCCACCGGCGATGCACATGGTCACGACGCCGTACTTGGCCTTGCGCCGGCGGCCTTCGAGCAGCAGATGGCCGACCAGGCGCGCGCCCGTCATGCCGAACGGATGGCCGATGGAAATCGCGCCGCCGTTGACGTTCAGGCGCTCCGATGGAATGCCCAGCGTGCGCTGGCAATACAGCGCCTGCGAGGCAAAGGCTTCGTTCATTTCCCACAGGTCGATGTCCTCGACCTTGAGGCCGTGGCGCGCCAGCAGCTTGGGCACGGCGAACACCGGGCCTATGCCCATTTCGTCGGGCTCGCAGCCCGCGACCGCAAAGCCGCGGAACGCGCCCAGCGGTTGCAGGCCCAGGCGCTCGGCTTCCTTGGCTTCCATCAGCACGCTGGCCGACGAGCCGTCCGACAGCTGCGAGGCATTGCCCGCGGTGACGAACTGGCCCGGGCCCTTCACGGGCTCGAGCTTGGCCAGGCCTTCGAGCGTGGTGCTGGGGCGATTGCAGTTGTCTTTTGTCGCGATCACCTCGCGCAGCGTGACTTCGCCCGTGTCCTTGTTCTTCTCGGCCATGCGCGTGGCGCAGGCGATGATTTCGTCGGCGAACACGCCCTTTTCCTGGGCCGCTGCCGTGCGCTGCTGGCTCAGCAGCGAGAAGCGGTCCTGGTCTTCACGGCTGATGCCGTAGCGGCGCGCGACGATGTCGGCGGTATCGATCATCGCCATGTACAGATCGGGCTTGTGCTCCAGCAGCCAGGGATCGATGTCGCCGGGCAGATTGTTGCCCGGGCGCAGACCGGAGATGGTCTCGACGCCGCCGGCAATCATGGCCGGAACGCCTTCGGCCACGATGCGGCCCGCGGCAATGGCGATCGACTGCAGGCCCGAAGCGCAGTAGCGCGCCACGGTCATGCCCGCCACCGACAGCGGCAGGCCGGCGCGCAGCGCGGTCTGGCGTCCCAGGTTGCGGCCCTGGAAGCCATCGGGATTGCCGCAGCCCAGCACCAGGTCCTCGAACCTTTCGGGATCGACGCCCGAACGCTCGACGGCGGCCTTGACGGAGAACGCGGCCAACTGCGCGGCCGGCGTGACATTGAACTCGCCGCGGTGCGACTTGGCCAGCGGAGTGCGGGCGGTGGATACGATGACTGCTTCACGCATGGTGTTGTCTCTGTTAGGTTGGGTGGCTGGGCGTCTGCGCGGGGCCCGGCGGGCGGTGCAGCGCTGGCTCTAGTTCGAAATCAAAACCCGTTCGCCCTGAGCCTGTCGAAGGGTGAACGGCCTGCGCTCAAGTCATGAGGACAGGCCGCCCATGGTTCGACAAGCTCACCACGAGCGGGGGGGGCCCGTCGGGCCCGGCCGCTAGCTGCGTTCAATCTGCCTTGTTGAGGCTGTCGAAGCCCTTGCCCTCTTGGACCAACCGCACCAGCAATGGCGCGGGCTGCCAGAACAGCGGGTCTTCCTTGGCGAAGGCTTCGATGTCGGCCAGGATCTTGGGCAGGCCTTCCATGTCGGCCCACTTCATCGGGCCGCCGCGGTGGCGCGGGAAACCATAGCCCGACATGAAGGTCACGTCGACGTCCAGCGGGCGCAGGGCAATGCCCTCTTCCACGACCTTGGCGCCTTCGTTGACCATGGCCGCCATGTAGCGGCGCAGGATCTCGGCTTCGGTGAACGTGCGCGGCGTCACGCCCTTCTTCTGGCGTTCGGCGTCGACGATGGCCAGCACTTCGGGGTCGGGCTGGCCCACGCGCGCGCCTTGCGGGTAGAGGTAGAAACCACGGCCGGTCTTCTGGCCGAACCAGCCGCGCTCGCAGATGCGGTCGGCGATTTCAACGTAGCGCGCCGCGGGGTTGCGCGTCGCGGCGCGGCGCTTGCGTGTCGCCCAGCCGATGTCGCCACCGGCAAGGTCCGTCACCTGGAACGGGCCCATGGGATAGCCGAACGAACGCACGGCGGCGTCGATCTCGTAGGGGCTGGCGCCGTCTTCCATCAGGTAGTCGGCGGCCTGCTTGTACACGGCCAGAATGCGGTTGCCGATGAAGCCGTCGCAGACCCCGGCACGCACCGGCACTTTCTTGAGCTTCTTGGCCAGCTCGAACGCCGTGGCGACGACATCGGCGCCGACCTTGGACGGCACAACGATCTCCAGCAGCTTCATGATGTTGGCCGGGCTGAAGAAGTGCAGACCGATCACGTCCTGCGGACGGCGGGTCGCGTCGGCAATCGCTTCGATGTCGAGGTAGGAGGTGTTCGTCGCCAAAACTGCGCCGGGCTTGCAGACGCGGTCGAGTTCGCGGAACACGGCTTTCTTGACTTCGAGGTCTTCGAACACCGCTTCGATCACCAGATCGACCTGGGCGATGTCGTCGTAGCTGGTCGACGGCGTATAGCGCGCCATGATCGCCGCCTTGGCATCGGCCGTGAGCCGGCCCTTGGCGATCAGGCCGTCATAGACCTTCTCGACATTCGCCTGGCCGCGCGCGATCGATTCGGCATCGCGCTCGATCATGGTCACGGCATAGCCGGCGTCCAGCGCCGACACGGTGATGCCCGCGCCCATGGTGCCGCCGCCGATGATGGCGATGGTGGAGAACGCGCGCGGCGCGGCCAGCTTGGCTTCGGGCACCTTGGCGACTTCGCGTTCGGCAAAGAACGCATGCACCAGACCGGCGCGCTGCGGGCTGGCCACGCATTCGATGAACTGCGCGCGCTCGAAAGCCAGCGCTTCGTCGAACGGCTTTTGCACCGCGGCCTGCACGCATTCGATGATCTTCAGCGGCGAGAACAGACCGCGGCTTTTCTTCGCGGTCTCGGCCTTGAGCACTTCGAGTTCGGCCAGCGCGGCTGCGGCGTCGACAATCACGATATCGCGCGTGCGGCGCACGGGCGCGTTCTGCGCCAGCAATTCATTGGCATAGGCCAGGCCTGCGGCGACCGGGTCCGTGGCTTCGACCAGCTGGTCCACCAGGCCGGCTTTCAGCGCGGCCTTGGCGTTCAAGGGCTTGCCGCCGAGCATCAGTTCGGTTGCGGGCTTGACGCCCATCAGGCGCGGCGCGCGCTGCGTGCCGCCCGAGCCGGGCAGCAGGCCCAGCAGCACTTCGGGCAGGCCCAGGCTGGCGGCCGGCAGCGCCAGGCGATAATGCGCCGACATGGCGACTTCGAGGCCGCCGCCCAGCGCCGCGCCATGGATGGCAGCGATCACCGGCTTGCTGCAGTTTTCAATAGCGCCGCAGACTTCGGGCAGCGACGGGGGCACGGGCGGCTTGCCGAATTCGCGGATATCCGCGCCGGCAATGAAGGCCTTGCCCGCACCGACCAGCAGCACGGCCTGCACGGCGTCATCGGCCTCGGCCTGCTGAATGGCCGCGGCCAGTCCCTGGCGCACGGCCTGGCCCAGCGCGTTCACAGGAGGGTTGTCGATCGTCACCACCAGGATGGCGCCGTGAAGGGCCGTGTTGACAGCTAAAGCGAGGGGGGCAGCGCCCATGGACGATTCTCCGGGAATGGCATTAATTGCACCATTGTGGACACGCCAAACAATCTTGACAATTACATGGACGATTGACAGACTGTCAAACAATCTTTGACAAAGCTTCCATGGAACTCCACTCCCTCACCCTGCTGGTGGACATTCTTGACGCCGGTAACCTGAGCCAGGCCGCGCGCAACCTCAAAATGACGCGCGCCAACGTGAGCTACCACCTCAACCAGCTCGAAAAATCCGTAGGCGCCCAATTGGTGCGCCGCACCACGCGCCGCGTGGAACCCACCGAGGTGGGCCTACGCCTTTATGCGCACGGCCTGGCCATCCAGAACGAAATGCGCGCCGCGCGCGAAACCATCACCACGCTGGGCCAGGGCCTGCAGGGCCGCGTGGGCCTGAGCGTGCCCAGCGGCTACGGCCAGCTGGTGATGTCCGACTGGCTGATCGACTTCAAGCGGCTGTACCCGTTCATCGTGCTCGACGTGCGCTTCGAGAACCGCGTCGATGATTTGATACGCGAAGAAGTCGATATCGCCATCCGCGTGATGCCCGAGCCGCCGCCCACGCTGGTGGCGCGCGATCTGGGCCAGGTGCGCTACATCGCCTGCGCTTCGCGCGAATACGCGCGCACCCACGGCCTGCCGACCGAACTCGAAGCGCTGCGCACCGCGCCGCTGATCACCGCCGGCGTGGTCGGGCGCCAGTTGCGCCTGAGCGCCTACCAGGGCACGCGCCGCGAGGAAGTGATGCTCGAACCCACGCTGATTTCCGAGCACTTTCCTTTTCTGCGCCAGGGCATTCTGGCCGGCCTGGGCGTGGGCCTGGTGCCCGACTACGTGGTCGAAGACGCGGTCGCCAGCGGCGAAGTGCTGACCACGCTGGACGAGTGGCGGCTGAGCATTTTCGGCACGCAGATGTACATGCTCTACATGCCCCAGCGCCACCAGACGCGCGCGGTGCGCACCTGCATCGACTACCTGCTGGCGCGCGCCCGACCGCAGCAGGATCAGCCCGCGTAATAAGGCCGGGGTACGCAGACCGGCGCTGCGCAAACATGCAACCAATTCATTGACGAGGTTACGTACACGGAGCCGCCCGGCCGTCCGTTCACGGCCAAACCGCCTGCATCAACCGAACGACCGTACGGTAGGACCACGTAAAATGCCCCGCATGGAACCCATTGTCTTGACCGCTTCCCGTTTGCAGGACGCCGCGCTCGCGCGCTTTGCGCTCCAGGGTTTCGACGCCACGTCGATGGCCGAAATCGCCGCCGACGTGGGCATCAAGAAGCCGTCGATCTACGCGCATTTCCGCAACAAGGACGCGCTCTACCTGAGCCTGATTCCGTTGATGATCACGGCCGAGCTGGACTACGCGAAGACCGTGCTGGTCGGCGGCGACACCATACGCGCGCAGATTCACGCCTATCTGCAGAGCATCCAGGTGCGCCACGACGAATCATTTCGCGTGCAGTTCTGGATGCGCGCGCTCTACACGCCGCCCGGCCATCTGCATGACCAGGTCATGGCGCTGATGCATGTGTTCATGGACGATCTCGAAGCCATCGTGCTCGCCGCGATCGCCGGCTCCAGTCTCGTGCCCAACCCCCAGGGCCTGAGCGCCGAAGTATTGACCAAGACCTGCCTGGGCCTCATCGACTGCCTGCAAGTCGAGCTGACCTACGCCGGCCCGGCGAAGTTCGCGCGCCGGCTGCAGGCGGTCTGGGCGGTGTTCGAGGCCGCGACGCACACGCCGCGGCCTTAGAGACTGCGCCGCACGATGATCTCGTAGGGAATCTTTCGCACCCTCGATTCGACCTGGCCGGTCTCTATCTTCTGCAGCAGCATCTCGCCCGCCGCGCGGCCAATTTCGCCGCCATTGGTCCTGACCGTGGTCAGGCCTGGCGGCACTTCCGCGGCAATCTCGTAGTCCCCGTAGCCGGCCACCGAGAATCGGTCGGGCACGCTCCAGCCGCGGCGCATGCATTCGAAGAGCGCGCCCGATGCCACGATGTCGGTGACGCAGCAAAGGCCTTGCAGGCGCGGCTCCTGGGGTAGCAAGGCCTCCATGGCCAGACGCCCGGTGGCAAAGCCCACGCTCTCGGGCGCCGCAAAGACCAGATCGCTGCGCAGGCCTGCATCCTCCATGGCCTGCTGAAAGCCGCGCTGACGCTGGACATAGCGGTCGTTTTGCGGCGTGTCGTGCCCTGCCCAGCCTATGTGTTGCAAGCCTTTGGCAATCATCATGTTGGCGATATCGCGGGCCGCATCGAACAGCGAAAAACCCGCGGCCATGTCGATGCAGGGCTCCCGGTCCAGCCAGGTCTCCACCACAGGAATGCCCGCCTGCCGGATCGAGGCCACCGTGCCCGCGCTGTGCTCGCCGCCGGTCATCACGATGCCGGCGGCGCGCCGCCCCAATAGGCTGCGTACCACGCGCTCTTCCTGCTCCGGGTGATCGGCCACGGCCAGCAGCAGCTCATAACCCCGCGCATGCAGGTAGTCGCCCAGCCCCTGCAGCGTCTTGGCGAAATTGGAGTTGCGCAGCGAAGGCACGAGCGCCGCCACCATGCGGCTGCTGCCCGACGCCAGGCTGCTGGCGATGAGATTGGGCACATAGCCAATGGCGGCCGCGATCTCCAGCACCTTCTGGCGTGTGTCCGGATGGACCTTGCCCGGGTGCTTGAAGCAATTCGACACCGTCATCGGCGACACGCCCGCGGCCGCGGCCAGATCCGCCATGGTCATATCACGCTTGCGTTCAAGCTTCATGTAATTCCTCTTGCGCTGAAAAAATGTAGCGCTACAATTCCCTAACTTGCTGGCATCGGGCACTGCTTACCTCATCACCAATGGAATGGAATAGGTAAGCAATTTATTTGCTTTAATTTTGTAGCGCTACATATTTTATGAAATCTATGAATTCCCTGCTCCGACTCGGAGGCACGTTGGTCGTCGCCGCGGCCGCTGTCTGCGCCCACGCCGACACCTATCCCAACAAGCTGATCAAGATTGTCGTGCCGTTTCCCGCGGGCGGCGATCTGGACCCCACCGCACGCGGTCTGGGCGAGCACTTTCGCGCGGCCTGGGGCCAGCCCTATATCGTCGAGAACAAGCCCGGGGCCAACGCCATGATAGGCACCGGCCAGGTGGCCAAGGCCGCGGGCGACGGCCATACGCTGCTGATTTGCTCGCCCGGGCCTATGACCATCAATCCAGGGCTGTACCCCAAGGTGCCCTACACCGTGGGCAAGGACATCCTTCCCGTGTCGCTGGTCGGCACCACGCCCATGGTGCTGGTGGCCAGCCATCGGCTTCCAGTCAAGAACTATGCGCAGTTCGTGAACCACCTCAAGGCCAACGCCGGCAAGGTCTTCTACGCATCGGGCGGCACGGGCAACATCACCCATCTGGTGGCCGAGCTGTTCCTGCGCCAGGCCGGCGTCTCGGCCATCCATGCACCCTACAAGGGCGGCCAGGCGGCGATCACCGATTTGATCGGCGGGCATGTGGACTTCTATTTCAACCCCCTGCCCTCCGCGCTGGGCTATATCCACGCGCAAAAGGACAAGGTCATTCCACTGGCGGTCACTTCCCTCGAGCGCTCGCAGTTTCTGCCCGACGTGCCCACGCTCAACGAGCTGGGGGTCAAGGGCTTTGACGTCAACTCCTGGTACGGCCTGTGCGCGCCGGGCGGCACGCCCAAGGAGGTGCTGACCCAGCTCAGCGCGGAAACCGCCAAGGCGCTCGCCAGCGGGACGCTGCCCGAACGCCTGCGCAGCCTGGGCACGACGCCGCAGGCCAGCAGCCCGGCGCAGTTCGCCGAGCAGATCCGCAAGGAAGCCGCGAGCTGGCAGGCCATCATCAAGGAAAAGAACATCTCCCCGGATTGAGCAGGAGCCCGACCCCATGACCCCAGACATCACCGGCGGCATTCCCGCCATCGACAACCACTCGCATGCGTCGATGGCCCGCTTTCGTACCATCGACCAGATCGATCGGCATTTTTCCACCGCGCATCTCGAAGCCAACGTTCCCGCGGAGATCTACGACGCTTTCATCGCGGCCCGCAACAAGGGCGATACGCAGACGCTGGAGCAGCTCGAAGCCGCGCACCGCACCGAGACGCTGATGCAGCAAGGCGTGGCCTTTCGCTCCACGACCTTCTTTGCGCGCGCGCTCAGGGAAGGACTGGGCCGCCTCTATGGCCCGCAAGCCTCGGAAGAAGAACAGATGGCCACGGCGCGCGAATGGAGCACGCGCGGCCCGTCCTATATCTATGACCAGGCGGTGCAGGTGGCCAACACCCCGATCGTGCTGGCCGATGTGAGCTATCTGGATCGTGAAGTCTGGAACCCGCAGCGCTATCGCCAGGTGATGCGCATCGATCCCTATGTGTATCCGTTTCATGATGGGCAGTCGGAGTTGCGCGGTACCGAGTTCCAGCGCTTCCATGCGGGTTTCGCGGCCGTGCTGCACAAGGAATTGCAGCGCCACGGCATGCAGCAACCGCCGCAGGGCTTCGATGAATATCTGCAGTTTGTCGATGCTTCGGTACAGCAACGCGTCAGCGAAGGCGTGGTCAGTCTCAAGATCGCGTCCGCCTATGTGCGGCCGATTGACTTTCGCCCGGCTTCCTACGCCGATGCCGCCGCGGCCTATGCCGGCGTGTCGGCGGGACTGGCAGATGTCGATCGCCGGCCGCTGGAAAATTTCATCGTCCAGCGCCTGGCGCAGTTCGCCGCCGACCGCGGCCTGCCGGTGCAGATCCATGTCGGCATGGGCCACCCCGAGCCCGGCATGCGCATCGCCAACGGCGAGCCCTTTCTGCTCGAGACCTTTCTCAACATCCGTTCGCTCAACCGGCTCAAGGTCACGCTGCTGCATGGCGGCTACCCCTACTCCAGCCAGATGGCGGCCCTGGCGCAGACCTATGGCAATGTATTCCTGGATTTCTCCTGGATGCCCTACCTGCACCACTTCTATCTGCGCCAGAAGCTCAGCGAGTGGCTGGAGATTCTGCCGGCCAACAAGCTGCTGTTCGGCTCGGACGCCGGTGCGCCCGAGTTCCACGTCGCATCGGCGCACTTTGCGCGCCAGGCCCTGAACCATGTGCTGAACGACGGCGTGCAGCGTGGGGTTTGGAATGCGCAGCAGGTGGATTGGCTCGCCCGCCGCGCGCTGCACGACAACGCGGCGGAACTGCACGGGTTCGCTACGCTGTGATGCGCTGACCGCCCGGATGCATTCCGTCAGGCCGCATGCGCCTGGCGGCTCGATGCCGGACCGGCGATCCAGCAGCACAGCGCGGCCAGCACGCCGCAGACCAGGATGGCCGCCGGCAGCGGCACCAGCCCAGGCGCGGCCAGCGTGACCAGGCCGCCGACCACCGCGCCCATCAGGTATTGCAACAGCCCCATCAGCGCCGAGGCCACGCCGGCCTGCTCGCCCGCCTGGGCCATGGTCAGCGCCGTGAGGTTGCCAAACACCAGGCCCAGCGTCCAGACCGACAGCCCGACCAGGGCCAGATAGACGCCCAGGCCCGCCACGCCCAGCTGCACCGCCAGCACCAAGGCCAGGCCTGCGAGCGCATGCACGGCGATGCCGGCCAGCAGCACGCGCTGCTCGCCCCAGCGTTTGGTCAGCCACAGGCTCAGCTGCCCGGCCGCGACGATGCCCACCGCATTCGCGGCGAAGAAGTAGCTGAAATGCTGGGGCGTCATGCCGAAATGCTCGATCAGCACAAACGGCGAGGCACTGATATAGACAAACAGCGCACCCAGAATGAAACCGCCGGCCAGCGTATAGGCCATGAAACCCGCGTTGCGGAACTGCTGCGCATAGGCGCGCAGGATGGCGCGCGCATGCAGCGGGGCGCGCTTTTCGCGCGGCAGGGTTTCGGGGATCGCGCGCAGGCCCCAGGCCGCGCCCAGCGTGCCGACCACGGCCAGCGTCCAGAACACCATGCGCCAGCCACCATGCGTCAGCAGATAGCTGCCGACAACCGGCGCAAGTATCGGCGCAATCATCATCACCTGCATCAGCACCGAGAACACGCGCGCCGACTCCTGCACCGTGCAGACGTCCGACACGATGGCGCGCGGCGCGACCAGGCCTGCGGCCGCGCCCAGCGCCTGCAGAAAGCGCGCGAACAGCAGCCACTCGACGTTGGGCGCCAGCGCGGCCATGACCGAGCCCAGCACGAAGATGCCCAGGCCGATGAGCAGCGGCCAGCGCCGGCCATAGCGGTCGAGCAGCGGCCCGTAGAGGCCCTGTCCCAGCGCCAGGCCCACCAGAAAGACCGACAGCGTCTGCTGGATCTTGCCGGCCGATACGCCCAGCTCCTGCGCGACCGCGGGAAACGCGGGCAGGTACATGTCGATGGCCATCGCGTCGAGCGCGGTGATCATGGCCAGCAGAAAGAGAAACGGACCGCCGAAAGTCGGGGGTGGCGCCGCGGACGACGCAATGTGGGACGAAGTCATGAAACGATTCCTGGCGCGAAGCCATAAAGAGGTCCGTTGAAGCAGTGGTATGACAAACCACCTTCCTAACGGTCGGTAGGCCATTCTAACGCGACCTGCTCACCCACGCCGACCCCGGTAAAAACCCTGATGTCTCCACGGTGAACCTGCAAAGTCCGTGCTGCTGCAATAATATCGGCAACAATAGTTGTCTAGTCAACTAAATACCCAGCCCTACTTCATGACCGGTTCTGCGCTTACTCCTTCGGACTTCTACCAGGCGGGCGTCTACACGCCCGACGAAAGCGCGGGCTTCCTCATGCGCCGGGTGCTGAGCTCCATCCTGCAACAGGCCGATGCCCAGCTGTCGGTGCACGACCTGACCTATGTGCAATGGCTGCCGCTGTACAAGCTGCTGCTGTGCAGCGAGGCCACGAGCGCCAGCCTGGCGCGCAATCTGGGCATTGACCCCGCGGCCATCACGCGCGCGCTCGACCGGCTCGAAACCAAGGGCATGCTGCGCCGCGAACGCTCGACCAGCGACCGCCGCGTGGTGCATCTGGTGCTGACCGACGAAGGCCGGGCCATCGCCACCAAGGTGCCTCAGGCCCTGGCCAGCGTGCTCAACGCGCATCTGAGCGGCTTCAGCCACGACGAATGCCGGCTGCTGATCGACATGCTGCGCCGCATGGTGCTCAACGGCGAAGCCCTGCGCGCCGCGCAAGCGCCCGATGCCGCGCCCAAACCCGGCGCCGCCAACTGAAGCCCTCTCGCCGGCGACCGTTTTCCCGCATCACCACTCCCTCCACCACCATGCATCCCTTTCCTTCATTGCCCAGCCCGCGGCTGCTGGCTTTGTGCGCTGCGCTTGTTCTCGCGGGCTGCGCCCTGCCCGGCGCCGACCGCGCCGCGCTCGCCCAGCTCACGCCCGCCGATACCGGCCTCACCGCCCAGACCGCGACCCAGGGCCTGCCCACCGCGTCCTGGTGGACCGCACTCGGCGACCCGCGCCTGAACGCGCTGGTAGACCAGGCGCTGCAAGGCAATCCCAGCCTTGCCGCGAGCCGCGCGCGCTTCGAACGCGCAGCCGCGCTGGCCACGGCCAGCAGCACCGCCAGCGGGCCCCACGCCACGCTGGGCATCGATGCCACGCGCCAGCACTACAGCGCCAACGGCCTGGTGCCCGCGCCGATTGCCGGCAATACCTACAACAGCGGCAATGCCCAGGTGGGCCTGAGCTGGGCGCCCGATTTCTTCGGCCGGCATGCGGCCGAACTCGAATCGGCGCTGGGCCAGGCGCGCGCGGCCCAGGCCGACAGCGCGGCCGCGGCCAACCAGCTCGCGGCCCAGGTCGCGCGCAGCTATGTGGCCCTGGCCCGGCTGCTGGCCCAGCGCGATGTCGCGCAGCGCACGCTGGACCAGCGCCAGCAACTGCTCGACCTGAGCCACCAGCGCACCCAGGCCGGCCTCGACAGCCAGGTCGAACTGACGCAGGCCCAGGCCGGCCTGCCCGACGCGCGCACGCAGATCGAAATGCTCGACGAGCAGATCACGCTCGCGCGCCGCACGCTGGCCGTGCTCAGCGGCCAGGCGCCCGAAGCCCAGCAGACGCTGGCGCCGCAGCTGTCGCAACTGGCGCTGCAGGACGTGCCCCAGGCGCTGGGCCTGGACCTGCTGGGCCGGCGCCCCGACATCGTCGCCGCGCGCTGGCGCGTGGAAGCCGCGGGCCAGGACATCGCACGCGCGCGCGCCGATTTCTACCCCGACATCAGCCTCAGCGCTTTCGTGGGCCTGAACGCCATAGGCCTCGATCAGCTGCTGCAAGGCAGCTCGCGCCAGATGGGCGTGACGCCCGCGCTGCGCCTGCCTATCTTCGAAGGCACGCGCCTGCGCGCCCAGTTGCGCGGCCGCGAAGCCGAGCGCGACACGGCGATTGCGCAGTACAACGGCGCGGTCCTCGACGCAGTGAAGGAAGCCGGCGATGCCATCGCCTCGGTGCAATCGCTGGGCCGCCAGCAGGCGCTGCAAAACGAATCCGCGGGCAAGGCCGAACAGGCCTATGACTTCGCGCTGCAGCGCTACCGCGCGGGCCTGAGCAACCAGATCACCATGCTCAATGCCGAAAGCCAGGTCATCACCCAGCGCCGCCTGGGCGTGGACCTGCAGGCGCGCCAGCTCGACACGCGCATCGCCCTCATGAAAGCCCTGGGCGGCGGCTGGAGCGACGACACCGCACAACTGCAGGTCAGCCAACGCTAAACCCCTTTCATTTCCCAGCGGGCAGCCAGCTGCCCCGGACGCAAAACCCAACCGTATAACAAAGCGCCGACTCTCATGACCGATTCCAAGCAAGCTCCCGCACCGGCCAACGCAACGCCTGCCGGCAACCCTCCCGCCCGCCGCAAGGGCCTCAAGGTGATTGCCGCCGCCGCGGCCATCGCCGCCATCGCCTGGGGCGGCTGGCACTGGGCCCATGGCCGCAACTTCCAGACCACCGACAACGCCTATGCCGCGGGCAACGTGGTGCAGATCACGCCCCAGCTGGGCGGCACCGTCATCAGCATTGGCGCCGACGACACCGACTTCGTGCGTCCCGGCCAGCTGCTGGTGCAGCTCGACGCCGCCGACGCGCTGGTCGCGCTGGCCCAGGCCGAGGCCCAACTCGCGCAGACCGTGCGCGAAGTGCGCGGGCTCTACGCCAACAACGCGCCGCTGCAGGCCCAGGTCGCGCTGCGCGAAGCCGAATTGCAGCGCCTCGAAGCCGATGCCGCGCGCTCCAAGGAAGACGTGGAACGCCGCCGTCCGCTGCTGGCCAGCGGCGCCGTGGGCAAGGAAGAGTTCGACCATGCCCAGACCCAGTTCACCGCCAACCGCAACGCCGTGGGCGCCGCCCAGGCCGCGGTGCGCGCCGCGCGTGCCCAGCTCACGGCCGCCCAGGCCCAGACCGAAGGCAGCTCGCAGCAGGACCATCCCAACGTGGTGCGCGCCGCGGCCAAGGTGCGCGAGTCTTATCTCGCGCTGCAGCGCACGCGCCTGCTCTCGCCCGTCGAAGGCCATGTCGCCAAGCGCGGCGTGCAGCTGGGCCAGCGCATTGCCGCGGGCGCGCCGGTCATGACCGTGGTCGCGCTCAACGACCTCTGGGTCGATGCCAACTTCAAGGAAAGCCAGCTCGCCGAACTGCGCATAGGCCAGCCCGCCGAACTCACGGCCGATGTCTATGGCGACAAGGTCACCTACCACGGCAAGGTGCTGGGCCTGGGCGCGGGCACGGGCGCGGCCTTCGCGCTGCTGCCGGCGCAAAACGCCACCGGCAACTGGATCAAGGTGGTGCAGCGCGTGCCGGTGCGCATCGCGCTGGACCCGGCCGATCTCGCCAGCCATCCGCTGCGCGTAGGTCTGTCGATGGAAGCCAAGGTCGATGTGAGCGCCCAGGAAGGCAGCGCCGGCGCCATGCTTTCCAGCGTGCCGCGCACCACGCCCGTGTCCTCCACCACCGTGTATGACACAGGCATGGCCGATGCCGACGAGCGCATCGCGCGCATCGTGGCCGGTGAAGTGCTGCCCGCGCTCAAGGCCTTGCCGGCGGTGGCGGCGGCGCCTGTCGCTGCGGCGGCCCGCCAATAAGCGCGCGCGAGAAGTATTCGCATGAGTACCCCCTCCACCGCCGCCGCGGGGTCCGCCCCGCGCGCGCCCGGCGCCCCCATCCAGCCGCTGCGGCTGTCGCCGCTGCACGGCCCGGCATTGCTGCTGGGCACCATGGCGCTGTCGCTGGCCACGTTCATGAACGTGCTCGACTCGTCCATCGCCAACGTGGCGATTCCCGCGATCTCGGGCGATCTGGGCGTGAGCCCTACCCAGGGCACCTGGGTGATCACCAGCTTCGGTGTGGCCAACGCGATTTCCGTGCCGCTGACCGGCTGGCTCACGCAGCGCTTCGGCGCCGTGCGCCTGTTCACCGTGAGCGTGCTGCTGTTCGTGCTGACGTCCTGGCTTTGCGGCTTTGCGACTTCGCTCGAAATGCTGGTGTTCTTCCGCGTGCTGCAAGGGCTGGTCGCCGGACCGATGATTCCGCTGTCGCAGACGCTGCTGCTGTCGAGCTACCCCACGGCCATGGCCGGAACGGCGCTGGCGCTCTGGGGGGTGACGACGCTGGTCGCGCCCGTTGTCGGGCCCCTGCTCGGGGGCTGGATCACCGACAACATTTCCTGGCCCTGGATCTTCTACATCAACGTTCCCGTGGGGCTGTTCGCCGCGGCGCTGACCTGGGGCATCTACCGCCAGCGCGAGACGCCCACGCGCAAGCTGCCCATAGACACCATAGGGCTGGCGCTGCTGGTGCTGTGGGTAGGCGCGCTGCAGCTGATGCTCGACAAGGGCAAGGAGCTGGACTGGTTTTCGTCGGGCGAAATCATAGGACTGGCCGTGGCGGCCGTCATAGGTCTTGCGGTGTTCATCGTCTGGGAGCTGACCGACGCCCACCCGGTGGTCGATCTGCGGCTGTTCGCAAGGCGCAACTTCGCGGCCGGGTCTCTCGCGCTGTCGATTGCCTACGGCCTGTTCTTCGGCAACGTGGTGCTGCTGCCGCTGTGGCTGCAGCAATGGATGGGCTATACCGCGACTTCGGCCGGCATGGCGCTCGCGCCCGTGGGGATCTTCGCCATTTTGCTCACGCCGCTGGTCGGCAAGAAAGTCGGGCAATGGGACCCGCGCAAGATGGCCACCGGCGCGTTCATCGTGTTCGCGCTGGTGCTGTGGCTGCGTTCGCACTTCACGACGCAGACGGATTTCATCCACATCCTGATCCCGACACTGCTGCAGGGCGGCGCGATGGCGTTCTTCTTCATTCCGCTGACCACGCTCACGCTGGCCGGTCTGCCGCCCGAACGCATTCCCGCGGCCGCGGGGCTGAGCAACTTCGTGCGCATCACGGCCGGCGCCATGGGCACTTCGATCGCGACCACGCTGTGGGACAACCGCGCGACCATGCACCACGCCCATCTGACCGAAGGACTGATTCAGGGACAAGGCGTGTTCGGCCAGACCTTGCAGAACCTGCAGGCCGCGGGAATGAGCCAGGCGCAGGCGCTGGCGCAGATCAATCAGCTGATCAACCAGCAGGCATTCACGCGCGCCGCGGACGACATCTTCCTCGGCTCGTCGGTGCTGTTCCTGCTGCTGATCGCCATGATCTGGCTGACCAAGCGGCCGGAGCGCGGCGGGGCCGCGGCCGATGCGGGCGGCGCGCATTGAAGCCCACGCACACAGAACAAAAAGGGAGCCTTGGCTCCCTTTTTTCATGTCCGGCGGCGCCCATCAGGCCCCGCCGCTGACAGCATCGGCCTAGAAATAAGGCGTGCCGTAGTAATCGTTGACGCGGCGGCCGTATTCGTCGGTGTACTCGGGCGAGGTCTCGCGCGCATAGCGCGGCGCGCCTTCGAGTTGCGACTTCTCCACCGCGACCACATAACCGCCCATTTCAGGCTCGTACTTCAGGGTGTCCCAGGGCAGCGGATAGCGGTCCGTGCCAATGCCCAGGAAACCGCCGAACTCCATGACCGCATAGCGCACGCGGCCCGAAATCTTGTCGATCATCAGCGAGTCGATGGAGCCCAGCTTTTCGCCAGCGGGGTTGTAGACATTGGTGCCGTTGACCTTGTCGGAAGAAATGACGCTCGATGCGGTATTGGGTGTATTCATAAGGATTCCTCAATGTGCCGAAGCAGGATGACTTCAAGCCCAAGGCTAACGCCGCAAGCGCCGGACCCGGGTAGTCACCGGGCCGACAGCGGCGTAGGAGAAGCCGACCTTGGGTCGCGGCGACGGCCGGTACAACGCAGAAGAAGATGAATGGACAGCACCTTGACAATAGCTTAATGCTATTGATAATTGATTTATCTTAGCCAAATAAAGCTTTGATAAAGCGCTGCGTTGCAAGTCTTGCGCGTGCACGCATCCGTGCGTCCCCTGGGTCGCTTTCTCAATCCAGATCCCTTCATTCCATCCGCATGCTCAAAGCTTCACAAAACTCCGCCAACGACACGCCCACGCAGTCCAACGACACGCGCGGTCCCTTTCAGTCCCCCACGCTATTCATCCCCGCGGGCACGATGGCGCAAGGCGCTCATCCGAACGCCCAGCCCCCCGGCACCGCCATGGACAAGCCGGTCTCCAGCGACATCGCGGAATTCCTCAGCCAGATCAGCTGGAGCTATTCCAGCAACTCCAATACCGCTGCGCGCAATCAGCCTGTGCCCGATCGGGAGCGCGTCTTCGATCGCGATGCCCAGCCGCCCGGAATTCTGGACACGTCGTTCTACGGCATGGATGAAAGCGGTCTGAACGACAGTTTTCTGCAGTGCGAAACGGACGAACTGGTGCGCAGCTTGTCGTTGGAGAACCTGCAGTTGCATGTCCACTCCTCGCCCAACCGGCTGCTGCAGGTGCAGCGCATGGAGATTCCCGTGCAGCGCGACTTGCCTTCGACCTGCGAATTCGAAACCGACGATCGCCTGGTCGAACCCGAAGCGACCGGCCCGGACACTCCATTGACGCAGGTCGCCGTGCAACCAACGGGCTGCTGGACAGAGACCACGTCGGTGAACACTCAAGCCGCGGAATAAGCCCCCGGCCGGGCGCTTTCAGCCCGCGGTCACGCCATGCCGCGCGCGCCCGCCCAGCGCCAGCGATCCCTGCTGACAGGCCTCGATCAGCAACGGCGCCATGAACTCCACCGACGCATCGGTGAACTGTGCCAGCGGCCCCGACAGCGACAGCGCGCCCAGCAAGGTATCGCCCGGCCCGATGATGGGCGCCGACAGCGCTCCGCAACTGGGATCGCGCTCGCCGCGCGACTGGTGTATCCACGGCCATTGGTCGGCCAGAAAATCCGAAGGCACCTTGCGCAACACCTTGCCCGCCGCGCCCGCGGCCAGCGGCAGCAGATCGCCTGCGCGCACGCGGTCCAGCGTCGAATGGTTGGAGTCCAGGCGCAGCACGCAAAACCGCGTCGCCTCGTCGTGAACGATATGGAATGAGGGGCTGGGCGCGCCCGCATCGACGAGCTTTTGCATCAGCGGCAGCAGATGTTCGCGAAAGCGAAAACTCGAGTCGAAGGCCCGCCCCAGCCGGAACGCCAGATTGCCCAGGCAATAGGCGCTGTCGGAGCGCCGCACCACCAGGCCGCATTTCTCCAGGCTGGCCAGCAGCCTGAGCACCGCGCTCTTGTACAGGCCCGTGGCCGCGGCAATTTCGGACAACCGCAGCGGCGCGCGCGCCGCCTCGAGCGCGACCACCACGCGCATGGCCTTGTCCACGGCGGCCACGCCCGCCATGTTTGCCTCGTAATTCGTTGCCTTGTCGTTCATGCGGCGATTGTGACGGATCCGACCAAGTCTTCCGTCAAGTTCCAAATTTTCGGCGATGAAATTCTGCAGGACAGAACCATCAACCTAAGTGCATACCCTAAACTGGTCGATTTACAGAACATTGACGCCATAGAATCCGCTTCAAATTCTGTGGAGTGGAACGATGATGGAAATCAAGAAGTTGTTGATCGGCGGTGAATGGATGGACGGCGAGCCCGGCGTCGAGCGCCTGTTCTCGACCAATCCCGCGACCGGCATGGTCAACCATGAAGTGGCGGCCGCGGGCGCGCAGTTCGCGGCGGCTGCCGTCGCATCGGCGCACCAGGCCTGCCGCCAGCCGGGCTGGCGCGACATGCTGCCCGCGGAGCGCGCGCGCATCCTGTACCGCATCGCCGAAGGCATAGAGGCGCACAGCGACCCGATGTCGCGGCTGCAGATGCTGGAAAACGGCAAGGTCTGGAAAGAGTGCCAGGCCCAGGTGAAGAGCGCGGCCGCGACCTTCCGCTACTACGCGGGTGTCTGCGAAACGCTGGGCTCGGAAGTCACGCCCGCGCGCGGCAACTACCTGTCGCTGACCGTGTATGAGCCCTATGGCGTGGTGGTGGCGATCACCCCCTGGAATTCGCCCATGACCATGGAAGCGCAGAAGATCGCGCCCGCGCTGGCCGCGGGCAATGCGGTGATTCTCAAGCCTTCGGAAGTCACGCCGTCGACCGGCCTGCTGCTGGGCAAGATTGCGCTCGACGCCGGCCTGCCGCCAGGCATTCTGAACGTGCTGCCCGGCTGGGGCCATGAAGTCGGCGCGGCGCTGGTGGCGCACCCGCAGGTGCGGCTGGTGTCGTTCACGGGCGGCACGGAAAGCGGCCGGCGCATCGGCCAGGCGGCCGCGGCCAAGCTGATGCCCGTGGCGCTGGAGCTGGGCGGCAAGTCGCCGCATATCGTGTTCGACGACGCCGATCTCGATCTGGCCGTCGACAGCATTGCGGGCGGCATTTTCGAAGGCAGCGGCCAGTCGTGCGTCGCGGGTTCGCGCGCTTTCGTGCAGCGCGGCGTCTATGACGCGGTGCTGCAAAAACTCGTGCAGCGCGCACGCGCCATCACCGTGCACCTGCCCGACCAGGCCCAGGCGCAGATGGGCCCGATGGCGAGCTTTGCCCACCGCGACAAGGTCGCGTCCATGGTCGAGCAGGCGATCGCCGCCGGCGCCAAGGCCGAATGCGGCGCGCGCGCGCCGCAAGACCAGGCGCTGGCCGCGGGCGCGTTCTACCTGCCGACGATTCTGACCGGCATGCGCAACAGCGATGCGATTGCCCAGCAGGAAATCTTCGGTCCGGTGCTGTGCCTGATGCCGTTTGACGACGAGGCCGATCTGGTCGCACAGGCAAATGCCTCGGTGTTCGGCCTGGCCTCGGGCATCTGGACCGGCAGCTACCAGCGCGCCTGGCGCGTGGCACGCGCGCTCGAAGCCGGCACGGTCTGGATCAACACCTACAAGCAGCTGTCGATTGCCACGCCGTTCGGCGGCTTCAAGGACAGCGGCATAGGCCGCGAAAAAGGCATACAGGGCGTGCACCTGTACCAGCAGGCCAAAGGCATTTTTTTTGGAATGTGAGACGAGAAATGACTATGAGCACTGAGAAAAAACTGGGTTTCATCGGACTGGGCGTGATGGGCGAGCCCATGTGCCGCAACCTGGCGCGCAAGTCGGGCCAGCAGATCCTGGCGTCGGATCTGGACCCGGCGCCGCTGGCGCGCCTGCATGCCTAAGGCGTGCAGTCCGCGACGCTGGAAGAAATACTGCGCGACTGCGAGACGATCTTCCTGTCGCTGCCTTCGGGCGAAATCGTCGAGCGTCTGAGCCGCCAGCCCCAGGGCCTGCTGGCCCAGGCGCGCAGCGGCCAGACCATCATCGACCTGAGCACCTCGCCGGTATCGACCACGCGTGAACTGGCGCGCGATTTCGCGGCCATCGGCGTGACGTTCATGGACGCTCCCGTGGCGCGCACCCGCGCCGCGGCCGAAGCAGGAACGCTGGCCGTGATGGTCGGCGGCACGCCCGAAGACTTCGCGCGCGTGCAGCCGCTGATCGCCACCTTTGCGTCCGACATCGCGCTGTGCGGCGGCGTGGGCTGCGGCCAGGTCCTCAAGATTCTCAACAACATGGTGCTGTTCGAGACCGTGGTCGCGATCAGCGAAGCCAAGGCCATAGGCGTGCGCGCGGGCGTCGATGCCGGCGTGCTGTTCGAGACGCTGTCCAAGGGCTCGGCCGACAGCTTCGCGCTGCGCAACCACGGAATGAAAGCCGTGCTGCCCGAGACCTTTCCCGAGCGCACCTTCTCCGTGCGCTATGCGCGCAAAGACCTGCTTTACGCGCTCGAACTGGCGCAGGAACACGGCGTTCCGGCCAGGGGCGCGCAGCTGGTCGGCGAGTGGTTCGACCAGGCCATAGACGCCGGCGTAGGCGACCAATACCACCCGGTCATCAGCGAGCTGATCGCGGGCAAGCACTGAAATCCATAACAAACCAGGAGACAACACGATGACTTCCCGCAGAACCTTCACCGCCGCCTGCGTGGCCGGCGCCCTCGCTCCCGCACTGTCCTGGGCCCAGGCCGGCTACCCCAAGGGTCCGGTCAAGATGGTCGTGCCCTACGCCGCGGGCGGAGCGACCGACATCATCGCGCGCACGCTGGGCGACAAGCTGACCGCCAGGTGGAGCCAGCCCGTGGTGATAGAGAACAAGCCCGGCGCCGGCACCACGCTGGCCGCAAGCCAGCTCGCGCGCATGGCCGCCGACGGCCAGACGCTCTACATGACCACGTCGGCCCATACCATCGCGGGCAGCATCTACAGCAAGCTCGACTTCGACCCGGTCAAGGACTTCTCGCCAATCTCGCTGGTCGCCAAGGTGCCGCTGGTGCTCGTGGTGCGCCCGGGCCTGGCCGCCACCAATCTCAAGGAGTTCATCGCGCTGGCGAAAAAGGAGCAGAGCGCGCTGTCGTTTGCCTCGCCCGGCAACGGCACGGCCCAGCATCTGGCGGGCGAAATGTTCAACACCGCCGTGCAGGCCAGGACCACGCATGTGCCCTACCGCGGCGACGCGCCCGCGATCACCGACCTGCTGGGCGGCAGCGTGGACGCGATGTATGCGACGCTCACCGTGGTGCTGCCCTATATCGCTTCAGGCAAGCTGCGTGCCATCGCGCTGGCCAATGACAAGCGCGTGCAGAAGGTGCCCAACATCCCGACGTTTGCCGAAGCCGGCCTCGACAAGTTCGAGGCCGCTACCTGGTTCGGCGTGCTCGCGCCGGCGCGCATCGCGGCGCCGCTGAGCGAGCGCATCAGCCAGGACATCAAGGCCATCATCGCCCAGCCCGACATGCAGGCCAAGCTGATCGACCTGGGCGCCGAAATCGTAGCCAACAGCCCGGCCGAGTTCCGCAGCTTCATGGATGAGGAAGCGCAGAAATGGAAGAAGATCGTGGCGACTTCGGGGGCGACGGTGAATTGAGGGGGGGGCGGGGTGAGCGAGACAAAGTCTCGCAAGGCGTCAAAAAGAAACAGCGGGCCTCATCCCCCGTTCGTCCTGAGCCTGTCGAAGGATGAACGGCCTGCGCTCGAGTCATGAGAACGGGCCGTTCATGGTTCGACGCGCCCGGCCAGGGAGGCTCACCACGAACGGTTTGGAAGCGCTCGTCGCTGTTTGCACAAATCGAGTGCTTTCTAAGCACTTGATTTAATTGATGAAAAAACTGCTACTTGAGAGTTTACCGAAGGACGAACGGCCTGCCCTCGTAGATCGAGAACAGACCGTTCATCGCCAGCCAGAAGCGCGGGGCGAAGGGAAAGCTTTACACCGCCCCCTGCTCCCAGCTCCCCCCGATCGCGCGGATCAGCATCACCGTGGTGGTGTATTGCGCGGTGCTGACCTGCAGGGCATTGCGGCGCTGGCGCAGCGCGTTGCGGCGCGCGTCCAGCAGTTCGAGCTGGCTCACATAGCCGTTGCGGTAGCGCACGTCCGACAGATGGCTGGCGCGCTCGGCCGACTGCACGGCCTGGGCCAGCACTTCGGACTGGCCCGCCAGCAGGCGCAGCGCGCTCAGTTGGTCTTCCACATCGCGAAACGCCGTGAGCACCTGGCCGCGCTGGGCGGCGATCGCCGCTTCGAGTCGCGCCTTGGCGCCCTCTTCCTGCGCCGCGCGCTGGCCGCCGTCGAAGATAGGCAGCGACAGCAAGGCGTTGAGGCCCCAGGAACGCGCCGACCAGCGCAGCAGATCGCCGAGTTCGGGCGAGGCATAGCCGCCGTTGGCGGTCAGCACGATGGACGGAAACCACGCGGTCTGGGCCACGCCCACGCGCGCCAGCGCGGCCTGCACATTGGCCTGGGCGGCCGAGACGTCGGGGCGGCGCGCCAGCACCGCGGCAGGAACGCCGGCCGGAATCACCGGCAGCGTCGCCTGGGTCTGCTCATCTGCCAGCGCAAACCGGCCCGCGACTTCGCCCGTCAGCACCGCCAGCGCATGCACCAGCACGGCCTGCTGGCGTTCGAGCGCCAACACTTCGAACTCGGTGGCCGAGACTTCGGTCTGCATGCGCGCCACGTCGAGTTCGGCGGCGTCGCCGGCCTGGAAGCGCCGCGTCGTCAGGCGCAGGCTGTCGCGGTAGATATCCAGGCTTTGCACGACCAGCGCGCGCTCGGTCTGAACGGAACGCAATTGCAGATAGGTCTGGGCCACATCGGCCTGGACCATCAGGCGCGTGCTTTGCAGCAGCGCGGCGCGTGCCTGCGCGTCCTGCAGCGCGGCGGCGCTGGCCTGCGACAGCTTGCCGAACAGATCGACTTCATACGACAGGTTCAGACCCGCCGTGCCCACCGTCGCCGGCGTGGTATTGCCCGTGGTCTGCAGGCCGGCCTGGCGCGCCACGCCCGCCGAGGCACCGATCTGCGGCAGGCGCTGGGCGTCGGCCGAGCGCAGCAAAGAGCGCGCTTCGGCCAGGCGCGCGGCGGCGGCCTGGATATCGGTGTTCGCGTCGCCCGCGCGCTCGACCAAGGCGGTCAGCTGCGGGTCGGCAAACGCCAGCCACCAGGCGCCGCGCGCCTGGGCTTCGGCCGCAGCGGTCTGCGTCCAGGTACCGCCTTCGGCACTGCTGAAGGTGGTGGGCAGGTCGATGCCTGCATGTTCGGCCGGAGCCGGCAAGGCGCTGGCGCAGCCGGCAAGTACCAGCGCGGCGAACAGCGGGGTCAGCAGCGCGAGGCGCGGCCGGGCCAACAAAGGGATGGCTTTCATGGAATGGATCCTCTTCTTATTCATCGTGGCCACGCGGGGCGGCCAGTACGGGGTGGGCTACCGCGCCAGAGCCATGCTCAGGCGAAGGAGCGTCCGGGCCAGGGTGCTGCAGCAAAGGCCGGTTGCCGGCCATGCGGCGCAGCACGACATAGAACACAGGCGTGAGGAACAGGCCGAAGGCCGTGACGCCTATCATTCCGAAGAACACCGCCACGCCCATGGCGCTGCGCATTTCGGCGCCCGCGCCCGTGGCCAGCACCAGGGGCAGCACACCCATCACAAAGGCCAGTGAGGTCATCAAGATCGGGCGCAGCCGCAGGCGGCTGGCCTCGATCGCGGCCTGTATCGGTGTGCGCCCGGCAAATTCGAGTTCGCGCGCGAATTCCACGATCAGGATCGCGTTCTTCGCCGACAGCCCCACCAGCACGATCAGCCCGATCTGCGTGAACACATTGTTGTCGCCGCCGCTGAGCCACACGCCCGTCATCGCCGCGAGCAAGCCCATGGGAACGATCAGAATGATGGCGATGGGCAGCGTGAGACTTTCGTATTGCGCGGCCAGCACCAGGAACACCAGCAGGATGGCCAGCGGGAACACCAGCAGCGCGGAATTTCCGGCCAGGATTTCCTGGTAGGTCAGCTCGGTCCACTCATAGCCAATGCCTTGCGGCAGGGTTTCGGCGGCCACGCGTTCGATCGCGGCCTGGGCCTGGCCCGACGAGAAGCCGGGCGCGGGGCCGCCGCTGACGTCGGCCGACAGGAAGCCGTTGTAGCGCATCGCACGCTCGGGGCCGAAGCTGGGCTCGAGCTTCATCAGCGCCGACAGCGGCACCATCTGGCCGGTGGTGGAGCGCACCTGCAGCAGGCCCACATCTTCGGCGCGCGCGCGGTAGGCCGCATCGGCTTGCACGCGCACGCTGTAGGTACGGCCGAACTGGTTGAAGTCGTTGGCGTACAGGCTGCCCAGATAGATCTGCAGCGTCTCGAAGATATCGGTCACGGGAACGCCCAGCTGGCGCGCCTTGGTGCGGTCGATATTGGCGTAGAGCTGGGGTACGTTGACCTGCCAGCTGGTGAACAGGCCCGCGAGTTCAGGGGTCTGGTAAGCCTTGGCCATGAAGGCCTTCACGGCCGCGTCCATGGCCTCATAGCCCAACGAAGCGCGGTCCTCGATCTGCAGCTTGAAGCCGCCGGTCGTGCCCAGCCCGGCCACCGGTGGCGGCGGGAACAGCGCGATGAAGGCTTCCTGGATGCCGCCGAACGCCTGGTTCAGCTGGCCGGCCACGGCCGCGCCGCTCTGGTCAGCTTGCGTACGCTCGGCAAAAGGCTTGAGCGTGACGAACACCACGCCCGAATTCGAGCTGTTGGTGAAACCGTTGATCGACAGGCCGGTGAACGCCAGCGCGTCCTCGACGTTGGGGTTCTGCTTGACGATCTCGCCCATGCGGCGAATCACTTCGTCGGTGCGGTCCAGCGTCGCGCCGTCGGGCAGCTGGGCAAAGCCCACGAGGTATTGCTTGTCCTGCGCCGGCACAAAGCCGCCGGGAACGATCTTGAACAGGCCCCAGGTCGCGCCGACCAGCGCCAGATAGATCACCAGCATCAGCGCCTTGCGGCCGATCACGCGCTGCACGCCGCCGCTGTAGGCGTCGGAGCCGCGCTGGAACAGGCGGTTGAAGCGGCGAAAGAACCCGCCGAGCACGCGGTCCATGCCGCGCGTCAGCGCGTCCTTGGGCGCGTCATGGCCCTTGAGCAGCAGCGCGCTGAGCGCGGGCGCCAGCGTCAGCGAGTTGATTGCCGAGATCACCGTCGAGATCGCGATGGTCACCGCGAACTGGCGGTAGAACTGGCCCGTGAGCCCGCTGATGAAGGCCAGCGGCACGAACACCGCGACCAGCACCAGCGCGATGGCGATGATGGGCCCCGAGACTTCGCGCATCGCACGGTACGTGGCTTCGCGCGGAGACAGCCCCATTTCGATGTTGCGCTCGACGTTTTCCACGACCACGATGGCGTCATCGACGACGATACCGATGGCCAGCACCAGCCCGAACAGGCTCAGCGCGTTGATCGAAAAGCCCAGCAGGTGCAGCACGGCAAACGTGCCCACGACCGACACCGGCACGGCCAGCAGCGGAATGATGGACGCGCGCCAGGTCTGCAGGAACAGCACCACGACCAGCACCACCAGGGCCACGGCTTCGAGCAGCGTGGTGATCACGGACTTGATCGAGGCGCGCACGAACTGCGTGGGGTCGTAGGCGATGCGGAATTCCACGCCTTCGGGCATGTTCTTCTGCAGCTCGGCCATCGTGGCGCGCACATTGGCCGAGATGTCGAGCGCGTTCGAGCCCGGGGCCTGGAACACGCCCATGCCCACGGCGGGCTCGTTGTTGAGCAGCGAGCGCAGCGCGTAGTCGGCCGCACCCAGTTCCAGGCGCGCGACATCGCGCAGCCGCGTCACCGCGCCGTCGGCACCCGACTTGACGATGATGTCGCCGAACTCTTCCTCGGTCTGCAGACGGCCCTGGGCGTTGATCGACAGTTGCATGTCGACGCCAGGCAGGCCCGGCGAAGCGCCGACCACGCCGGCCGCGGCCTGCACGTTCTGGCCGCGGATCGCGGCGACGACGTCGGCGGCCGACAGGCCGCGCTGCGCGACTTTCTGCGGGTCCAGCCAGGCGCGCATGGCGTAGTCGCCGCCGCCGAAGATCTGCACCTGGCCCACGCCCTGGATGCGCGCCAGACGGTCCTTGACATTGAGCACCGCGTAGTTGCGCAGGTAGTCGATGTCGTAGCGGTCATTGGGCGAGACCATGTGCACGACCATGGTCAGGTCGGGCGCGCTCTTGATGGTGGTGATACCCAGGCGGCGCACTTCCTCGGGCAGGCGCGGCTCGGCCTGCGAGACGCGGTTTTGCACCAGCTGCTGCGCCTTGTCGGGGTCGGTGCCCAGAGCGAAGGTCACGGTGAGCGTCATCACGCCGTCAGTCGTCGCCTGGCTGCCCATGTAGAGCATGCCTTCGACGCCGTTGATCGATTCTTCCAGCGGCGTGGCCACGGTTTCGGCGATCACCTTGGGATTGGCGCCCGGGTACTGGGCGCGCACCACGACCGATGGCGGAGCGACGTCGGGATACTCCGAGATCGGCAGCGCGCGCAAGGCGATCAGGCCGGCCAGGAAGATCAGCACCGACAGCACCCCGGCAAAGATCGGGCGGTCAATGAAAAAGCGGGAGAGGTTCATATATTGTTCTTTTCAGTCACCGCGTTCAGGCGGCGGGCTGTTTGGCGTTCTTGGCCGCGACTTCAGGCTTGTTGGCCATGGGCACGTCTTGCGCTTCAATACGTGCACCTGGGCGCACGCGCTGCAGGCCGTTGACGACGATGCGTTCACCGGCCTTGAGGCCCGAAGTGACGATGCGCATTCCATTGACCGGCGCGCCCAGCTGCACTTCGCGGTACTCAGCGACTTCGCCCGCACCGACGACCATCACGTACTTCTTGCTCTGGTCGGTGCCGACCGCGCGCTCGTTGACCAGCACGGCGGACGTCACGCCCGCCTGGCCCATGCGAATGCGCGCGAACTGGCCGGGCATCAGCGCGCCGTCCTGGTTCTCGAACACCGCGCGCACGCGCACCGTGCCGCTTTGCGCATCGACCTGGTTGTCGATCAACTGCAGATGGCCCGCATGCGGCGTGCCGCCGGCCGTGCCCGTGCCCATTTGCACCGGAATGCGCTCAATGCGTGCGCGCCCGCCCTGGCCGGCTTCAAGAGCGTCGAGCGCCTTGACCACCACTTGCTCATCGCTGTCGAAGCTCGCGTAGATCGGGCTCACCGACACCATGGTGGTCAGCACCGGCGCGCTCGCGCCCGAGGCCACGAGATTGCCCACCGTGACTTCGACGCGGCCCACGCGCCCGGCGATGGGCGCGCGCACCTGGGTATAGCCCAGGTTCAGGCGCGCGGTCTGCAGCGCGGCCTGGGCGGCGCGCAGATTCGCATCGGCTTCGCGCTGGGCGTTGACGCGCTCGTCGTGCTCGCGCTGGGCGATGGCACGTTCTTCCCACAGGCGGGTCGAGCGTTCCATTTCGCTGTGCGTATACGACAGCCGGGCCTGGGCCGCGACCACCTGGGCCTGGGCGCGATCGACATCGGCGTTGAACGGCGCGGCGTCGAGCGTGAACAGCAGGTCGCCCTGCTTGATCAGCGCGCCTTCACGGAAATGCACGGCCTGCACGGCGCCGGCGACGCGCGGGCGGATGTCCACGCGCTGCACGGCTTCGAGCCGGCCCGAGAATTCGTCCCACAGCGCGACGTCCTGCTGCGTGACCTGGGCCACGGCGACGGGAATCGCCGGTGGCGCGGCGGGTGCATCCGGTGCTTGAGCCGAAGCCTGCAGGCCGAAAGCCGCGCCGCCGACGACGGCAATGGCGGCGGCGGCAATCGCCGCGGTGCGCCAGCGCTGGGGCAAGGAGGTGAAGTGGTGTTTCATGGTCGGTCTTGGTCTTGAAAAGGAGTGAAAGCTGGAAGTCGGCGTTTTGCGGGCGCAATGCTCCCTTCCGGCGCAAAGGTCGGAAATCGAAAACAAATGGAAAGTCGGGGGGCGGCCGTGCGGGAACGGCTGCGCCAGCGCGTCCCGGCACAGGCCAGGGCACGCAGCTGTCAGGCAGCAGGCGTCAGGAGCTCAGAGGGTCAGGCCGGGTCGGGCGGCCGACATCGCGTGGTGCTGAAGAACTGCTGGAACTGGTCCTGCACTTCCTGCGCACAAGGGCATGGCCGGGGATCGGGAATGAGCAGCGCATCGGGCCATTGCTGGGCCTTGTCGAACACATGGCGCGTGACGCTCAATCCCGCGGCTTCGAGCCGGCCCGCATAGGCCAGGGCTTCGTCACGCATGGGGTCGTTGTGGCCCACCAGCATCAGCGTGGGCGGCAGGCCGGCCAGGCGTTGGGCGGTGCTGGGCACGGCATAGGGGTGTACGGCGTCGCAGGCCGAGCGCAGGAACTGCAGCCAGCCCTGGGCCCATTTGCAATCGGTCGCCGTGCCCGTGGCGGCGCGCACGGAAGGCGTGCCCACGCAGGGATCGAGCATGGGAGACAGCAGGATCTGTCCAGCCAGCGGCGGATGGCGCTGATCGCGCGCCATCATGCATACGCCGGCCGCCAGATTGCCACCGGCCTCCTCGCCCGCCAGGTAGACCTGGGCGCCCTTGCCCGCGAGCCGCGTGCGGTGCTTGAACGCCCACTGCAGCACCTCGAAGCCGATCTCCAGCGGACGCGGAAACGGATGCTCGGGCGCCAGCGGATAGGCCACCGACACCACACGCGCTCCCGCTGCTTCGAGCAGATGGGCCACGGTGCAGCCGCTGTCGAGCGAACCGGAGATGAAGGCTCCGCCATGGAAATGCACGACCAGCGGCAAGGTCTCACCGGCTTTCTTGCTGCCATAGGTGCGCACGACCACCTCCTCACCGGACGCCAGCGCAATGGCGGCGTCGGTATGAAGCGAAGGTGATGGGCGGTCAGGCGAAGTTGAAGTCATGGTGTGATCCGGGCGGAACCGTGGAGACACAAATGTAAACGTTCGCGACCCGCGCATAAACCCGAGAAACGTTGCCGCACTGTTTCCAAATCCTGAACAATAGGCATAGAGACCGCATGTCAGAATTCGCCACCTGCTGACCACCCCCCAACGCACAAGGAGAGCCCATGGATCAGATACAAGCCATGCGCACGTTTGCGCGCGTGGTCGAGGCCGGAACGTTCACGCATGCGGCCGATTCGCTGCAACTGCCCAAGGCCACCGTGACCAAGCATGTGCAGGCGCTCGAAGAGCGTCTGCGCGTGAAGCTGCTCAACCGCACGACGCGCCGCGTCACCGTGACCACCGACGGCGCGGCCTACTACGACCGCGCCGTGCGCCTGCTCGCCGACTTCGACGACATGGAAGCGAGCATGACCCATGCGCGCGCCAACCCGCGCGGCCGGCTGCGCGTCGACATCGGTACTTCGGTGGCGCGCATGCTGATCATTCCGCGGCTGGCCGAATTCCAGCAGCGCTACCCCGACATCCAGATCGACCTGGGCGTCAGCGACCGCACCATCGATCTGATCAGCGACAACGTAGACTGCGTGATACGCGGCGGCGAACTCAGCGACCAGTCGCTGGTCGCGCGGCGCATAGGCAACCTGGAGTTCATCACCGTCGCCACGCCCGACTATCTTGCGCAGCACGGCACGCCCGCGCATCCGCTGGACCTGGAATCGGGCCACCGCATCGTGACCTATTTCTCGCCGGTCTCGCAGCGCCGCTATCCGCTGGAATTCCACCGCGACGGCGAAGTCCTGGAGATCGCCAACAACCCGCACCTCACGGTGAACGAAAGCAATGCCTATGTGTTCGCCATCGTCGCCGGCCAGGGCGTGGGCCAGATCACCACCTTCCAGGCCCAGCCGCATCTGGAACGCGGCGAACTGGTGGCGCTGCTGCCCGACTGGCCCCAGCCTGCGCTGCCCGTGTATGTGGTCTATCCGCCCAACCGCCACCTGAGCGCCAAGGTGCGCGCGTTTGTCGACTGGGCGGCCGAATTGTTCGCCCAGAACCCGCTGCTGCAGCGCGCCTGAACGCGGCCATGTCCCTTTGGCGCTCAGGGTGCGCTGCCGGTGCCGCGCCAGCACCGAATAGAATGGGAACCATTCTCATATATTGAAACCGCTCAAAGTGCATTGCCTACAGGAAGGTCCGACGTCCGCCGTGGAAACGGCCTTTCAGCAGCAGATGCATGCGCTGTACAGCGACCACCATGGCTGGCTGTTCGGCTGGCTGCGCCGCAAGCTGGGCTGCGGCCACCATGCGGCCGATGTGGCCCAGGACACCTTTGTGCGCATTCTCGCCTCGCGCGACGGCCTGCTGGGCGTGCAGGAACCGCGCGCCTATCTGGTGACCACGGCCAAGCGGCTGATGATCGACCAGGCACGGCGTGATCTCATCGAAAAGGCGTATCTGCAGGAACTGGCGCTCGCGATGTCGGCGAACCAGGGCGCACCTTCGGCGCAGGAACTGCTCGAAGCCGTGCAGGCACTCATGCAGATCGAAGCCGCGCTCGCCGGGCTGTCGGCCAAGGCGCGCCAGGCCTTCTTGCTGTGCTATCTCGAAGGCCAGACCCATGCGCAGATCGCGCAGCAGCTGGGCGTGTCGACCAAGATGGTCCAGAAGTATCTGATCCAGGCGCTCACGCATTGCCATCTGGCGCTCGAAGGCTGAGATGTCGGCGCCCTTGCACAGCCTGCCCAGCAGCGCGGATATCGCGCGCCAGGCAGCGGCCTGGATAGTGCAGCTCGACAGCGACGACGCCGCCGAGCAGGCCCGGGCGCAGCAAGGCTTTGCGCAATGGCAGGCGCTGGACCCGCGCCATGCCCAGGCCGCGGCCCGGCTGCAGGCCTTTGTCGTCCAGGTGCAGCAGCTGGGCGGCAGCCCGACCGAAGCGCGCGCCGCCCAGGCCGCCCTTGATGCGGTGCGCGGCCAGCGCACGGCCACCCGCCGGCGCCGGCTCACGGCGCGCGTGGGCGGCGCCCTGGCCCTGGTCGTGCTGCTGGCCATGCCCACCTGGCTCACGGTGCACAACCACCCGCCCGCGCTGCTCTGGAGCGACATGCACGCCAGCACGGGCCAATGGCGCGAACGCACGCTCAGCGACGGCTCGCAGGTCACGCTCAGCGGCACGGGCGCGATCAATTGGCAAGTGAGCGCCGACCGCCGCGTGCTGGAACTGGTGCGCGGCAGCATCCTGGTCGAAGTCGCCAAGGACGCGGCGCGGCCGTTCTATGTGCAGACGCCGCTGGGCCGCATTCGCGCGCTGGGCACGCGTTTTGCCGTGCGCTACGACAACGGCCAGGTGACGCTGGAAATGCTCGAGTCGCGCGTCGCCGTGCAGACCCCGCAGCAATGGCAAAGCGGCAGCGACCAAGCCCTGGTGGTACAGGCCGGCCAGCGCGTGCGCCTGGGCAGCGACGGCATCTCCGCCGTCGAAGACATGGACCCGCAAGGGGTGGAACAAGGCTGGCGCCGGCATCAGCTGGTGGTGAACGACCGCCCCCTGCCCGAAGTGCTGGACCAGATCGCGCGCCACCACCCCGGGCCCATACGCTTTGATCGCGCGGCGCTGGCCGACATCCGCGTCTCGGGCGTACTGCCGCTGGACGATACGGCACAGACATTGCGGCTGCTGCAACGCTCGTTTCCGCAGCTGCGCATGCGGTTTCTGGCTTCGCGCTGGGTGTGGGTGGATTTGCAGGCGGGAGCGTCTTGAGCGTCTTGCTCTCTTGGCTTGAGGGCAGGACGTTCATCCTTCGACAAGCTCAGGACGAACGGGGGAGCGGGAGGTTTCCGTGCATGCTCCCGTCCAACTTTCGCTGCACCGCTCTTGCCCCCGTTCGTGGTGAGCTTGTCGAACCATGAACGGCCTGTCCTCTGAAATTCGGCGCCTGCACAAACCCGCACCCTTCCCAATAATTATTTGCAAATATCTCGCCTTCGAGGTTCCACTTCCCCGATCTCATCCGTCAATGCCAGTGAACACCACCAACAAGGACTCTTCACATGCGTGACGGACAACGCCTCAGCCCGCGCGGCTGCCTCTCGCCGCTGGCGCTTTCCCTGTCGCTGGCCCTGGCGACCATCGCCACGGCAGCCCAAGCCCAGACCGCGGCCAGCGCCCAGTCGGCCCAGCGTTTCAGCATTGCCGCCGGCCCGCTCGCGCCCGCGCTCAATCGTTTTGCGCAGGAAGCCGGCGTGGCCCTGGTCATGGACGCGGGACGCGTCGCCGGGCTGCGCACCCAGGGCCTCAACGGCAGCTACAGCGTGCCGGACGGCTTTGCGCAATTGCTCAAGGGCACGGGCCAGGCAATCCAGAAATCGGACGCCGGCTATCTGCTGACGCCCGCGCCTGCCGCGCCAGCGCCGGCCTCGCCCCAGGCGCAGTCGGCCGATGCCGCAGTGGAAGCCGCGCAAGCCGGGCAAGACCAGCCTCTCGAAGCCGTGATCGTCCAGGCATCGCGCTCCAACATGGACGCGCAAAAGGCGCCGCAAAGCGTGCAGATCATCGGCCAGGCCGATATCGAACGCCAGATGGCGCTGTCGACGAATTCGTCCGATGTGCTGAGCAATCTCATTCCTTCGTACACGCCCAGCCGCGGCAAGATGAACGGCAGCGGCGAGACGCTGCGCGGGCGCACGCCGCTGATCCTGATCGACGGCGTGCCCCAGTCCAACCCCATTCGCCCCACAGGCCGCGAATCGCACACCATTGACTTCGCCATGGTCGAGCGCATCGAAGTCGTGCATGGCGCCAATGCGATCAACGGTCTGGGCGCGACCGGCGGCACGATCAACATCATCACCAAGCGGCCCGAGAACGGCGCGTTCAACCAGCATGTGGATGTGCAGGCGACCATGCCCACCTCCAACCCCGGCAGCGAGACCATGGGCTACAAGACCAGCTACCGCGTGAGCGGCCGCAAGGACAAGCTCGACTATCTGTTCGCCATTGCCGCCGAAGACCAGGGCCTGCACCGCGACGCGCGCGGCCGCTCCATAGGCACGGACACCACCCAGGGCGATCTGATGGATTCGCGCAGCTACGACATCCTGGGAAAAATCGGCTACTGGCTCGACGACGACCAGCGCCTGCAGTTCTCGCTCAACCGCTACCGCATCAAGGGCGAAGCCAACTACCTGCCCGTGGCCGGCAACCGCGCCACGGGACTGCCCACGACCTCGGTGCGCGGCACGCCCGAAGGCACGGCGCCGTGGAACGATGTCTGGACATCGAGCGTCAGCTACAACCACTACGACCTCGCCGGCATGGAGCTGTCGGCCATGGTCTTCCACCAGGATTTCGAGGCGCTGTTCGGCGCCGACAACTCGGCGACGTTCCAGGACGCGGCGATCGCACCCGTGGGCCGGCTCTATGACCAGTCGCGCGCCACCTCGTCCAAGCTGGGCAGCAAGGTCACGCTGACCAAGTCCGATCTGCTCGACAGCAAGCTCAAGCTGACCGGCGGCTTCGACACCCTGGTCGACCAGGGCAAGCAAGACCTCTACGGCACGGGCCGCACCTATGTGCCCGAGTCCACCTACCGCAATCTGTCGCTGTTCCTGCAAGGCGAGTACCAGCTGCACGAGAAACTCGCGGTGCACGCGGGCGTGCGCAAGGAACATGCCGAACTGGAGATCGACAGCTACCGGACGCTGGCGCGCTACAACCGCGTCGCGGTCGCGGGCGGCACGCTCAAGTTCGACGAGACGCTCTACAACGCCGGCCTGGTGTTCTCGCCCACGGAAAACTGGAACATCTACACCAGCTACTCCGAAGGCCTGGGCATGCCCGACGTGGGCCGCGTGCTGCGCGCCATCAACACGCCGGGCCAGAACGTCGACGAGATGCGCAGCCTGAGCCCCATCGTCACCAACAGCGTGGAACTGGGCACGCGCTACAAGCGCGGCGACTGGGACGCCGAAGCCAGCTGGTTCCGCTCCAGTTCGGACTACGGCACGCGCGTGGTGCGTGTCAACGACGCATTCATGCTGGCGCGCGAGAAGAACCGCATCGAAGGCGTGGAAACCAGCCTGGGCTATCGCATCAACCGCGCCCACCGCGCCAAGCTGTCCTATGCGCGCACCAAGGGCCAATACGACAGCAACGGCGACGGCAGCCTGGACGCGCGCCTCGACGGCCTCAATGTCGCGCCCGACCGCGTGCTGGCCGCCTGGACCGCGCAATGGAACGGCAAACTGTCGTCGTTCGTGCAGGTGCAGCACGCGATCAGCCGCCACTTCGATGACCCGGCCAAACGCTTCAAGGGCTATACGCTGGTCGATGCGAGCCTGAACTACAAGCTGCCCCAGGGCACGCTGCGCCTGGCCGTGGCGAATGTTTTCAATCGCGACTACATCAGCTACTACTCGCAAAGCGCGCTGGTCGAGCCGCTGCGCTACTTCGCCGGGCGGGGTCGCACGCTCACCGTGGGCTACTCGCTGGACTTCTGATGCAACACCCGGCCTTCGCTGCGGCCGCGCGCGCCGTGGTCGCGGTCGGCGGCGGCTATGCGCTGGTGGCGCTGGCCGTCAGGGCGCTCGCGGCGCTGCTGGCGCGCGCCGGCCAGGCGCCGTCCGACGCCGTGGTGACCGCGGCCATGCTGGGCTTTCCCGCCTATCTGTGCCTGCTGCTGTGGGCCCTGGCCTGCCCCAGTCTCAGGCGCCTGATCGGCGTGCTGGGCCTGGGCTGTCTGGTGTTCGGACTGCTGGCCTGGCTCGGAGCCAAGGCATGAACGCCGCGCCCGCCAAGCCCTGGCGCCAGCGCCTGGGCGCGGTCCACACCTGGGTGGGCATCGTGCTGGGCGCCCTGCTGTTCTTGATCTTCTGGATGGGAACGCTCAGCGTCTTCGACCGCGAGATCGATCGCTGGATGATGCCCGCGACACGCCTGGCAGCGCCCCAGGGCCCGCCGCGCCTCGACGCGATCGCGCCGCTGGCGCAAAGCCTGGTGCCCGCAGGCGCGCGCCAGTGGCGCATAGACTGGGCCACGCCGCGCACGCCCGTGCTGCGCCTGTCGTGGCAGACCCAGGACGGCCAGCGCGTACTGCAATACCTCGATCCCGCGACGCTGGCCCCGATTGCCGAACCCGGCACGCTGGGCGCGAGCGGCTTTTTCTTTCCTTTGCACTACGGGCTGATGATCTCGTGGAAGGAGCTGGGCAAATGGCTGGTGGGCCTGGCCGGCATGGCGATGCTGGTGCTGCTGGTCAGCGGCGTGGTCATCCACCGCAAGCTGTTCGCCGATTTCTTCACCTTTCGCACGCGCAAGCGCCTGCCGCGCAGCAGCCTCGATCTGCACAATGTCACGGGCACTCTGGCCCTGCCTTTCCATTTCCTGATCACGCTGTCGGGGCTGGTGATCTTCTGGGCCATCTACTTTCCGCAGGCGCACGAAGGCGTCTACGGCAGCGGCGCCAAGGCCAAGGCCGCGGTGCAGGCCGAAGGCTATGGGCGTTACCGCCCCAAGGCCGCGCCCGATGCCCAGCCACTGCCGCTGGCCTCGCTCGATGTGATGGCCGAACAGGCGCGCGCGCGCTGGGGCGATGGCGCCGAGCCGTATTTCGTGCGCGTCTGGAAACCGGGCCAGGCCGACAGCTATGTCGAGCTGCGCCGCTCCTATGCGCGCGAAGTGGCTATGAATCTGGACCAGCTGTATTTCGACGCCGGCACGGGCCGCTTTCTGCACGAATTCAAAGCCGCGCCCGCGATGGCCGTGCAGCGCTTTTTCTCGGGCCTGCACTTCATTCAGTTCGAACACCCGCTGCTGCGCTGGCTGTACTTTGCGCTGGGCCTGTCGGGCTGCGTGCTGATCGCCACCGGCCTGGTGTTCTGGCTCGCCTCGCGGCGCAAGGGCACACGGCCGGGCTGGCGCTCGCGCCTGGTCGAAGCGCTGTGCAGCGCCAGCACCACGGGGCTGATCGCGGCGACGCTGGGCTTTCTGTGCGCCAACCGCCTGCTGCCCCAGACCGCGCAATGGGGCGCAACGGAAAGGCCAGGACTCGAAATGCTGGCGTTCTTTGTGCTCTGGGCGCTGACACTGGCGCATGGACTGGGCCGCGGAATCCAGAGCTGGCGCGAACAGGCCTGGGCAATTGCCGTATTGGCCGTTAGCGCGGCGCTGCTCAACGCGTTGACCACCGATGCCTACACGCGCATCACCACGCCCTGGGCGGTCTGGGGTGTGGATGCCGTATTGCTGGCCATCGCCATGACCGCGGTCTATGCGGCGCGCCGCCTGCAGGCGCGGGGGCTGGCGCCATGAGCACACTGCTGGCCGCGCTGTGCCTGCTCGCGGGCTGGACGCTGCTGTATCTGGCCAGCGCACGCACGCGCAGCGAACTGGGTGAAGCCGCGCCGCGCCCGGGCATATGCAAGACAGCGGCGCTGCTGCTCGCATTGGCCGCATTCGCGTTGTGCGCCAGCGGCCAGGGGCCGGGAATGGGCGCGCTGCTGTGGCTGGTGCTGCTCAGCGCCAGCGCCTTTGCCGTCGTGGGTCTGGCCACCTGGGCGCCGCGGGCGCTGCTGCGCTTAGGCGGTCGACAGCGCCAGTGAGGTGTGCTGGGGCATTTCCAGGCCGGCCGCCGCATCTTCCAGAGCGACGACATGGATATGCGGCTGCTCGCTCATCACGCCGCCGAAGATGGTCGCAAAGGCCACATCGGCTGCGTCGCGCCCGGTCGCCAGGCGCATCATGCCCATGGGAATTGCCGTGCCCGAAGGATCGAACTGGTACCAGCGATCGCCCAAATACACCTCGACATAGGCATGAAAATCTGGCGGCCCCAGCGCGGGATCGGCGCCATAGTCGGTGCCCGTGACAAAGCGCGCGGGCAGATTGAGCGCACGGCACAGCGCGATCATCAGATGCGCGAAGTCGCGGCACACGCCCACGCGCTCCACCAGCGTGTCGACCGCCGACGTGGTGCCGCTCGAACTATTGGAGCGAAACGTCACATGCTGGCGCACCCAGTCGCAGATGGCCTGCACGCGCGCATAGCCCTGGTTCAGATAGCCGAACTGGCCCATGGCGAAATTCGACAGCCGGTCGGACTGGCAATAGCGGCTGGGATAGATATAGGGAAGTACATCGAGCGGCAGCTGGCGCACCGGCACTTCGGCGATCTGCGCCGGATCGGCGCTGTGGTGCGAGATGTCGACCGTGGCCGCGTACTGCACCGTGAGCGGCCCGGGCAGTGCAGCCAGGCGCAGGCAGCGCTGGCCCATATCGGGGCTTTGCTGCAGTTCGCGCCAGGCGTCGGGCTGGCTGATCACCAGCTTTTCATCGGACACCACCTGATGCGGCGTGTGCGCGGCATGGATGTAGAAGAAGAAATCCGCTCCCGGTGCGAACACCGTATAGGACAACTCGATTTGGAGTTGAAGTCTGATCATGGTTGTCGTGGGCTACCAGAATGACAAGGAGAATTCCTGCGCCAGCGACTGCTCCTCTTTGCGCCACGCATGCTGGATGACCAATGGGACCCATGCGCTGCTTGCAGTATGCGGTGCGCCCGGCGCGCGCGATGTCAGCAAACGCCAACAGTTCGCTACCGCTTTGAAGACAGCGCCGCGCCCCTGTTGATGCCAGCCAAGGCCGCGCTCAAGGCAGGGCGGCGGCGGCCACGAACGCCTGCTCCACGGCATCGAGCCGCTGCATGCCCGCGTCCGCGCTGCGCCGCACGATGCAGATTTGACGCACCGGCGCGGAACGCCCCAGCGCAATCTCGCGCACGCCATAGGCATCGCGCAGCTGGTAGCGGATCTTGGGCAGCACCGACACGCCCAGGCCCGCGGCCACCATGGCGACGATGGCGTCCATGGCCGGCACATCGAGCAGCGGCTGGCGCTGCGGCACCAGCTGGTTCACAAAGCGCGCCGCCATCTGGCCCGCGACCACCGCGCGGTCCAGCCGTATCCAGGGCGAATGGCTGAGAATCTGCTTGACCGTGCCCGGCGCCATGTTCGCGGGCACGACCAGCACGAAAGGCTCGCGCAGCAGCGGCGTCCACAGCAGCCGGCTCGAGCCCCCGGACACCGGCCGCACCACCACGGCGGCGTCGACGCGCCCGGCCTTGAGATCCAGCAGCAGATCGGGCGTGGTGCCGCGCGATATCTGCAAGGCAATTTTGGGTGCCTGGCGCTGCAGCGCGCCAAAGGCCTGGGGCAGCAAGGTGGTCAGCGCCGACTCGGTGATGCCCAGGCGCACATTGCCCGCGGGCGCGGCGTCGGCCGTGTGGCGCAGCGACTCGAGTTCGGCCAGGCTGCGGTCGACCACGGCCGCGAGCTGCAGCGCGAACGCCGTGGGCCGCGCATTGCGCGCCGAGCGATCGAACAGCGGCTGACCGAAATACTGTTCGAGCTGCTTCATCTGCAGGCTCACGGCGCTGGGCGTGAGGTTCACCTGCTCGGCGGCCTGGGCGAAGCTGCCCTGCTGCACGACCGAGGACAGGGTGGCAAGCAACTGCATTTTCATGAGTTTTTCTCGTGTATCGAACGACGAATGATCAAACAACAACTGCGTATTGTCTTCTAGCATGCGGGCTTGTTCCATCGATTTCGCCAGGCCATGACCTCCACCTACCGTCTTGAAGACTTTGCCGCGCCGAGCTCGGCGTCTCCCACCCGCGCCGGCGCGCCCGCGCTGCCGCGCCGTCTGCGCCAGATGCTGTCGCTGGACGACTTCGAGCATGCGGCGCGCGACTTTCTGCCCCGTCCCATCTTTGCCTATGTGTCGGGCGGCTGCGAGACCAACCGGTCGCTGCAGGGCAACCGCAGCGCGTTCGCCGACTACGGCTGGCAGACGCGCATACTGAAGAACACCTCGGGCCGCACCCTCACGACCGCGCTGCTGGGCGAAGACTGGGCCGCGCCGTTCGGCATCGCGCCCATGGGCATCAGCGCGCTGTCGGCCTACCGCGGCGATCTGGTCCAGGCCCAGGCCGCGGCGGCGGCCAACATCCCCATGATCCTCAGCGGCACCTCGCTGATCGCCATGGAAGACGTGGTGCGCGCCAATCCGCGCGCCTGGTTCCAGGCCTATGTGCCCGGCGAGCCCGAGCGCATCGAATTGCTGCTGGCGCGCGTCGCGCGCGCGGGCTTCGGCACGCTGGTGGTGACCGCAGACACGCCGGTCTCGGGCAACCGCGAGAACAATCTGCGCGCCGGCTTTTCGACGCCGCTGCGCCCCAGCCTGCGCCTGGCCTGGGAAGGCATCACGCACCCGGGCTGGCTGTGGGGCACGGCGCTGCGCACGCTGGTGCGCCACGGCATGCCGCACTTCGAGAACTCCCAGGCCAGCCGCGGCGCGCCCATTCTGTCGTCGACCGTGACGCGCGACTTCGGCGCGCGCGACCATCTGAACTGGGAGCATTTCGATCTGATACGCCGGCGCTGGAAAGGCAAGCTGGTGCTCAAGGGCATCCTGCACCAGGACGACGCGGTGCAGGCACGCGACCATGGCGCCGACGGCATCATTCTGTCGAACCATGGCGGGCGCCAGCTCGACGGCGCGGTCTCGCCGCTGCAGGTGCTGCCGGGCGTGGTGCAGGCGCTGGGCAGCGACTATCCCGTAATGATCGACAGCGGTTTTCGCCGCGGCAACGATGTGCTGCTGGCATTGGCGCTGGGCGCGAAGTTCGTGTTTGTCGGCCGGCCCTTCAACTACGCGGGCGCGGTGGCCGGTGAAGCTGGCGTGCGCCATGCGATAGGCATACTGGCCTCGGAAATCCTGCGCAACATGGCGCTGATAGGCGTCAGTCGCCCGGCCGAGCTGGGGCGCGAACATCTGTTCGCCAAGCACTGAGCGCCCAAACGAAAAACGCCGGCATCTTTGCGCTGCCGGCGTTGTTCATTTCAGCGCCGAAATTTCACTCGAGCTTGATGTTGGCTTCGCGGATCAGGCTGCCCCACTTGGTGTGCTCGGCCTTGATGAAGGCCGCGAACTGCTGCGGGGTGCCGGTCACGGGAATATTGCCTTCGAAGGCCAGCTTGTCCTGCACGTCCTTGCGCGCCAGCATCGCACCGACTTCCTTGTTGACGCGCGCCACCACGTCGGCCGGCATGCCCGCGGGGCCGACCAGGCCCAGCCAGGTCGTGGCGTCGAAGCCGGCATAGCCCTGCTCGGCCACCGTGGGCACCTGGCCGATCACGGGCAGGCGCTGGGCCGAGCTCACGGCCAGCGCGCGCACGCGGCCGCTGTTCATCTGCGACATCACCGACACGCTGTTGCCGAAGTACAGCTGCACCTGGCCGCCCAGCAGCTCGTTCATTGCCGGGCCCGCGCCCTTGTAGGGCACCTGCAGCACTTCGATGCCCGCGCGGCGCGCGAGCATTTCGCCGGCCAGATGGCCCACGGTGCCGTTGCCCGCATGGGCGATGCTGAAATCGCCGGGCTTGGCCTTGGCGGCCTTGATGAAATCGGCCAGCGTGCGCAACGGCGAATCGGCGCGCACCACCAGCACCACGGGCTGCACGGCGATCTCGACGATGGGCGTGAAGTCCTTGAGCGGGTCGAAAGGCATCTTCGCGTAGAGCGCGGGATTGATCGACAGATTCGACGCCTGGCCCATGCCTATGGTGTAGCCGTCGGGCTGGGCCTTGGCGACCACGTCCAGACCGATATTGCCGGCCGCGCCGGGGCGGTTCTCGACGACCACGGTCCACTGGTTGAGCACCGTGAACTTCTCGGCGATCAGCCGCGACGTCGCATCGGTGCCGCCGCCCGGAGGAAACGGCACGATCAGCTTGATGGGCTTGGCCGGCCAGGTACTCTGGGCAAAAGCGCCCGTGGTTGCCGCGGTCAGCGCCAAGGCGCCGGTGTGAAGAAAAGTACGTCGTTGCATGGATTGTCTCCTTTGGTTTATTTCTTGTTTCTATGCGCAGGCCGCTGTGGAGCCGACGTCAACTACCGATAGAACCGTTCGCCCTGAGCTTGTCGAAGGGCCGTTCATCCTCCGACAGGCTCTCAAGAAACAGCTTTTTTCATCAATTAAATCAAGCACTTAGAAAGCACTCGTTTTGTGCAAACAGCGACGTGCGCTTTCAAACCGTTCGTGGTGAGCCTGTCGAACCATGAACGGCCTGTCCTCATGACTTGAGCGCAGGCCGTTCATCCTTCGACAGGCTCAGGACGAACGGTTTTTTAGTGCCCGCTGTTTCTTTTGAACGCCTTGCGAGGCCACGGCTCGCTTACCCCGCTCAGGCCGAACGGAAATCCATCGCCGCTTTAGATAGGCAGCCCCTTTTCGCGCAGCACCGCGTCGAAGCGCTCGGGATCGGCCGTGCCCGTGCGGTTGGTCTCGCGAATCTTGGCTTCCTTGAGCAGGTGTGCGCGCGTCTTGGCAAGAACGCTGGCGGCGTCCGCGGCCGGCACGGCGATCACGCCGTCGGCGTCGCCAACGATCAGATCACCGGGCAGCACCACCATGCCCGCGCACGACACCGGCACATTGACTTCGCCCGGGCCGTCCTTGCTCGGGCCGCGGTGCGTATGGCCCTTGGCGAAGATCGGCATGCCGTCTTCGGCCCATTCGCACAGGTCGCGCACCGCGCCGTCGATCACCAGGCCGCCGAGCTTCTTGGCCAGGCAGGTGGTGCGCATCAGGCCGCCGACCAGCGCCTGCGACACATCGCCGCCGCCGTCGATGACCAGCACATCGCCGGGCTCGACCATCATCAGCGCCTTGTGGATCATCAGGTTGTCGCCGGGGCGCACGCGCACCGTGACGGCCGGGCCGCACAGCACGGTGTCCAGCCGCTGGTGGTATTGGCGCAGGCCTATGGTGCCTACATTGCGGCTCATGGAGTCGCCTATTGCCGCGACCGGCATCTCGCGAAATGCGGCGACGGTTTCGGCGTCGGGGCCGGCGACGCGGGGGTTGATGCGGTAGCCCGCGGGCCACGAAAGGGTATTGCTCATCGGATGCTCTGGTGGTTATCGGAAAACACCTGCGGGTTCACGCAGGCGCAAAGATCGGGGGGTTGGCCCGTGAGAAAGCCCAGCACGTTGCGCGCCGCGCCCGTGGCCATGCCTTCGAGCGCGGCCGCGGTCGAGCCGCCCACATGGGGCGTGAGCACCACGTTGGGCAGCGCGGCCAGCGCGCTGTCGGCCGGCAGGGGCTCGACGGCCATGGTGTCCAGGCCCGCGGCGAACAGCGCGCCCGAGCGCAGCGCCGCGATCAGCGCGGGCTCGTCGATCACTTCGCCGCGCGCGGTGTTCACCAGGATCGCGCCGCGCGGCAGCAAGGCCAGGCGCGCGGCATCGAACAGGCCGCGCGTATGGGCGTTGAGCGGAATATGCAGGCTCAGCACGTCGGCGCGTGGCAGCAAGGTGTCCAGCGCGCCATGCAGCGCCACGCCCTCGACCGGGCTGGGGCCCTGCAGGCCGGGATCGAAAGCTTCGACTTCCATGCCCAGCGCCAGCGCCACCTTGGCCACGCGCTGGCCCACCTGGCCGAAGCCGACCAGGCCCAGGCGCCGGCCCGCGAGTTGAACGCCGTCCTGGGCGCGCGTCCAGCGGCCGGCGCGCAGTTCGGCGTCGAGCAGCGCGACCTTGCGCGCCGCGGCCAGCATCAGGCCCAGCGTGAGTTCGGCGACCGACTGCGCGTTCGCGCCGGGCGTCACATAGACCGGAATGCCGCGCTCGCTGGCCGCGGCGACATCGATATTGGGCACGCCCACGCCATGCTTGGAGATGACCTTGAGCGTGGGGCAGGAACGGATGGCCGCGGCCGACAGCGTGACGGTGCGCGAAATGATCGCGTCGACCGGCTCGCTGGCCAGGATCTGCTCGACTTCGGCGGCGTCGTTGCCATCGCGCATGAACAGCACGCGGCAGCCTGCGTCTTCGAGAATGCGCAGGCCTGCGGGGGCCAGCTTGGGCGCGGTGATGAAAATCGTGAATGCCATGTTGTCTCGTTGCGGGATCTCGGACGGATCCTGATGAGAACGCATTCTGCGCAGCGGCATTCATTCGGTCTATTGAATAATGGTGATTGACTCATTTCTTTTGGTAATTGAAGAAAGCGCCCCATGGACCTGCATCTGCGCGATCTGCGCTATTTCGAAGCCGCGGCCGAAATGGGCCATTTCGGCCAGGCCGCCGAGCATCTCGCGCGCAGCCAGCCCGCGCTGACCAAATGCATTCAGCGCCTCGAAGAGGCGTTCGGCAGCCCGCTGTTCGAGCGCGAAGGCCGCGGCATACGGCTCACGCCCGTGGGCGAGATGCTGCTGGGCCGGGCACGCATGCTGCGCAATACCGCCGAGGAAGTGGTGCGCCAGGTGCAGGAGTTCGCCCAGGGCCTGGCCGGCCATGTGCGCATAGGCAGCGGGCCGGTCGCGGCCGATCACCTGCTGCCCGAAGTCTGCAGCCTGGCGCTGGCGGGCGGCCACCAGACGACGATCAGCATCGTCGTCGGCCCGAGCTGGGAGCTGCGCGAGCAACTGCGCGAAGGCAAGATCGATCTGCTGATCGGTCTGACCATAGACGGCGACCCGACCACCATCTCCTACCCCATCGTCGAAGACGTGGTGGTCGTGGCCGCGAGCCGCAGCCACCCGGTGTTCGCCACGCCCAAGATCACCATGCAGACGCTGCTGCGCTACCCCTGGGCCCTGCCCGCGCCCGTCATTCCCAGCCGCCAGTGGCTCGACATGGCGTTCGCCAACAAGGGCCTGGCGCCGCCCAGCGTGCAGATCGAGGCCAGCTCCATCGCGCTGCTGCCGCGCATGATCGCGCGCACCCACCTGCTGAGCTTTGTGTCGCGGCATACGCTCGCGCTGCCGGGCGGCGACCACCTCGAGGAAGTGCGGCTCGAAGCCACGACGCTGCGGCGCAAGCTGGGCGTGACCGTGCGCCGCGCGGGCGAATTGTCGCCCGCGGCGCAACGCATCGTCGAGCTGCTGCGCACGCAGGGGCCGGCGCTGGCGAGCGTCTACTGAAGCGGCGGCGCCAGTCTCAGGGCCGGCCGGCGAGCGCGTCGACTTCGGTGCGCATGTCATGCACGAGCCGCTGCACGGCCGCGCCGTCGAGCAGGCTGCTCATGCCCACGGCGACGACGGTATGCGTGAGCTGCTGGCGCGCGTTGAATACCGGCAGCGCGACCACGGACAGTCCGCGCACGAAATGGTCGCGGTCCAGCGCCCAGCCCTGGCGCTTGGCGAGTTCGACTTCATTGCGCCAGATGGTGAAGCCGGGCGCGTCGTCCCAGGCAATCGCCGCGTAGATCTTCTTGAGTTGCGCCGCGGTCGCGCCCAGTTCAGCCGCGATCAGCCGGCCCGTGGCGCTGACCAGGCTGGAGAACTGGCTGCCGACATCGGTGTGCAGGCGAAACGGCTGATTCGACTTCGACAGCGCCAGCACCACCACGCTCTGGTGCTGCGTGACTTCGACGCCCATGGCCGTGACGCCATGGCGGGCCGCGAGCCGGTCCAGGCCCGGCTGCACGCGCTGGGCGAAACTGCCGCCTTCGAGCACGCTGCGCGCCAGGCTGATCATGCCGCCGGCCAGCGTATAGCGCTTGGTCGCGCTGTCCACCTGCACCAGGTCTTCGCTGACCAGCACGCGCAGGATATGCAGGCAGGTGCTGGGCACCAGGCCCAGTTGGTCGGCGATCGCCTTCACGCCCAGCCCCGGCTTGCTCTCGCCCAAGAGCCGCAAGATGGCGATCGATCGGCTCACGGCCGGCACGGGCCGCACGCGCTGGGCCTTGGGTTGACTCGGTTCACTGGCCATGCTGCTGGTTTTCTGGTGGCGACGACGCACGGTCGGGATGTCCAGCTTACCCGAAGCCGCACGCCCCAAAGGCGTCCAGGCCATGTCGAGCGAAATCATGGCGTACTCCTTTGCGCCACGGCCTTCATGATGGCCTGGGCCTGCAGCACCGGCGCGCCGTCGACGCTGGCCAGGCCCTGCAGAAACAACAGGCTGCGCGTGCGCCGCGTGATGCGGGCGCGCACTTCGACAAAAGCGCCCTCGCCCACGCCGGCCAGGAAATGGCTGTCGAGCTGCAGCGTCAGGCAGGGCTGGCGCCCCGCGGCCTGCCAGGCGATGGTGCTCAGCGCATGGTCCATCAGCGTGAGCAAGGCACCGCCATGCAGCATGCGCGCCGGGTTCAGGTGCTGCGCCTGCACCTGCAGGCCATAGGCCCAGTCATCGCCCTCGCGCCGGCTCCACAGCGGGCCGGCCAGGCCCATGAAGCCGGGGAGTTCGTGGGGTTTCCAGCCGTGGGCCTGCAGTTCCATGGCGTGGTCCTCAATCCGCCTTCAACCCCGCCGTGGAAATCACCCCCTGCCACTTCTGGCGCTCGGTCTTGCCAAAGGCCTGCAGCCATTCGGGCGTGCCGCCCGCGGGCTCGAAGCCCAGTTCCAGCAGGCGCTGGCGGGTTTCGGGGCGTGCCAGCGCCTTGTTGAACGCGGCGTTGAGCGTGTGGATGATCTGCGCCGGCGTGCCCTTGGGGGCGTAGAGCGCATTCCAGGCGATCACGTCGAAGTCGGGGTAGCCCTGCTCGGAGATCGCCGCCACGCCGGGCACCAGCGCGCTGGGCTGCCTGGACGTCACGGCGATGGCGCGCAGCTTGCCCGACTGCAGGTGCGGGCGCAGGCTGGTGGGCGTGTCGACAATGGCCGTGAGCTGGCCGCCGATCAGATCGGTGATCGCAATGCTCGCGCCCTTGTAAGGCACGCCGAACAGCGCAACGGCCGAACGCTCCTTGAGCAGCTCGACCACAAGGCGCGCGCTGGTGCTGGGCAAGGCGATGTCGGCGCTGCGCGGCGCGGACTTGACCGCGTCGACCAGCTGCCGGGCCGAAGTCAGCGGCGAAGTGCTCGCCACGGCCAGCACCATGGGAAAGGTGCCGACCATGACCACGGGCTCGAAGTCGCTGCCTGCGTTGAAAGGAATCTTGGTGTACAGAAACTCGTTGAGCACATGGGTGGCGTTGGTGCCCATGGTCAGCGTATAGCCGTCGGGATGGGCCTTGGCCGTGGCCTCGGTGCCCACGTTGCCGCCAGCGCCGGGGCGGTTGTCGATGATGATGGGCTGGCCCAGATCGCGTGCGATCTGGTCGGCGAGATAACGCGTGGCGATGTCCGTTCCCTGGCCTGCGGGGTAGGCCACGATGATCTTGATGGGTTTGGCCGGATAGGTCTGCGCGTGCAGCGCGCTGCCGGCCAGGCCCATGACGGCGGCCAGGCCCAATGCGATGAGTTTCATGTCTGTCTCCTTGTGATGCCAACGGTTTTTTCCTGCGCGGGGCCAGGCCCCGTGCAGCGGCTTTTCTTCTGTGGATCAGTGTTGGGTGATGGCATGGCCCTCCTGCATTTTGCGGGCCGACGCCTGCGCTGGCGCCTGTGCCAAACCCGCAGTGACCTGCCCTTGCGCTTGCGCCTGTGCCTGCCAGCTGCGCGCCAGGATCGCCGCGCGGTCCTGGTCCAGCCGCGGCGGCGCCGCGCCCGGCACCGCGGGCGTGCCCATGAGCCGCACCGGTGAACGTATGCCCGTGTAGTCGCCGCGCCGCACCAGCATCTGCCGGTGCTGGGTATGCGGATGATCGAGCGCGGCGGCCACGCTGTTGACGGCCGAGGCCGGCACGCCGACGGCCATCAGCGCATCGGCCCAGACCTGCGCCGGCTGCGTGGCGATCGCCGCCTCGATGGCCGCGTACAGCGCGTCGCGCTGGCCCAGGCGCTGGGCGTTGTTGGCGAAGCGCGGGTCGGCGGCCAGCGCGGGCGCGCCTATCGCTGCGCAGAAGCGCCCGAATTGCGCGTCGTTGAGAATGCCGATGAACAGCTCGCCGTCGGCCGCGCGGAACTTGTCGTAGGGCACGATGTTCGGGTGGGCGCTGCCCAAGGGCGCGGGCACTTCGCCCGAACAAAGCCAGTTCGCGCCATGCGGCAGCAGCAGGCTGATCGCGGTGTCGTAGAGTGTGGCCTCGACGCGCTGGCCCAGGCCGTCACGCTCGCGCGCCTGCAGCGCCATCAGAATGCCGGTCAGCGCGACATAGCCCGTGAGGTGGTCGACCACGGGAATGCCGACCTTGGTCGCGCCGCTGTCGGCGCTGCCGTTGATGCTCATGATGCCGCAGGCCGCCTGCAGCACGGCGTCGTAGCCCGGCAGTCCGCCCAGCGGCCCGTCGGCGCCGAAGCCGCTGATGCTGCACAGCACCAGCCGTGGGTAGCGCGCGGCCAGAACGTCTTCGTAGCCCAGGCCCCAGCGCTCCAGCGTGCCGGGAACGAAGTTCTCGACCAGCACATCGGCGCCGGCCAGCAAGCCATGCAGCACCTGCTGGCCGTCGGGCGTCGACAGATCGAGGCTGATCGACTGCTTGCCGCGGTTGAGCGCGGAAAAATATGCGGCCTGCTGGCTGGCCGTGTACGGCGGCCCCAACCGGCGCGTCTCGTCGCCCGCGGGCGGCTCGACCTTGGTCACTTCGGCCCCATGGTCGGCGAGGATTTGCGTGCACAGGGGCCCGGCCAGGACCCGGGTCAGGTCTACGACCTTCAGCCCCTGCAAGGCGCCTGCGCGGCTCATGGCTCAGGCTCCGCGGCTGGGCAGGACCACGACACCGCTACCGACCACGGACAACTCGTTGTCCTGGTTGTGCGCGATCTGCTCGATCTCGACCATGTGCTGGCCGTTCTCGACGAACTTGCGCACCACCTTGCCCGTGATGAACACCATGTCGCCTTCGGGATTGTGGCGGCGGATCTTGCAGCTGGCCTTGTGCAGGAAGCCGGTGTCGCCCATCCAGTTGGTCAGGTGGTGGGTCAGCCACGAAGTACGCTCAGGACCGTAGTCATAGGCACCGGGCGCGCCGACTTCGAGCGCGAAGTCTTCTTCCCAATGCACACGCTCTGGAACATCGGGAATGCCGAAACGGTTCTTGATGCCCACGCCCGGATGCGCATCGATGAGCTTCCAGGCCAGCTTGTTGGCGCGGATGTAGAGGCCGCCCCAGCCCTGGGCATAGGCGATGAAGCCGGTCACGGTCATCGGACCCTTGAACATCGTCGGCAGCGCCTCGCCTTCCTTCACATCTTCCCAGTAGCGCGGCACGGCGCCGCGCACTTCTTCCTTGCGGTAGAGGTCGAAGGCCGCGGCCAGTTCCTCGTCGGTATAGCTGCGTTGGCCGCGTTCGCGCGCCGCATCGTACTTGGTGCCGACTTCACGCGCATGGTCGCGCTCGGTGCGAAAGCACCAGCTGTCGGCCTCGGCCACCTTGTCGCCGTTCTGATTGAAAAAGTCGACGTGGTAGATCTGCTGCACCGCCCGGCCCGCGAAACGCGTCTGGTGCTCGACCAGGTCCTTGAGATAGGCCTCGGTGTGGATTTCATCGTTGCGGTGCACGGGCTTGTGCCAGGTCCAGTCGGCGCCCGACCACATCGCGTGCACGCCCGGCAGTCCGCCGACATAGCCCGAGACGATGCGGCTGGTGGAGAACAGGAAACTGGGCAGTGCCACGATGCCGCCGTAGTGCGACTTGGCCGCGTAGTCGGGATCGCACCACAGCGGGTTGTCGTCGCCAATGCCATGGGCGTAATGGCGGATGTTGTCGCGCGTGGCCTCATGGCACCACGGCTCGACGGTGTGACCGATCTTGACGCCTATGCGCTGGCGCAATTCGTCGAGTCCGCTTTCGGTGATCTTGGGGAAATTGCGCTGGGCTTTCATGTCCATGGTGACGACTCCTGGTTGAGAAACGGGAAAGGGAAAACGGGGGTGGGCGGGGTCAGCGGCCTGGGGTGCATTGCCCTTCGACAAGCTCAGGGCGAACGGGGGGCCCTTCGACAAGCTCAGGGCGAACGGAGGGCCCTTCGACAAGCTCAGGGCGAACGGGGGGCGGCTCAGAGTGAACGGGGGGCGGCTCGGGGCGAACGGACGAGAGCCCGGGCGCCGAACCGTTCGTCCTGAGCCTGTCGAAGGATGAACGGCCTTGCCCTCCAGCCAGTGCCAGCTCGCGCTCGCGCAGCACCTTGCGATGCACCTTGCCGGCCGGCGTCTTGGGCAGCTCGTCGACCAGGGCCACATGGCGCGGGTACTCGTGCTGGCTCAGCTTGGTCTTGACCAGCTCCTGGATTTCGCGCGTGAAGGCATCGATGTCGCACGCCGGGCGCGTGCTGACGATGAAGGCCTTGACGACCTGGCCGCGCAGCGCGTCGGGCACGCCTATGACCGCGGCTTCGAGCGCGTCGGGGTGCATCAGGATCACGTTCTCGATCTCGACGGCGCTCATGGTCCAGCCCGCCGAGATGATCACGTCGTCGGCGCGGCCGCCGTGATAGAAGTAGCCGTCGGCGTCGATGCGGCCCAGGTCCTTGGTGGGAATCCACTCGCCGCGGCGCAGCACCATCAGCTGGCCCGTGACACCGGGCGCGCAGGGCTTGCCGTCGTCGCCCTGCACCTGCACTTCGGTGCCGGGCACGGCCTTGCCCAGCGCGCCTTTCTTGACGGGAAAGTCGGGCGCACCCGGGTAGCTGGCCAGCACCACGCCGATCTCGGTCGTGCCGTACATGCTGCAGACTTCGAGGCCGAACGTGGCGCGCACGAAGTCTGCGGTGTCGTCATCGATGGGCTCGCCCGTGAACGACAGCTTCTCGAGCGCGAAGCGGTAGTCGCCGGCCTTGCCGCAGTTCTTCATCATGCGGTAGTGCGTGGCCGCGGCCGACATGTTGGTGAAGCCGTGTTCGGCCAGGCCCTGCAGCAGGCGCTCGGCGTTGAAGCGCCCGCTGTATGCGCCCACCGTGAGGCCCAGCGCCAGCGGTGCGAGCGTGCCATGCCACAGCCCATGGCCCCAGGCCGGCGACGACGGGCAGAAGTAGCGCTCGCCGGGGCGAATGCCCGTGCCGTAGAGCGCCGCGACCATCAGCGTGACCAGCGCCTTGTGCGAATGCTTGACGGCTTCGGGCAGTTCGCGCGTCGTGCCCGAGGTGTACTGGAACACCGCCAGGTCCGATGCCTTGGATTGGGTCTGATAAGCCGCGGGGAACTGTGCAAGCGTTTCGGCGAAAGCGGCATCGAACACCTGCACCGGCGGGTGGCCGGGAAAGCGCGCGGCGTCTTCCTTTTCGGCGTTGGTGATCAGCAGCGCGGGCTGGCAGTCCTGCACGCGCAGCCGAATGCCGTCGGGGCCGAACAGCGTGAACAGCGGCACGGCGATCGCGCCGCGCTTGATCACGCCGAACATCGCGGTATAGAAAGCGCGCGAGGGCTCGAGCATGATCGCCACCCGGTCGCCGGCCTGCACGCCCCGGGCTTCCAGCCAGTGTGCGAGGCGCGATGAATCTTCCGACAGCTGGGCAAAGCCTATGCGCTCTTCGCCGCCCGCGGCCTGGACCACGATCAACGCGTCGCGGCCCGAAGCCGCATGGCGGTCCACGCACTCGTGGGCGATGTTCAGCGACTCGCGGTTTCCGTCGAACAGATCCCAGAGCCGTTCGGGGGAAAACTGCAGCTGCGCATCGGCGTAGCTCTGGTAGTCGGTCAGTGATTTCATGGCGGCATCCAACGTCAGTGAGGGGTTGAATGCAGTTTTCTCCCGAGCGCCACTTTTGTCAAATACGACTTCTATTTGTCTATATACAAATCTTCGCTACGCGAAACTTCGCTATGGGATGACTCAATGGATGCAAAAAGGCGCAAAGGAACAGCTTTTACGGCAGATTTTTCGCCCGCGAAATGCAGTGAAATCGGCACGCCAGCTTCAGGCTGCGCTCACATTTCTTCCAGCGTTTCAGCACGCTGAAAATCGCAGCGATCGCATGGATGCAGGCGTTCGGCGCACGCGCAAAATCGCGCAAAAGCCGGCGTGAAGCCGGGCACGCAGGGCATGCGATCAAGGGTATGTCCTAGGAATTGCGTGCCGCGGCGCCGGCAGTCCCGGCAAGCGCCCATGTCAACACAAGCCTTACTCCCACAGCACCCGGCAAATTCATCCTTTACGGTAGGAGGTGCTGGTGTGCCCACACGCCAGATATCCCATTCCAATCCCACGAGGTGTGCAATGAACAATAACGAGCAACAACCACGTCAGCTGACACTCGACAATGAACGACTCGAAGCGGCAAAGCAGAGCCTGGACCAGGGGGCGGTGACGCCCGAAGCCGAGCAATGGCGCGAAGCCATCATCGCGCTGCTCAATGATTCGCTGGCCACCGAAATCGTCTGCGTGCTGCGCTACAAGCGCCACCATTTCACGGCCACGGGGCTCGAGTCGCCGGCGATCGCCGACGAGTTCCTGGTACACGCCAACGAGGAACAGGCGCATGCCGACAAGATCGCCAAGCGCATCGTGCAGTTGGGCGGCAAGCCCGATCTGAACCCCGACACGCTGACCAGCCGCAGTCACGCCGACTACGACGAGCAGGAAGACCTGCACGCCATGATTCGCGCGAATCTGATTGCCGAGCGCGTGGCGATCGAGGCCTATACGCAGATGATCGAGCTGATCGGCGACAAGGACCACACCACGCGCCGGCTGATCGAGCAGATCCTGGAGCAGGAACAGGAACATGCCGACGAACTGTCGGATTGGATGAAGCGCGCCTGACGCGCGGCTTGCCGCGCAGGGTTGGCCATCGGCCCTGCGCGGCGGCTCCCGCAGACCCTCAAAGCTTGCGGATACGCACCTGTTGGCGCAGCCATTCGAGCACATTCGCCGGCTGCTCGAACATCCCGTCGGCATGGGCCTGCACCCTGGAGCCGACCGCGAATGCCAGCCCGCCCAGCGCGCGCGCGGCCTGCATCGCGCTGATATCGCTCAAGTCATCGCCGATGAACACCGGCATCCTGCCCATGAACGGCGCCTGCAGCATCAAATGCCGCAAGGCCGCGCCTTTGTGCGCATCGGCGGGCACCAGTTCCAGTACTTTCTTGCCTTCGCAAAGACGGTGCGTGACCAGCGCCGCCGCCATCTGCGCGGCCAGCGTGCGCACCATGGCCTCGGCCGCAGGTGCCTGGCGCCAATGCAGCGCCAGACCACAAGGCTTTTCCTCGACCAGTGCACCAGGCCAAGGCTGCAATGCATCGCGGCAACGCTGCGCGAGCTGGACCAGGCGCGCATCGGTGGGCGCACACTCCATCAGCTCGGCGCCATGGCTGCCGACCAGCAGGACGCCGGCCCCGCCCAACAACTGCGACAGATCGCCATACGCGCGCCCGCTGATGCAGGCCAATGCGCCCTGCAGTCGCGGTGACAGCGCGGCCAGTGTGTCGAGCAGCAAAGGGCTGACCTGCACCGCCGCGGGCGTGGGCGCGATATCGATCAGCGTGCCGTCGAGATCGACAAACAGCGCGATGGCTTCAGCCAAGGCCCGCACCCGCGCCCGGCTGGGCCACGCTGCGCTCCAGCGTCAGCAGGAAGTCGCCGAAGCCTTCGCGCGCGCGCGGATCGCGGCGCGCGCTGGTCACCACGCAGGGCGCGATGCGCCGCGCAATGCGCAGGCCCGCCTGCTCGCAGCGGCGCACCAGGCCCACATCTTCATGCGCCGTGGCCGGCAGAAACCCGCCGGCCTGCAGATACGCCTGGCGTGACAAGCCCAGGTTCGCACCGTGCACATGCGGATGGCCGTCGCGCGGCACCGTGGCGTGGAAGGCGCGCACCACCTCGGGCGCGTAGTCGCCCCAGTCGTCGACGCGCACAATGCCGCAGAACACATCGGCGCCGCAATGCCATTGCCCATGCAGCCAATCTTCGGGCACCTGGGTGTCGGCATCGGTGCAGGCCAGCCAATCGGCGCCCAGCTCCAGCCCGCGCTGCGCACCTGCGCTGCGTGCCTGACCGACGTTGCGCGCGTCGATTTCGATGACGTGGTCCGCATGTGCGTGCGCGATGCGCGCGGAGCCATCGTCACAGGCATCGAGCACCACCACCAGCGTGGCGCTAACAGCATGCGTCGCAAGATGCCGCATGCTGGCGCGCACCGACTGCAGACAGGCCAGCAGGCGCTGCTCTTCGTTGTGCGCGGGAATGACGATGGCGATCACAGCAGTCCCTCCTTGCGCGCCACGCTGGTGCGGCTGGCGCTCAACACGTCGATCAACAGATCGTCATCCTGGTAGCCGGCCTGGCCGTGAAAGCCGGTCACTTCGCTGATCAGCACATGCGCGGTTTCGGCGGGCGTGATCACCTGCGCGAACGCATGGCGCCAGTGCGCGAGCAGCAGCACGCATTCGGCCGACGCCTGGATACGGATGTTGCGCGCGAGCTGGCTGATCTGTGCCTCGTTCAGGTAGTAGGCGACATCGCACAGCAGGATGTGATCGAAGCTTTGCGCGGGCCAGTGCTGGGTGATGTCGGCGTGCACGATCTCGACATTTTCCCGGCCCTGCAGCCGATGGCGCGCGAGTTCTATCGCCTTGGCCGACACATCGACGGCCAGCACGTGGGTGGCGCGCGCCGCGAGCAGCTGCGTGATCATGCCGGTGGAGCAGCCGATTTCCAGCACCCGGCCGAGCTTTTCATGCGGCAGCAGCGCGGCGATCAGCGCCCGCCGGCGTTTTTCATACCAGTGCGTCGCGTAGCCCCAGGGGTCGGGCTCCTCATGGGGGGCGTCAAAATCAATGGCCATGCAGGTAGTACTCGTGGTCGGTGGTGAATTCGGCGAGGAATTCATCGCGGATGATGGCGCCGGCGGCCGAGTCATCGCGGCTGAATTGCGTCTGGAACAGCGCGGCCGCCTGCTGCTTCAAGGCGCGCTCTTCGGGCGCGAGCGTGATGACCGCCACCCCCTCCTGGGCGAAGAACTGCGCGCGGCGCGCGCTGTCGGTCAAGCTCCAGACCGGGTAGAAAATGCTTTGCCCGGCGCCGGCGACCTTGCGCAGGCCGTGGGCCACCATCTCGTGGTCGGGATGGCCGTCGTGCCACCAGGGCGCAACGCACAGCGCGTCGGCGCGGCAATGGTTTTGCAGCGCGCGCTCGATCAGCGATTCCTGCTCCATCAGCTGCGAATCGCCCAGACCCCAGAACGTGGGCGGCGGATAGCCGAGCAAAGCCGCCGCCTGCAGCGACTCCTGCTGGCGCGCGGCGCGCAAGACCATGTCCTCCTCGGCGGGCAAGGCGCCAAAGCAGCGTTCGCCATCGGTGACGATATGCACGTCGACGCGCAGGCCCAGCCGCTGGGCGCAGCGTATCAGGCCAAAGCAGCCGAAAATCTCGTCGTCGGGATGGGGCGCGAGCACCGTGAGCGCATCAAAACCGCGCAACAGCATTTCAACGGGCACGGGCGGCATGGCTACAGCTCCCACGCCACGGCCGGCGCCTGCGACAGCCGGCCCAAGTCCGCGTCGTCTTTTTCCGCATGCTGCTGCGTGCACCAGACCGCGAGATCGGCGCAGCGCTGCGCGTGTTGGGCGTCGGTGCACAGCGGCCCGGGTCCCATGGCGCGCGCGCTGCGCTCGATGATGTCGCTGGCCAGGCCGCGCACGAAAGCACGCAGCGCCTGGACTTCCTCGACCCAGGGCTGGCCGGGCGCAGCGTCGATGCGCTGCGCCAATTGATGGAACATCGCCCGGGCCGCGCGCAGCTGCGTGAACATCGCGCCCAGGTGCGCGGCCGCATGCGGCTGGTCGGCGTGCAGCCGCGTGCGCAGCAGCTGCGCAATCTCGCAGGCCGCGCCATACCAGCAGGCCGCAATGCCCGCGCCGCCATGCCAGAAACCCGGGCGCTGCAGATAGACCGAACGCGCGCCCAGTGAAATGGCCGGCGTATGCGCGAAATGCACTTGCGGCGTCTGCACATGGCGCATGCCCAGCGCCTGCCAGCCCTGGCTGTCGATCGCTATGCCCGGCGCGCCCATGTCGACCATGGCAAAACGTGGCCCATGCTCGGCGTCCTCGCAGGTCAGCAGTGCATGCGTGGTGATCTGCGCGCCCGAGCACCAGGACTTGCTGCCGACCAGCTCCAGGCCTTGCGCAGCGGACTGCAACTGCAGCCGCGCCCAGGGGTTCTCCGCGGCCCACACGCTCCAGATGCGCGCCTGCGGCGGCGGCTGCACACCGAGGTCCTGCAAGATGGTCAGCGCATCCCAATGGGCTTCGGCCAGCTTGCAGGCGGCGAGGTCCTGTGCCGCCAGCGCGGCCAGAGCGCGCCAGCGCTGCAGTGTCGCGCCCGCAGCGGCGCCGGGCGCGGGCAAGCATGCCGTGGTCTGCAGCGTGCGCAGGAACAGGTCGGTGCTGGCGCCGCTCATGAACCGGTTCTTTCGAAGACATGGTTCTGGCAGGCGAACAGGTCGAACAGAAAGCGTTGATGCCACCACTGGATATTGTGGCTGCGCAGGCGCTTGAGCATCGCGCGGTGGCGCTGTACGCGCTCGAGCAGCGGCATCTGCAGCGCGCGCTCCATCGCCTGTGCGACGCTGCGCGTATCGAAAGGATTGACCAGCAGCGCTTCGGTCAGCTCCTGCGCCGCGCCCGCGAACTCCGACAGCACCAGCACGCCAGGATCATCGGGGTCCTGCGCGGCGACGTATTCCTTGGCGACCAGGTTCATGCCGTCGCGTACAGGCGTGACAAGGCCTACGCGCGCCAGCCGGTAAAAGCCCATGAGCTGGTCCTGCGCATAGACCGTGTTGACGTAACGCACCGGTGTGTAGCTGGGCGTGCCGTGGCGGCCGTTGATGCACGAGGCCTGGGCTTCGAGCGCCGTGCACAGCTGCTGGTAGCTGGCGAGCGCGCTGCGCGTGCGGCTGGCAATCTGCAGCAGCACCGGGGATTGGGCGTCGATGCCGCCGCCCAGATATTCAGCAAATGCCTGGAACTTGTGCTCCAGCCCCTTGCTGTAGTCGAGCCGGTCCACACCCAGCACCAGCGGGCGCATGCCCAGCGACTGCCGCAGCTCCTGCACCGCGGGCCCGGCCCAGACCGCGGGCGCCTGGTCTTCGATGCGCTGGGTGTCGACGGAAATCGGGTAGACGCCGAACTGGGTGCTGCGCCCGCGGCAATGCAGATGAAAGCACTCTTCGCCGGCCTGGATGATCTGCATTTCGGGCTGCCGACTGCGCTCTGCCTGGAAATAATCCAAGAGATTCTTCAAGTCGTTGCGCGTCTGCAGGCCCACGATGTCGAAGGCCAGCAGCGCCGCCAGGAGTTGCGCATGCACGGGAATCGTGCGTATCAGGTCGGGCGAAGGTACGGGAATATGGTGGAAGTAGCCGACCGCGCCGTCGAAGCCGCTGTCACGCAAGGCCTGCGCGGTCAGCAGCAGGTGGTAGTCATGCACCCAGACGAAATCATCTTCCTGGGCGCAGGCCAGCACTTCGTCGGCGAACTTGCGGTTGACCTGTCGGTAAATCGCAAATCCATTTTGCGAATACCGCAGATGATCCGGCCTCGAATGGCAAACCGGCCATAACACCTCGTTGGAAAAACCCAGATAATATTCGCTATATTCTTCTTCGGTCAGCGAAAAAACACGATATTCAAGATTTTCTTGCGCCCCGCATTTTCTCTCGAAACTTGGTGATACTGCGCCGCCCCAGCCGATCCATATGCCTTGCACCGTCTCGAACGTGTCTTTAACCGCAGTCGCGAGCCCGCCGGAATGGGGGGCTTCATCGTGGCAGACCCGGTTCGAGACAATAATTAATTTCATTTTTATAACGGATAGTGTTTGACATGTTCAAACCGAATTTCCATTATTGCCGTGGATGAATTTAAAAATGTAGGAGAGCTCGCCCTGTGATTGTGGGAGCTCAATAAATAGCTTCTTTATTTATAAAATTAAAAACCGATAATTTCAGGCAATGAAATGGCCCGCGCGGCCCGGCCGTCAAATCCGGTCGCGCGGGCTGGCGGCGATCAGAAGTAGTAGTTGAAGCTCAGCGTGGCTTCGCGATCCACGCCGCGGAAGATGCCCGCAAAGTACTTCCTGTCGAACAGATTGTTCACGTTGAGCGCCACGCGGTAGCGCGGCGTCTGGTAGGCCACGGCGAGATCGGCCAGCGTCACGCCCGTATTGGTGTTGAGCTGCCCGTTCGACGCCACGCTGTACGGCGAGGCCCCCTTGTAGCGCACACCCGCGGCCAGCATCAGGCCTTGCACCTGGCGCGGACGGTAGTCGAGCCACAGGCTCGCCATGTGCTTGGACGTCTGCAGCGTCTGGCGGCCGATCTCGGCGGGCCTAGTGCTTTGCGTGGTACGCGGATCGGTATAGGTGTAGCTCGCCAGCGCGCCGACTTCGCGCGTCACGGCAAAGCGGCCTTCGAGTTCGATGCCGGTGGAGCGCACTTCGCCGGTCTGTATGCTGAAGCGCGGGTGGTCCGGGTCCTGCGTGCTGACGTTGGTCTGCGTCAGATCGAACAGCGATGCGGTCAGCAGCGTCGTGCTGCCCGCGGGCTGGAACTTCACGCCGACTTCGTATTGCTTGCCGCGGCGCGGCTTGAACGTGCTGCCATCGAACTGCAGGCCCGTGACCGGATCGAACGACGTCGCGTAGCTCGCATAGGGGGCGAAGCCGTTGTCGAACTGATAGAGCAGCCCGGCGCTGCCCGTGGTCGCGCGGTCATCCATGTGCGGCTGGGTGGTGTTCAGCTGCGTGGTGTGCACCTTGTCGTGGCGCAGGCTCAGGTTGGCGATCCAGCGCTCCCACTTCAGCTGGTTGAGCGTGTAGATGCCGGTCTGGCGCAGATCGCTGGAGCTGTCCTCGAGTTCGGGCGCGGCGATCGCCTGGCCGTAGACGGGTGCCTGCAGATCGAGATGGGGCACATCCCAGCCGAAGCCCAGGCCGCCGCGTTCGCGGTACTTGACGTGGTCCAGCCCGAATACCAGCCTGTGCTGCAGCGCGCCCCATGCGAGGTCCTTCTGCACGCGGCTGTCGACGGTCAAGGTGCGCCCCTGGGTCTGCTGCGCCAGATTGGCGCGCGTGACGCTGCGGCCGTCGGCCAGCACGTCCATGGCATAGATGTGGCGGTAATCGATATCGATGGTCGAATAGCGCAGGTTCTGCGTCAGCAGCCAGCCGCTGTCGGTCTGGTGCGAGAACTCATAGCCCAGCGAGCGCGTGTCGCGGTCGAAGCGGTCGAAGCCCGGGTCGCCGGCCGTCAGATGCGCGGGCAGGTCCTTGATCTGCGGGTAGCTGAACAGGCTGGGCCACCAGGATTTGGGCGTGCCGCGCTCGTTCGAGTAATTGGCCAGCAGCGTCAGCTGGGTGCTGTCGCTGATGTTCCAGCGCAGCGACGGCGCAATCGCGATACGGTCGTCGCGCGAGCCCACGGTGCGGGCGTCGCTGTCGCGCGCCTTGAGGTTGAGGCGGTACAGCAGCCGGCCGTCGTCGTCCAGCGCGCCGCCCAGATCGGCCGTGGCCTGCACGCGGTCATAGCGGCCGACCGACAGCCCCACGCTGTTCACATGCTCGGCGCTGGGGCGCTTCGACAGCACATTGATCACGCCGCCGGGACGGCCCTGGCCGAACAGCACCGAGGCCGGGCCCTTGACCACTTCTATGCTTTCGAGTTCGTCGATCTCGTCGTTCCACGAGCCATAAGTGCCGGCCGCGAACAGGCGCAGGCCGTCCTTGTAGTACGAGCTGCCGTCGCTGAAACCGCGGATCATCGCCCCCGTCATGCGCACATCGGCGCCCGTCACTTCGGTGCTCACGCCCGCGGTGTACGACAGCGCCTGCTCTATGCTTTTGGGCGCCTGGTTGCGCAGCTGCTCCTGCGTCACGATGGAAATCGCGCGCGGCGTCTCGCGCAGCGTGCTGCCCAGCTTGCTGCTGGCGCTGCGTTCATTGCCCACATAGTGTTGAACGGGGCTGTCCATCTGCGAGGTCACGGTCACCGCGGGCAGCGCCGCATCGCCGGCCGCCACCGCGGGTGCGGGCGGCGCCTTGCGCAGCGTGAAGCCGCCCTGCGGTGTCTGGTGGGGCGCCAGGCCGGTACCGACGAGCAGGCGCTGCAGCGCTTCGCGCGCTTCGAAGCGGCCGTCGAGGCCCGGGCTGCGCAGTCCCTGCACCTGGTCCTGGGTGAACGACAGCAGCGCGCCCGAAGCGCGGCCGAAGCGATTGAGCGCATCTTCCAGCGTTCCGGCGGGAATCTGGTAGCTGCGCGCGCCTTCGGCGCTCAGCGCCGTGGCCGGCGTTTGCGCTGCGGCCGCGGCCGCGAGACCGGTGCAGGCCAGCGCCAGCAGGCTGCGGCAGGCCCATGCGGCGGCGGTCTGGCGGTGGACGGCGCGCGGGTCGCACGCGCGTGAAAAAGCAGGCGAGGAAGAATATGCCATGGTGCTCAAGGGCCTGGGGCCGGAATTGGAGGAAGACAACGACGGCAGGCTACCGCGCAAACACGGCACTGCGCCGTACTCTTGCTGCATGTCACGCGAGATGCGAAAACACCCCAACATTTCCGAAAAAAATGTCAGCGCGCGGTGTTTGCTGCCGGCTCCAGCACCACTTCCTCGCGCCCCCACCAGCGCGTGAGCCGGCGCACATGGAGCTCGGGCAGGCTGTCCAGCGTGGCCAGCACGCGCGCCATATCGTCCAGCGGATACGAGCCCGACATGCGCAGTCCGGCCACTTCGGGCGCGCACACCAGCGCGGCCGCGCTGTAGGGCTGCAGCGCCTGCAGCATGTCGGCCAGCGGCATGCCGCGGGCAATCAGAATGCCGTCGGTCCAGGCCGTGCTCTCCTCGTGCACTGGCGCCAACTCAGAGATATGTCGGGCGCCGAACTGCGCCTGCTGACCGGCCTGCAGAACCTGGGTGTCGCCCGGCGACTGGCGCGGGCGCAGGCGCACCGCACCCTCGAAGACGCTGACCCGCGTGCTGCCGTCATCGCCCGCGCGCACCACGAAGCGCGTGCCCAGTGCCTGGGCTTGGCCGGCCGCGGTCTCGACGACAAAGGCGCGCGCGTCGGCGGCCGTGGTGATCAGCATTTCGCCTTCGAGCAGATGCAGGCGGCGCTGCTGCGGGCTGTAGTCGATGTTCAGCGCGCTGCCGCCGTTGAGCACCAGCTGCGTGCCGTCTTCGAGCACCATGCGCCGGCGCTCACCGCGCGGCGTGCGCGCATCGGCGCGCAGGCGCTGCCACGGCGCCGACTGCTGCAATTGCCAGGCCGCGCCGCCGCCAAACACCAGCAGCGCCAGGGCTTGCACCGTGCGCCGGCGGGCTGCGCGCCGCGCAGGGGCGAGCGTGGCGCGCGCCAGACCGGCCTGCTGCGGCGCGACCCAGCCCGACAACTGCTCATTGACCTGCTGTATGCGCTCCCAGGCCTGGGCATGCAGCGGATCGGCCGCGCACCAGGCCTGGCACGCGGCGCGCTGCGCCGCGCTGGCATCGGCGCCCATGAGCAGCAGCCACCAATCGACGGCCTGCTGCGCGACGGCGGGCGGCACCGACAAGGCGCTTGCGGATTGCGGCGCGCGCGTCACGCGTTCACCGCGAAATAGCAGTGCATGCCGGCCTGCGCGAGATAGCGCTGCACGGTGTTCAGCGACAGGCCCAATTCCCTTGCGATCTCGGCCTGCTTGAGGCCTTCGAGCTGGGCCATCAGAAACGCGCGCCGCACCGCGGGCTTCAAGCCGTCGAGCATGCGGTCTATCGCATCGAGCGCCTCCAGCAGCAAGGCCCGCTCTTCGGGCGATGGCGCGAGCACGGGCGGCAGCAGGGCCAGCGCTTCGAGATAGGCGCGTTCGAGCTGCTGGCGTCTATAGTGGTTGGCGAGCACGCGCTGCGCCACGGTCGTCAGAAACGCCCGCGGTTCGCGCGCCTGCATGGGCGCCTCGCGCGACAGCAGGCGCACAAACGTGTCCTGGGCCAGATCGGCGGCCTGGTGCGCATTGCCCAGCTTCTTGCGCAGCCAGCCCTGCAGCCAGCCGTGGTGGTCGGTGTACAGGGAGGTGACTTCACTGTGGAGCGAGCTCGGGGCGGACGGCATGGGCGGCGGGGGTGAAAGAAGTGCAAATGAACGAGAACCATTCTCATTCTATTGCAGTTCCACCCGCACCGCCTTGCGCTCAGGACGCCCGCACAAACACCAGGCCGTCCGCGTCCAGCGCCACCCAGTCGCCGTCGCTGATCTCCACGCCGCCCAGCGCCAGCGCGCAATGCCGCGTTTCGGCGGGTGCCTGCGGGTTGGCACGCTGCGGCACCGCGCCCAGCGCCAGCACGGCGAAATCCAGCGCGGCCAGCGCCGCCACGTCGCGCACCGCGCCATGCACGATCACGCCGCGCCAGCCGTTGGCCAGGCCCAGCTGCGCCATGCGCTCGCCGAGCACGGCCACGCGCAGCAGGCCGCCGGCATCGACCAGCAGAATGCGTCCGCGCCCCGGCGTATCGAGCAGCGCGCGCACCGGGCCTGCGTCTTCGAACGCCTGCACGCAGGCGATGGACGCGCTTGTCGCCTGCAGCCTGCCATAGGAACGCCAAGGCAGATGACAGACCCGGGCCTGCGCGCCCAGCCGATCGCACAGATCGGCCGTCGCCTCGCCGGGCAGAATGGGCGCCGCCGCCATGTCAGTCAAGCGTGGCTCCCGACTGCTTCACCAGCTTCTGGTGCTTGACCAGCTCGGCCTGGAAGAACGCAGGCGCGGCGTCCGGGCCTATCGAGAGCAGCGACAAGCCCTGGCCGACCACGGCCGCATGCGCTTCGGGCGAGGCCATGGCCTTGGCGATCGCCGCCGCGTACTCGTCGACCAGCGGCTTGGGCAGGCCCGCAGGCGCGATCAGCGCGACCCAGGCGTCGAACGCGTACTTGGGCACGCCGGCTTCGGCCAGCGTGGGCACGTCGGGCAGGGCCGCCGAGCGCTGGCTGGTGCTCACCGCCAGCGCGCGCAGCGTGCCGGCCTTGACCTGGGCCGCGACCTGGGAAATCGACACAAAGCCCAGCTGCACCTGGCCGCCGATCAGATCGGTGATCAGCGGACCCGTGCCGCGGTAAGGCACATGCTTGATGTGGATGCCGGTCTCGCTGACCAGCAGTTCGCCCGCGAGATGCAAGGTGCTGCCATTGCCGGCCGAGCCGAAGTTGAGACTGCCCGGATGGGCCTTGGCATAGGCCAGCAACTCCGTCACGGACTTGACCGGCAAGGCCGCGTTCACCGCCAGCACCAGCGGCACCGTGGCCAGCACCGCGATCGGCGTGATGTCCTTGAGGCTGTCGAAAGGAATCGACTTGTAGATGCCGGGATTGATCACATGGTTGGACGAGATCATGCCCAGCGTCATCCCGTCCTTGGGCGCCTTGACGACCTGGGCCGTTCCCGTGATGCCGCCCGCGCCCGCGAGGTTTTCGACGACCACCGCATGGCCGCTCGCGCGCCCCAGGCCGGGCGCGACCGCGCGCGCGATCGCGTCCACGGTCGAGCCCGCGGCCAGCGGCACGATCAGCCGTATCGGCTTGGCCGTGTTGAGGGTCTGTGCGAACGCGCCGAACGGCGCCGCGCAGGCGGCGCACACCGCCGCGCCGATCAGCGCGCGCCGCGCCGCAAATGTCTTGTCTTTCATCGCTCTTGTCTCCTTGGTTTTTGTTGCCCAGGGGCCGGTCTGTGCCAGCCCTCACGACCTATCCCGCGCGCCGCGCCGCTCAGCGGTGGCGCGCCTGCAGTTGCTCGAACGACAGCAGTTCTCCGGCGATCGCGCTGGCCGCCACCGTGGGCGGACTCGCGAGCCACACATTGCCGGGCCCGCCACGGCCGGGGAAGTTGCGATTGATTGCGCTCACCGTGACCTGGTCCGCGCGCACCGAGCCGCCCGGCCCGCAGTTGCCGCAGGCGCCGCACGACGGCTGCAGAATGCGCGCGCCCACGCGCTCGAATGCGTCCATGTAGCCCGCGGCGATGCAGTGGTCGCGCACGGCCGTGGTGCCGAACTGCAGGTACAGCGACACGCCGGGCGCGACGCGCAGCCCGCGGTCGGCGGCCCAGCGCAGCACGGCGTGGTAATGCACGAAGTCTTCGCGCTTGCCCGCGGTGCACGAGCCGCCGTAGGCGATGTCTATGCGCACCGGTGTCGGCACCGCGGCCAGCGGCCGGCCATTGCCCGGGTCGCCAGGCGCCGCGACCATGGGCGGCACGGCGGCGCAGTCGATCTCCAGCACTTGCGCATACGCGGCGCCGGCGTCGCTTTGCATCCAGTCCTCGAGCGCGAAGTCGACGCCGCGGCGCTCGCGCAGAAAGCGCAGCGTCTCCTGATCGGGCGCGACGATGCCCGTCAGCCCGCCCAGTTCAGCCGTCATATTGGTCAGCGTCGCGCGCTCGTCTATGGCCAGGGCCTGCACCGCCTCGCCGACGAACTCGAACACCTTGCCCACGCCACCGCCCGTGCGAATGAAGTCCTGGGCCAGCAGGTGCAGCACCAGATCCTTGGCCGTGACGCCCGCGGCCAGGCGGCCGTTGCAGCGCACCAGCAGCGACGCCGGCACCGTGAGCCGCACCGCGCCCGTGACCAGGGCATTGGCCATGTCGGTCGTACCGACGCCGAACGCCACGCAGCCCAGCGCGCCGCTGTGCGGCGTATGCGAATCGGTGCCCACGACCAGCTGCCCCGGCAGCGCGTAGTGCTCGGCGACCATGGCGTGCGAGATGCCGGCCGCGTCGCCGCCCTTGTCGTGCAAGGCCTCGGCCTCGGTCAGCGTGCGGTGCGAGCGCAGGCCGTATTCGGCGACAAAGGCGCGCTGGGCCTCGACCATGCGCTGCACGTTGGGCACCAGGCCCGCGCGCACATGGGCCGGGCTTTCCTCGACATAGGAGGTATGGTCTTCGAAGACGATCACCGACGCGGGCGCCTGCAGCGCCAGCGGCCGGCCCAGGTTGGCGTGCAGCATGTGCGCGGCCATGCCCGTGTAGTACTCGTGAATGAAGCGCCAGTCGGCGCGCACGAAAATGCCTTCGCCCACGCGCGGCGATGCCGGTGTCAGCGCCGTGGCCAGCGCGTGGCGCGCGACGATCTTCTCGAACAGCGTGCGCGGCCCTGGCGCCGCGTCGCTGGCGCTCTCCTCGATGGCGCGCATATGCGTCTGGCCGAAGCGCAGCAACCCGCCGCTGCGCACGATGGCCGCAGCCAGCGCATCGCGCCCTGCGAGCAGTTCCTCCAGCGGGATGGCCTGGCCCGCGGCAATGCGCGCGACCAGGCCCAGATCGGTGGACGTGAACAGGCCGATGTTGTCGGCGTTCTGCCGGTAGATGCGCTCGAAGCTTTCGGCGATCACCAGCCGCACGCCCGCGAGCTTTTCGGCCGTGGGGCTGTGTTCGCGCGACGAGCCCTTGCCATAGCGCTTGCCCGCGACCACGACTTCGATGCCCGCCGTGCTGACCGCGCCCGCGGCGATCGGCAGGCACTCGCCCGCCTTGAAGCCGGTATAGGGGTAGCGGCCCAGCTTCTCGTCATAGTGCGTGAGAATCGGCAGCGGCGTGATTTCGTCGGTAGAGACATCGTCGCGCAGCGGCAGGGCCTGGGCCAGCGCCACGGCTTCGCCGCGCAGCACGGCTTCGACCGGCGCGGGCAACTGGCTCAGAAAAAGAATGCGCGCATTGAAGTGCAATGCGGCGTCGTCAGAGGTTCGTGGGGAATTTTTATCATCAGCCATGCGCCATGCTGGCTTGCCGGCGCGCACAGGCCAAGCGCCAACACGGCACAGGGGGTCGCGCGAAATGCGCGATCGGGACTTACCCTTTCAGGCTGTCAATCAAGGCCTGGGTGGCGCGCGGCTGCGGCGAACGGTGCAAGGCGTAGAGATGCAGGCTGCGCGCGGCCCAGCTCGCGGCCAGCGGGCGGCGCGCGAAATGCGCGGCCCCCGCATAGGCCGCGGCCGCGCTCTGCGGCACCACGGCAACGCCCATGCCGGCCTCGACCATGCGACATACCGCATCGAAACTGCTGACCGACACCGTGGGCGCGAACTCGCGGCCCAGCGCCAGCGCGCGCGCGTGCAGCACGCGGTCCAGCGCCCCGCCCTGGTGTATGCCTATCAGCGCATGGTCCAGCGCCTGGCCGAAATCGACCGTGGCCTGGGCCGCGAGCGGATGCGCCGCGGGCACCACCACATACAGCGGGTCCTGGGCGAAATGCCAGGCGTCTATGCCCGCGGGCGCGTCCATCTGCACACCCACGCCGACATCGGCGCGGTCGTCGAGACAGGCGCGCAGCACATCGCCAGTGTCCATTTCATGCAGCGCCACGCGCACCTGCGGGTACGCCGCCATGAAGCGCTTGATGCGCTCGGGCAGAAAGCCGATGACCGACGACATGTTGGCGTACAGCCGCACCGTGCCGCGCACCGCGTCGCCTTCCGACTGCACTTCGCGCACCAGCGCCTGCAGGTCTTCATCGATCTGCAGGCCGCGCGCCAGCACCACGCGCCCGGCGTCGGTCAGCGACACGCCGCGCGGCGAGCGCACCAGCAGCGGCCGGCCGAACGCATGCTCCAAATCGGCCAGGCGCCGGCTCAGCGCCGAAGCCGCGATATGCTCCTGCGCCGCCGCGCGCACGATGGAGCCGGCCTGGGCGGCGGCCACAAAAAGGCGCAGGCTGTAGGGATCGACGCGGCGGGTCGGCAAAGTGGGCGCTCCTGGAACAAGCGCGCATTGTCCCATGGGCGCGGCGCGCCCCGGGCTTGACGTCGGCCGCCAGGCGCTCCACATTGAGGCCCTGTCTTTCGCAACGAACTTCTCTCTACTTATGGCTTTTTCTTCTTCCATCGTCATCACCGGCGGCTTCGGCGCGCTGGGCAGCGCCATCGGCATCGCCGCCGCCGAAGCCGGCGCGCGCGTATGCCTTGTCGGCCATGGCGCGGCGCCGGCCGCCGCCACGCTGCCCGCGAACGTGCTGTGCATAGGCGGAGTCGACCTGACCGACACCCAGGCAGCAAACGCCGCGCTGCAGCAGGCCGCCCAAGCCTTGGGCGGTGTCGACGCGCTGGTCAATGTCGCGGGCGGCTTCCAGTGGCAGACCACCAGCGGCGATGCTTTCGACGCCTGGGACCGCATGTACTCCATGAACCTCAAGACCGCCGTGGTCGCCAGCCGCGCCGCCCTGCCCTGGCTGCGCCAGCGGCCCGCCGCGCGCATCGTCAATGTGGGCGCGATGGCCGCGCTGTCGGCCACGGCCGGCATGGGCGCATATGCCGCGTCCAAGGCCGGCGTGATCAAGCTCACCGAAGCGCTCGCGGCCGAACTCGCCGACGAAGGCATCAACGTCAATGCGGTGTTGCCCAGCATCATCGACACGCCGCAAAACCGCCGCGACATGCCCGACGCCGACACGCGCAACTGGGTGCGCGCGCAAGATCTGGCGCGCGTCGTGCTGTTCTTTCTGGGCCCGGACTCCGCGGCCGTCACGGGCGCGGCGCTGCCCGTGACCCGGAGCCCCCGGACTGCCGGCTGAATTTTTAGCGGCTAAAACGGGCGGGCGCAGGCGGCCATGCGCCGGCCTGCGGCTGGAACTTTCTGCATGACGGGTTACCAAGTCCATTCAAGACACCCCATCATCAGGAGCTTCAATGACCACAATCAGTTCCGCAGGCCCCCAAGTGCTGAACCTCGCATCGATCAGCGCCAGCGATATCGCGACCGTCAAAAACGCCAGCGACCGCGACCACATTGGCGGTCTCGGCAGCCGCATCTGGGACAAGGTGTCGGACATGTTCTTTGGCACCGACCGCGAGCAGGCCAAGAAATGCCTGTTCGACATGTACATGCCCAACACGCCGGATGCCCAGAAGATCGACAGCTTTCTGACTTTGCAAAGCCTTGCGGGCGACGGCTACAAGGACCGCTTCCAACATACGATAGAAAACGGCGTTGAAACCTATGCGCTGCTGCTGGATGGCGATGAAAAAGGCGAAGGTATTTTGCTGACGCGCAAAGTATTCGACTGCGACTTGAAGGCCATCAACGCAACCATCGCGAGCAACGGCGAAGTAAACAAGCTTGCGGTGCAGGCAACAAAGGACATCACCCGCGGCAGTTACTACATCGACGGCAAGCCTTTGCCCGATGACGTCACGCTCTCTGACACAGCAAGAACGGAAGCCAAGTTGTCCGCACTCGACGGCGCGATGGATGCCCTGAACTGCACGGCGGCAGAAAAAGAGACTGTTCTGACACTCGCCAATCAGGCGCTTTTCGGCCTCATCATGGCGAACACGGAGCGCACCGGCGGCCTGCCGCCGCTGTGCCCTACTTCCGAAGGGCAGGTCACCGAGTACCGCATCAGCCGCGAAGACGGCGTGATACGCCTGCGGGCGCTGTGCACGCAGGACGTGGACCACGTGCAAGACGAGGACATGCGCGCTGAAAAGAAGGAGGCCGTAAGCGAGGCCCCCCATATGCATAAATCGCTGGAAATGAGGATTGATATCGCGATCCAAGCCGATGGCCGGGCCGAAACCAGGAAGCTCGACGTTCTGGCCAACAAGGGCTGAGCGCCGCAGCGCCGCCCCCCTGCGCTTCAGCCCAGCTTCTGCAATTGCTGCTGGAGCTTGGTATGGCGCACCAGCGCGTCCATTTGCGACTGCACGAAGCCGCGCGTCGTGGAATCGGTGCATTGACCGTCGGCGTCGAACTTCTGGTTGGCAAAGCCGACGAAGATCTCGGGCTTGACCAGCACCGCGGCGTTCATGAACAGCAGCACCTTGCGCAGGTCGTATTGCACGCGCGCGCCGCCCAGCGGGCCGGGCGTGGCCGACAGAATGGCCACGGGCTTGTTGAGCAGCGGCTGGTCGTCGCCGCGCGACACCCAGTCGATCGCGTTCTTGAGCATGCCCGGAATCGAGAAGTTGTACTCGGGCGTGGCGATGATCACCGCGTCCGCCTTGCGAATGCGCTCGCGCAGCGCCGACACCGAAGGCGGCAGGCCCCTGGCCATCAGGTCGGAGTTGAAGGGCGGCACTTCGTCCCACGCCACGACGTCCAGCGTCGCGCCTTCGGGCAGGCAGTCGCCCGCGAGATTGAGCAACATGCGATTGATGGATTGGCCGCGCAGGCTGCCACAGATTCCGACGATGTCCATGAAGACTTCCTTGAAGGTCACAAAAAAAAGGGCCGCGACCGCAAGCCTGCGGCCCGGCCCCGCGATTGTCGCGTGAAATCAGCCTTGCAGCGCAATGCCTACTTGCTGGATCACATCGCGCCAGCGCGCGATCTCGCTGCCGACCATGGCGCGCATCTGCTCGGGCGAACTCGGCGCCGCGGCGCTGCCGGCGTTGGCCAGCGCCTGCTGCAGATCGGGCGCCTTGAGCGCCTTGTGGATCTCGGCGGCGAGTTTCTGCACCACCTCGGCGGGCGTGCCCGCGGGCGCGGCCAGGCCCAGCCAGGAGCGCACTTCAAAGCCCGGCAGCACCGTGGAGACCGTAGGCACGCCCGGCGCCGACGGCCAGGCCTCGGCACTGGTGATCGCCAGCGCGCGCAGCCGGCCCGACTTGATGTGCGGCGCGGCCACCGTGAGCGTGTCGGTGAGCACGTCGACATCGCCCGCAATCACCGCCTGCACGGGCGCGCCGCCGCCGCGGTAGGGTATGTGCAGCAGCTTCACCTGGGCGGTCGCGCCCAGCAGTTCGCCGACCATGTGCTGGGTCGAGCCCACGCCCACCGAGGTGAAGCTGACCTTGTCGGGGTCCTTGCGCGCCATGGCCAGCAGCTCGGCCAGGCTCTTCGCCGGATGCTCGGCGCGCACCGCGACCACGAAGGGAAACGACGACACCGTGGAGAGAAACGCGAAATCCTTGAGCGCGTCATAAGGCATGGACTTGCGCAGCGCCGCCGAGACGGTGTGCGCGCCCGTGAGCATCACCAGGCTGTAGCCGTCGGGCGCGGCCTTGGCCACGGCATTGCTGGCGATGGAGCCGCCCGCGCCGCTCTTGATTTCCACGACCACCGGCTGCTTGAGGCTTTCCTGCAGCTTCTGGCCCACGAGCCGGGCGACGACGTCGGCATTGCCGCCCGCGCCAAAGCCATGGATCAGCTGTATGGGCCGATTGGGATACGCGCCCTGGGACCAGGCCGCGAACGGCGCCAGGGATGCGGCGCCGGCAAGCAGCGCGCTGCGACGGGAAATGGGGGCCATGTTTGTCTCCTGAATTTATTGATTTTTGGAAAAAGCGCCAGCCCGGCGTCAGCCCGGCGCGCGCACGTAGCCGGTCTGGGCGCCAAAGACTTTCGCGCGTTGCGACCAGTCGTGGGTCTCGTTCCACAGCGCCAGCACTTCGGGCGCCTCGGCTTCGAACTGCGCATAGCGCTGCGGCTCACAGGTGCGCACCGTGAGTTCGAGCCGGTGGCCCGAAGGGTCGAAGAAGTAGATCGACGTGATGAAGTCGTCGTGGTTGGTCGGGCCCACGACTTTCAGGCCCTTGGCCAGCAGGTCGCGCCGTGCCTGCTCCAGCGTTTCCAGGCTGTCGACTTCGAACGCGAAGTGCTGTATCCAGCCCGGCGTGCGCGCGTCGCGGCCCGAGGCTTCGCCTTCGTCCTGCGGGCATTCGAAGAACGCGATGTTGCTGCCGTCGTCCATCTCGAAAAAGATATGGATGTGCGGGCTGTACTTGCCGGTCGACGGCACATGGTCCTCGCCCATCGCATGGGCGAACTTCAGGCCCAGCACTTCGGTATAGAACTGGACGGTCTCGGCGGCGTCCTTGCAGCGAAAGGCCGCATGGTGGAGTTTCTTACACAGCATCGGAGGTCTCCTGTTGAATGGCGGGAGTTGCGGGGGAATGCCACAGCGGCGTGAAAAACGGCGCGGGCGTGAGGAACTTCGATTCCTGGCTTTGCAGCAGCGGCAGCATGCGCGCCACATAGGCCAGCCACCGGGGCTCGGCCATCAGGCGCGCGCGCAGCGCCGCGCGTTCGTTGAAGTCGGTATAGGCCCACAGATGCACGATCTGGTGGAGCGGCCCCGACTCGGTGGTGTAGTAGCCGACCATGCGGCCCAGGATGCGCTGCTGGATTTCCAGGCCTTCGGCTTCGTAGAGCGCAAGATAGTCGCGCCACTTGCCCGGGTGGGCGGTATAGGTGCGTTGTTCGACGAGCATGGGAACTCCTAACCCAGCGGCGTGGCCGTGGCCGCGCCCAGCGTGCCCGTGCAATGGCCCCAGCCTATGCCGACAAAGCCCGCACGCTCGCTGCGCGCGCGCAGGCTCACTTCGTCGCCGTCGTGCAGGAAGGTGCGTTGCTCCTGCGTCGCGGCCAGCGTCAGCGGCTCGGCGCCGCCGCGCGTGAGTTCGAGCAGGCTGCCCAGCGCGTCGGCCGTGGCGCCCGAAATCGTTCCCGAGCCCAGCAGGTCGCCGGTATCGAGCGCGCTGCCGTTGCTGGTGTGGTGGGCCAGCATCTGCGCGAAGCTCCAGTAGAGCGTCGCGGCGTTGGAGCGCGACAGCCGCTGCGCGGGCAGATCCTGTGCACGCATGCGCGCGCTGCGCAGCTGCGCCTCGATGTCCACGCTCAGCCCGCCCAGCGCCTGGTCGGCGGCATCGAACAGATGCGGCAAGGGCGCGGGGTCGCCGGCGTCGCGCGCCGCCATGGCCTGGCGAAACGGCGCCAGCGCTTCGGCAGTGATGACCCAGGGCGCGACGCTGGTCGCGAAACTCTTGGCCAGGAACGGGCCCAGCGGCTGGTATTCCCAGGCCTGGATGTCGCGCGCCGACCAGTCGTTGAGCAGCGAGACGCCGAACACATGGTCCCAGGCATCGGCCACGGCCAGCGGGCGACCGGTCTGCGAAGCCGCGCCGATATAGATGCCCAGCTCGACTTCATAGTCCAGGCGCCGGGCCGGAGCGAACTCCGGCGCGGCCTGGTCCGCGGCCTTGAGCTGGCCCCAGGGGCGCTGCAGCGGCGCGCCGCCCACGCGCACGCTGTTGGCCCGGCCGCTGTAGGCCACGGGAACGTACTTGTAGTTGGGCAGCAGCGGCGCGTCGGGGCGAAACAGCCGGCCCGCATTGGTCGCGTGGTGCACCGAGGCAAAGAAGTCGGTATAGCCGCCGACTTTGACGGGCAGGTGCAAATCGACACCGGCCAGCGGGTGCAGCGCCTGCGCCAGCAGCTCGCGCTGCGCGGTCTGGCCCGCGCTCAGCAGCCGCGAGAGTTCGGCACGCAGCGCGGATGCAGCCGCATTGCCCAGCGCCATCAGCGCATTGAGCGTAGCCGCCGCGCAGGCCAGGGCGGCTTCGGCGGCCAGGCCCGACAGCAGCGGCGCGCAGGCCGCGACATCGAGAATCTGGTCGCCAATGCCCACGCCGCAACGCGCGGCGGCAGCGCAGCCGCGCACGCTGAACACCGCGAACGGCAGGTTCTGGATGGGGAAATCTGCGCCGGGAAGGTTGGCGCTCGCTACCCAGCTGCGCAGCGCGGGGTCGTGGGTGGCGTTGATCAAAGACGGGTTCACAGCGAATGCCCTCCATCGATGACGATGCGCGCGCCCGTGGAAGTGCGCAGATGCGTGACGCAGGCCAGCACCGCCTGGGCCACATCTTCGGGAGCGACCACGCGGCCCAGCGGCGTCTGCGCGGCTTTCTTCTCGAGTTCGGCGCGGCTGCGGCCGCCGACGAAATCGGTGTCGACCGACGCCGGCGAAACACACAGGAAGCGCACCGGGCCGAAGGCCCGCGCCATCGAGATGGTGAGCGTGTCCAGGCCGGCCTTGGCCGCGCAATAGGCCATGTTGCTGCCCAGGCCCGTGAACGCCGAGACCGACGACACATTGACCACGACCGCGTTGTCCGATTGGCGCAGCAGGGGCAGCAGCGCGCGTGTGACCGCATAGGTGCCGCCGACATTGGCGCAAAGAATGCTGTTGAACAGGTCGGGCTCCAGCGCGTCGGTGTCGGCATGTGCGATGCGCTGCGTGAAACCCGCGGAGTTCACCAGCACATCGAGCCGGCCAAAGGTCTGGGAGAGCCATTGCGCGGCCGCGGCGTGGCTGGCCTGTTCTTCGAGCGCGATGCGCAGCGTGTGCTGCGGGCCGGGCAATTGCGCTCCCAGGCTTGCGGCGCGCTCCAGGCTCTGGTGGTAGCCGATCACGACCGTCGCGCCTTCGTTGGCCAGAGCGCGCACCGTGGCCGCGCCTATGCCATTGCTGCCGCCGGTGACGAGCGCGATCTTGCCGCGCAAGGGAGAATGCTGGGTAGGTTCCGACATGGGCGTGTCCAAGGGATGGATGTCAGGTTGTTGCGTTGGATCGATTGTTTTCCAATCAATCAAAACGCGTCTCAGACCTGTCCATCAAATGAACACGAAAAATCAGCTGCCTTACTGACTCACGCAAACGCGGCGTGGCTTGGTGCCCGCCTTCGGCGGACCCGACTGTCCGTTAAGCGAACTGCCCGAAAATTCGTCATTGGCGCAGGGCGCCGACCCCGTTGCGCCAGACGCTCGATGTCACTCGACCTTGATTCCCGCATCCTTGACGACCACGCTCCATTTCTGGATTTCCTCGCGCAGATGGCTGCCCAGCTCCTGCGGGCTGCCGCCCGCGGGCACGATGCCGTGTTGCGGCAGGCTCTTTTGCATTTCGGCGGTGTTGAGGATCTTCACCACTTCGGCATTCAGCTGCTTGATGATGGGCTCGGGCGTGCCCGCGGGCGCGAACAGGCCGAACCAGGCCGTGACTTCAAAGCCCGGCAGGCCCGACTCGGCCACCGTGGGCACATCGGGCAGCTCCGCCAGCCTGGCCTTGCCGGTCACGGCCAGCGCACGCAGCTTGCCGGCCTGGATATGCGCGAGCACCGAAGGCAGGGTCGCGAAATACATCTGCACCTGGCCGCCCAGCAGATCGGTCACGGCCGGGCCCCCGCCCTTGTAGTTCACGCTCACCAGGTCGATCTTCGCCATGCGCTTGAACAGCTCACCCGCCAGATGGGCTGTCGTTCCGCTGCCCGAATTGGCAAAATTGATGCTGCCGGGCTTCTTGCGCGCCTGCTCTATCAGCGCCGCGGTGTTCTGCGCGGGCACCGAAGGGTGTACCACCAGCACCAGCGGCAAGGTGCCCACCAGCACCACGGGCGCAAAATCCTTGGCGGTATCGAAAGGCAGCTTGCTGTAGAGGCTGGGGTTGACCGGAAACGAGGTGATGGGCATGCCCAGCGTATAGCCGTCGGGCGCGGCGCGCGCAATCTGCTCGGCACCGATGTTGCCCGAGGCCCCCGGCCGGTTCTCGACCACCACGCTCTGGCCCAGCGCCGCCGACAGCTTGTGGGCGATGGCCCGCGCACTGTAGTCGGTGCCCCCGCCCGCGGCCACCGGCACGATGATGCGCACCGCCCGGCTGGGATAGCTGTCGGCCCAGGTTGCCGCCGATGCAGTCACGGCGCAAGCCGCCATGACGAAAGCCCGAACAAACGTGGGAGCAGCGCGCATGGGAGTCTCCTGATGCCGGGCGCACGGGGGCGTCGGGCGGGTTGAAAATATGGTTTATAAAATGCTCAATGCATAATGCATAATGCATTATCCGGCCGTGCTTGAGATTGGTGATTACCCGTTGAATAGACACATTGAAGTGGTGGCTGGAGAAAAGCAGGCTGGCTGGAACGCAGGCCGTTCATCCTGCATCAGGCTCTCAAGAAACAGCTTTTTTTCTAGCTAAATCAATAACTTAGAAGGTGGTCGATGTTGGCAAACGGCGGCAAAACAGTGACCCGTTCGTGGTGAGCCTCCCTGGCCGGGCGCGTCGCACCATGAACGCCCCGTAGTCATGACTTGAGCACAGGCCGTTCATCCTTCGACGCGGCCGGCAAGGCAGGCTCTCAAGAAACAGCTTTTTTTTGTCAAATAAATCAATGACTTAGAAGGTGGTCGATTTTGGCAAACGGCGGCAAAACTGTGACCCGTTCGTGGTGAGCTTGTCGAACCATGAACGGCCCGTCCTCATGCCTGGAGCACAGGCCGTTCACCCTTCGACAGGCTCAGGGCGAACGGATTTTTGACGCCCGCTGTTTCTTTTTAACGCCTTGCGAGGCTTAGCCTCGCTTACCTCGCTCAGGACGAACGGATTTTCGACGCCCGCTGTTTCTTTTTAAGGCCTTGCGAGATCCAGGCTCGCTTAACTCCGCTCAGGGCGAACGGGTAAAAAATTGCGCGAGCATGCACACCGCGCTTTTCGCCCCGATCTACTTGAAACAAATAACGGATGGCCGTTCGCCCCGAGCTTGCCTTGCCGGCCGCGTCGAAGGGCGTCTCTGCCCTCGACCAGCGCAAGCCAGGCCCCGCAATCAGTGCTGTTCCTGCCCCAGAATGGTCCACCCCGACTCGATATGCTTGCGCATCGCCAGCACCGCGGCCGAGGCGTCGCCGCTGGCCAGGGCGTCGAGGATTTCGTCGTGTTCGTCGGCCGCGGCCTGGCCGCGGTCCTTGGCGGCGTTGATCAGGTCGAACGGGTAGCGCGCCCAGAGGATTTGCACGAAATGCAGCGTCTGCGGCATTTCGGCGATGTCGTACATGCGGCGGTGAAAGCGGTAGTTGATGCCGCGCGCGGTGGCGCGGTCGCCGCTGGCGAAGGCCGCGGAGAATTCATCGGCCAGCACGCGCAGGTCGGCCAGGTCCTTGGCCGTGGCGCGTTCGCTCGAGCCACGCACCAACTGCGACTCGAGCACCAGCCGCAGCATCAGGATTTCCTTGGAGGACGCAGGATCGAACGGCACGACGCGCGCGCCGCGGTAGGAGTCGCCGCTGACATAGCCTTCGGCCTCGAGCAGCTTCAAGGCTTCGCGCACCGGCGTGATGCTCAGTTGCAGCTGCTCGGCGATCTCCGCCTGCTTCAGACGCGAGCCGCGCGGATACACCCCGGAGATGATGCCCTCGCGGAGGTAGTCGGCAACCTGTTCTTCCTTGGTTCGATATTCCATTGCAAGCCGCTCGACTGCAAACGCCAGGTCGAACGCCATTCTCCTTAAATGTGACCCCCTAGGGCTGTTCGCCGATTCTATGCGACGGCGCCTGGCGCGGCGCGGGCCGAGGCCACAATCCGGCGCGCGCGTTCGACAACCGGGCGGTCCACCATCTTGCCGTCCACGGCCGTGGCCGCGCCCGCGCTGGCGTCGAAGGCCTGCAGCACGCGCCGCGCCCAGGCCTGCTCCTCTTCGCTGGGCGCGAACGCCCGGTTCACCGCGCCCACCTGCGCGGGGTGAATGCACAGCTTGCCGCCAAAGCCCAGCTGGCTGGAACGCAGCGCGTCGGCGTACATCTGCTCGGCACTGTCAAAGCGCACGCTCACGCCGTCCAGCGGTGCGCGCAGGCCCGCAAAGCGCGAATGCAGCACGATCTGCGTGCGCACCGCGGTCATTGCGTCGCCGGTGTCGGCGATGCCGCTGTCGATGCCGAAATCCACGCTGCCGAACGCGATCTGCGTGAGGCCAGGCGCGCGGCTGAGCGCGGCCAGGTCCATGAAGCCGGCGACGGTTTCGAGCAGCGCGATCACTTCGCGCCCCGGCAGCGCCGCCAGCGTGTGTGCAAGCGACGGCGCATCGGCCTTGGAAAGCATCACGCCCGCCTGGGGCAGCGCGGCCAGCATCGCCAGGTCATCTGCGAACCAGGGGGTGTCGGCGGCGTTGATGCGCACCAGCGCCCTGCCCCCCGCGGCCAGCCAGGCGCGCACGGCTGCGCGCGCCGCCGGCTTGGACTCGGGCGCGACTGCGTCCTCGAGGTCGAGAATCACGGCATCGGTGCCGCTGGCGACGGCCTTGTCGAATCGGTCTTGGCGGTGGCCGGGAACGAACAGAAAGCTGCGCTGTGTCATGCGTGCCTCAGGAAAACACCACGTCCTGCGACGTGGTCAGCTGGCAAAAGCGCTTGAACGTGGCCACGGCCTGCGCATGCTCCTCGTCACTGGGCGCGCAGCAGCAGTCTTCGAGCACGATGACTTCGAAATCGCGGTCATGGCCTTCGCGCACCATGGCCTGCACCACGGCATTGGTCGACACGCCCGAGCAGTAGATGCGGCGCACGCCCTGGGCGCGCAGCACCGCGCCCAGCGTGGTGCTGTAGAACGGGCTCACGCGGTGCTTGATGATGTCGAAGTCGCCGGCCTGCTGGCCCAGTCCCGGGTGCACTTCGGTGCCCCAGGTGCCCAGCTTGAAGATGCCGTTCTTGCGCGCGCCCGCGAAGATCGGCGAATTCGGCGGGCATTCGCGGTAGTCGGACGAAAAGCCCACGCGCACAAAGCCCACCGACACGCCCGCGGCGCGCGCCTTGTCGATCGCGGCCCGGGTGCGGGGAATCAGCTGGCGCGCCCTGACCTGCTGGCCGTACGCCGCCTGGCCGTTCGGGCCTTCGTCGTGAATCAGGTCGTTCATCATGTCGAGCACGAGATAGATGGAGGAGCTCATGGCACTTTCCTGTGGAATGCAAAAGGCGAGGCAGGCACGGGCCCGGCTCAGAAAATGACTTCGCGGGCTTCGAGATCGTCGCGCTGCGCGCGGCCCAGGCCCAGCAGTTCACCATACACATAGTCTTCGTCCTGGCCCAGCGCGGGCGTCAGCCGCCGTATGCCGACATCGCTGGTCGCGCTGAAGCGCGCGGGCGCGCCCACGGCCAGGCGCGGCGCAATACCGGGCGCCGAGACTTCGGCCAGCGCGCCGCGCGCGCGCAGATGCGGGTCGTCGGCGATATCCTGCATGTTCCAGGACACATGGGCGCACACGCCCACGGCCTGCAGCCTGCGCGCGGTGTCGTCGGCGTCGCAGTCGCGCAGCCAGCCGCCCACCAGATCGTCGACGGCTTCGCGGTGCTGGCGCCGCGCGCCCACGCTCGCAAAACGCGGATCGGTGGTGGAGCGGCCCAGCGCGACCTGCAGCGCCAGCCAGTCGCCCTGGCTGCGCACGGCCAGCGTGAGCCAGCGGTCGGGCCGGTTGCTCGCATAGATGCCGTGCGGCACCATGGCGGCGTCGGCATTGCCCGGGCGCTGCGGCTGCTCGCCCGCGCTGGCCTGGACCAGCGCGTCGCCAATCATCGCCGACGCAACTTCGCGCGCCGCCAGATCCACATGCTGGGCCTGGCCCGTGCGCCGGCGCTGGTGCAGCGCGGCCAGCGTCGCGAGCGCGGCGTGCATTCCCGCCGAATGGTCCATCACATGGCGCATCTCGACGGGCGGGCCGTCGCTGTAGCCGCTCATCCAGCCCAGGCCGCCCCAGGCGCCGAACAGCGGCGCATAGCCTGCGAAATGCGAGTCGGGCCCGCTCTGGCCGCTGGACGACAGCGACAGCATCACCAGATCGGGCCTGACCTGGGCCAGCGCCTCGAAATCCAGCCCCAGGCGCTTCATCACCCCCGGGCGAAAGCTTTCGGCCGTGACATCCGAGACCGCGACCAGGCGCTTGGCCAGGGCCACGGCTTCGGGCAGCTTGAGGTTCAGGCGCACCGACAGCTTGTTGGCCGAGACCTGATCGAAGGTCGCGGCCTGCATGCGGCCGTAGACCGCATGCGGCTTGCGAAACGCGTCGGGGCGCGTGCGGCTTTCGATCTTGATGCACTCGGCGCCCATCTGCGCCAGCAGGTGGGTGCAAAACGGCCCGGCCGCGTGGATGGTGAAATCCGCCACGCGCAAGCCGGCCAATGGAGTACGCAAGGGCTTCATGCAGTGGCCTCCCGGGACATTTCATTCAATGCAGGCACGGCGCCGCCGCGCAGCAAGGGCGTGCAGCGAAACTGGAACGGCGCGACCAGCACGTCGACTTCGCGCCCGCTGGCCAGCGTCGCCGCGCCGAACAGCCCGCGCGCGCGCTCCTGCTCGCCCTGCACCACTTCCTCGGGCGTGCGGTACTTGGCCGCGGGCACGCCCAGCTGCTGGGCGCGCGCGACGATCTGCTCGGTCGGGTGGCGCGCCATCCATGCGCGGATATGCTGGTTGATCGCGTCGCCGCGCCGGCTGCGCTCCAGCGGATCGACCAGCGCCGGATCGCATGCCCAGGCCGGCTGGCCCAGCAGCTCCACCAGGCCCTGCCACTGCCGGTCCTCGAGCGTCAGCAGTTCGAGATAGCCGTCCAGCGTGCGGAACACGCCGCCATAGCGAAAGCTGCGCGTAGTGCGGTGCTCCAGCGAGCCGTCGCCCAGGCGCTGCAGCGCGAACGCGCCCACGGCCAGCACCGCGTCCTGCACCGACACATCGACGTATTGCCCTCCTTCGATGGGCACGGCCCACCACGCGGCCAGCGCGCACATCGCGGCCGAGCTGCCGCCCTGGTATTCAGAAAAATGGCCGTAGATCTTCAGCGGCGGCCGATCGGGAAACAGCTCGTTCGACAGCCCGTTGGGCAGCAGATAGCCTTCGCCGCCCGCATGCAGCAGGTTCACTTCCTCGGCATTCCAGTGCGCCTTGGGGCCGCTGGCGCCAAACGGCAGCACGCTCACATGCACCAGTTCGGGAAAGCGCCGCGCCAGCGCCTCGGCGTCAAGCCCGCAAGCTTCGCGCTCGTCCAGCGGCGTGTCGTCGATGAAGATATCGGCTTCGCCCAACTCCTGCAGAAAGTCGGCCTGGCCTTCAGGACTACGCAGATCGCACACGCTGCTGCGCTTGCCCACGCTGAGATAGGCGAACAGCGCGCTTTCCTGCGCGCCTTCGAGCCAGGGCGGCGCACGCCGCAGCGCCGAACCCTCTTCGGGTTCGAGCATCACCACACGCGCGCCCATCGCGGCCAGCAGCTTGCCCGCATAGGCCGCGGCCACCGAGCGCGAGCGCTCGATCACCCGGCAGCCCGCAAGAGGTTGGTTGTCTACTGAGGGCATGGGGTCCCCTTTTCTCCAGAGCCGGTTGACAGGGTGACGGCAGGCGCAGCGCGCCTGCCGAAGAATGGCGCGCCGCTCAGCGCACCACCGGCAGCTCGAGGTCCACGCTCGCGCCGTCGATGAATGCCGGGCGCTTCACATCGCGTGACGGCAAGGCCACCGTGGCAATGCCCGGGGTCGTGACTTCACCGCGCTGGTTCACCGCCGCGATCTCGATGTCGACCAGGCCGATGTTGTCCTTCACATACTTGCGCACCACCTTGCCCTTGCAGAACGTGGTGTCGCCGACGATGTTGAAGCGCCGCATCTCGGTGCGCACGCGCTTGAGCACGCCCGCGTCGCCCATCCAGTTGGTGACCATGGAGCACATCCACGACGAACGCTGCGGGCCGTAGTCGTAGGTGCCGGGCACGCCCACCTCCTTGGCCACGGATTCGCGGTGGTGGCCTATGCCCGTGTACTCGACGCCGCCGCCGGCTTCGGGGTTGCGGAAGAAATGGCCGGGGTGCTTGACCGCCGCCTGCAGCACCACGCCATGCGTATGGCCACGGCCGCAGCCGACGAGAAAGCCCATGGTGTCCATGAGGGACAGCGGGCCGCGCGCAATCGTCGGCAGCTCCTCGCCTTCCTGCACTTCTTCCCAGTAGCGCACATTCGCACCGCGAATCGCCTTGGGCTCGTCGAGCACGATCTGGTCTATGCGGTCGTGCTCTTCATTGCTGTACTGGTACTGCTCGATTTCCTTGTACTTGCCGGTGTCGCGCGCGGCCTTGCGCTCGTGGCGCGTGCAGGTGCCCAGCGCGCGCGCCACGAGCTCGCTGCGCTGGTTGTAGTAGCAGGCTTCGACATACTGCAGCACCAGGCGGCCCGAGAACTGGCTTTCTTTCACATCGACGCCGACCACGCGTTCGATGGCGCTGATGCGGTCGCCGGGACGCACATGGCGAAACAGCTCCCAGTCGTTGCCCGCGTAGAAGCCATGCACGCCCGGCAGACCCCAGCGCGTACGGCCCAGCCAGCCGAAAGCCATCGGGAACATGGGGTGGGCGACCATGGTGCCGTAGCGCGTGCCCGGGCCGTAGCCGATGTCGCGGTACAGCGGGTTGAGGTCGCCTATGCCGTTGCACCAGTTGCGCAGGGTATCGGTGGTCGCGTCCTGCAGATAAGGGCCTTCGGGGCGCAGATGCAGACCGATCATGTCGCGCGCCGCGGCAATCGCTGCGTCGGTGATCACGCCTTCGGCGGGCTTGTTGCCGACATCGGATGGCTGCGCCGCGCCGGCGGGTGCGGCGGAAGTGGCGGAAGGGTTGGCGATCACTGTGCTCATCTGGCGCTCCTAGGTACAATAAAATGCAGAATGCATTCTCTGGCGGTTAAAAAATAGCAGTGAAAAATGCTTACTGCTTCAAGTCAAAAATTCCCAATCAATGGCTGTCCGTTCCACACTGCTGCTCTGTCTCGAAACTCATGCGTCTGTTTTCTTCCGTGTGCGGGTGCTTGCAACTTGCTCGGTGCATTCGATTTTCTTTCGCATGCCTTTGGGGTTGTGCCGTTTCCGACTCCACTTTCGACAACCAGATAATGCATTCTGCATTGTCGTTTGTGGCACGGGTATAGGGAAACCCCTTGCTTACTCCGTGCGTATGCCTGCGGACTGGATGATTGCGCCCCATTTGGTGCGCTCCTGCTTGACGAAGGCGTCGAGTTCGCGCGGGCCCATGAACAGGGGCTCCACGCCTATGTCCATCATGCGGCGGCGCGTGTCGGCCTGGGCCAGGGCCTGTTGCAGGTGGTCGCTGAACTTCTTCACGATGTCCGCGGGCGTGCCCTTGGGCGCGAAGAACGCGTCCCAGGCGACGACGTCGAAGCCGGCAACGCCCTGCTCCGAGACCGGCAGCACGCCCGGCAGCATGTCGCTGGCCTTGAGCGAGGTGATGCCCAGCGCGCGCAGCTTGCCCGAGGCGATGTGGGCGCGCGACGCGGTGACCGTGTCTATCACCAGCGGAATCTGCCCGCCAAGCACATCGGTCATCGACTGGCCCGAAGCCTTGTACTTGACGGCGAACAGCGGCGCCTGCGCCTGCTGCACGAACTGCGCGAACACCACCTGGGCCGTGGTGCTGGGCAGGCCCACGTTGAGCGTGTCGGGCCTGGCCCTGGCGCGTGCCACCAGGTCGGCGATGCCATTGGTCTTGAGATCGGCCTGCGTGGTGCTGATCACCATGGGCAGCAGGCCTATCATCGCCACCGATTCAAAGTCGCGCGCCGGGTTGAAGCCCAGGCCCGTGTAGAGAAATTCGTTGGCGGCGTTGGTCGCGTTGGTGCCCAGCAAAAAGGTATAGCCGTCGGCCGGCGCCTTGGCGACGGCTGCGGTACCGATGTTGCCGCCCGCGCCCGCGCGGTTCTCGACGACGATGGGCTGGCCCAGCGTCTTTTGCAGTTCCTGGGCGACCAGGCGCGTGAGCACGTCCGCGCCCTGGCCCGCCGCATACGGCACGATGATGCGGATCGGCCGTTCAGGCCAGGCATGCTGGGCCAGGGCGGGCGCGGCGGCGGCCGTCAGGCCGGCGGCCATCGCCACGGCATGCAGCACAAATCGACGGGTGATCATGGGCGACTCCTTGAAACGCGGTGGAAACATCAGCCGACCAGGGCCAGGCCCGGGCGCGGCCATTCGGCGGCAAACAGCTGGCCGTAGCCAGACAGGGTGATGAAAGCGGTGCGGCGCCCGGGCCCGCCAAAGCAGATGTTGGTGCAGTAGCCTTCGGGCGCGGCGTGGAACTCCAGCAGTTCGCCGGCTGGCGAAAACACGCTGATGCCGCCGTTGACCAGCGTCGCGACGCAGATGTTGCCGCCCTCTTCCAGCGCCATCGAGTCAAAGCGCTGGTAGCCCGCGAGCCCATGCACCAGCTGCCCGCCATTGGGCGAAGGCCAGGGCGCGATGCCCAGCTGACCCCGGCCCGTGACCGGGTAGGACCACAGCCGGCTGGTCTCGGTCTCGCTCATGTAAAGCGTGTTGCCGTCGGGCGACAAGCCTATGCCGTTGGGCGTGAGCACCGGATGCGCGACCCGGCGTATCTCATGCCGGTCTGTGCGCGCGTAATAGATGGCGCCGCGCAGCATGCGGTCTTCGTAGGTCTTGCCGAAGTCCGTGAACCACAAGCCGCCATCGCCATCGAACACCAGGTCGTTGGGGCCGTGCAGGGGAACGCCCTCGCACTGCGTATAGAGATTCTCGACCGCGCCCGTCGCCAGGTTCACGCGCTGTATCGCCCCGCCGTCATAGTCGGCCGACGGCCCCGTGGGCCGCGTGAAGCCGTCATCGCTGCGCCAGCTGAAGCCGCCGTTGTTGCACACATAACAATGCCCATCAGGCCCCAGCGCCGCGCCATTGGGCCCGCCGCCGAGCTGGGCGACGCGCTGCTTGCTGCCGTCCGGCCCCACCCGCAGCAGCCAGCCGCCCTGGATTTCCACGACCAGCACGCTGCCGTCGGCCATGGCCACCGGGCCCTCGGGGAAGGCCAGGCCGGTGGCTATGACCTTGCCTTGAAGTTTCAGCTGTTTCATCTTCGATGGTCTCCATTGTTGTTGCGGGCCGGCCGTTCATCCTTCAATCCTTCGATCCTTCGACGCGGCCGGCGAGGCAGGCTCAGGATGAGCGGTTAACCATGCTCCGTTGTCCGTTCACCCTGAGCTTGTCGAAGGGTGCGATCCCCTCTGAGGGCTGGCCGTTCATCCTTCGACGCGGCCGGCGAGGCAGGTTCAGGACGAACGGGGGAGGTGAGGCCCGCTGCTGCTCCAGGACCAACGGAGTGAAGGCCCCTGGACTGTCAAAAACTCGCCAAGCTTGCGTTTCATTACCGCACTCGCAGGCCGTCCCGCCCTTCTGGCTGCGCGGAGGCGCCCAGCCCTGGCGCGCGCAGGGCCCGGGCTGGGCCGGAGTGCCGAAGGACACGGAGGCTTCGTCATCTGACTCGCCGCGGTTGTTCGAGCGCAGCGCCGCAGGCGCGTAGCGAGTTCCGCGGCGCAGCCCGGGACCGAGCACGACAGGTTGCCCGCAGCGAAGCGCAGGGTCGCAGACAGCAGGGCCGCTTTCTTTTGCTTCGTTTTCTTGTGCGTACAAGAAAATGAAGTCGGCCGCCGGGCCGAGACCCGGCCCCTGCAGGCAAAGCCGTTGTTGAAGGTCGCCATGCACACGCCCTTAATGCGCCACAGCAACCGGTGCCGCCACAGCGGAAGCATCGTCCTGCCGCGCCCCCAAATAAGCATCGATCGCCCGCAGCCGCCCTTCGCGGCTGCGCAGCGCCGAGGCGTCGAGTTCGCCGACCACATGCCCATGGCGCATCACCCAGGCATGGCGCGCGAGCTTGGCCGCGGCGTGAAAGCTTTGCTCCACCAGCAAGGCCGTGAGCTTTTGCTCCTGCTGTATCGCCGCGAGCCGCTCGTAGACACGCGCCACCAGCAACGGCGCCAGGCCCAGCGAAGGCTCGTCGAGCAGCAGCAGGCGCGGCGCCGACATCAGGCCCCGGCCTATGGCCAGCATCTGCTGCTCGCCGCCGCTCAGCAGCCCCGCGGGCGCTTTCAGCCGGTTGGCGATCTCGGGAAAGAAGTCGAGCACCATGCGCTGGCGTTGCGCCCGCGTCTTCGCATCGACGAAGTAGGCGCCCAGCGTCAGGTTCTCCTCCACGCTCAGGTCGGTGACGATGGCCCGGCCTTCGGGCACATAGACGATGCCCGCGCGAAAGCGCTGGGCCGTGCTCAGCGCCGACACATCCTGGCCGTCGAAGACCACGCGCCCCTGCGCGGGCTCGAGCCCGGCGATCGCCTTGAGCGTGCTCGACTTGCCCGCGCCGTTCGCGCCCAGCAGCGCGGCGACCGTGCCCGCGGCCATGGCCAACGACACGCCCTGCACCACCGGGCCGGCGCCGTAGCGCACCGACAGGTTCTCGACCCGCAGAAGTTCCGCACCCGCATCATTCATCGTCGTCTCCCAGATAGACCTTGACCACGTCGGGATTGGCGCGCACCTGTTCGGGCGTGCCCGAAGCCAGCAGCCGGCCGACATTGAGCACATGGATGGCGTCGCAGACTTCCATGATCAGATCCATGTCATGCTCGACCACGACCAGCACGAGGTCGGGCGCGCGCAGCTTTTTCAGCGCGTTCGACAAGTCATGGGTTTCAACCGAGTTCAGCCCCGCAGCCGGCTCGTCGAGCAGCAGCACGCGCGGCTTGCCCGTGATGGCGCGCGCGATCTCGGCCAGCCGCAGCACGCCGGGCGGCAGTTCGCCCGGCAAGGATTCGGCCACGGACTCTATGCCCAGGCGGCGCAGCGCGGCCAGCGCCAGCGCGCGGTGGGCGGCGCGTTCGGCACGGCCCGACGCCAACGGCAAGAAGGCATCGAGCCAGCCCGCGCGCGACTGCCGGTCCAGGCCTATCATCACGTTCTCGACCACCGTGAGCTCGGGGCACAGCGCCACATGCTGGAAGCTGCGCGAAAACCCCAGCGCCGCGCGCCCCGTGGGCGGCACGCCTTCGAGGCGCTGCGCGCCCAGCGCGATACGGCCCACCTGCGGCGAGTACAGGCCCGTGAGACAGTTGAAGAAACTGGTCTTGCCCGCGCCGTTCGGGCCTATGAGCCCCGTGATCTGCCCGGGCTCGAAACGCAGGCTGATGTCCTGCAGCACATGGTTGCCGCCGAACGACAGCGACAGCGACTCGACGCTCAGCGCGTCGGGACGCACGGCCGGCGCCGACGCCGCGGCGGCCAGCGGCATGGCCGCGGCCTGCAAGTGAATGGCGCTCATGATTGGCCTCCCCCGAGGCGCTTGCGCCAGGCCGCGGGCAGCGCGTTCGCGCCCAGCACCACCGCCAGCAGCGCGCCGCCGTAGAGAATCGGCACCCAGTTGCCCGCGCCCGCGAGCAGCAGCGGCACCAGCGTGAGAAACAGCCCGCCGACCAGGCTGCCGATCAGCGACAGCGAATAGAGGCTCACCACCGAGCCCACCAGCAGGAAGATCGACGTCCACAGCGTGAAGCTGTTGGGCGAGACCGTGGTCGAGCTGAACGACAGCAGCGCCCCGCCCGTCGCCGCGATCATCGCGCTCAGCGCCATGCAGGCCAGGCGCGCCCAGCTGCGGCGCACGCCGAACGATTCGGCGGCCGGCGCCGAAGTGCGTATCAGCAGCAGCGCCATCGCCTGGCGCGAGGCGCGAAAATGTCGCAGCAGCAACACCACGGTGATCAGCCCGGCCAGCGGCAAGTAGTAGCGCTGCAGTTCGCGCGTGACGCCGGGCAGCGCGTCGCGCTTCACATAGAGGCCTTCATAGCCGCCCGTGACGCTGGAGAAGTACAGCAGCACTTCGGGCAGGGCCAGCGCCAGCGCCATGGTGGCCACCGCCAGGTAGATGCCCGAGATGTTGCGCGACGGATAGGCGAACAACATGCCCAGCAGCGCGCCGGTCAGCGCCGCAAGCGGCAGGCTCAGCAGCACCGACAGCCCCAGATACTTCTCGGCCAGCGCCACCACATAGGCGCCCGACGCCGCGAACACGCCATGGCCTATGGACACTTCGCCGCCGTAGCGCACCAGGAAACTCACGCCCAGAATGGCGATCGCGTTCGCGAAGCACACGCCCAGCGTGAACACCCAGTAGCCGCCGGCGACCAGCGGCAGCACGGCCAGCGCCAGCGCAATGAGCAGCGCCGGCCAGGACAGATTGCGCGGCAGACGCAGCGCGGGGCGCTCCAACGGAGCGGCAAGGGTTGCAGACTTAGACACGGGCACCTCCTCGAACGGCCAGCACGCCTTTGGGAAAGAGATTGAGCACCAGCAAAATGATGGCCAGCATGTAGGTGTTGGTGAACTCGGCCGCCACATAGAACGACAGCAGGTTCATCAGCACGCCCACGAAGATGCCGCCTATCACCGCGCCCGGCAGGCTGGTGAAGCCGCCGACCACGGCCGCGGCAAACGCCTGCAGCATGAACGACGAGACGCTGGTCGACGACAGAAACGTCGTCGGCACGATCAGCAGCGAAGCGATCAGGCCCAGCACGCCGGCGACGATCCACGAGAACAGATGCACGCGGCGCAGGCTCAGCCCGCAGACCCGGCTGGCGAACGGATTCGCCGACACCGCGCGAAACGCAATGCCCACGCGCGTGCGCTCGATCAGCAGATACAGCGCGCCGATCACCAGCGCCGTCACGCCCAGCACCGTGAGGTCATAGGCCGAGATGCGCAGCCCGCCCAGGTCCACACGCCACGCGGGCAGCGGCAAGTCGAGCGAGACCACGTCGGGCCCGAAGACCATCTGCGTCAGGCCTTGCACCACCAGGCCCACGCCCAGCGTGGAGATGGTGCTGGTCAGATCCGACTTGAACACCAGCGGCGAAATCACCAGATAGGTCAGCGCCATCGCCGCGACCATGATGGCCAGCGACAGCACCACGGCCGCGCCCCAGGCCATGTTGCCCAGCGTTCCGGCCGTGAAGCCGAACACCAGGAACGCGGCCAGGCCGGCGAGATTGCCGTGGGCGAAGTTCACGACCATGGAGCTCTTGTAGATCAGCACGATGCCGATCGCGCCCATCGCATACAGGCAGCCGCTGATGACGCCGGCCCAGACCAGGCCCAGGATATCTGCCATGGTTTACTCCTTGGCCGCAACGGCCAGGTTGCGATCGATGACTTCGATGACCGCGGGAAAGTAGCGGCCGGAGTAGCCGGCCTGCGCCGTCGCCGCGTAATAGCGCTGCGCGAGTTCGGTGACGCGCGTGGCCACGCCCACTTCGTCGGCCAGTTCGAGCACGCAGGCGATGTCCTTGAGCACGTACTCGGGCGAGAACGACTTGTCGGGGAACTGGCGCGCCAGCATGGCCTTGCGCCCGTGATTGCGCAGCACGAAGCTGTCGCCCGAGCCCTTGGACACCGCGTCGAGCAGCGTCGCCGGCGCGACGCCCGCGCGCTCGCCCAGCACCATCATTTCCGCGAGCGCCATGGTGTGTTCGAACACCAGCGCGTTGTTCACCAGCTTGACCACCTGGCCGCAGCCGACTTCGCCGCACAGCGTCACGTCGGACGCGATATAGCCCAGCCAGGGCGCGATGCGCGCGAACAGTCCGGCCGAGGCGCCGACCATGATGCTCAGTTCGCCGCGCTGCGCGGCTTCACGCGTGCGCGCCACGGGCGCATCGGCGAACTGCACGTCGAGCGCCGCGAGCCGCTGAGCGACACTGCGCGCCGAGGCCACCGTGGTGGTGCTCAGATCGACAATGACTGCGGGCTTGCGCGCCCCCGAAGTCAGTCCCTGCGCGCCCAGGCACACGGCCTCGACGGCCGGCCCTGCGGGCAGCGAAAGAAATACCACATCGGCCTGGGCGGCCAGCTCGGCGAGCGAAGCCACGCGCCGCGCCTTGGTTTCGGCAACGGCATCGAAAGCCGCGTCCTGGGTGTCGAAGGCCAGCACCTCGCCCGCATGCTTGAGCGCCATGTTGCGGCACATGGGGCCGCCCATCACGCCCAGGCCGACGAAGCCAATGACCACAGAGCTTGTATCAGTCATGTGCTGCTCCTTCAATTCATCCACATGCCGCCGCTGATGTCGAGCGACGTGCCGGTGATCCAGTTCGAAGCCGGCGAACACAGGAACAGCGCGGCCTGGGCGATGTCCTCGGCATTGCCGTAGCGGCCCAGCGGCACGGTGCTGTTGGCCGAAGGCGCGGCCGCGCCCGTGACATTGGCCCACATCGCGGTCTCGACCGGGCCCGGGGCCAGCGTGTTCGCATAGACGCCGTGCGGCGCGCCGGCCTTGGCGATCCAGCGCAGCATGCCGTGCACCGCGGCTTTGGAAGCCACATAGGCCGGGCCCGAGGCCACGCCGCCGTTCTTCGCGGCGATCGAGCCCGCGGCGAGGATCTTGCCGTAGCCCTGTTCGCACATCAGCGGAAACAGCTTGCGCGTGGGGTTCACCACGCCGCGCACATTGACCTGCATGATCGCGTCCCACTCCTCATCGGTGCTGTCGCCCAGCGGCGTGCGCGCGATGATGCCCGCGCACAGCACGAGGATGTCGATGCGGCCATGGCGGGCAAGCACGCCCTCGATCACGCGGTCGGTGTCGGCGCGCGAAGTCACGTCGTAGCGCTGGTATTCGATGCCCGCGCCCAGGTCCTCGTGCTCGGCGCGGTCGGTGGCGATCACGGTTGCGCCGGCCTTGTGGAAGGCCGCCGAGATCGCGCGGCCCATGCCGCCCGCGCCGCCCGTTATCAGCGCCACCTGTCCCCGCAGGTCCGCGGGACCGCTCATATGCTGTGCCATAAAGTGCCTCAATCCTGGTTGTTGCTGGTGATCGTTCAACGCCATGTGGCCGTGGCCGACATCGCGAGTTCTCCGTCGGGGCCGCGCGCCCACAGCGCGAGCGTGCCGTCGCTTTCCTGCCGGCCTTCGATGCGGAATGTGCGGCCCACGAACAGCGGGCTCACGCCGCGAAAATCAAAGCCCGCGAGCGCGCGCCCATCGCCCTGGGCGATGGCGAGCTGCTGCAGCAGCGTCGCCGTGAGCGGCCCGTGGACCACGAGATCGGGATAGCCTTCTTCATTGCGCGCATAGGCCTGGTCGTAATGGATGCGGTGGCCGTTGAACGTCAGCGCCGAGTAGCGAAACAGCAGCGTGGTGTCGGGCTGCACGTCCTGGCCCCAGGCCGCGGGCGCATCGTAGGGTTCGGGCCTGGCCGCGGGCGCGCCCGGCGGCGGCGCATCGCGGTAGACGATGTCCTGCTCTTCGACGCTGCACAGCTGGCCGTCGCTGTCGATGCTGTGCTCCACCGTGACGAACCACAGCGAACCACGCTTGCCGACCTTGTTCTCCACTTTGAGAATGCGGCTGGTGCGCGCGGCCCGGGCGCCCACCTGCAGATCCGCGAGATAGCGGATACGGCTGCCGGCCCACATCCGGCGCGGCAAGGCGATCGGCGGCAGAAAACCGCCGCGCGCGGGATGGCCGTCGGGCCCCAGGCCGCTGCGCCGCACCTTGGGGTTGAAGTACATCCACTGCCAGCCCGGCGGCAGCGCCTGGCCTTCCTGCGGCGCCTGCTCCCAATCGAGCGCAGCCGCCATGGCCTGCACCGGCCCCGGCGCAATCAGTTCCTCGCGAACTTCGTGGCGGCCCACCCAGCTTTCGTACGAATCAGTCATTGCCAGCGCTTTCAGGAAATCTTGGCGTCGAACACCGCCGCGGGATAGGGGCGGAAATCACGCACCAGCTTGAAGCTGCCATCGGGCGCGGCCTGGATGATCCCCTCCTGGCGCGCGCCGCGGTGGTCGTTGGCCATGAACGTGACCTTGCGCGCGCCGCCTATGTTCTGGTCCTTGAGCGTCTCCATCACATCGACCAGGCTCGCGCGGGTCAGCGGCTTGCCGCTGTCGAGCAATGCCTTGAAGCCCTTGACGAACAGCGCGGCATTGCTCCAGCCGTTGAGACCGAACACACCCACCGGGTCGGCCGGATAGAGCTTACCCACGTTGTCGCGGTAGGCCTTGATGTCCGGGTCGTCGGCCGTGACGGGCATCAGCCACGACGAGAAATAGACACCGTTGAGCAGGTCGCCCGCGAGCTTGCGCGTCGTCGGATCGGCCGTGAAGAACGGCGCCATCCATTTCGCTTCGTAGCCTATGCGGTCGGCGGCCTTGAGCGCGGCCGTCAGATTGGCGTTCGAGCCGAAGACGATGACCACGTCGGCCTTGGCCTTGGCCAGGCGGCGCACATGGGGCGTGAAGTCGGTATTGCGCACTTCGAACGGAATCGACTCCGACGCCTCCTTCTTGAGCCCGCTCAGGTGCAGATCGAAGCCACGCTTGCCCGAGCGGCCCAGCTCGTCGTTCTCCCACAGCAGCGCGACACGGCTGGCCTTGAGATCGGTGAGCGCGTAGTCGAGATTGGACGCCGCCGACCAGCCGTAGTCGGGCAACAGCGGAAACACCAGGCGTTCGGAGAACAGCGCCGTCGCCCCGCCTATGGGCCCAATCACCGGCAGGCCGATTTCCTTGGCATAGGGCAGCACCGCCACCGACTGCGCCGTGCCCACGGGCGCGGCCAGCGCGAAGATCTTGTCTTCCTCCACCATGCGGCGCGTGACCGCGACGCTGCGCGCCGGCTCGTAGCCGTCGTCATAAGTGACGAACTTGATCTTCCAGCCATTGAGCGCATTGGTCTCGTTGGCCCACTTGAAGCAGGCCTCGGCGGCGTGCGTGAGGATCGCATAGAACGGCACCGGCCCCGTGACCGGCGTGAACGCTCCCACCGTGACGGTCTTGGTCGCCATGTCGATGCCCGGCGAGGCCTGCTGCGCACGCGCCAGCAACGGCGTCGCGGCGCAAGCGCTCAGCGCACTGGTGGAGAGGAAAGTTCTTCTGCGCATGGTGGAAACCTCCAAAAAAGGAACAGGGGTCGGCGGCACGATAATGCATTGTATAAACGAGCGTTTGAAATGTTAGCTAGGGTTTTCATCTAAGAAAACGCTGCTCCCATTGCCTTTCGCGAGCAGCTCGTCCATTGTTATCAATAGCTTGCCGAGTCGCCAGACTCGCTGGGCCGTCTTTGCGCTGTCTCCAAAAAGTCCTTTCATCCTTTTCAATAATTTATACAATGCATTATCTAATCGAAGTTATGTCCATCTACCGTTCAGGAGCGCCCTCCCCATGTCCACCCCTCCCCTCCAAGGCAAGCGCGTCATCGAGTTAGGAACCATGCTGGCCGCGCCTTTCGCCACGCATATCCTTTCGCAGCTGGGTGCCGAAGTCATCAAGATCGAGCCGCCGGCCGGCGACCCCACGCGCGCGCTGGTGCGCGGCGGCCCCAGCGGCACTTTCATCGCCTATAGCCATGGCAAGAAAAGCGCATGCCTTGATCTGACGCAGGCAGAAGGCCGCGAAGCGCTGCGCGCGCTGCTCGCGCATTCGGATGCGCTGGTGCACAACCTCGCGCCCAAGGCCGCGCGCAAGCTGGGCGTCACGCGCGAAGACTGCGCGCGCATCAATCCGCAACTGGTCTACTGCCATATCAGCGGCTACGCGGCCGGCCCGCAGGCCGATGACCTCGCGTCCAATCCCGTGGCCGAAGCCGCGACGGGCGTGATGGAAGGCAATCGCATCAACGGCCGGCCCAGCCGCCTGGGGCCCTCGTACCACGACCAGTTCGCGGGCGCCTATGCGGTCATCGGCGTGCTTGCCTCTATGCTGCAGGCGAAGAACGGCGCGCCGCCCGAGCCCGTGGGCATAGGGCTCTACGAAACCGGATTGCACGTGGCCGCGCGCGATCTGGTCGGCGTGCAGCTCAAGACCCAGCTGCTGGGCCGCGCCGAACGCGAGCCGCATGGCGAGTTCAGCATGCCCGGCTATGGCGCCTACCTCACTTCGGACGAACGCTGGATCTATCTGCTGATGCTCACCGACGGCCACTGGCTCAAGTTCTGCGAAGCCATGCAGCTGCCCCAGGGCGCCGAGCCGGCATTTGCCACGCTGCGCATGCGCAAGAAAGCGCGTGAAGAGGTCGAGGCCATGGTCAGCAGCGCGATCGCCGCGCGCCCGTTCGATGCGCTGCTGGGCCAGCTCAAGGCCGCGGGCGTGGGCTGCACCGAAGTGCTGCCGCTGGAGCGCGTGCTCGAAGCCGAACATGCGCACCAGCCGGGCAAGCTGCGCGACATCCGGTACCGCGGGCTCTCGTTCGAAGCGCCCGAGTTTCCGCGCATGGCCGGCGCTGCGGGCAGCGTCGAAACCCTTCCGCCGGCCGAGCTGGGCGAGCATACTATCGAGGTGTTGGCCGCCGCCGGCCTGTCGGAGTCCGCGCGCGCCGCGCTGCTGGCTTCGGGCGCAGTGCGAACTGCCGAGCCCGGGTCGTTTGCCTGGGCCCCGGTGCGCGAAGCCAGCTGACAGCTCCCCACCATAAAACAGCGAAAACCATGCGCGTGCCGCGACAAGAACACCACCACCGCCAGATCGATCTGCGTTTCTACCACCGTGAAGACGGCTTGTATGAAGTCGAGGGCCGGCTCGTCGATCGCAAGACCGTGGCGTTTCGCCGCCAACTCTCGGACGTCGACTCGCCTCCTGGCGACACGCTGCACGACATCACGGTCATCCTGGTGTTCGATCAGGACATGTGGGTGCGCGACGCCAGCGCGCATATGCAGGCCACGCCTTTCGACATCTGCCCCGGCGCACAAGCCTCGCTCACGCCGCTGATCGGCCTGCAGATGGCCGGCGGCTGGAACAAGAACGTGCGCGCGCTGCTCAAGGGCGAGCGCTCCTGCACGCATATCGTCGAGCTGCTGGGCCCGCTGGCGACCACCGCCTACCAGGGCCTGGCGCCCATGCGCTTGGCGGCGATCAACCAGCCCGAAAACGCCGCCCAGCGCCTGGCCAAGGTCGACAGCTGCTATGCGTATTCAGGCGAGCGCACGGTCGTCGCACGGCTGTGGCCCGAACTGCACAGACCCGCGCCGATAGCGGTCACCGACAACGGCAGCGCGCTATAAG
>NZ_JAHCDD010000110.1 GCF_018413525.1 Acidovorax sp. CCYZU-2555
GAATTCAGGAGCGGTTGGTCATGTACCAAGGTAAGTCGAGGGAATGGGTTGAGAAGAACACGCGCGCGGCGCACGGCAGCGCTGGTGCATTGCGGCCTAACATGCTGGCGCTGATGGTGTCGGCGGCCGTGGCCGTGATGGCCATTGCGCCCAGCGCGGCGAAAGCGCAGACGGCGGCCGCGCAGGAGACGCGTCTGTCGTTCGAGCTGCAGGCCCAGCCGCTGCTGAGCGCGTTGCGCGCCTTCGGCCGCCAGACGCAGCTGCAGGTGCTGTTCGACGACGCCTTGGTCGAGGGCCGCCAGGCCGCGGCCGTGAGCGGCAGTCTGTCGCCGCGCGATGCGCTCACGCGCCTGCTGTCGGGCACGGGCCTGGTGGCGGTGAGCACCCAGCCCGGAACGTTCACGCTGCGGCCGCAGTCATCGGCCAACTCGACGGCCACGCTCGCGGCCGTGACCGTCACGGCGCAGGCCCTGGGCGGCGGCGTGACCGAAGGCACGCGCAGCTATATCGCGCCCGGTCCCAGCACCACGGCCACGCCGCTGGCGCTGACGCAGCGCGAGACGCCGCAGTCGGTGAGCGTGATGACCAGCCAGCGCATGGAAGACCAGGGCTTGACCACGATCCAGCAGACGCTGGCACAGGTGCCGGGCGTGCAGGCCAATACGCTGGGCACCGAGCTGGGCGGCGCCAGCGCGCGCGGCTATTCATTCAAGAACTACCAGTTCGATGGCGTCAACACTTTCGTCCAGGTGCTGGGCGGCGGTGCCGTTCCTGCGGCCACCGTGGCCGACATGGCGTTCTACGACCTCATCGAAGTGCTGCGCGGCGCCTCCGGTCTGGTGACCGGCATGGGCGACCCTTCGGGCACCATCAACATGGTGCGCAAGAAGCCGACCGCCGAATTCCAGGGCTCGGCTGAGGTGGGTCTGGGTTCGTGGGGCGACAAGCGCGGCGTGATCGATCTGTCGGGCCCGCTCAACGAAGCCGGCACCGTGCGCGGCCGCCTGATCGCCGTCGGGCAGGATGCCGACAGCCACATCGACAACTACGGCCGCAAAAAGGGGCAGATCTACGGCGTCATCGAGGCCGACCTGACCAGCAGCACGCGCGTGACGGCCGGACTCGAACACGAGCGCACCAAGGTCAAGGGCCAGGGCTCCTACGTCGGTTTTCCGCTGTGGTTCAAGGACGGCTCGCGTACCGATCTGCCGGTGTCATTCACCGGCGCGAGCCGCGACAACCGGCTGGAGCTGGAGTCGACCAAGGCCTTCGCCACGCTCGAGCAGCAGCTGGGCAACGACTGGAAGCTCAAGCTGTCTGCCAGCCACGCGCGTTCGTCGCACCGCGAGGAGCGCACCATGCTGAACTCCGACAGCGCCTTTTATGACACGGCTGGCAATGGCGTCAACCTCGGGTCGTCCAGGCGCGTGGGCGACATCGAACACAGCAATGTCGATCTGAATGTGAGCGGACCGTTCTCGCTGCTGGGACGCCAGCATGAGCTGGTGCTGGGCGCGGCCTATGAAGAGTATGACCAGCTGATGCAGTCGCGCCCCGACACCAGTGGTCTGAGAGGCAGCCCCGCCAATCTGTTCACATGGGATCGCACCGGCGCGGGCGTCTATGGCCCGGTCAATGTGAATTCGCAATACAAAATGCGGCAGTCGAGCCTCTATGGCGCGGCGCGCTTTCAGGTGAGCGACAAGCTCAAGCTGATCACGGGCACGCGCATCGTCTCGCATGACTACAACTTCGACGAAAGCTGGGCGACGGGCAGTTCGGTGACGAACACTTCCGAAAACGGCGTCTTCACGCCCTATGCCGGAGCCGTCTACGACATCAACCAGGACCATGCGGTCTACGCGAGCTACACCACGATCTACCAGCCCCAGTCGGCGCGGGACCGCAACGGCGCAGTGCTCGACCCTACCGAGGGCGCGAACTATGAAGTGGGGCTCAAGAGCGCCTGGCTCGACGGCCGTCTGAACACCGCGCTGGCGCTGTACCAGATCCGCCAGAACGATGTGGCCGAAGCCGATCCCGGCTACTTCGTTCCCGGCACCATCGACACGGGAGCTTCGCGTTCCGCCAAGGGCATCAAGACCCAGGGTCTGGATCTGGAGGTTTTCGGGGCGCTGGCGCGTGACTGGAATGTCTCCGCTTCGTGGACCTACAGCCAGAGCAAGAACGTCGACGGCACGCTCACCAATACGACGTTCGCGCGCAACATGGTCAAGCTGTGGACGACCTACCGCCTGCCCGGCGACTGGAACCGCCTGACGCTGGGCGGCGGCGTGAACTGGCGCAGCAAGACCTACTCCACGGTCACGCCCTGGCAGCTCAACCGCGACCTGTACTGGGAGCAGAAATCCTTTGCGGTCGCGAACCTGATGGCGCGCTACGAGTTCAGCCCGCAGCTTTCCGCCACGCTGAACGTCAACAACGTGTTCGACAAGAAGTACATCGCCTCGGTGTCTGACTGGTGGAATTCGGGCAACTACGGCACGCCGCGCAGCGTGGCCTTGAACGTCAAGTACCGCTTCTGACGCCTGCATCGCACAGGGCCGCTGCTGTCCTTGCACGGATGGCAGCGGTTCGCGACGGAACTCATGCGCAATCCATTTCGATCGAGAGCACTTCGGACGATTTGCTTGTTTGCAAATGAAAACACAGTCGTTTTGAATCTAAGGCGCGCTCACTAGCATTTGCCCCACTGCAATCATCTGGGGTCGAGAGAGTGAACAAACGTCGTTTCCTGCTGGCCGCGCAATCGCTGCTGGCCCTGTCCGCCTGGGGCGTGACCGGCGTCGCGCGGTCCGCCGTGAATCCCAAGACCAAGCTGGTGGTCGCCGACCAAAGCGAGCTGCTGCGCAATCTGCTCGATGCCAGCGGCGAGCGCAAGCGCCTGGGTTTTCAGTTGGAGCTGCCCAATTTCGCGGGCGGCCCGGCGATCTTCGAAGCGATTCGCGCGGGCGCGCTGGACATCGCCTATGTCGGCGACACGCCGCCCATCCAGGCACGCGCCGCGGGCGTGAACCTGCCCATCATCGCCACCTTCACGCGCGAGCGTGCGCAGTACCGGCTGGTGCAGCGCGCGGGCGCCAACATCCAGCGCCTCGCCGATCTGCGCGGCAAGCGCGTGAGCTATGTCGAAGGCTCGGGGCGCCAGGTGTTCCTGGTCGAGGCGCTGACGCGCGCCGGCCTGGGCCTGGGCGATGTGCAGTTGGTGAATTTGCGCGTGGCCGAACTCAATGACGCGCTGCGCGCCAATGCCGTCGATGTGGCGGTGCTGATGGAGCCGCATGTGACGCGCCTGGCCAAGCAGATAGGCGCCACACCCGTGCCCGATCCGCAGGAGCGCAATCTGCTGCCCGCGACGTCCTATATCTATGCCCGCCCCGAAGTGCTGGCCGATGCGCAGAAGGCCGAGGCCATCAGCGAATTTCTTGCGGCCTTCGTGCGTTCCGGCAAATGGAGCAATGCCAATGTCGCGCAATGGGGCCGCCACTACTACACCGACTTTCAGCGCATCGATGCCGAAAGCACGGCGGCGATTCTGGCGTCGCAGTCGAAGCTGCTGTTCCAGACCGCGGCCGAAGCCCAGCCCCACCACCAGAAGCTGATCGACATCCTGCACGCGGCCGGCACCTTGCCCAAGCGGCTCGATGCAAGCACTTCGTTCATTCCTACCTATGACAGCGTGATCACGGCCAACCGATGAACGCGCAGCACCCACCATTGCCAAGGAGTTGCGCATGACGCAGTCGAATACGCTCGCCGCCCCGGCGCGCTGGTCGGCGCCGGCCGAGCAGGCCGTCGCGAAGAAAGCGCGGCCGCTGGTGCCGCCGCGGCTGTCGCCAGGCCGTTTGCTGATCGGGCCGGCGCTGCTGGTGGTCATCTGGGAAGCGGCGTCGCGCCTGGGGTTCCTGTCGCCGTCGACACTGACGGCGCCGTCGCAGGCGCTGGTCACGGCCTGGCAGATGGTGGCCGACGGCAGCCTGCTGCCGCATCTGCTGGCCTCGGCAGGGCGTGCGTACAGCGGACTGTTCCTGGGCGTGATCGCGGGCGTGCTGCTGGCGCTGCTGTCGGGCCTCACGCGCACCGGCGAGGCGCTGCTCGACGGCCTGGTGCAGATCAAGCGCGCCGTGCCCACGCTGGCGCTGATTCCGCTGGCCATCATCTGGCTGGGTATCGGCGAAGCGATGAAAGTGCTGCTGATCTTCACGGCCGTGCTGGTGCCGATCTACATCAACACCCATGCGGCGCTGCGCGGCATCGACGTGCGCCATGTGGAGCTGGCGCAGACGCTGGGCCTGTCGCGCAGCGAGTTCGTGCGCAAGGTGGCGCTGCCCGGCGCCTTGCCCGGATTCTTCGTCGGCCTGCGCATCTCGGTGTCGCTGTGCTGGACGGCGCTGGTGGTGCTGGAGCTGATCAACACCCAGACCGGCATTGGCTATCTGATGAACCGTGCGCGCGATTGGGGCCAGACCGACATCATCGTCGTCGGAATTCTGATCTACGCCTTGCTGGGCCTGCTGTCGGACGCCGTGGTGCGCCGCATCGAGGCGCGCGTGCTGTCGTACCGGAAAGTGCTGGGATCATGACCCATAACACCACACTCGGGGCTGTTCAGCTGCGCAGCTTTTCGCGCGGCTTCAACGGCAAGAAAGTGCTCGATGACCTGCGGCTGGACATTCCCCCAGGCCAGTTCGTCGCGCTGCTGGGCGAGTCTGGCTCGGGCAAGACCACGGTGCTGCGCGCGCTCGCCGGCCTCGACGGCGACGCGCAAAGCAGCGGCAGCGCGAACGCACAGGGCAATGTCTCGGTGCTGTTCCAGGATTCGCGGCTGCTGCCCTGGCTCACGGTGATCGACAACCTGACGCTGGGCCTGGACGCGGCGGCGGCGCGGCCCGCTGCCGAACAGATGCTGCGCGATGTGGGTCTGGACGACAAGGCCCATGTCTGGCCCAACACGCTGTCGGGCGGGCAGCTGCAGCGCGCGGCGCTGGCGCGCTCGCTGCTGCGCGAGCCGCATGTGCTGCTGGCCGACGAGCCGTTCGGCGCGCTCGATGCGCTGACCCGCATGCGCATGCACGGCCTGCTGTTCCAGCTCGTGGAGCGCATCAAGCCGACGGTGATTCTGGTGACGCACGACGTCGACGAATCGCTGCTGCTCGCCGATCGCATCCTGGTGCTCAAGAACGGCAGGATCGCGCAGGACTATGCGGTCGATCTGCCGCACCCGCGCCGGCCCGATCACCCGCTGTTCATGGATCTGCGCACCACCTTGCTGCACAGCCTGGGCGTCGAAACCGAACTCGCATGAAAGAGCAGCCATGACACGACAATTGCACCTGAATCTTTTCCTGATGTCGCGCGGCCACCATGAAGGCGCGTGGCGCCATCCGGGCGCGAATCCCAAGGCCTTGACCGACCTGGATCTCTATGTCGATGCCGCGCGCATCGCCGAGGCCGCGAAGTTCGACGCGGTGTTCCTGGCCGACAGCCTGGTCGGGCCCGAGAACGGGCAGGTGATCTCGTCGGGCATGCTCGAGCCGCTGGTGCTGCTGACCGCGCTGGCGCTCAAGACCGAGCGCATAGGCCTGATAGGCACGGCCTCGACCACCTACAGCCACGCCTATACGCTGGCGCGCCAGTTCGCCTCGCTGGACCATATCTCCAAGGGCCGCGCGGGCTGGAACATCGTGACGTCGTGGGCCCCGAAGGCGGCGGCCAATTACGGGCTGGACGCCGAAGTCGACCATGGCGACCGCTACCGCATCGCCGAGGAATTCGTCGCCGCGGTCGATGCGCTGTGGCGCAGCTTTCCCGCGAGCGCCATCGTCGACGACGCGGCCGCGGGCCAGTATCTCGACGCGGCGCGGATACGGCCCGTGGATTTCAACGGCAGCCATGTCCGCACGCGCGGCCCGCTCAACGTGCCCAGCAGCCCGCAAGGCCGGCCGCTGTACGTGCAGGCCGGCCAGTCGGAAGCCGGCCGCGCCTTCGCCGCCCAGCGCGCCGAAGCGATCTTCACGGCCCATGGTTCGCGGGAGTCGGCCCAGGCGTTCTATGCCGACATCAAGGGCCAGGCGCAGCAGCGGGGGCGCCGACCCGAAGACATCGTGATCCTGCCGGGCATCAGCGCGGCGATTGGCTCTACGACCTACGAAGCCCAGCAGGTCTGGGAAGAACTCGACAGCCTGACCAGCATCGAGGTCGGTCTGGGCCGGCTGTCGGCGCGCTTTGGCGGCCATGACTTCTCGGCGGTTCCGCTCGACAAGAAACTCACGCGTGACGATTTTCCCGACCCGAACCTGGTCGAAGCCTCGAAGAGCCGCGTGATCGGCTATGTCGACACCAGCCTGCGCGAAGGCCTGAGCCTGCGCCAGCTGCTCAAGCGCCTGGCGGGCGCGCGCGGCCATCTCGCGGTCGCGGGCACGCCCGAGCAGGTGGCCGACATCATCGAGGACTGGTTCCGCCATGGCGCGGCCGACGGCTTCAATGTGATGCCGCCGGTGATCCACCAGCAGTTCGAGCTGTTCACCAGCGAAGTCGTGCCCATCTTGCGCAAGCGCGGGCTGTTTCGCCACGAGTATGAAAGCCATACGCTGCGCGGTCACTTCGGCCTGGCGGAACTCGCGCCCGCGCCGGCTGTGGGGCGCGCGGCAGCGGACGGCGTCGCCGCGGCGGAGCTGGCCCAGGCCTGAGCCGCAGGGGGCTTGCCAAAAGGTGTGGATTGCTCCCACGATAGGAGCATGCAATCTTCTGCTCCACCGTTTCGCGCGCCGCGCTGGCTCGCGGCTTTCTGTCTGGTCATGGGCATGGTGCTCGCGGGCGCAATGGCCCGTGCACAGGCGCCCGGCGCCGGCACACCGGCGGCCGCGGTCCAGCCGATTGCGCTGCAGGACATTCTGGCGCGCGCCGATGACGACCAGCAGCGCGTAGACCGCGCAAGGCGCCTGCTGGCCGCGCCCGATCCGCTGGGGCCGCTGCAGGCGTCGCTCGACGCCATCGCCGCGCCCGTGGACGCCAAACTGCACAACGTCGCCGGCGCCGCGCTGCGCGAGCTGCCGGTCATGCGCCTGGAGAGTCTGGCGCGGCACTGGCAGTTCGATGTTCGGCGCCAGGAACGCTGGGAAGCCGACGCGCGCCGCGCGTTCGCGCCCTATGCCGACAGCGCGCTCTATCTGGCCCAGCGCCGCGCCGCGTGGTCGGCAACGCGCGCCCAGGGCTTGCTCGACGGCCTGCCTGCGGCGCTGGCCGAACGCGTGGACGGCATGCTCAGCGGCATCGATGCCGCCGAAGCCGCGCTGGGCGTTGCGCTGTCGCGCCAGTTCGCGCTGATGCAGCAGGCCAGCGAACTGAAGGCGCGCATCGATGCGGGCGGCAGCGATGTCGCCGCCGCCATCGCCGAGATCGACCGCGGCCTGCTGCGCAAGGACGCGCCCGCGCTGTGGCAGGGGCTGGAGAAGCCCGATGCGGCGGCGCTGTCGCCGCAGCTGCAGATGGACCGCGGGCTCGACATAGAGCGGCAGTTCGCGATCGACTACAACGCCGCGGACACCGGCAATCAGCGCGCGCTGCAGGTGGTGCAGTTGCTGCTGCTGCCCGTCATCGTCTGGCTGGTGGTGCGCAGCCGGCATGTGCTGCCTGTGGGCGATGGCGCGCCTGTGGCCGCCACGCTGGCGCTGCGCCGCCCGCTGTCGGCCTGGCTGCTGCTGTCGCTGCTCGCGGTGCTGGCCTTCGAAGCCGATGCGCCGCTGCTGGTGCAGGAGTGCGTGCTGCTGCTGGCGCTGGTGCCGGCGCTGCGCCTGCTGCCCGCGGGCACGCTGCGCGCGCTGGGCGCCTGGCCCTATGTGGCCGTGGTGCTGTACGTGCTGGACCGCGTGGGTGTGGCCGTTCCCGTCGACAAGGGCTGGTACCGCCTGTATCTGCTGGGGCTCAACGCGCTGGCGCTGGGCCTGACCGTCTGGCTGCTGCGCCGCACGGCGCGCCCGCCGCAGATCACCGCCGGCGCCGGTCTCCGGCTGAGAACCACGGTGCGCGCCGTGGCCTGGGTCGTGCTGTGCCTGCTCGCGGTTGCGGCCATCGCCAACGTCGTGGGCAATGTGTCGCTGGCCGAAACGCTGACCAGCGGCGTCATCGACAGCGGCTACATGGCCTTGTTGCTGTATGCGGGCGTGAACGCCTGCCTGGGCCTGCTGCGCGCCTTGTTCGGCCAGCCCGAGCTGGTGCACAGACGGCTGGTGCGCGAGCATGGCGCGCTGGTGCAGACCGCCGGCACGCGCCTGCTGTTGCTGGCCGCGGGCATCGGCTGGCTGATCTACAGCATGGACCGGTTCCGCGTGCTGCGCCCCTTGCATGACGCGAGCACGACCGTGCTGGCGTTCGGCATCAATGCGGGCGAAGTGTCGATTCATCTGGGCGATGTGCTGACGTTCGCGTTCTCCGCCTGGCTCGCGCTGTGGGCCGCGCGTGCCGTGCGCCGCCTGCTGCGCGATGAGCTTCCGGGCCGTGCGGGCCTGCCGCGCGGCGCGGGCAACAGCATTGCCTCGCTGAGCTACTACGGCGTGCTGCTGGTGGGCCTGCTGATCGCCCTGTCGGCCGCGGGTTTCAAGGTGAGCCAGCTGACGCTGGTGTTCGGCGCGCTGGGCGTGGGCATAGGTTTCGGGCTGCAGAACGTGGTCAACAACTTTGTCTCGGGACTGGTGCTGATGTTCGAGCGGCCCATACAGCCCGGCGATGTGGTCGACGTGGCGGGCATTTCGGGCACGGTGCGCGGCATAGGCCTGCGCGCCACCGTGATTCGCACGTTCGACGGCGCGGACGTGGTGGTGCCCAATGGGCAGCTGCTCAACGGCAACCTGACCAACTGGACGATGTTCGACCGCAGCCGGCGCGTGGAAGTGGTGGTCGGCGTGGCCTATGGCTCCGATCCCGGCCGGGTGATCGCCTTGCTCCAGGCCGCGGCCTGCGAGACGCCCGGTGTCGCAGCGACGCCGGCGCCGGTGGTGCTGATGACGGGCTATGGCGACAACGGCCTGAACTTCGCGGTGCGGGTCTGGGCCCAGGACCAGAATGATTGGAGCGCGCTGCGCAGTGCGCTGCTGGCGCGCATGCTCGGGGCATTGAACGCCGCGGGCATTGCGATTCCCTACAACCAGCTCGAGGTGACGCTGCGCTCTGCCATGCCGCCGATGGAGGGTGAGATCAAGCCGGGAACAGCTTCTGGATCTGCTCCAGCGTCACGGGCTTCTGGAAATAGTGGTCCACGGTGACGAAGGTTTCGCGCACGCGCGGGTCATCGGGCGGGGAACCTGTGACCGCGACCAGGATCACATCGTCGCCGAACTGTTCGCGGAACTGGCGCGCGAGTTCGAGGCCGTCCATGCCGACCATGGTGATGTCGAGCATCACGCAGTGCGGTCGGTCGGTCTGGGCCAGTGCCAGCGCTTCTTCACCGCCATAGCACGCGCGGGCCTGGTGGCCCATGAGGCCCAGCAGCATGGCAAGCGAGTCCGCGGCATCCCTCGAGTCGTCGACGACGTAGACTGTCAACTGGTCCACAATATTCCTTCACGTGCGTGATCCGCCATTGTGCCTGTTTGGCGCTGGCAAAAATACTCGGTAAACCCATGGACAAGCAAGAAAACCACGCGGTCGCGAGCGCGGACCGTTTTCGGCTTCTGGTCGAATCCGTGCAGGATTACGCGATCTTCATGCTCGACCCCGCAGGCATCGTGCTGTCCTGGAATGCGGGCGCGGCCCGGCTCAAGGGCTATGCGGCCGACGAAGTCATAGGCCGGCATTTCTCGATTTTCTACCCCGAGCCCGCGAAGCAGAAAATGTGGCCCGACCATGAGCTGCTGCTCGCGGCGCAGAACGGCACCTACGAGGAAGAGGGCTGGCGCGTGCGCAAGGACGGCAACATGTTCTGGGCGAACGTGGTGATCACCGCGCTGCGCGACTCCGACGGCACGCTGACCGGCTTCGGCAAGGTCACGCGCGACCTGACCGAGCGGCGCCTGCAGGAAGAGGCGCTGCGCCAGAGCGAGGAGCGCTTCCGGCTGCTGATCGAAGGCGTGCGCGACTATGCGATCTACATGCTCGACCCCCTGGGCATGATCCAGAGCTGGAACAGCGGCGCGCAGCTCATCAAGGGCTATGCCGCGAGCGAAGTCATGGGCCGGCACTACAGCATGTTCTTTCGCAGCGAGGACGTGGAGGCGGGGCTGCCGACCAAGGAGTTGCGCGATGCTCTGCAGCAGGGGCGCACCGAGGAAGAGGGCTGGCGCGTGCGCAAGGACGGCTCCACTTTCTGGGCGAACATCGTCATGGCGCCGATACGCGGCGCCGACGGCACCCATCTGGGCTTTGCCAAGGTGACGCGCGACATGACGGAACGCAGCCGGCTGCGCAATCTCGAACATTCGTCGCGGCAGATGAACGAGTTCCTGGCGATGCTGGCGCACGAGCTGCGCAATCCGCTCGCTCCCATACGCAACGCGGTCTCCATCCTGCAACTCGAGCCCGCGCCCAGCGCGACGGTGCGCAACAGCCGCGACATGATCGACCGCCAGCTGTCGCAGCTCACGCGGCTGGTCGACGACCTGCTGGACGCGGGGCGCATGACCAGCGGCAAGATTCGCATCAAGCCCGAGCGCGTGTCGTTCAACCAGATCGTGGCGCGCGCGGTCGAGGCCGCGCGGCCCGGCATGGACGCGCGCACGCATGTGTTCAAGCTCGTCGTGCCGGCCGATGATGTGTGGGTCAATGCCGACGAGATGCGGCTGGTGCAGGTGTTGCAGAACCTGCTGAGCAATGCCTCGAAGTTCACACCCGCGGGCGGCGCGATCACGCTGTCGGCGAGCGTCGCGCAGGGGCGGCTGCATGTCGACGTCACGGACAACGGCGAAGGCATTTCGCCGGCGTCGATGGAAAGCATTTTCGAGCTGTTCTCGCAAGGCGACGGCCTGGCGGCGTCGCGCCAGTCGGGCCTGGGCATAGGCCTGTCGCTGGCGCGGTCGCTGGTTGAAATGCATGGCGGCTCGATCTGGGCATCGAGCCCGGGCGCGGGCCAGGGCAGCACTTTCAGTTTCGAGTTGCCGGGTGCGGAGATTCAGGCGCACCGGACTGCGGGCATGGATTCGGACGAGAACCGCGGCCTCACGGCGCGCGTGCTTGTGGTCGACGACAACCGCGACGCCGCCGACAGCCTGGCCGAGATCCTGCGCCTGCTCGGCTACCGCGTGCGCACCGCCTATGACGGCCGCACGGCGCTCGAAGCCGCGCTCCAGGACAAGCCCAGCGCGGTGTTCCTGGACATAGGTATGCCGGAGATGGACGGCCCTGCCGTGCTGCGCGCGCTGCGCGCACAGCCGGGTGGCACAGCGATTTTCGCCACCGCGGTGACCGGCTATGGCGCCGAGGATGAACGCGCGGAACGGCCTGACTTCTCGGGCTTCGATGCCCGGTTGCTCAAGCCGGTGGCGCTCGCCGATCTGCAGGAATTGCTGGCCAATGTGCGGCTGGCCTGAGCGGCGCGGCGCAGATATATCGATGCCGTCGAACGGACCCTCGCAAATAATTCAATAGATAGTTGCCCCGCCAGAAACTACGCTTGTGCCGTGACTGAAGTGCCTTCCCGCAACGGGCACGCAGCGCGATAAATGACAAAAAGCACAAGGAGACAACCATGGCGGAAATGAGCCAAGACCACCTGTTGGCGCTGGTGGACAGCAAGCAGATCGCAGCGGGCACGCGCCCGCGGCCCATCCCGGTGAACCGGGCCGGTGACACCGGCTTCGCATTCGCCACGCGCGAGACGCTGGAGCGCGTGCGCCGCTGACCCTGCGGCCTTGACCCTGTTCTTGCCATTGCACCTTCCCTAGAGGGAAGGCTTGAATCCTTTCGCCTGTCACACCATGAAGTCCCTGCACCATTTCACCGCGGCCGTCGTTGCCGCCGCCGCCGCATGCCTGCCCACCCTGGCCAGCGCCCAGACCCCGGCCGCGTTTCCCAGCAAGCCCGTGAACATCGTCGTTCCCTATGCGGCCGGCGGCCCCGTCGACAACCTCGCGCGCGCTCTGGCCATTCGCCTCAACAAGACCTGGGCCCAGCCGGTGGTGGTCATCAACCGCACGGGCGCCAACGAGATCATCGGCGCCGAGTTCGCGGCCAAGAGCGCGCCCGACGGCTATACGCTGTTCGCCGCGACCGAAGCCGCGCTGAGCATGAACCCGCATCTCTACAAGAAGCTGCCCTACAACCCGCAAAAGGATTTCGCGCCGATCTCGCGGCTGATCAGCGTGCCCATGGTGTTCTTCGTGCCGCAGAACTCCAAGGCGAACACGTTGCAGGAATTCATCGCCCAGGCCAGGCAGGCCGGCAAGACCAAGCCGCTGACCTACGGCTCCTCGGGTGCGGGCGGCATCGTGCATCTGCCGCTGGCGATGTTCGCCAAGCAGGAAGGGCTGGAGATGGTGCATGTGCCCTACAAGGGCGCGGCGCCGCTGATCCCGGAAATCATCGCCGGCCAGATCGACGCCGCGGTGCTGGGCGTCTCGGTGATCGAACAGCACATCAAGGGCGGCCGGCTCAAGGCGCTGGCAGTGTCTTCGCAAGCGCGCAGCGTGGCGCTGCCCGATGTGCCCACGTTCCGTGAAGCCGGCGTGCGCGACATCCAGGCGGTGTTCAACATCGGCCTGCTCGCACCCGCGGGCACGCCCGCGTCGCTGGTCGAGAAGATCTCCGCTGACGTGCGCAAGATCCTGCTCGAGCCCGAGTTCCGCAAGACGCAGATCGACGCGTTCTCGTATGTGGCCGTGGCCTCGACGCCCGCTGAATACCGCGACTTCCTGGTGCGCGACTACCAGGTGCAGGGCGAGCGCGTGCGCGCCTCGGGGGCTTCGCTGGACTGAAGCTCTTGAACTTGGCGTGGCCCAGCGGGGAGGCAGCGAGCAAGGGCCGCCCCGCAGCGAGGCTGCCGTCCCCCTCCACCGAAGGATGAGAGGGGGAAGCCGCGAAGCGGCTCAGGGGGTGTTACCTAATCGCGAGGCCAGCGGTCTTGATCGCCTGGGCGTAGCGCGGTTGTTCGGTCTGCAGGCTCTTGGCCAGATCGGCCGACGAACCGCCAGCGACCTTGAAGCCCTGGGCTTCGAGCTGGGCGCGCACTTCGGGCAGCTGCAGCACCTGGTTGATGTCGCGGTTGATCTTCTGCACGATGGCCGGCGGCGTGCCGGCCGGCGCGAAGTAGCCCTGCCAGCTTTCGACCGAGAAGTTCGGCAGTTGGGCGGCTTCGGCCACGGTGGGCACGTTGGGCAGCGCGGGCGAGCGGTAGTTGGTGGTCACGGCCAGCGCGCGCAGCTTGCCGGCGCGCACATATTCGGTCACGGCGGCGAGCGTGATCAGCGTGGCATTGGTATGGCCGGCGATCACGTCGACGGCAGCCGGGCCGCCGCCGGGGTAGGGAATGTAGTTGACCTTGGCGCCGGTTTCCTGGGCCAGGATTTCATGCGCCACATGCGCGATGCCGCCATTGCCGGGCAGCCCCAGGCTGATGCTTTCGGGCTGGGCCTTGGCGCGCGCCAGGTATTCGGCCAGGGTGTTGATGCCCGTGCCGGGGTTCACGACCAGTATCTGCGGGTTGACCACGGCCTTGACGACGGGGGAAAAGGCGCGCGCCGTGTCATAGGGCAGATCGCGGAACAGGATGCCGTTGAGCATCAGGCCTTCGCCCTGCTGCAGCAGCGTGTAGCCATCGGGCGCGGCCTTGGCGACCTTGCCCGCACCGATGGTGCCGCTGGCGCCCGCGATGTTCTCGACGATCACGGTCTGGCCCCAGAGCACGGACAGGCGTTCGGCCAGCGTGCGTGTCAGCTTGTCTGCGCTGCCGCCCGGTGCCACCGGCACGATGATGCGCACCGACTTGTTGGGGAAGGTGGCGGCCTTGTCGGTGGCCGCGTGCAGCGAGGACACATACAGCGCGCCGCCGCCTGCCGCGGAAAGTGCAATGGCCGACGCCAGGGTGCGCAGGAAGAAACGTTTGGTGGTCATGGGTCGGCTCGCTCGGCGGGGAAAGAAGGAATGGCTCGAATCTAGGGGCCGCGCGCCGGCGCGTGAACGAAGCTTTTCAGCTAACGATCTGCGGTTTTCTTCGTTGGACAAGCGCGCGTGGCTGCGTACCGTGTTGGTAATTTCCCGGAGACCCCCATGACCCAGACCCATGTTTCCCTCGATTTCAGCGGCAGTGATGTCGCCAGCCGCCGCACCGCTGCCGTGGCCGACTTCATCGCCCAGGCGCGCCGCCTGGTGCCCGACCCCGAGCGCGCGACGCCCGAACAGCTGCGCGCCGTGGCCACGCTGCTCGAGCGCCTGGGCACGCAGCGCGAGCTGTTTGCGGCGGAGCATTTCCCGGTCTCGGAGCAGAATCCGGCCCAGGTCTATCGCCTGAGCGAAGACGCCGCGGGCCGCTACGCGCTGTATCTGTCGACCGGCCTGCCGGGCAAGTCGCAGCCGCCGCACGACCACACGACCTGGGCCATCATCGCCGGCGTCACGGGCAACGAGCGCAACATCTTCTTCCGCCGCGACAAGACGCAGGACGCGACGCGCGACACGCTCACGGCCGAGCGCACCGTCGACGTGTCGGCGGGTGTTTCCGTCGTGCTGTCGCCCACCGATGTGCACACCATCGAGCTGATCGGCGACGAGCCCGGTCTGCACCTGCATTTCTATGGCCTGGGCATCGATCGCCTGCCCGGCCGCGTGGTGTTCGAAAGCCTCGAAGGCGGCAGCTTCCGCACTTTCGGCCCGCCCAAGTCCATTCATCACCCGCTGATCTCGCCCCAGGCGCTCAAGACCGCGCTGTTCGACGGCGAGGAAATTGCGGTGCTCGACGTGCGCGAGACCGGCGTGTTCG
>NZ_JAHCDD010000111.1 GCF_018413525.1 Acidovorax sp. CCYZU-2555
ACGGGTCACAGTTTTGCCGCCGTTTGCCAAAATCGACCAGATTCTAAGTTATTGATTTATTTGACAAAAAAAGCTGTTTCTTGAGAGCCCGTCGAAGGATGAACGGCCTGCGCTCAAGGCATGAAGACGGGCCGTTCATGGTGCGACGCGGCCGGCTAGGCAAGCACACCACGAATGGGTCGCAGTTGCCCAAACCGACTACCTTTTAAGTCATTGATTTATTCAACAAAAAAAGCTGCTTCTTGCGAGCCTGCCTCGCCGGCCGCGTAGAAGGACAAACGGCCTGTACTCAAGTGATGAGCACAGGCCGTTCATGGTTCTACAGAGGCGCCGCCCCTTACTCGCGATGGTAAGGATGGCCCGCGTTGACCGACCAGGCGCGGTACAGCTGCTCGATGAGCAGCACGCGCACCATGGCGTGCGGCAGCGTCAGGTCGGACAGGCGTATGCGTTCGTGCGCCGCCTGGCGAAAGGCCGGCTCGAGGCCGTCGGGCCCGCCGATCACCAGCGCCACATCGTCGCCTTCGAGCTGCCAGCCCTGCAGACGCTGGGCCAGGGCCTTGGTCGTCAGGGTGGTGCCGCGTTCGTCGAGCACCACGATGCGCATGCCGCGCGGAATCGCGGCCTCGATGCGTTCGCGCTCGGCTGCGTACAGCGTCTCGAGCGTCTTCGAGGCACGCGGTTCGGTCTTGACCGCCTTGAGCTCCACCTTGAGTTCCGGCGGAAAGCGCTTGGCGTAATCGTCGTAAGCCGTCTGTGCCCAGTCGGGCACGCGCTGGCCCACGGCCACGATCAACAGCTTCATCCCTCAGGCCCTATCAGGAAGCCTTGCGGGGTGCGCGCTTGGCGGCAGGTGCCGCGGGCTTGGCGGTGCGGGGCACCGAAGCCTTGATGACCACGGTCTGGACCTTGGCTGCATCTTTCTTGACCGCCGGCTTCTTGGCGGCTGCGGGCTTGGCTGCTGCCTTGGCCGCAGACTTGGCTGCGGTCTGGGCGGCTTCCTTGGCCACGGCATTGGCCGCGGTCTTCGTCGCGGTCTTGGCGCTGGCTGCGGGTGCTGCCAGGCCCTTGGCCACGGTCTTCGCTGCGGGCTTCTTGGCGGCTGCGGGCTTGGCGGCGCTCTTGGCTGCGGTCTTCTTGGCCGCTGGCTTGGCGCTGTCTGCGGCCTTGGCCTTGGACTTGGGCGCTGCCTTGGCATCCGACTTGGCAGCCTTTTGCGCGGCCTTCTTGTCAGCCAACAAGTTCGCGGCCGAAGGCGCGGGCTTGGCGGCGCCGAGCTTCAGGCGCACGGGCTTGTCGCCCCAGATTTCTTCCAGGCGGTAGTACTGGCGGATGGCCGGCTGCATGATGTGCGCCACGGCGGCGCCGCAGTCCACAATGATCCATTCGCCGTTTTCTTCGCCTTCCATGCGCGGCTTGTCGAAGCCGGCTTCCTTGACGGCGTCGCGCACGCTGGCGGCGAGCGCCTTGGTCTGGCGGTTCGACGTGCCCGATGCCACGATCACGCGTTCAAACAGGGGCGACAGGTGTTCGGTGTTGAAGACCTGGATGTCTTGCGCCTTGACATCCTCCAGGCCATCGACGATGGCGCGCTGGAGCTTGGTGACGTCTTTTTTGGCGGCGGTTTCCGTTTTGGGGGTGGTGGTCATCAGGCGATGTATAGAAAAGGTTGTTCAATATAGCGCGCATCGGGGCTCAATGCCTCCTGCGGCTTGCCCCCCCGCGGTGTACCGCAGACTGGGCTGTTGCGTTGTTATTGGAATGATATGCGTGCCGCATCTGTGCGGTCAGCTATCGAAATTATAGTTTTTTGCAGCATAACCCCGCTGCGCGCACATCAAGTCCGTCAGAACGGCTGGTCCTGAGGCTCAAAGCCAGTCGCGCCGCACCAGGAATTCGCGCGTCAAGGCCGCTTCGGGCGAGCCCGGCGCGTCCTCGCGCTGGTAGCTCCAGCAGGCATGCGGCGGCATCGACAGCAGGATGGATTCAGTGCGCCCGCCCGACTGCAGGCCGAAGTGCGTACCCCGGTCCCAGACCAGGTTGAACTCGACGTAACGGCCGCGCCGGTAGCGCTGGAAATCGACTTCGCGTTCGCCATAAGGCGTGTCCTTGCGGCGCGCGACGATGGGCAGGTAGGCCTTGAGCAGCGAATCGCCGACCGAGCGCAGCATGGCGAAGCTCTGCTCGGGAGCCAGTTCGCTGAAGTCGTCGAAAAAGATGCCGCCCACGCCGCGCTGCTCGTCGCGGTGCTTGAGATAGAAATACTCGTCGCACCAGGTCTTGAAACGCGGATAAAGGTCGGCGCCGAACGGTGCCAGCGCATCGCGGCAGCCGCGGTGGAAATCCACTGCGTCTTCCTCGAAGCCATAGCAGGGCGTCAGGTCGAGCCCGCCACCGAACCAGCGCGTGGGCACCTGGCCCGGATGGCCGGCGGAGATCATGCGCACGTTCATATGCACCGTGGGCACATAGGGGTTGCGCGGATGGAACACCAGCGACACGCCCATGGCCTCGAACGGCGCGCCCGCGAGTTCTGGGCGGTGCTGCGTCGCCGATGGCGGCAGCTGCGCGCCACGCACATGCGAGAAGCCGCAGCCCGCGCGCTCGAACACGCGGCCGCCCTCCATGATGCGCGTGATGCCCTCGCCCTGCAGGCGCTCCTCGGGGCCCTTGGCCCAGGCATCGGAGAGGAAACGACCACCGCCCTCGCCTTCGACGGACTCGAGCGCGCTGGTGATCGCGTCCTGCAGCCCCGTCAGGTAGGCGCGCACGTTGTGCACGCTCGCGGGCGTCGCGCTGATTGCTTCCACGGGCCGCACCTCAACTCTTGATCGCGCGAAAGCCGATGTCGCGGCGGTACTGCATGCCATCGAAATGGATGCCGCGCGCCACGTCATACACACGCACCTGCGCCTGCTTGACGCTGTCGGCCAGCGCGGTCACACACAGCACGCGTCCGCCCGTGACCTGGGGCTGGCCGTTGACCAGGGCCGTGCCCGCATGGAAGACCATGGCGTCATCGGTTTCGGCCGGCAGGCCCGTGATCACGTCGCCCTTGCGCGGCGCTTCGGGATAGCCGTGGGCGGCCATCACCACGCCCAGCGCGGTGCGACGATCCCAGTCGAGTTCGACCTGGTCGAGCTTGCCGTCGACCGCCGCGCCCATCACGTCGACCAGATCGCTCTTGAGGCGCATCATGATCGGCTGGGTTTCGGGGTCGCCCATGCGGCAGTTGAATTCCAGCGTCTTCACGTGGCCGGTAGGGTCGATCATCAGGCCTGCATAAAGGAAGCCCGTGAACGGAATGCCGTCGCGTTCCATGCCGCGGATGGTCGGCAGGATGATTTCGCGCATCGCACGTGCATGCACGTCGGCCGTGACCACGGGCGCGGGCGAGTAGGCCCCCATGCCGCCGGTGTTCGGGCCTTCGTCGCCGTCCTTGAGGCGCTTGTGGTCCTGGCTGGTGGCGAGCGCGAGCACGTTCTTGCCGTCGCACAGCACGATGAAGCTGGCTTCCTCGCCTTCGAGGAATTCCTCGATCACCACGCGCGCGCCGCCGTCGTTGTGGCTCACGCCGTACTTGTTGTCGACCAGCATGAAGTCGACGGCGTCATGGGCTTCCTGCGCCGTGAGCGCCACGACCACGCCCTTGCCGGCGGCCAGGCCGTCGGCCTTGACGACGATGGGCGCGCCCAGACGGTCAATATAGGCATGGGCCAGCGCGGGGTCGCTGAACGTCTCATAGGCGGCCGTGGGAATGCCATGGCGCGCCATGAAGGCCTTGGAGAAAGCCTTGGAGCTTTCGAGCTGCGCCGCGGCCTTGGTCGGGCCGAACACCCGCAGGCCATGGGCGCGGAACTCGTCGACCACGCCGGCCGCGAGCGGCGCTTCCGGGCCGACCACGGTCAGGCCGATCTTTTCAGCCTGCGCCCATTCGCGCAGGGCCACGACATCGGTCAGGTCCAGGTTTTCGAGCTTGCCGCCCGCCAACGCCGTACCACCATTGCCAGGTGCAACATACACCTTGGTGGACTTGGGCGATTGCGCCATTTTCCACGCCAAAGCGTGCTCACGGCCTCCGCCGCCAATCACAAGAATTTTCATAAGTCTGCGTTGTGGTAAACGTCTTGAACGTCGTCCAGGTCTTCGATCATGTCCAGCAGCTTTTGCATGCGGGTCGCGTCATCGCCTTCGAGGGCGATGGTGTTTTCAGGGCGCATGGTCACTTCCGCCACGTCAGGCTTGAGGCCTGCGGCTTCCAGTGCATTGCGTACGGTTTCAAAGTCGGCCGGCGAAGTCAGCACCTCGATGGCGCCCTCCTCGTCGGTGACCACGTCCTCGGCCCCGGCTTCGAGCGCCACTTCCATGACGCGGTCCTCCGAAGTGCCGGGAGCAAAAATGATTTGTCCGCAGTGCTTGAACTGGAAGGCCACCGAGCCTTCCGTGCCCATGTTGCCACCGTATTTGCTGAATGCGTGGCGTACATCGGCCACCGTGCGCACGCGGTTGTCGGTCATTGTGTCGACAATGATCGCCGCGCCACCAATACCGTAGCCTTCGTATCGGATTTCCTCGTAGTTCACGCCTTCGAGGTTGCCTGTCGCCTTGTCGATGTTGCGCTTGATGTTGTCAGCAGGCATATTGGCTGCCTTGGCTTTCTCCACCGCGAGGCGCAGCCGGGGGTTGGCATCCAGGTCGCCGCCGCCCGCGCGTGCGGCCACCATGATTTCCCGAATGATACGGGTCCAGACGCGGCCCCGTTTTTCATCCTGGCGACCCTTGCGGTGCTGGATATTTGCCCATTTGCTGTGTCCTGCCACAGGAATTCCTTTGGTATTGATTTAATCTACTGATGGCGATTTTACTTTTGACGGCACGCATTTCCAGAGGAACTTCGATATGGCCCCACCACTCCTGATCGCACAGCACTCTGCCACAGAATGCACACTGCTGCCCGGCCTCGCCAATCGCCATGGTCTGATCACCGGCGCCACGGGCACGGGCAAGACCGTGACGCTGCAAAAACTCGCTGAAAGCTTCTCGCAGATCGGCGTGCCGGTGTTCCTCGCCGACGTCAAGGGCGACCTGGGCGGCATCAGCCAGGCCGGAAGCGTGGGCGACAAACTCGCGGCTTCGATCAAGGAGCGCGGCCTCACGCTGCCGACTCCGCTGGCCTGCCCGACCACGTTGTGGGATGTGTTCGGCGAGCAGGGCCACCCGGTGCGCGCCACCGTGTCCGACATGGGCCCGCTGCTGCTGGGCCGCATGCTCGCGCTCAACGAGACGCAGATGGGCGTGCTCAATCTGGTGTTCAAGATCGCCGACGACAACGGCCTGCTGCTGCTCGATCTCAAGGATCTGCGCGCCATGTTGCAGCATGTTGGCGACAACGCCAAGCAATTCACCACAGAATACGGCAACATCAGCGCCGCGAGCGTGGGCGCGATACAGCGCGGACTGCTGCAGATCGAGAGCCAGGGCGGCGACAAGTTCTTCGGCGAGCCCATGCTCAACATCCAGGACCTGATGCAGACCGACGCCGGCGGCCAGGGCGTGGTGAACATCTTGTCGGCCGACAAATTGATGAACGCGCCGCGCCTGTACTCGACCTTTTTGCTGTGGATGCTGTCGGAGCTGTTCGAGCAACTGCCCGAAATCGGCGATCCCGAAAAGCCCAAGCTGGTGTTCTTCTTTGACGAAGCCCACCTGCTGTTCAACGACGCGCCCAAGGTGTTGCTCGAACGCATCGAGCTGGTCGTGCGCCTGGTGCGCTCCAAGGGCGTGGGCGTGTATTTCGTCACCCAGAACCCGCTCGACATTCCCGACAGCGTGCTGGCCCAACTGGGCAACCGCGTGCAGCATGCGCTGCGCGCGTTCACGCCGCGCGACCAGAAAGCCGTGAAAGCCACGGCCACCACCATGCGCCAGAACCCGGGCCTGGACATAGAAACCGCGATCACCGAGCTGGCCGTGGGTGAAGCGCTGATCAGTTTCCTCGACGAAAAAGGCCGGCCCGGCGTCACCGAGCGCGTTTACGTGATTCCGCCAGGCAGCCAGATCGGGCCGATCACGCCGGCCCAGCGCCAGGCGCTGATGCAGTCGTCGCTGGTCGCCGGCGTCTACGAAAAGACCGAAGACCGTGAATCGGCCTATGAAATTCTCAAGCAGCGCACGGCCCAGGCCACGCCGGCCGCAACACCTGGCGGTTCCACGGCGCCTTCAGGCCAGGGCGCGGCCCAGGACGCGGGAATGATGGGCGGCCTCAACGACCTGCTGTTCGGCAGCACCGGGCCGCGCGGCGGCAAGCGCGACGGACTGGTGCAGACCATGGCCAAGTCGACCATGCGCACCATGGGCAATTCGCTGGGCAAGCAGATCCTGCGCGGCGTGCTGGGCAGCATCATGGGCGGCGGCAAGCGCTGAACTCCCCCGGCCGCGCCACACGCGTCACCCGGGTGACGTGCGTTCTCGCGCCGCGCCTCTAGAGTGGTGCAATGACCGCACCCACCGCCTCCCCTTCGCTGCACTGTTTTGCGCTGACCTGGCACGGCGCTGTCGCGCACCTGCAGCTCAACCGGCCCGACGCACTCAACACCATGCACCCGCTGTTCTGGCGTGAGCTAGACAGCGTGCTGCAGCAGCTGCATAACGCGGGCCAGGCGCGGGCCCTGGTCATCAGCAGCACGGGCAAGCATTTCAGCGCGGGCATGGCGCTGGAGACTTTCGCCGACCCGGGCTTTGCGCCGCAGGACGGCACGCCCGAAGGCCGGGCTGCGCTCAGCGACACGCTGGCCGACATGCTCGCCACGTTCAACCGCATCGAGCGCCTGCGCATGCCGGTGATCTGCGCCATCCAGGGCGGCTGCATAGGCGGCGCCGTCGACCTGATCAGCACGGCCTGCATACGCTATGCGACGCGCGACGCGTTCTTCTGCATCCAGGAAATCAACATCGGCATGGTCGCCGACCTGGGCACGCTGCAGCGCCTGCCCAAACTGATTCCCATGGGCATCGTCAAGGAGATGGCCTATACCGGAAGGCGCCTGCCCGCGGAGCAGGCGCTGACCCATGGACTGGTCAATGCGCTGTTCGACACGCCCGGGGCACTGATGGAAGCCGCGCTGGCCTGCGCCCACGAGATTGCCGCCAAGCCGCCCATCGCCATCTGGGGCACCAAGCAGGCGCTCGACTACGCGCGCGACCACAGCGTCGAAGACAGCCTGCGCCAGATGGGCTGGCTGCAGTCGGGCATCTGGAGCAACCGCCATGTCGGCGAAGCGGTGCAGGCGCGCCAGGAAAAGCGCGCGCCAGAGTTTCCGCCGCTCGCGCCGCTGCACGCGTTCGCCGATCCACGCTGAAAGAAAAAACCCCGCCGACATCGCTGCGGGCGGGGTTTGTCGGCGCCGGGTCTTGCGACCGGCGCGCGCCATCCGGGGATGGATTACTTGGCGGCCTTGGCGTCAGGCAGCGCGAACACGAACAGCGAGTGGCCGTTGTCGTTCACGTTCTTCAGCTCGGGGTTCACTGCCACGGCCGTAGGCGTCTGTGCGTGCGGGCCCGTCGTGATGGCGATGTATTGCTTGCCGTTCACGCTGTAGGTCATGGGGTTGCCCGACACCGAAGTGTTGAGCTTGCTGTTCCACAGCAGCTTGCCCGAGGCTTGCTCGAACGCCGTGAAGTTGCGCATGCTGTCGCCAACGAACACCAGGTCGCCCGCCGTGGTCAGCGCCGACGAAGTGAACAGCGCGGCCTGCTTCTTGACCCATTCCATCTTGCCGGTCTTCACGTTGAACGCGTAGAAACGGCCGGTGTTGGTCTCGCCGGGAGCCGCCTGGGCAGGGCCCGACTTCTGGAAGCCCAGCGCGCCGCCGGTGACGTACTCACCTGGATTGGGCGTCAGGTCACGGCACGATTCGGCCATGGGGAAGTAGAACGAGTTGGTCTTGGGGCTGTACGCGCCGGCTTGCCACAGCTTGCCCAGCGAACGGCCGCCGCAGACGTGCACGGTCTGGTCGATGGTCTTGGAGATCAGGTCCACATTGGGAATGGACTTGCCATCCTTGGTGAAGCCCTTGACCACGTTCTGGTAAGCGGTGTCACGCGCCCACAGCAGGTCGCCCGAATCGCGGTCCAGCACAAAGGCCGTGCCGTACTTGCCGGGAACCGTCACGATGACGTCGTACTTCTTGCCGGGCTTGACCTTGGCGCTCATGTAGCGCACTTCCTTGGCCTCGGGAGCGATTTCCGACTCGACCAGCACGCGTTCGAACACGCTGTCCAGATCCCAGTCGTCGCGGCCCAGATGCTGGTAGTACCACTTGACCTTGCCGGTCTTGGCATCGATGGCCAGCGTCGAGTTCGTGTACAGCGTCGCGCCGCCGGTCGTGCCGCGCACGGACTCAGCCCAGGGAATGGGCATGCCCACGCCCCAGAACAGGGTGTCGCGCTTGGCATCGTAGGCGCCGGTGATCCAGGCCGAGCCGCCGTAGCGGTTTTCGGGAGGAATGCCATTCCACGAAGCTTCCACTTCCTTGCGCGTCAGGTCGGACAGCGTGTTGACGCGCCAGACTTCCTTGCCGGTCTCGGCGTCGTGGGCCATGATGAAGCAGCCGCCGCCGGTGTCGGCGATCGAGCAGCCCGACATGCCGGTATAGATCAAACCGTTGACGATCATGGCGCCAGCGGTGTAGCTGAAGCCCTTCTTCCAGTCGGCGACCTGCGATTCCCACAGCGACTTGCCGGTCTTGGCGTCCAGGGCCACGATCTTGGCGTCAGGCGTGGTCAGGTAGACCTTGTCCTTGTACAGCACGATGTTGTTGCGCTGGCGATCGGCCTGGCTGGCGTGGTAGCCGCCGGTCCATTCGGGGTTCTTGTGCTTGTATTCCCAGATCAGGTTGCCGTTGGTGGCATCCAGGGCTTGAACCACAGCCTGGTTCATGCCGACGAACATCACGCCGTCACGCACCAGGGGAGCGACTTCGGTCAGGCCGCCCACGGGCAGCGACCACGACCATTCCATGCGCAGTTCGCCCACGTTCTTGGTGTTGACCTGTTCGAGCGGGCTGTAGGCCTGGTTGTCGACCGTGCGGCGCCACATCAGCCATTCACCGGCTTCGGGGTTGAGCACGTTGGCGTCCGTCACGGGACGGTAGGCGGCCATGTCAGCAAATGCTGCGGGCACGAAAGTGGCGCTGATCGCAGCAGCCAAGGCAAGGGTCTTGAAATTCATGAATGCAAATTCCGTCAAATAGGTGGCAAGGCGTGAGGGGGCCGGAGCGCGCAGCCGAAACGGCGCTCGCTCGGGACCGGTGCTCAGCGCAGTTTCTTGACTTGGTCCACGGTGATGCCGCCGAGCTTGTTGCCCCAGGCATTGCGTGCAAAGGTGGCGATCGCGGCCACATCGGCGTCCGCGAGCATGGGTGCGAAGCTGGGCATGTCGCCGCTGCCGACCAGGATCTGCTTGATGAAGGCTTCGTCGTTGCCGATCATCTTGTTGCCCTTCAAAGGCGCGCCGAACGCACCTTCGCCGCTGGGGCCGTGGCAGCCGGCGCAAGTCGCTGCGTACTTGTCCTTGCCCAGTTCGAACTGGGCGGCGTCCACGGGAGCGACCGTCTTCACGGCGGCGGTGGCTTGCGCGACCTTTGGAGCGGCCGTGTTGATCTTGCCCACGGTGGTAACTGCGTAAGCCACCTTGTTGAAGCCTTGACCGTGCACTTCGCCCGCGGCCTTGTCACCGGCGAAGGTGTACAGCGCGTGGCCGTTGAACGTGGCTTGCAGCGTGCCGTCGGCGCGCTTGACGGCACCGACCAGGCCCTGGGCCAGCAACCAGCCCTGGGGCTTGGCGCTCAAGGCCTTCACGGGTGTGAACTGCGACAGGCAAGCCTTGTCGCAAGCGGCCAGTGCAGCGGCTTTCTCGTCGCTCTTGGGCGAGTCGGTCAGCAGCGTGTAGGCCGTCTGGCCGTTGGCGGCCGCAACCAGCTTGCCCAGTTCCTGGGTCTTGCCTTGGATCAGTGTGAAATTGTTTGTGGGCTGTGCCAGCAGGCTGGCAGGAGCCATGAACGCAGCAGCCGACAGGGCTGCCACCAGGGTCTTCACGTACATGATTGTTGTGCTCTTTTCGTGGTTGAACTACAAAAGTGCGCGAATCGTTGCACATCTTTTACACATACAAAAAGACACACAAAGCAATAGGGCCTCGCCCTCATTGACTTGACATATATCAATCCAACGAAAGGTTCTATCCACGCTTCGGCTTTCAACCGGCGTCAGCGGCTGCTTTCCACCTCCGTAATGCCCGCAACAGCCGCCATCTCGCGCGCAGAGCCGAGGAATTGACCCGATACCCCCATAAAAAGGCATTGAAATGTAAATAAGAGTCATTTTTATCTGACTCCTATAGAAGACATTGCTTTAATTTCAGAAATTCGTGAAATTTCCGAAATACAAGAAAAGTTTCATTTTTTTACATTTGAAAAAGCATTTCCAGGGAACGAAATCCGGTTTTTCGGCACACGCCACGCAAACGATCCCGAAAGGCGCGCAGCGCTTCAGAAGGGCTGGCGCCTCGCTATGATGGGCTTACAACTTCCCCAACGTTCTACAAAGCGTCCCATGCCCTCTACCGCCACCCTTCCCAGTTACGCAGACGTATTAGCGGCCGCCGAGCGGCTCGAGGGCGTCGCACACCGCACACCGGTCAAGCGCTCGCGCACGGCCGACGCACTTTTCGGCGCGCAGCTGTTCTTCAAGTGCGAGAACATGCAGCGCATGGGCGCGTTCAAGTTCCGCGGCGCCTACAACGCGCTGTCGCGCTTCACCGACGCCCAGCGCAAGGGCGGCGTGCTGGCGTTCTCGTCGGGCAACCATGCGCAGGCGATCGCGCTGTCGGCGCGCATTCTCGAAATGCCGGCCGTGATCGTGATGCCCGAAGACGCGCCGGCCGCGAAGATGGCGGCGACGCGCGAATATGGCGCCCAGGTCGTGACCTACAACCGCTTCACCGAAGACCGCGAAGCCATCAGCGCCCAGCTCGCCCAGCAGCGCGGCATGACGCTGATCCCGCCGTTCGACCACGCCGACGTGATCGCCGGCCAGGGAACGGCGGCCAAGGAGCTGTTCGAGGAGGTTCCCGACCTCGACTATCTGTTTGTCTGCCTGGGCGGCGGCGGCCTGCTGTCGGGCAGTCTGCTGTCGGCGCAGGCACTCGCGCCGCAGTGCAAGGTCTATGGCGTCGAGCCCGAAACCGGCAATGACGGCCAGCAATCGCTGCGCAGCGGCGCGCTGGTGCGCATTCCCACGCCCAAGACCATCGCCGATGGCGCACAATCCCAGTCCCTGGGCGATATCACCTTTGCGCTGATCCAGCCTGCGGTCGAAGACATTCTTACTGTTTCCGACGAGCAATTGGTTCAGGCGCTGCGCTTTTTCGCCGAACGCATGAAAATCGTGGTCGAGCCCACTGGTGCCCTGGCCTATGCCGGAGCGCTGCATGGCGGCATCGAGCTCTCGGGAGCCCGTGTCGGCATCATCATCAGTGGCGGCAATGTGGACCTGAATCGCTACGCCCGCTTCCTCGCGGACTGATGCCTGGCCGCCACCGGCCCGCGGACCTGGTCCGCTGGCCCTCCATTACCCTGTCGAACCTACAACACACATGAGCCAAGTTCATCTTATAGACCACCCGCTGGTGCAGCACAAACTCACGCTGATGCGCCGCAAGGAGGCCAGCACCAACAGCTTCCGCCGCATGCTCGGCGAACTCAGCACGCTGATGGCCTACGAGATCACGCGTGACATGCCCCTGCAGGACATCGAGATCGATACGCCGATGGAAACCATGACCGGCAAGGTCATCGACGGCAAGAAGCTGGTGCTGGTCTCGATCCTGCGCGCCGGCAACGGCTTTCTGGACGGCATGCTCAATGTCGTGCCCGGCGCGCGCATCGGCCATATCGGCCTGTACCGCGATCCGCAGACGCTGCAGCCCGTCGAGTACTACTTCAAGATGCCCGCTGAAATGGCCGAGCGCGACATCATCGTCGTCGACCCCATGCTGGCGACGGGCAACTCGGCGGCGGCCGCCGTCGCGCGTCTGAAGCAATTGAACCCCAAGTCGATCAAGTTCATGTGCCTGCTGGCCGCGCCCGAAGGCATTGCGACCATGCAGAAGGCCCACCCCGATGTGGCGATCTACACGGCCGCGATCGACCGTGAGCTCAACGACCACGGTTACATCCTTCCCGGCCTCGGCGACGCCGGCGACCGCATCTTCGGCACGAAATAATTGCCCCCTGAGCCGCTTACGCGGTTTCCCCCCTCATCCTTCGGTGGGGGAACGGCAGCCTCGCTGCGCGGCGGCCCTTGCTCGCTGCCCCCGTTGGTGAGCCACGCCGGGATCGACAATTGCGCACTGTGCCTAAAACTGTACTTCGTGCCCGAGAAACAAAAAAGCCCATTGCGTCAGCAAGTGACTCAATGGGCTTGATGGCGAGACCGGCATTACGCCGGCCGGCAAAGTGATCAGTCGACCAGGCCGACGAACATGTTCTGCACATCGTCGTTGTCGTCGATGCCCGCGAGGAAGGTCTGCACTTCCTCGAGTTGTTCGGCGCTCAGGCTGGCCGCGCTGATGGGCGTCTTGGCCTTGTAGCCGAGCTTGGCCGACAGCACCGTGAAGCCTTGTGCGGGCAGCGCCTTGCTGACCAGATCGAGATCGGTGGGGTCGGTCAGGAACAGCGTGCTGCCTTCGGCGTCGCCCGCTTCGAAGTCTTGCGCACCGGCTTCGATCGCCGCCACTTCGGCGTCGGCTCCGGCTTGCGCGGGTTCGGCTTCGATCATGCCCACATAGTCGAAGTCCCAGGCCACGGCGCTCATCTGGCCCTTGCGGAACGCCACGCGCATTTCGGGCGCGGTGCGGTTCACGTTGTCGGTCAGGCATTCGACCATCACCGGCACGCGGTGCGGCGCATAGCCTTCATAGATCACATGTTCGAAATTGACGGTTTCGCCCGTCAGGCCCGCGCCCTTCTTGATGGCGCGTTCAAGCGTGTCCTTGGGCATGGACACCTTGCGGGCCTGCTCCACGACCAGGCGCAGCTTGGAGTTCGCTGCCGGGTCGGCACCGCCGCGTGCGGCGACCATGATTTCCTTGGCCAATTTGCCAAACAGCTTGCCCTTGGCATCGGCAACCTGTGCCTTGCCCTTCGATTTCCACTGCGCGCCCATGAATTGTTTTCCTTCAGGTAAAAGGCGCGCACGCTCCCACCGGGCACACGCACCCCAAAGGGTGGAGGTTATACACCTGTGAGAGGCCGCGCGATTTAGTCAAGCGGATTGCAGGGGTATGGGCAGCGGCGCCAAGGCGCACAAAACTATGCTGGCAGAGCCTGGTCCCTTGCGGGGCCCGGACCCTGCCCTTTGTTTTCCCCATCTGGAGAAGTCTGCCCATGCGTTCCAAGTTCACCCTCCTCATCGCTGCCTTCGCGGGTGCCCTGGCGGGGGCCGCGCCGGCCGGCGCGCATCCTTTGGCGGCCACGCCGGACAGCGCCGACGCGCCGCGCGTCGAGGCCAAGGCCATTGCCAGCGGGCTCGAAAACCCCTGGGGCCTGGCGTTTTTGCCCGATGGCCGCTATCTGGTCACCGAACGCCCCGGGCGCATGCGCATCGTCGAAGCCGACGGCCGGCTGCGCGAACCCCTGGCCGGCCTGCCCAAGATCGCCGCGGGCGGCCAGGGCGGCCTGCTCGACGTGATTCTAGACAGCGAGTTCGAGCGCAACCGCACGCTGTACTTCTGCTTTTCCGAGCCCGGCGCCGACGGCAACACCGCCGTGAACAGCACGGCGCTGGCGCGCGCCAATCTTTCCGCCGACGCGACGCGCCTGGAGAACGTGCAGGTGATCTTCTCGCAGCAGCCCAAGTACGCGAGCCGCCTGCATTTCGGCTGCCGCATCGTCGAGCGCGAAGTCGGCGGAAAGTCCGATGGCACGCTGTTCCTGGCGCTGGGCGAGCGCTCGACCGCCAAGGAAGAGGCGCAGAACCTGCGCAGCCATTTCGGCAAGCTGGTGCGCGTGCGCAAGGACGGCAAGGTGCCGACCGACAACCCGTTCGCCGGGGGCGCCTCAGCCGGGGGCGCCTCAGCCGGCCGCGCCGACGCGCTGCCCGAGATCTGGAGCTACGGCCACCGCAGCCCCCAGGGCGCGGCGCTCGCGCCCGACGGCCAGCTCTGGGTGCACGAGCATGGCCCCCAGGGCGGCGACGAAGTCAACCAGCCCATGGCCGGCAAGAACTATGGCTGGCCGGTGATCACCTACGGCGAGAACTATGGCGGCGGCGCGATCGGCAAGGGCATTACCGCGCAGCCGGGCATGGAGCAGCCCGCGCATTACTGGGTGCCGTCGATCGCCCCGTCAGGCATGGCCTTCATCACCAGCGACCGCTATGGCGCGGCCTGGAAAGGGCAGATGGTGGTGGGCGCGCTCAAGAGCCAGATGCTCGAACGCCTGACGCTGCAAAACGGCAAGGTCACGGCGCGGCACCTGCTGCTGCCGCAGTTGGGCCAGCGCGTGCGCGACGTGCGCCAGGGGCCCGACGGCTGGCTCTATCTGCTGACCGATGCGCGCAACGGCCAGCTGCTGCGCGTGCAGCTCAC
>NZ_JAHCDD010000112.1 GCF_018413525.1 Acidovorax sp. CCYZU-2555
ACGTCCAGGAAACGAATTCGGTGTGCAGCTCCCAGCGCAGGCGAAACGCGCCGAGGTCGCAGCGCAGATGGGTGGTGCTGTCGTCGGGCGGAGACTGGTGGTGGTCGCGCAGCAGACGCGCCACATGGCTGCGGCTGGCTTCACGCTGGGCCGCATCGGCCCACATCACGACCTGCGTGATGGCCAGCGGCGCGGCCATCACTTCGGCGGGACGCGCATGGATTTCATTGTGCAGCAGCACCCGCTGGGGGTGCTGCGCCGGAGGAGTCGGAGCAAGCATGGGAACCTTGTGATGCCAGCCTCCATTGTGGCCTGTACAGCCGCGGCGAGCGCCCAGCTCGGCATGGGACACAGCGGCAAACAGGCAAAAAAAACGGCACCCCAAGGTGCCGTTTCTGTTGACATGCCCTGGTGCCAGGGCCTGCAGCTTTGTCAGTCTTCGACGAAGGCTTCTTCGCGGCGGTTCTTCACCGCAGGCAGCAGCACGATGATCAGCAGGATCACGGCCAGCACCAGGAAGCTGGCGGAGATCGGACGCGTCACGAACACGCTCCAGTCGCCACGCGACAGCAGCAGCGCACGGCGCAGGTTTTCTTCCATCATCGGGCCCAGGATGAAGCCCAGCAGCAGCGGTGCGGGTTCTGTGCCCAGCTTGTGGAACACGTAGCCGACAAAACCAAAGATGCCCACCATCCACACGTCGAACTCGCTGTTCTTCGTGCCGTACACACCGATCGCGCAGAACAGCACGATGGCGGGGAACAGCCAGCGGTAAGGCACCGTCAGCAGCTTGATCCAGATGCCGATCAGCGGCAGGTTCAAGATGATCAGCATCAGGTTGCCCAGCCACATCGAGGCAATCAGGCCCCAGAACAGTTCGGGGTTGCTGGTCATCACCTGGGGACCAGGCTGGATGTTGTGGATCGTCATCGCGCCCACCATCAGCGCCATCACGGCGTTCGGGGGGATGCCCAGCGTCAGCAGGGGAATGAACGAAGTCTGCGAACCGGCGTTGTTGGCCGACTCGGGAGCACACACACCGCGGATATTGCCTTGACCGAAAGGAACTTCGCCCGGCTTGAGCTTGGTCTTCTTTTCAATGGTGTAGGCAGCAAAGGCCGACAGCATGGCGCCGCCACCGGGCAGGATGCCCAGGCAGGAGCCCAGGGCCGTACCGCGCAGCATGGCTGGAAACATGCGCCTGAAGTCTTCCGCGGTAGGCATCAGACCCGTCACCTTGGCGGTGAACACTTCGCGGTCGTCTTCGGGCTTGGACAGGTTGGCAATGATTTCGCCGTAGCCAAACACACCCATGGCGATCACGACGAAGTCGATGCCGTCGGTCAGTTCGGGGATGTCGAAGCTGTAGCGGGCAACGCCGGAGTTCACGTCGGTACCGACCATGCCGAACAGCAGGCCCAGCACGATCATGGCAATGGCCTTGAGCAGCGAACCCGAAGCCAGCACCACGGCGCCGATCAGGCCCAGGGTCATCAGCGAGAAATATTCAGCAGGGCCGAACTTGAACGCGACTTCGGTCAGCGGAGGAGCGAACGCAGCCAGAATGATGGTGCCCACGCAACCGGCGAAGAACGAACCGATGCCGGCAGCCGCCAGCGCGGGTCCCGCCCGGCCCTTGCGCGCCATCTGGTAGCCGTCAATCACGGTCACCACCGACGAGGACTCGCCCGGCAGGTTCACCAAAATCGCGGTGGTCGAGCCACCGTACTGCGCGCCGTAGTAAATACCGGCCAGCATGATCAGCGCCGCCACGGGAGGCAGGGCGTAGGTTGCGGGCAGCAGCATGGCGATGGTCGCCACGGGGCCGATGCCCGGCAAGATGCCGATGAGGGTACCCAACAAACAGCCGATGAAGCAGTAAATCAGGTTTTGGAAGGTAAAGGCAACGCCGAAGCCGAGTGCCAGGTTGTCAAAAAGTTCCACGAACGATGCTCCCTTAACCCGTGATGAAGCTAGGCCACACGGGGAACTGCAAATTCAGCGCCCAGACGAAAGCCCCATAGCTACCCACAGCCAGGCAGGTCGCCAGAATGGCAACTTCCTTGGTGTTGAAGGAGTAGCCGCCCAGGCTGGCGATGAACACCAGGCCGTAGATCGCGACGATCAGGCCGAACTGGGGAATACCCAGTGCAGGAACACCGACCAGCAAAATGCCGAACGCGAAGTTGGCAGCCAGGATGAAGAAGACTTGCTTCCACGCCCACTTGCCGATCTTGTCGCCATCAGCGGTTTCAACGATCAGGCCCTTGGCGCCGATGGCGATACCGAGAATCGACATCAACACGCCCAGGATCAGCGGGAAATACCCGGGACCCATGCGCGCACCCGTGCCGATGTTGTAGTCAATGGCACCAATCGCGAAAGCGAGACCGATGACCAAAAACATCAACCCGGCAAAAAAGTCTTTTTGACTCTTGATTTTCACAAAAATGTCTCCTAGACGGAAATCACGATGACGCGATTGTGGGGCCAGAGAACTTGTGTCTGAATGTGGATTCCACCTACAAAGGCCATTCAATGCGGCCTGCTTGCTGCGGCTTGCAATCGGGCTGCAGCCCGCATGCAGACTGGATTTGCGCGATGTCGGCAAAGCCCGCAGGCGCAGTCCCCAAGGGTTTGTACCGAGGGGTGCCTCAGCCCAGCAGCGGCGTGGCGCCAATGACTTCGGGCAGGGTGGTCAGGCCTTCGGCCACGCGCAGCGCGCCCGCCAGGCGCAGCGGGCGCATTCCGTCGGCCACGGCCTGGCGGCGCAGACCGTCCATCGACGGGTTGGCATGGATCAGATCCTTGAGCGCCTCGCTCACGGTGAGCAGTTCGTACAGGCCGGTGCGGCCCTTGAAGCCCGTCATGCGGCACTCGGTGCAGCCCACGGGCTGGTAGGGGCGGTAGCCGCCATTGAGCTTCCAGGGCTTGACCGCCTCGGCCAGATCGTCGCGCGCCGACGCCTCGTCGGCCTGCTTGCACAGCGGGCACAGCGTGCGCACCAGCCGCTGGGCCAGCACGCCCAGCAAGGTGGCATTGATCAGATAGGACGGCACGCCCAGCTCCATCAGCCGGCTCACCGCGCTGGGCGCGTCGTTGGTGTGCAGCGTGGAGAACACCAGATGGCCGGTGAGCGCGGCCTGCACCGCCATCTCGGCCGTGGCCAGATCGCGGATCTCGCCGACCATGATGATGTCCGGGTCCTGGCGCATCAGCGCGCGCAGTCCTTCGGTGAAACCGAAGTCCAGCTGGGTCTGGACCTGGGTCTGGTTGAAGCTGGGCTCTATCATTTCAATCGGGTCCTCGACCGTGCTGACGTTGACCTCTTCGGTCGCGATGCGCTTGAGCGTCGCGTACAGCGTGGTGGTCTTGCCCGATCCCGTGGGGCCGGTCACGAGAATGATGCCGTGCGGGCTGCGCATGAGCGATTCCCAGCGCTGGGCATCGTGCGGCGCAAAGCCCAGGCCGGCGAGATCCTTGACCGCGTTGTCCGGGTCGAAGATGCGCATCACCATCTTTTCGCCAAACGCCGTGGGCAGCGTGGACAGGCGCATTTCCACCTCGACGCCGCGCGGATTGCGGGTCTTGATGCGACCGTCCTGGGGGCGGCGCTTTTCCACCACGTCCATGCGGCCCAGCAGCTTGACGCGCGCCACCATGGCATTGAGCACGCCCATGGGCAGGTGGTAGACCGGGTGCAGCACGCCGTCGATGCGAAAGCGGATCACGCCCTGCTCGCGCCGCGGCTCGAGGTGGATGTCGCTGGCGCGCTGGTCAAATGCGTACTGCCACAGCCAGTCGACGACGCGCACCACGCCCTGGTCGTTGGCGTCAAGCTGCTTGTTGGCGTTGCCCAGCTCCACCAGCTGCTCGAAGCTCGCGCTGCTGGCCGCGCCGCCGCTTTTCTGCGCGGCGCGCACCGACTTGGCGAGCGCGAAGAATTCCGCGGTGAGGCGCTTGATGTCGAGCGGGTTCGACATGACGCGGCGCACCTTGCGCCGCGCCTGGCGCTCGACTTCGGCGACCCAGTCGTCGATCAGCGGCTCGGAGGTGGCGACCACCACTTCGTCGGGCGTGACCTGCACCGGCAGCACCTTGTGGCGCTCGGCATAGCTCGCGCTCATGGTCTCGGCGACGCGGCCCGCATCGACGCGCAGCGGGTCTATGCGCAGATAAGGCAGGCCGCAGCGCTGGGCCACGTATTGCGTCAGCGCCTCGACATCGAACGCCGGCGCGCCATCGGCGCGTTCCATGGCCACATGGGCCAGTCGCACCAGCGGATGCAGGCTGCTTTCGGCCTGGGAGCAGCGCACGATGGTGCGCTCGGCTTCAGCGGGCGTGATGACGCCGTCGGCCTGCAGCCAGCGCACGATGGCGCGCCACTGCAGCGGCCCGGGTTCGAGCCGTTGCGCGACCACGCGCGCGGAATCAGGCGAAGGTGTCAACCTGCGAACCCAGCGTGCTCACCGCCTGGCTGCGGCGCTCGCTGTCCTTTTCTTCGGTCTTGGTCTCGGGCTGCTGGGCCTGGGCTTTTTGCAGCTGCGCCTGCTGCTGGGCGCGCTGCAGGGCTTCGATCTGGGCCTGCACGGCCATGATCTGGGCCTGCAGCAGCTTCTGCTTTTCTTCCTTGACTTTCACGTCCCCTTCGGACGTTGCGACCTCCTTGAGGTCCTTTTGCAAGGATTGGATCTGCTTTTGCAATTGCGCGATCTGGCTGGCCGTGGCGCGCGAGCTGCCGGCCGACGAGGACGAAGAGGTGGTGGAGCTGACTTGCATGGTTGCCATTGTGCCCCTGTTCAGCGCCCGCCCGCCACTGCCTTTCAGCGTTTTACGACCGGTTTGAAACCACGCGGCCACTTCGCCGCGGGCAGGTCCCAGCGCGACTGGATCATCTGCGCGCGCTCGTCGAGCACGGCGCGCGCCGGGCGCGAGGGCGTGCGCTGGGCCAGCACCACGGTATTGCCTTCGCGCGTGGGCTTGAACGCCCAGAGCGCGTCTTCGCCAAACGCTTGCGCCATCTTCGCCAGGCTTTTCTCGTAGCTCGACGAACGACCGAACAGGTTGACGGTCATGCAGCCGTCTTCGGTCAGCAGCGCGCGGCAGTCGGCGTAGAACTCGGCGCTGTCGAGCACGGGCGCGGCCGCGTCATGGTCGTAGAGATCGACGGCCAGCGCATCGACCTGGTCTTCCCAGCCGGGGCGGCGGATTTCTTCAGCGGCATCGGCCAGCACCACCTGCAGGCGCGGGCCGTTGGGCGGCAGCTTGAACCAGCTGTGGCACACGGCGATCACCTGCGGGTTGAGCTCGATGGCCGTGGTCTGCATGCGCAGCTTCTTGTGGCAGAACTTGGTGATCGCGCCCGCGCCCAGGCCCAGCTGCACGGCATAGCGCTTGGTCACGCTGGCCGGGTCGACGAACAGCAGCCAGGCCATCATGCGCTGCACGTATTCGAGTTCGAGCGCGAACGGCTCCTTGAGCCGCATCGAGCCCTGGATCCAGGGCGTGCCCAGGTGCAGATGGCGCACTTCGCCATCGTCCGAAACACTGACTTCGGGCAGCTCTACGCTGTCATTTTTCTTGTGGGTCGTCACGTTGTCACCAATCCAGCGGCGACCAGGGCTTCATGCCAGGCCGCGCGTTTACGTTCAAAACTCCAGCCCGCGTTCGCGGGACTGGTCGAAGGCAGCTTCAGCGCCTGCAGCGGCGCGCTGCCAGGCAGATGCAAGGCCGCCAGCGCCGCGTCCGCATGGCGAAAGCTCTCTGCGCCGTTGTGCGCGATCACGCGCAGCTGCGGGCAGTGCGCGCGCAGCGCGGCGAAATCATTGACCTGCGGGCGGCGTATGGCCGCGTCCAGGCTGCCCTCGCGCTCGCAGCTGTCGTACACGTCCCAGACGCCCAGGCCGCGTTCGAGCAGCCAGGCGCAGCGCCCCGCGTAGTCCTGCGCACCCGGCTGGGGATGCTGCGGCCACAAGGCCTGGAGCACGCGCCAGAACTGGTTTTGCGGATGGGCGTAGTACTGCTGCTGCGCGAGCGAAGCCACGCCCGGAAAGCTGCCCAGCACCAGCAGCTGCGTGCGCGGGCCGACCACGGGTGCCAGGCCCTGCAGGCGTGCGTCGTCCGCCGGCAGCACGGTGGCAGAGGGGGAAAGCGATCGCGCGGACAAAGTCATGTGGCAGCATTCTGGCCCGAAACCAGTGCTGCGCGCTGGTCAGGCGGTATTCAGCGCGGCCAGCCCCGGCAGCGCGGCGCAGGCATTGGCGCTGGTGGCCTCGGCCAGCGCTTCGACGGAAATACCGCGCAGCCCGGCCATCACTTCGGCGATGCGCGGCAGCTCGGCCGGGCTGTTGCGGCCCTGGGGCAGGCCCGCGGCGCGCTGCTCGGCCGTGGTGTAGACCCAGTGCGGCGGAATGTCGGGGGCATCGGTTTCGAGCACCAGCGCCGACAGCGGCAGCTCGGCCGCGAGCCGGCGCAGCTTGTGCGCGCGCTCGTAGGTCAGCGCGCCGCCAAAGCCCAGCTTGAAGCCCAGATCGATGAACACCTGCGCCTGCTGCGCGCTGCCGTTGAACGCATGGGCGATGCCGCCGCGCACCTTGGTGGCGCGCAGCTGCTGCAGCAGCCTGTCGCTCGACTGGCGCACATGCAGGATGACCGGCAGATCGAAGCGCCGCGCAAGGCCGATCTGCGCGCGGTAGATCTGCAGCTGCTTTTCGGCGTCGAGGCCGGGAACGAAGAAATCGAGGCCTATTTCGCCCACGGCCAGCAGCCGCGGATCGGCGCGGTGCGCGGCGAGTTCCAACGCGAGCAGATCGAGGTCGCCCTCGCCCGCCTGCGGCGTGTACAGCGGGTGAATGCCCAGCGCGTAGCTGTCGCCGCCCGCATGCGCGAGTTCGCGCACGGTGGCCCAGTTGCTGCGCTCGACCGCGGGAATCACGCAGTGGACCACGCCCGCGCTGCGACCCGCGGCGCGCACTTCGCTGCGGTCCGCGTCAAATTCAGGCGCGTCGAGGTGGCAGTGGGTGTCTATCCAGAAAGCCATCGCGGCGCGCCCTGGCTCAGCCCAGCTGACCTTGCACCAGACGCACCACGCGGTCGCACTTGGCGGCCAGCGATTCGTCGTGCGTGACCATCACGAAGGCCGTGCCCTTGTCGCGTGCCAGGCCCAGCATCAGCGCGAACACCGCGTCGGCCGTGCTGCGGTCGAGATTGCCCGTGGGTTCGTCGGCCAGCACGCAGGCCGGCTCGGTCACCAGCGCGCGCGCGATCGCCACGCGCTGGCGCTCTCCGCCCGACAGTTCGGAGGGACGGTGCTGGACGCGGTCCTGCAGGCCCACCAGGGTCAGGATCTGGCGCGCGCGTTCGCGGCATTCATCGACGGGCAGGCGGCGAATGCGCAGCGGCATGGCGACGTTGTCGAGCGCGCTGAATTCGGGCAGCAGATGGTGAAACTGATAGATGAAGCCCAGGTGCTGGTTGCGCAGCTTGCCCTGCTCCTGCGGCGACAGGTCGTTGAGCTCCTGGCCCTTGAGCCAGACGCTGCCTTCGCTCGGGGCGTCGAGGCCGCCGAGCAGGTGCAGCAACGTGCTCTTGCCCGAGCCCGAGGCGCCGACGATGGCCAGGGTCTCGCCCGCGGCCACCGACAGATCGACGCTGCGCAGCACCTGCACGTCGAGCCGGCCTTCGGTGAAACGCTTGCTGAGCGCGCGCGCCTGCAATACAACAGCTTGGGAATTATTCATAACGCAGCGCCTCCGCAGGGTTCACGCGGCTGGCACGCCAGCTGGGATAAATCGTCGCCACGAACGACAGGATCAGGGAAATGACGGCGATCGGCGCGATGTCGGAGCTTTGCGGCTCGCTGGGCATCTTGCTGATCAGATAAATGTCCTTGGGCAGGAAGCTGGCGTTGAACGCGTGCTCGATCGCGGGAACGATCACGTCGATGTTCATCGCTATGCCCAGGCCCAGCGCCAGGCCGGCGAGCGTGCCGATCACGCCGACCATTGCGCCCTGAACCATGAAGATGGTCATGATGCTTTGCGGGCTCGCGCCCAGCGTGCGCAAGATGGCGATGTCGGCGCGCTTGTCGGTGACGGTCATGACCAGCGTCGAGACCAGATTGAAGGCCGCGACGGCGACGATCAGCGTCAGGATGATGAACATCATGCGTTTCTCGAGCTGCACGGCCGAGAACCAGGTCTTGTTCTGCTGCGTCCAGTCGCGTATCAGCAGGTGGTCGGTCAGCGTGTCGGCGAGCTCGCGCGCCACCTGGGGCGCTTCGTGCAGATCCTTGATCTTCAGGCGCACGCCGGTCGGGCCTTCGAGGCGGAACAGGCGCTGCGCATCTTCGTGGTGCAGCATCACCAGCGCCGAGTCGTATTCGTAGTGGCCGGAATCGAAAGTGCCGGCGACCGTCATCTGCTTGAGGCGCGGCACCACGCCGGCCGGCGTGACCTGGCCGCCGGGAACGATCAGCGTGACCGCATCGCCCGTGCGCACGCCCAGCGAACGCGCCAGCTCCACGCCCAGCACCACGCGGAACTCGCCGGGAACGAGCTGCTTGATGGCGTCGGCATTGGCGGGCGCCAGATCGGTGACTTCGTGCTCCAGCGCGGGATCGATGCCGCGCACCAGCGTGCCTTTCATGTCTTCGCCGCGCGCGATCAGCGCCTGGGAAAACACGAACGGCGCGGCCCCCACCACGGCGGGGTTGCGCCTGGCTTCGGCCAGCGTGCGTTCCAGGCTGGGCAAGGCCGCGCCCTGGGGCGCGAAGATTTCTATGTGTGAAACGACGCCCAGCATGCGGTCGCGCACTTCCTTCTGGAAGCCGTTCATCACGCTGAGCACGATGATCAGCGCGGCGACGCCCAGCGCGATGCCCAGCATGGACACACCGGAGATAAAGGAGATGAAACCATTGCGGCGCGTTGCGCGTCCCGCACGGGTGTAACGCCAGCCCAAGGCCAGCTCATAAGGTATTTGCATGGTGGTCGCATTGTGGCATTGCCAGCGCATGTCCCTGGGAATGCGCAGGAGACCTCACCCGGCCGCAGAAACGCGCGCTGGCCGACAATAGCGGCCATGCGCCCGACCCCGTCTGCCTCCGAGCCCTCTTCCGCCCTCGCCCACACCATTGCCTTCGCCAGCGCGTCCGAAGGCGCGACCGCGCTGTGGCCCACGCTGCAGCTGCCGCATCTGCAGCAGCTGCTCCAGCATGCGGCGCTGGTGCGCAGCGACCTGGGCGAGGAAACCGATTTCTGCCCGCCGCACGAACGCGCCTGGGCGCGCGCGCTGCAACTGCCCGTCCCTGAAAGCGGCGTGCCCTGGGCCGCCTGGGAACAGCAGGCCGCCGACCCCGCGCCGCAGGCCCAGGCCTGGGCCTGGATGTCGCCCTGCCACTGGCGCATAGGCGCCGACACCGTGCACATGACCGACCCCGCGGAGCTGGGCCTGGACGAAGCGCAGTCGCGCGCGCTGCTGGAAATTCTCGCGCCCTGGTTCGCCGAAGACGGCATCGCGCTGCAATACCAGCGCCCCGACCGCTGGCTCGCCAGCGGCGCGCCGCTGGCCGGCCTGCGCACGGCCTCGCTGGACCGGGTGCTGGGCCGCGATGTGCGCCGCTGGCTGCCCGACGCGCAGACCGCGCGCACCATCAACCGCCTGCACAGCGAAGTGCAGATGCTGCTCTACACCCATGCGTTCAACGACCAGCGCGCGGCGCGCGGCCTGGCGCCCGTCAACGCATTCTGGCTGCATGGCGCGGGCCAACTGCAGGAATCCGTTGCCGTGCAGCCGCTGCCGGTCGATCCCGCGCTGACGGCGCTGCGCCAGGCCGCGCTGCAGGAAAACTGGCCTGCCTGGGGCCAGGCCTGGCAGGCGCTCGACGCCGGCCTGCTGCGCGAACTGCTGGCCGCCCATCTGCGCGGCGAGACGGTGGAGCTGACGCTCTGCGGCGAGCGCAATGCGCTGACCTGGCGGCCGCAGCGCGCCGGCGCTTGGCAAAAAGTCCAAAATATCTTCAAGCCAAAGGGCTTGCCCGATCTGCCCTCCATGCTATGAACATCATCGAACGCAACATTCCCGCCGCCATGCTGTCGGCCCTGCAGCAGGCGGGCATACACCCGCTGCTGGCCCAGCTCTATGCGGCGCGCGGCGTGCACTCGGCCGCCGAACTCGACGATGCGCTCAAGCACCTGCTGCCCCCTTCGGGCCTGATGGGAATCGACGCCGCGGCGCGGCTGCTGGCAGACGCCATCGCCAGCGACCGCCGGCTGTGCATCGTCGCCGACTATGACTGCGACGGCGCGACGGCCTGCGCGGTCGCGGTGCTGGGCCTGCGTCTACTGGGCGCGCGCCATGTCGACTATCTCGTGCCCGACCGCGTGGTCGACGGCTACGGCCTGACGGCATCGATCGCGCGGCGCGTCAAGGAACGCGGCGCCGACATGCTGATCACCGTCGACAACGGCATCAGCAGCGTCGAAGGCGTGGCCCAGGCGCGTGCGCTGGGCATGCAGGTGCTGGTCACCGACCACCATCTGCCCGGCCCCGCGCTGCCCGAGGCCGATGCGCTGGTCAACCCCAACCAGCCGGGCTGCACTTTCGAGAGCAAGTCCATGGCCGGCGTGGGCGTGATGTTCTATGTGCTGATGGCGCTGCGCGCCGAGCTGCGCGCGCGCAATGTTTTCGACCGCGACAGCCAGCCGCGGCTGGAGCCGCTGCTGCCGCTGGTCGCGCTGGGCACGGTCGCCGACGTGGTCAAGCTCGACGCCAACAACCGGCGCCTCGTGGCCCAGGGCCTCAAGCGCATTCGCATGGGCCAGATGCAGCCCGGTGTGGCCGCGCTGTTCGATGCCGCGGGCCGCAAGTCGCGCGTCGCCACCACGTTCGACTTCGGCTTTGCGCTGGGCCCGCGCATCAACGCCGCGGGCCGGCTGGCCGACATGACGCTGGGCATCGAATGCCTGCTGACCGAAGACCGCGGCCGCGCGACAGAGCTTGCGCAGACGCTGGACGCGATCAACCGCGAACGCCGCGTGATCGAAGGCGGAATGCGCGAGCAGGCCTTGCTGATGGTCGAAAGCCTGTTCGACGAAGGCGACGAAGCGCCGCCGGCGGTGAGCGTGTTCGACCCCGATTTCCACGAAGGCGTGGTCGGCATCGTCGCCTCGCGCATCAAGGACAAGCTGCACCGCCCCAGCTTTGTGTTCGCGGCCAGCGCCGCGCCCGGCCACGAGCATGAACTCAAGGGCTCGGGCCGCTCGATTCCGGGCTTTCATCTGCGCGACGCGCTCGACCTGGTGGCCAAGCGCCACCCGGGCGTGCTGCTGCGCTTTGGCGGCCATGCCATGGCCGCGGGCTGCACCATCGCCGAGGAACATTTCGAGGTCTTCGACCAGGCGCTGGCCCAGGTCGCCAAGGAATGGCTGGACGCGGCGACGCTCACGCGGCGCATAGAGACCGACGGCCCGCTCGCGCCCGAGTACTGCCATGCTGATCTGGTCGACAAGCTGCACCAGGAAGTCTGGGGCCAGGGCTTTGCCGCGCCCACGTTCAGCGAGGAAGTCGACGTGCTGTCGCAGCGCCTGGTCGGCGAAAAGCATTTGTCGCTCAAGCTGCGCCACCGCGGCCAGCCCGTCGACGGCATCTGGTTCGGCCACACCGACCCGCTGCCCGAGCGCGTGCTGATCGCATTCCGCCTCGACGTCAACGAATGGCGTGGCGAGCGCCGCGTGCAATTCCTGCTCGAAGGCGCGCAGACCAACGGCTGATACCGGGGGCAAGTACTATGGCCTGGCCGGTCCAATGCCAGGAAGCCCGGCCTACAATGGGTCCGTGACCACTTACCTCAACGCCGACCTGCACTGCCACTCCATCTTCTCGGACGGCACGCTGACTCCCGCCGAACTGGCAGCGCGTGCGCGCGCCAATGAAGTGGAGCTGTGGGCGCTGACCGACCATGACGAAATCGCCGGTCAGAAACAGGCGATGGCCGCGGCCCGGGCCGAAGGTCTGGCCTATCTCACGGGCGTAGAAATCTCGGTCACGTTCGCCAACGAAACCGTGCATATCGTGGGCCTGGGCTTCGATGCCGACAACGCGGCGCTCGAACAAGGGCTGGCGGAAACTCGCGGCGGCCGCGGCCCGCGCGCGCTCGAAATGGCGCGCCAGCTCGAACTCGCCGGCATTCCCGGCAGCTACGAAGGCGCGCTGCGCTACGTGGGCAACCCGGCGCTCATTTCGCGCACCCACTTCGCGCGCTTTCTGGTCGAGACCAAGGTCTGCCGCGACATGGGCGAAGTGTTCCGCAAATACCTGACCGAAGGCAAGCCCGGCTTCGCGCCGCACCGCTGGGCGCGACTGCAGGACGCCGTGCAATGGGTCACCGGCGCCGGCGGCGTGGCCGTCATCGCCCACCCCGCGCGCTACCGTTTCTCGGCCAACGAGGAATACGCGCTGTTTTCCGAATTCAAGACGCATGGCGGCCAGGGGGTCGAAGTCGTCACCGGCAGCCATTCGGCCGCCGAATACATTACCTATGCCTCGATGGCCAAGGAATTCGGCCTGGCCGCCTCGCGCGGCAGCGATTTCCACAGCCCGCTCGAATCGCGCACCGAACTCGGGGCCCTGCCCCTGCTGGCCGGTACGCTGACCCCTGTCTGGGAACTGCTGGCCGAGCGCATTCAGCAGCCCTGACCTTCCCTTTCCCTTGCCACGGAGCGCTTGCAAATGGCCCAGTACTTCGAAGCCCACCCCGACAACCCCCAACCGCGCCTGCTCAAGCAGGCCGCGACGCTGCTGCAAAAAGGCGGCGTGCTGGCCGTGCCCACCGATTCGAGCTATGCGCTGGTCTGCCACCTCGACGACCGCGACGCGGTGGAGCGCATTCGCCGCATCCGCCAGATCGACGAAAAACACCATCTGACGCTGCTTTGCCGCGACCTGTCCGAGCTCGCGAACTACGCCCAGGTCGACAACCGCCAGTACCGCCTGCTCAAGCTGGGTACGCCCGGCCCTTACACCTTCATCCTGGACGCGACCAAGGAAGTGCCGCGCCGCGTAAGCCATCCGCAGCGCAAGACCATAGGCCTGCGCGTGCCCGATCGCAAGGGTTTGCTGCTGCTGCTCGAACTGCATGGCGCGCCGCTGCTCGCGTCCACGTTCATTCCCCCGGGCGAGACCGAGCCGCTGAACGACCCGCAGGAAATCCGCGAACGCTTTGAAAAGCTGCTCGACGGCATCGTCGACGCCGGCGCCTGCCCGCAGGAGCCGACCACCGTGCTCGATCTCACGACCATGGCCAATGGCGGCGATGCCACGCTGGTGCGCCAGGGGCGGGGGGCGTTGGGGCCGTTGGGGCTTTGAAGGATGAACGGCCTGTACTAGAGTGCAGACCGTTCATGGTTCGACGAGCTCACCACGAACGGGTTTCAGCGTCCGCCCATTTTTTCCAGCCCCCGTTCACCCTGAGCTTGCCTCGCCGGCCGCGTCGAAGGGTGCCTTGACTCTAGTCAAGCCCCTCTTGGGACCTGCAACTCAATCCGCCAGCGCCAGCGCCGGCCGCATCGAAACAGCGCGGCTGAGCACCACCGGTGCGGCGCCATCATCGTCATCGAGCTTGAACGCCCCGACCGCGAGCTGCAGGTCGCGGGCGCGCTCCGACAGCGCCTGCGCCGCCTGGCCGGCCTGGCCTACCAGGCTCGCGTTTTCCTGGGTCGCGCCGTCCATGTGCGCCACGGCCAGATTGACCTGGGCAATGCCTTCGCTCTGCTCGTTGAGCGCCTGCGAGATTTCGCCCAGCAGGCCAGTGACCTGGCCCACCGCGCCGACGATTTCCTGCATGGTCTTGCCGGCCTGGCCCACGAGGCCGGAACCGCTTTGCACCTGGTCCACGCTGGCCGTAATCAGCGCCTTGACCTGCTTGGCGGCTTCGGCCGAGCGTCCGGCGAGGCTGCGCACTTCACTTGCGACCACGGCAAAGCCCCGGCCCTGATCGCCCGCGCGCGCGGCTTCGACGGCGGCGTTGAGCGCCAGGATATTGGTCTGGAAAGCGATGCCTTCGATCACCTGAATGATGTCGACAATCTTGCGCGAGCTGCCGCTGATCGCCTCCATGGTCTGCACCACCTGGCCGACGACAATGCCGCCGCGCTCGGCCGTGGCCGAGGCGCCCACAGCCAGGCCGCTGGCCGAATGCGCGCGGTCGGCGTTCTGGCGCACGGTGGCCGTGAGCTGTTCCATGCTGGCCGCGGTCTGCGTGAGCGCCGCCACCTGGTCATCGGTGCGGCGCGACAGGTCGACATTGCCGGCATCGATCTCCGAGGCCGACACGCAGATCGAATCGCTAGACTGCTGAATGCGCCCCACCAGCTCGGTGAGCGTGTCTTCCATGGTGCCCAGCGCGCCCAGCAGCCGGCCGAAATCGCCTTGCAAATCGGAACTGAACTCCTGACTCAGATCGCCGGCGGCGACGGTCTCGGCG
>NZ_JAHCDD010000113.1 GCF_018413525.1 Acidovorax sp. CCYZU-2555
CCTTGCTCACGCCCAGGCGCGCGGCCGCGGCCGTGAAGCTGCCTTGCTGCTCCAGCACCACCAGCCAGTAGAGGTGCGACCAGAGCTGTTCGGTTTTCAGTGCATCGTTGGAATTCATGCCGCCATTGTTCACCAATTTAAACAATCAATTCACGCCACGGGACTGGGCAGCGCGCCGGTGCCTGCCTACACTTTGAGCATCGCTCACCGACGACCCAAGGACTTTTCCATGAACGCAGCCATCTCGACGGCCTCCATCGCCCACTTCATCCACGGCCAGCGCGTGGCCGGCAACAGCCTGCGCACGCAGCCGGTGACCAACCCCGCGACCGGTGCCGTGACCGGCGCCGTGGCGCTGGCCAACCGTGCCGATGTGGACGCCGCCGTGGCCTCGGCCGCCGCCGCCTTCCCCGCCTGGGCCGACACGCCGCCGATCCGCCGCGCGCGCGTGATGTTCAAGTTTCTCGAGCTGGTCAACCTGCACAAGGACGAACTCGCGCATGCGATCACCGCCGAGCACGGCAAGGTGTTCACCGATGCCCAGGGCGAAGTCGCGCGCGGCATCGACATCATCGAATTCGCCTGCGGCATTCCGCAGCTGCTCAAGGGCGACTTCACCGAACAGGTGTCGACCGGCATGGACAACTGGACGCTGCGCCAGCCGCTGGGCGTGGTCGCGGGCATCACGCCGTTCAACTTCCCCGTGATGGTGCCGATGTGGATGTTCCCGGTGGCGATCGCCGCGGGCAACACCTTTGTGCTCAAGCCCAGCCCCACGGACCCGACCGCTTCGCTGCTGATGGCCGATCTGCTGAAGAAAGCCGGCCTGCCCGATGGCGTGTTCAACGTGGTCCAGGGCGACAAGGAAGCCGTGGACGCGCTGATCGAGCACCCTGATGTGAAGGCCGTGAGCTTCGTCGGCTCCACGCCCATCGCCAACTACATCTATGAAACCGGAGCGCGCCTGGGCAAGCGCGTGCAGGCGCTGGGCGGTGCGAAGAACCACATGGTGGTGATGCCCGATGCCGACATCGACCAGGTGGTCGATGCGCTGATCGGCGCGGGCTACGGCTCGGCCGGCGAGCGCTGCATGGCGATCAGCGTCGCGGTGCTGGTCGGCGATGTCGCCGACAAGGTCGTCGAGAAGCTGGTCGAACGCACGAAGACGCTCAAGGTGCTCGACGGCGAGAACCTGGCCGCCGAAATGGGCCCCATCGTGACCCAGGCCGCGCGCGCGCGCATCGAAGGCTATATCGCACTGGGCGAGCAGGAAGGCGCGCAGCTGCTGGTCGACGGCCGCGGCTTCGACGGCGCGCAGGCGGGTGCGGGCTGCGACAACGGCTTCTGGCTCGGCGGCACGCTGTTCGACCACGTAACGCCCGAAATGCGCATCTACAAGGAAGAGATCTTCGGCCCGGTGCTGGCCTGCGTGCGCGTGCCCGACTTCGCCCAGGCGGTCGATCTGGTCAATGCGCATGAGTTCGGCAACGGCGTGGCCTGCTTCACGCGCGACGGCAACGTGGCGCGCGAATTCGGCCGGCGCATCCAGGTGGGCATGGTCGGCATCAACGTGCCGATTCCCGTGCCCATGGCCTGGCAGGGCTTCGGCGGCTGGAAGAAGAGCCTGTTCGGCGACATGCACGCCTACGGCGAGGAAGGCGTGCGCTTCTACACCAAGCAAAAGAGCATCATGCAGCGCTGGCCCGAGAGCATTGGCAAGGGCGCGGAATTTGTTATGCCTACGGCGAAGTAAGCGCTGTTGGTTCGTAGTTAAGACACCCTTCGATCCTTCGACGGGCTCAGGACTCAGGGTGAACGGCTGTTTACGTTCGTCCTGAGCCTGCCTCGGCGGCCCCGTCGAAGGATGAACGTCCCTGCCTCCAGAACCCCAGCAACGGCAACCCCCGCGCATCCCCGTTAAAATCCCGGGCTAACCCCCAAGGAGCGTTGCAGCGGCGGGTCCGATCCCATCATCGGACCCACTGTCAGGCTTGGGGTTCCGTATTCCGCAACGACGCTCACCTGTTGGCCCTTGTTTTGTGCAGGTGAGTTGTATGTCGTCTGAAGTTTCCATTCCTCCGATGCGTCTGTCGGGTCTCGAGCCGGTGTTTGTCGGCGAGGACACGCTGTTCGTCAACATTGGCGAGCGCACCAATGTCACGGGCTCCAAGGCCTTTGCGCGCCTGATCCTCAACGGCCAGTTCGAGGATGCGCTGGCCGTCGCGCGCCAGCAGGTGGAAAACGGCGCCCAGGTGATCGACGTCAACATGGACGAAGCCATGCTCGACAGCGAAGCCGCGATGGTGCGCTTTCTGAACCTGATCGCGTCCGAACCCGATATCGCCCGCGTGCCCATCATGGTCGACTCGTCGAAGTGGGCGGTGATCGAGGCCGGGCTGCGCTGCATCCAGGGCAAGGGCATCGTCAATTCGATCTCGATGAAGGAAGGCCTGGAGCCGTTCAAGCACCAGGCCAAGCTGGTCAAGCGCTATGGCGCGGCGGCCGTGGTCATGGCCTTCGACGAGAAAGGCCAGGCCGATACCTTTGCGCGCAAGATCGAGATCTGCGAGCGTGCCTATCGCATCCTGGTCGACGAAGTCGGTTTCCCGCCCGAAGACATCATCTTCGATCCCAACATCTTCGCCGTCGCCACCGGCATCGAAGAGCACAACAACTACGCCGTCGACTTCATCGAAGCCGTGCGCTGGATCAAGCAGAACCTGCCCGGCGCCAAGGTGTCTGGCGGCGTGTCGAACGTGTCGTTCTCGTTCCGCGGCAACGACCCGGTGCGCGAAGCCATCCACACCGTGTTCCTGTACCACGCCATCCAGGCGGGCATGGACATGGGCATCGTCAACGCGGGCATGGTGGGCGTCTATGACGACATCGAGCCCATCCTGCGCGAGCGCGTCGAGGACGTGGTGCTCAACCGCCGGCCCGACGCGGGCGAGCGCCTGGTCGAGATCGCCGAGACCGCGCGCAGCGGCGCCAAGGACGAAAGCAAGCGCCTCGAGTGGCGCGGTAACGCCGACAACCCCGTGACCGTGGCCCAGCGCCTGGCGCACGCGCTGGTGCACGGCATCACCGACTTCATCACCGAAGACACCGAAGAGGCCTACCAGGAAGTACTGGCGCGCGGCGGTCGTCCGCTGCACGTGATCGAAGGCCCGCTGATGGCCGGCATGAACGTCGTTGGCGACCTGTTCGGCGCGGGCAAGATGTTCCTGCCCCAGGTGGTCAAGTCGGCGCGCGTGATGAAGCAGGCCGTGGCCCATCTGGTGCCCTACATCGAGGAAGAGAAGCGCCAGCAGCAGGCCGCGGGCCAGGACGTGCGCTCCAAGGGCAAGATCGTGATCGCCACCGTCAAGGGCGACGTGCACGACATCGGCAAGAACATCGTGACCGTGGTCCTGCAGTGCAACAACTTCGAAGTGGTCAACATGGGCGTGATGGTGCCCTGCCACGAAATCCTGGCCAAGGCCAAGGAAGAGGGCGCGGACATCATCGGCCTGTCGGGCCTGATCACGCCCAGCCTGGAAGAGATGCAGTACGTCGCCGGCGAAATGCAGAAGGACGAATACTTCCGCAGCCGCCAGATGCCGCTGCTGATCGGCGGCGCCACCTGCTCGCGCGTGCACACGGCCGTGAAGATCGCGCCCAAGTACGAAGGCCCGGTGATCTATGTGCCCGATGCCTCGCGCAGCGTGGGCGTGGCGCAGAGCCTGCTGGGCGATGGCCTGCAAGAGTATCTGCAGACACTGGAAGCCGACTACGACAAGGTGCGCCTGCAGCATGCGAACCGCAAGCAGGTGCCGATGTGGCCGCTGGCCAAGGTACGCGCCAACGCCACGCCCGTCGACTTCACGCGCGTGCCGCCCGCGCCGCGCGCGCTGGGCCGGCGCGTGTTCAAGAACTTCGATCTGAACGAGATCGCGCGCTTCATTGACTGGGGCCCGTTCTTCCAGACTTGGGACCTGGCCGGCCCGTACCCGGCGATTCTCGACGACGCGATCGTGGGCGAGGAAGCGCGCAAGGTCATGGCCGACGGCCAGGCGATGCTGCAGAAGATCATCAGCGGCCGCTGGCTCTCGGCCAACGGCGTGATCGGCCTGTACCCCGCCAACAGCGTGGGCGACGACATCGAGTTCTACACCGACGACAGCCGCACGGAAGTGCTGCTGACCTGGTACGGCATGCGCCAGCAGACCGAGAAGCAGGCCGTCGACGGCGTGATGCGCCCCAGCCGCTGCCTGTCTGACTTCGTCGCGCCCAAGGACAGCGGCATCAAGGATTACGCGGGCCTGTTCGCCGTCACGGCGGGCCTGGGCATGGAGAAGAAGGAACAGGAATTCATCGACCAGCTCGACGACTACTCGGGCATCCTGTTCAAGTCATTGGCCGACCGTTTGGCCGAAGCCTTTGCCGAATGCCTGCACCAGCGCGTGCGCACCGACCTGTGGGGCTATGCGCCCGGCGAGCAGCTCAGCAATGCCGAGCTGATCAAGGAAAAGTACCAGGGCATTCGCCCCGCGCCCGGCTATCCCGCGTGCCCCGACCACACCGCGAAGATCGCGCTGTTCGAGACGCTGCAATGCCCCGACATCGGCATGACGCTGACTGAGAGCCTGGCGATGATGCCCGCGTCCAGCGTCAGCGGCTTCTACCTGGGCCATCCCGAAGCGACCTACTTCAACGTGGGCCAGATCGGCGACGACCAGCTGATCGACATGGCCAAGCGCCGGGGGATGGACGAGGCGCAGTTGCGGAGTCTGCTCGCGCCTAACTTGGCCTGAGGGCAGGCCGTTCATCCTTCGACGCGGCCGGCGAGGCAGGCTCAGGACGAACGGGATTCTGCGGTTATGCCAAACCTTTAAAGGGCTGCCGACCAGGGCACTTCTGCCTTGGGACGTCCCGTCGCAAAGAAGTGGTGCAGGTTTTCCAGCACCAGATCGGCCATCGCGCGGCGCGTTTCGTGCGTGCCGCTGGCCATGTGCGGGGCCAGCACCACGTTGTCGAGCGTCAGCAGCGCGGGCAGGGGGCGGGGTTCGTCTTCGAACACATCGAGGCCAGCGCCGGCGATGCGGTTCTGCTGCAGGGCCTGCACCAGCGCCTCTTCGTCGACCACGCTGCCGCGCGCCACATTGACCAGAAAGCCCTGCGGGCCCAGTGCGTCGAGCACTTGGGCATTGACCAGATGGCGCGTGGCCGCGCCGCCGGCCGCCACCACGACCAGGTAGTCGGCCCACTCGGCCAGCTCGCGCAGCGACGCCTTGTAGGCATGGGGCGAGCCTTCGACGGGGCGGCGGTTGTGGTAGCCGACTTCCATGTCGAAGCCCGAGGCGCGGCGCGCGATGGTCGAGCCTATGCGGCCCATGCCGAAGATGCCCAGGCGCTTGCCCGAGGCCCGCGTCTGCAGGCCGAAGCGACCCTTGGTCCATTCGCCGCGGCGCACGAAGCGGTCGGAGGCGCTCAGGCCGCGCGAGACGTCGAGCAGCAGCGCGAAGGCCAGATCGGCGACGCAATCGTTGAGCACATCGGGCGTGTAGCCGACGCGCACTTTCTGTGCGACCAGCGAGGCTTCGTCGAGCGCGTCATAGCCCACGCCGAAGCTGCTCACGACCTGCAGATTGGGCAGGGCGCGCACCAGCTCGGCCTTGGCGCCCGTGCCGGCGCCGGTGACCAGGCCGACGAACTCGGCGCCATGCGCGGCGAGAAAGCCCGCGCGGTCGGCTTCCTTGTCTAGGCGGTGGATATCGAACTGTTCGGCGAGATCGCGGTCCAGCGCGGCCAGGGGCATGGCGCCGTTTTGCAGGAGACGGGGAGGACGGGACATAAGGCAATTCTTTCGGTGCGCAATGAAACATCGGTGGTCACATGACCAATGACCATTCTCGCTGCGTTTGCGGTTCGTCCTGGCCTGGCGCCACTTGTCAGGTTTATTCGCAGCTTTGGGCGGAATGGCTTGTGGAAGAGCATTTTTGATAGCGCGATGGTGCTTCATGGGTCAAGATAAGCTCCATGCCACCTCTGCTTGATTCCATTTTGCGCCGCGGGCGTGTCCTGATACGCCCCATCCAACCCTTGATCGATGCGTTCCAGCTCTGGCTCGCCGCCGATGGTCTGCGCATGAGCGCAGCGATGTCTTTCTACGGCATTCTGAGCCTCGCGCCGCTGCTGTTGCTGCTGGTCGGCCTGCTGGGCTGGTGGGTCGACCGTTCCTATGTCGAGACCAACCTGCTGGGCCAGGTGCAGGCCGTGATCGGCGAGCGCGGTGCGCAGGTGGTCAAAGCCGCGCTGGAGAGTGCACAGAAGCCGTCCGAAGGCAGCCTGGCTTCGCTGGTCGGTTTCGTGCTGCTGCTGTCGGGTGCCACCGGGGTCTTCGTCGAGCTGCAGTCGGCGCTCGAGAAGCTGTGGCAGATGGGGATGAAGGATTTGCCGGCGCAGCGCGCCGCTTGGTGGCGCATGGCGACATTGCGCCTGCGCGGCCTCGCCTATGTGCTGGCGCTGGGCTTTTTGCTGCTGGTCTCGATGGTGCTTTCCACCGCGGTGCACATGCTCACGACCTGGGCCGGAAGCCGGCTGCCCATCGTGCCTATGGCGCCGCTGATCGGCGTGATCAACGAAGGCGTGGCCTTTGCGGTCGCGGTGGCGTTGTTTGTCGGGCTGATGCGCATAGGCACGGGGCCCAAGCCCGCGCTGCGCTTTCTGCTGTTCGGCGCCGTGGTCGGCGCGACGCTGTTCACGCTGGGCAAGCAGGGCCTGGCGTTCTATCTGTCGACGGCGGCCGTGGTGTCGGCCTATGGCGCGGCGGGCTCCATCGTCGTGCTGCTGATGTGGATCTATTTTTCGTCGGCGATCTTGCTGTTCGCCGCGGCGACGGCGAAAGCGGTCTGCGACGGACACGCGAAAGAAACCGGCCGGCTGGGCCGGGTCGCGCAGCAGCCGGGCAGCAAGCTGCCCACGCATGCGGGTGAAAACATCTGAGCGCAGGCTGCGCCCAGATAGCGCCGCTTACTTTTCGACGAACGCGCGCTCGACGACGAAGTCGCCGGGCGTCGTGGTGTTGCCTTCCTTGAAGCCACGCTCTTCGAGCATGTGCTTGAGGTCGGCAAGCATCGCGGGGCTGCCGCACAGCATGATGCGGTCGGTCTCGGGATTGAGTTCGGGCAGGCCGATGTCGGCCGCGAACTTGCCGCTCTGGATCAGGTCGGTGATGCGGCCCTGGTTGCGGAAGGGTTCGCGCGTGACCGTGGGGTAGTAGATCAGCTTGTCGTGCACGATTTCGCCGAGGAATTCATGCTCGTTGAGGTCTTTCTCGAACAGCTGCTGGTAGGCGAGTTCTTCGACCTGGCGCACGCCGTGCACCACGACGGCCTTCTCGAACTTCTCATAGGTCTCGGGGTCGCGCGCGACCGACAGCCAGGGCGCGAGGCCGGTGCCGGTGCCGATCATGTAGAGGTTCTTGCCGGGCAGCAGATAGTCGATCAGCAGCGTGCCCGTGGGCTTCTTGCCGACGATGATGGTGTCGCCGACCTGGATATGCTGCAGCTTGGACGTCAGCGGGCCGTTGTCGACCTTGATCGACAGGAACTCGAGGTGTTCCTCGTAGTTCGGGCTGGCGATCGAGTAGGCGCGCAGCAGGTTCTTGCCGTCCACCTTCAGGCCGATCATCGTGAAATGGCCGTTGGAGAACCGCAGCGAGGTGTCGCGCGTGGTGGTGAAGGAAAAAAGGCGGTCGGTCCAGTGATGGACGGACAGCACGCGTTCTTCGTTGAAAGCACTCATGGCGTGAAAGAGATGTAGTGAAGCGGGAACCCGGCGTCAGACAGGTAAGGAGCTGGCTGGCGAAGCGCGGCGCAGGGCTGCGGGGCGTTCACGGGGCGGGCATCTGTCAAGCGGGCAAACCTGGACATTGTCGGGCATAAGGGGCTGTAAGGGTACATTTCATTCCAGTCCGTATTCAAACCAAGGAAATCGCATGACAAGACAAGCGTGGACGGTGGCCGCGGTGCTGGCGCTGACAGGGGGTCAGGCAGGCGCGCAAGGCGTGATCAAAATCGGTGAAATCAACAGCTACAAGGCCATGCCGGCCTTCCTCGAGCCCTACAAGAAGGGCATGGAGCTGGCGGTCGAACAGATCAACGCCGGCGGCGGCATCGCGGGCAAGAAACTGGAGCTCGTGACCCGCGACGACAACGGCAATCCCGGCGACGCGGTGCGCGCGGCCGAGGAGCTGTATGCGCGCGAAAAGATCGACGTGCTCACCGGCAGCTTCCTGTCGCATGTGGGCCTGGCGCTGACCGATTACGCGCAGCAGAAAAAGCGCTTCTTCCTTGCGTCCGAAACCCTTACCGACAAGGTGGTCTGGGCCCAGGGCAACCGCTACACCTACCGCCTGCGCGGCTCGACCTACATGCAGGTCGCGATGCTGGTGCCCGAGGCCGCGAAGCTGAAGAAAAAGCGCTGGGCCATCGTCTACCCCAACTACGAATACGGCCAGTCGGCGGTGGCGACGTTCAAGAAGCTGCTCAAGGAGGCCCAGCCCGATGTCGAGTTCGTCGCCGAGCAGGCACCCGCGCTGGGCAAGATCGACGCCGGCAGCGTGGTGCAGGCGCTGGCCGATGCCAAGCCCGACGCGATCTTCAACGTGCTGTTCTCCGCCGACCTGGGCAAGTTCGTGCGCGAAGGCAATACGCGCGGCCTGTTCAAGGACCGCGAAGTCGTGGGCCTGCTGACCGGCGAGCCCGAATACCTCGAGCCGCTGAAGAAGGAAGCGCCGCTGGGCTGGATCGTGACCGGCTACCCCTGGTACGCCATCAAGACGCCCGAGCACCAGGCCTTCATCAAGGCCTACCAGGACAAGTACAAGGAGCACCCGCGCCTGGGCACCATCGTCGGCTACGGCGCGATCAAGTCGCTGGAAGCCGGCCTGCGCAAGACCGGCGGCAGCGCCGACACCGAGAAGCTGATCGCGGCGTTCAAGGGCTTGCAGGTCGACATTCCGTTCGGCCGCATCACCTACCGGCCCGAGGACAATCAGTCGACCATGGGCGCCTATGTGGGCAAGACCGCGTATGACGAGCGGCTGCAGCATGGCGTGATGGTCGATTTCCACTATGCCGATGGCAAGGATTACCAGCCTTCCAACGAAGCCGTGCGTCAATTGCGTCCCGCAGGACGCTGACCTGCCTTTGCCGGCCCGCTGCGCGCGGGCCGGTCTGAATTCCATGCCCGATTTCGAGAACGCCAAGGAAGCGCGATGAGCCTGTCCGGACTGCTGGTGCAACTGCTCAATGGCCTGGCCAGCGCGTCGTCGCTGTTCCTGGTGTCGGTGGGGCTGTCGCTGATTTTCGGCGTCACGCGCACGATCAACTTCGCGCATGGCTCGTTCTACATGCTGGGCCTCTACGTCGCCTATTCGCTGGTCGGTCTGCTGGGCAGCCATATCGGCTTCTGGCCCGCGCTGCTGCTCGCGCCGCTGGTCACGGCGGCGCTGGGCGCGCTGGTCGAGATGCTGCTGCTGCGGCGCATCTACAAGGCGCCCGAACTGTTCCAGCTGCTGGCCACGTTCGCGCTGGTGCTGGTGATCAAGGACGCGGCGCTGTGGCTCTGGGGCCCCGAGGAGCTGTTCGGGCCGCGCGCGCCCGGGCTCGAAGGCGCGGTCGATATCCTGGGTCGGCAGTTTCCGGTCTACGACCTGCTGCTGATCGCGGTCGGTCCCGTGGTGCTGGGTCTGCTCACGCTGCTGCTCACGCGCACGCGCTGGGGCACGCTGGTGCGCGCCGCCACGCAGGACCGCGAAATGGTCGGCTCCCTGGGCGTCAACCAGGCCTGGCTGTTCACCGCGGTGTTCGCGCTGGGCACGCTGCTCGCGGGCCTGGGTGGCGCGCTGCAGCTGCCGCGCGAGCCCGCGCATCTGGACATGGATTTGCTGACGATAGGCGCGGCGTTTGTCGTGGTCGTGGTCGGCGGCATGGGCTCGATTCCGGGCGCGTTCGTCGCGGCGCTGCTGATCGCCGAACTCAAGGCCATCTGCATCTGGCTGGGCCTGGTCGAAATCGGCGGCGTCGCGATCTCTTTTTCCAAGCTGACGCTGGTCGTCGAATTCGTCGTCATGGCCGTGGTGCTGGTCTGGCGCCCCTGGGGCCTGATGGGCAGACCGCAGGCCACGGCGCGCGCGCTGGGTGACGCCGAAGCGCCGCTCGTGCCCGCGGGCGCGCGCGGCCGGGCCGCGAGATGGGACCGCCTGGCGCTGCGGGCCGCGCTGCCGCTGATCGCGGGCGAGAGCAGCTACGCGCTGGTGCTGCTGACCGACATCTTCATCATGGCGCTGTTTGCCGCGAGCCTGCACGCGCTGCTCGGACCCGGCGGCATGCATTCGTTCGGCCACGCGGCCTACTTCGGCCTGGGCGCGTACGCGGCGGCCCTGCTGGTGCGCTCCAGCGGCCTGCCCATGGAGGCCGCGCTGCTGCTTTCTCCGTTGTGCGCGGCCGGCGGAGCCTTGCTATTCGGCTGGTTCTGCGTGCGGCTGTCGGGCGTGTACCTGACCATGCTCACGCTGGCGTTCGCGCAGATCACCTGGGCCATCTGCTTCCAGTGGGACGCGGTCACGGGCGGCAGCAACGGCCTCACGGGCGTCTGGCCCAGCGAATGGGCGACGCAGGGCGCGGCCTACTACTGGCTCACGCTGGCCCTGGTCGCCGTCGCGGTCTGGCTGCTGCGGCGCATGCTGTTCGCGCCGCTGGGCTATGCCTTGCGCGCCACGCGCGACTCGGCGCTGCGCGCCGAAGCCATTGGCATCGATGTGCGCGGCGTGCAGTGGGCGGGCTTTGTGATCGCCGGCCTCTGGGCCGGGCTCGCGGGCGCGCTGTTCGTGTTCTCCAAGGGCAGCATTTCGCCCGACAGCCTGTCGGTCACCAAGTCGGTCGATGGCCTGGTGATGGTGCTGCTGGGCGGCGTGCAGACGCTGGCCGGGCCGCTGGTGGGCGCGGGCGTGTTCACCTGGCTGCACGACACCATTGCGCGCGAGACCGATTACTGGCGCGCGCTGCTGGGCGGCGTGATGCTGCTGCTGGTGCTGATCTTTCCGCAAGGTATCGCGGGCTTCGCGCGCCAGCTGTGGGGCACCTGGCAACGTGCGGAGGGCCGCGCATGAGCCTGCTTGAAGTACAGGGCCTGGGCAAGGCCTTTGGCGGCGTCAAGGCCGTCGACGGCGTGGGCTTCGCGCTGGAAAAAGGCGAGCTGCTGGCGCTGATAGGCCCCAACGGCGCGGGCAAGTCGACGACCTTCAATCTGGTCGGCGGCCAGCTCGCACCCGACAGCGGCTCGGTGCGGCTCGCGGGCCAGGAGATCGCGGGTCTGTCGCCGCGCGCGGTCTGGCGCCGCGGCGTGGGCCGCACTTTCCAGATCGCCGCGACGTTCGCTTCGCTGAGCGTGGTCGAGAACGTGCAGATGGCGCTGCTGTCGGCCGACCGCAAGGTGTTCGCATTCTGGCGCCGCGCGGCCGGCCACCGGCGCACCGATGCGCTGGCCCTGCTCGAGCGCGTGGGCATGGCGGCCCAGGCCGATCGGCCCTGCAGCGCGCTGGCCTATGGCGACGTCAAGCGCGTGGAACTCGCGATGGCGCTGGCCCATGCGCCGCAGCTGCTGCTGATGGACGAACCCACGGCCGGCATGGCGCCGGCCGAACGGCTGGCGCTGATGGCGCTCACGCGCGCGCTGGCCAAGGAGCGGCAGATGGGCGTGCTGTTCACCGAACACAGCATGGACGTGGTGTTCGGCCAGGCCGACCGCGTGCTGGTGCTGGTGCGCGGCCGGCTGCTGGCCGAAGGCCGGCCCGAAGCGATACAGCGCGATCCGCGCGTGCAGCAGGCCTATCTGGGCCATGGACAGATTCTCGGAAAGCGCAGGCCATGACCGCACCTCTTCTCGAAGTCAGCGGCCTCAACGGCTGGTACGGTGCCGCCCATATCCTGCGCGACATCGCGCTCAATGTGGGGCCGGGCGAAGTCGTGGCGCTGATGGGCCGCAACGGTGCGGGCAAGTCGACCACGCTCAAGGCGATTGCCGGGTTGCTGGCGCGCAGCAGCGGCGAAGTCGCCTGCATGGGCCGGTCGATTGCGGGCTGGCCCGCGTTTCGCATCGCGCGGCTGGGCCTGGGCTATGTGCCTGAAGACCGGCGCATCTTCACCGATCTCACGGTGCGCGAAAACCTCGAAGTCGGTCGCCAGCCGCCGCGCCACTGGCCCGACGGCAGCGCCGCGCCGCACTGGACGCCCGAGCGGCTGTTCACGCTGTTTCCCAACCTCGGCGAAATGCCCGATAGGCTGGGCGGGCGCATGAGCGGCGGCGAGCAGCAGATGCTGTCGGTGGCGCGCACGCTGATGGGCCAGCCGCTGCTGGTGCTGCTCGACGAGCCGTCGGAAGGCGTTGCGCCGCTGATCGTCGAGCAGATGGCGCAGACCATTCTCGCGCTCAAGGACCAGGGCATAGGCATTCTGCTGTCGGAGCAGAACCTGCCGTTTTGCGAAGCCGTTGCCGACCGCGCCTACGTGCTCGAAAAAGGCCAGATTTGCTACGCCAGCAGCATGGCCGAACTCCAGGACAACCTGGCCGTGCGCCAGGCCTATCTGGGCATTTGAGTAGTTCTAGAGTGGCTAAGACAAGCCAGCAAATCGCAGATTTGCGGTTGAAGCTAGGCGCGGCCGGCCAGGCGCGTTGCCGCAGACAGTGCGAATAGCACGGCAAGGCAACGCAACGACGCTTCAAGGCTTGTATTAGCCACTCAACGCCGGCCGCTGGCCCAGGCCAGCAGCGTGCCCAACGCAAGCAGGCCCGCGGCCAGCGCGAACAGCGGCTGGTAGATGTGCGACTGCGCGTAGAGCCAGGCCATTCCCGTGCCCGACAGCGCCTGGGCCGTGGCGAATACCGCGGTCGCATAGCCCCACACGCGCTTGTGCGCCAGCGGCCCGACGAGCTGCAGCAGCCGCCCCGATGTGAGCGCCGCGATGCCCGGCGACAGCGCGCCGACAATGAATGAAGACACGCCATAGGCCACGAGCTGCAGCAGGGGCGCGGGCCCCGACAGCAGCAGCCAGGGCAGGGCCACGGGAATGCACACGGCCGCGGTCTTGAGCGCCATGCCGCCGACCACGGCGCGGTGCCAGTCCCAGCGCGCGGCGCAGGCCGCAGTGGCGATGGGGCCCAGCAGCGCCCCCAGGCCGAACAGCCCCCATTGCAGCGCGCCGAAGGCCGTTCCCAGTTCGCGTTCGCGCGCGAGGTAGTCAACCCAGAACACGGTATGCGGCACAAAGCCCGCGGCGTCGCAGGCATAGGCGGCCATGAGCCACAGCACGGGCAGCAGCCATAGCCGGCCGGTTGTTGGCGGGGTCAGCGGTGCGGCGGGCGCCGCGGGCTGCAGGCGTACGAGCTGCGCCGCGGCCGCGGGAATCTGCCGGCTGGCGCGCCAGCCCCAGAAGCCGCACAGCGCCGACACCAGCGCCAGCGCGGCCCAGGTCCAGGGAAGGTCCAGCCGCACCAGTGCCGGTATCAGCGTGGCCGACAGCAGCGCGCCCACGCCCACGCCCGCGAACAGCACGGGACCGAGCACCGCGCGCCGCGCCGGGGGCAGCGCCGCCATCGCCGCCGACGGGCCGACGACCATCAGCACCGCGGCGGCGATGCCCGCCAGGCAGCGCCAGGCAAAGAACGTGACGAACGGCTGGGGCAGGGCCGACAGCGCAAAGCTCAGCGTCACCGCGATGAAGCTGCCCAGCAGCACGCGCGGCACGCTCCAGCGCTCGGTGAGCCAATGCGCACCGAGCGCGCCCACCAGATACCCCAGCAGCGTCGCCGCGCCCAGGTAGGCGGCCTGGTCGGCGCTGAACCAATGCGCCTGCACCAGCGCCGGCATCAGTGCGGTAAAGGCCATGCGGCTCAGGCCCACGCCGCACAGCGTGCTCAGCAGTCCGGTCAACAGCAGCGGAAGTTCGTGGCGGTGGATCAAGGCAGGCCCGGGTAAATGGCGCGGCACGGCGCCGCGCTCGCAGCTTGCGCGCTCCAGGGCCCAATGGCAAGCGGCGGCTGTCGCCGGCGCAGCAAACTTCATGAAGATTGCATGCAAGCGCTTCAGGGTGGCGGCACTTTCATCGTTTGCGGCTTCTCTACATGCTT